>JAJZPQ010000054.1 GCA_021811085.1 Pseudomonadota bacterium | reverse complement strand
GGGTCATAGGCATTCCCTGTAGATGACGCGATGCGGCGCAGCCGCTCGCTTTTGTGGACGCTAGCCTACCCAATTACAGGGACGACGTCGAGAATAGATCGGCGGCGCGCTTGCACAGCGTTCCGCCGAGGGCTATATTGCGCTCCCATGCGCTTCAAAATCCTGCTTCGGGCGAGCCTCATCGCCTGCGTCCTGGCTGCGCCCTGCGCTTTCGCCGACGAATCCCCGGCTCAGATGCAGGACGCCGAATCCGGATTCACGGGCTATCGCGACGGCATTGAACAAATCATAGACCGCGCCCGCGATCTTATCGGCATCCGTTACCGCCGCAGCGGCGACAAACCCCAGACCGGCTTCGACTGCTCCGGCTTCGTCGCCTACGTCTATCGCGAGGGTCTGGGCCTGGTCTTGCCGCACCGTTCGCGCGAAATCAGCAAAGAGGGCACGCCGGTATCCAAGGACGAACTCGAACCGGGCGACCTGGTGTTCTTCAACACCATGCGCCGCACGTTCTCGCACGTCGGCATTTATCTCGGCGACCATATGTTCATCCATGCGCCGCGCACCGGCGAGACGGTCAGAATCGATAATCTTCAGAAACACTACTGGGCCAAGCGCTATAACGGCGCCCGGCGCGTGTCCGCGGCTGCGGAGTATGCGGCGCCGCAATGAGCGCGGCTGATCGTCTGGATTCTGCGGTAAGAACGTAAAACAAAAGAGGTGGCAGGTGTGTCTTTCACACTATGCTGGCAGAACCGCGTCAATCCTTGCTCTAGGCAATGTGGCGCTTGCTAGTTACCACACTTCTTACCACATCTCTGTCGTCGATATTCGTCGAGCCCGAGCGCTGCCGCGCCACGTTCCTTAGGCTAATCTTACGCGGTGTCGTCGTGCGCCCGCCCGCAGCGGGGGCGAGGACGGACGCACGGCGACACCGCCCCTAGAGCTCAACGAGCGGACACGCCTCGACGGCGCAGACCTGCAATGTGCTAGCCAAGAAACGTTCCCTCCGTACAGTAATACGGAGGGAAACTAACAGCATCTATTGCCGATTGCCAATCATGGGCTTAGGTTTGCAGCGATACTTACAGCTGGCACATATCGTAACGGATCGGTACATTAGCTGTCTTGCAGTGCCTTTTGGAAATCGGACATGGCTGAATCGGTACGGGTGAACCTGAGCGTCCCTGGAGCGGTAGATACGGTGTTGGACGAGCTAGCGACGGTAACCGGGCGGAGCAAGGCCTCGCTTGTGATGGAGGCGGTCGGTTATCAGTTGCCTACATGGCAGCGTTTCCTTGAGCGCGTGCGGAGCGGAAAGATCGCACCAACGCGCGACGAGCGCCGGGACATTGAGCGCCGCGAAACGCCCCCACTTAACCGCCAGCAACGCCGGGCAGCCGAGCGCGCGCAGATCAAGGCTCGCGCTCGCGGTCGATCGTGAACGGAAATCCTCAATCTCCGGTCTTCTTGGTCGCAGTTTCTCTTTGTTTGCAAAAGGCTATGGCCTTCCCATATATTGCGGCCGCCAATGTCTTGAGCGTTAGTTGTTCGGAGGGCTCGATGTATTCACCCTTGAGTCCGCCGCGTTGATCCGACATCAGGAAAGCGGTGGCGTCATATAAGCCTTCGCGCTGCGCCTTTTCGCAGAAGATCTCGTATCTCTTTGCATAGGAGGTATCCTTGAATTCTGGGAGCACCTCGAAATGCGGTTCCTTTTCCTTCACTGCCTTTGTCGATGCAGCGTCATGCTCAAGGAGCATTAGAAAGCCGAGGAACGGCTTCATCGATGATGTGAACGCCTTCTCCTGATAGGCACGCCAGAAGTCGTGGGCGTTGCCGATCGCTTCCTCGATACGATTGTTGAAGTTGTTCCCGTACGACGGCCCTGCTTGCGATTTCACCTCGATGCAGACGAGCAGATTGCCCTCCACGATTGCGAGAAGATCCCACCGCTTGGTTGGCCGGAAATAGCCTGGAATATAGGAATCGATTTGCCCGGTATAGATTTCAGCGTTCTTGACGCCTGCCTCCTTCAGCAAATCGCGGATCAGTCGGATAAATCCATCAAGCTGCTTTCCTCCGGTCACCTCCGCTCTTCGTCCTTGATCTTGAACTTTTCCGCCGTCCCGGCGTGGGCTCAGCTGCCCTGTTCTTGTCTTCCAGTAGTGGCGGATTGCCTTCTTGCCGCCGGCCCGGATCAGTTCGTCGAAGTTTTTCATCGCTTCCTCTGACAAGATGGATAGTTGTCTCTGAGAAAAGGTTTGCCGTATCCCTAGACACGCGCAACGCAGACATTTCGAAATAGTCCGGCGTGATCTCGACGCCGATGCTGTTGCGCCCCCATTTTGCGGCGGCGACATTCGTAGTTCCGGTGCCCATGAATGGATCGAGTACGGTATCTCCGACGAAGCTGAACATGCGGACAAGCCGTTCCGCGAGTGCAAGCGGATACGGTGCAGGATGATCGCGCGTGGAGGCACCGGTAAGACCGGTCCATATCTGCTGGAACCATTGCTGGTATTTATCGGTGGAAATCACGCTCAGGATACGAGTGGCGAGTGACGGTGAACGGTAACCGCCAGGCTTGCGCTCCATCAGAATGAACTCAATGTCGTTCTTGATCACCGCGTTCGGCTCATATGGCTTGCCAAGGAAACCGCCGCCGTTGCCGTCGGCTTCGTAAGCGGCATTGGCAATCTTGTGCCAAATAATTGGAGAAAGATTGGTGAAACCGAGTATCCGACAATGCTCCTGGATCGAAGCGTGTAGGGGGATAACCGAATGAACGCCCGCGTTTTTGCGCCGAGAAAGGCACACGTCACCCACGACGCACACCAATCGTCCACCTGGCACCAGAGCGTTGTAACAGCCACGCCAGACCTCGTCGAGCGCCTTCAGAAAGGATTCATAGTCGCTGACAAAGCCCAGCTGGCCATCCGTTCGCTGGTACTCCTTCAGCGTCCAGTACGGCGGTGACGTAACTACGAGATGCACGCTTGCCGGTTTCAGGAACTCCATACAACGCGCATCCGCATTGTAAAGTGTGTGAAAAGTGGGTATTCGACCAATAGCGTCTTCGATTGCGGCGATACGTTTTGCATCCTTGGCGATGGCCGGAAGGGCCTTCTGGTGGTCTCCGAGCTTCGAGGGATCGAAGGGGAGATAACCTGATAGGTCGACGGTGTGTCCGGGAGGCGTCGGAGAATTCATATCGTCATTATAAGGTGAGGTGATCTGCAATTTATCCACGGTCAAATCGTCAATTTAGAATATGGTGCAAGCGAACGCGATATCTGTAACCCTTGATTTTACTTTTACAAAATAAGCTATTGAAATGCGTTCATGTTCTCAGTGTGGCGGCTCGCCATGGTCATGATGTGCGTGCATACGCACTCGGTGTCGTTTATGCGTTTCTCCACATCGGCAACTGTAAACCGGCTTCCCACTGTGTCTGGTGCATCATTGCCGTGCGCGATCCTGTTGCGAGCATCGACCATTTCCTCGATGTGCCCCCGCAGCCGAGGTGTCGGTACGATGGTTCCCGGGAGACCGAATAGACTCCAGATTGTCTCGATCTGTGCAGGTCTAAACTGCGTTCCATCCTTCGGAAAAAGGCCTTCGCTTATCGTGACAACCGCATTCGAGCGCATTTTTCGCAGCAAGGCAGAACGCGCGTCCCAGGTCTTTTTCAGTGACCCCGCGATTACGGACGCGAATTCTGGGTCGAGCGCCATCGCTAGCAACTCGGCGCGTGTCGATGCGAACGGTAACGCGCGAGAGTTCACGTTCCCGACGAGCATCCTTACCGATTCGACAACCACGTACTCGTAGACCGCGTAATTTTGTACAATGAGCAAGCCCTTCGCCGAGCGGCTGGCATCGTTCCGCATACCGACGCCACTCTCAAGTGATTCGACTACCCTGAGAAGTGATCGCGCTGAAGCGATTCGCTTGAGGGCCTCTGCGTTGACCCCTGAGAGTATCACTTGGCCCTGAACTTCTTCGCGGCATACTGGATCCGACCGACGACCATTGTCTTGTTATTCGTTCCACCCGTCGTCATTTTCCTCAACTCGTCGGAATCCATCCAGCTCATGACGCCACGATTGCTTAGCTTGGGGCGAGTCCTGAGCGCGATGGCAGCGCCGACCGCTATTGCTTCGAACAGGTTGACAGGAGTTAGGCGCGTTCTCCGACTGATTCCTTTCGGAAACAAGCGCGCCAACTGCGAGAATGTATCCAAAAAGACCTTTTCGCCGTTGGTATAGTCGAACGACTTCGAAGCGTCGGCCATGTAATCGTTCAGGAAATCAACAACCGAGTGCTCAAATTTCTTGTACCGATTGAGAAAAGCAAAGAAGCGCAGCACGAACTCCTCACGGGTCCCGTCGTCCTCCATTGAATCTTTGAGCACGACAACCTTTTTGAAATCTTTCGTGGCAGCCATTCGCTCTAAGAATTCGTTAAATTGGCCGCGATAGATACAGCCACGAATCTCCTGGTCTGTGAGTTTCACGCCGCCAGTGTTTAGCCGCTCAAAGAGATCGAACCGGACCTTCAAATCGCTCTTGTCGCTAAGTGTCGTAACTTTGAGCGGACGGAGCATGAATTGCGTCTGTATGCTCGGCGGCAGCATCGCATAGGTGAGGTCGTTTATTCCTGTCAGCTTCTCAAGGTCCACAATCGTAAGGGGCTGCGAGATGCCGAGTGCTGTCCGAGTTTTCGCGTCTCCAGCGAAGTGCACAATCGTGCTGAGACGCTGAACGCCGTCTACGACCTCCCATGTTCCGTTTGAATTTGTCGCCATAAACAGGTTGGGAACCGGAATCCCGAGAAAGATGGATTCCACTAATTGCGACTGCCTGGGAGCATCCCAGCGGAAGCGACGCTGGTAGGTCGGGGCCACGTCTATTTGGTGTTGGGCGACCATCGACAGAATCTGCTGAATTGTGATGTCATACGAGTCAAAATCGACGCGTCTTCGTTCCTCGGCGAGCTGATCGGCGAGTCCGGGGTTAGCTTTCGTGGGATTCGACATTTGCTCAGCGTCTCCCTTTCAGTAAGTAACGCAGGTGCCAGCCTAGCGTCTTCCTAAAGGCCGGTTTGCCTTTGAATCACGTTTTAGTACTAATCGCGCCCACGGCACTTGATCAGGATTAGGCGGTCGTGCGCGATATGTGCTCAATAGCACAATTGTACGGGAAAGCACTTGACGATTGTCGATAGCGCTTATCGGGCGCGCCACTCAACGGAGCTATAGTGCAGCCTCTTTGACCGATGCAACACAAGAGGGGACACAAGCAGGCAGCCGTGTCACCCGTGCGCGGCACCGAGGACGGCAAAACATTACGCTGTCTTGAAGGGGATCACCTTCGCACCCTGGCGCAATGTTTCGACGTGCTTTGCCCAAGCTTGCATCATCTTCTTACGCTCTGGCAAATACTCGGCTCGGTTATATGCGCCTCGCACTGCGTTGCGCTCTGAGTGCGCGAGCTGGCGCTCGATCACGTCGGCGCGAAAGCCCATTTCGTTGAGGCAGGTGCTGGCCACGGCCCGAAACCCGTGGCCCGTCATCTTGCCTTTGTAGCCGAGGCGGTACAGAGCAAAGAGCATCGTGTTGTTGCTGATAGGCTTGTCCCGATTCCTGCCCGGGAACACGAAGCGGCTGCCGCCGCCGATCTCGCGCAATTGTTCCAGGATTGCAAGGGCCTGCGTCGATAACGGGACGAGGTGTTCAGTGTTCATTTTCATGCGCGCAGCCGGAATGATCCATAGGCCGGCGTCTGTGTCGAACTCAGTCCACTCGGCGCCGATTAGCTCGTTGGTGCGCACAAAAGTCAGTACGAGAAGCTCCAGCGCAAGCCGAGTCTGTTTGTCGCCAAGCCTGTCATAGTTTGCGATCGCTCGAAGCAGTTGCGGCAGTTCCTCCGGCCGTATCGCCGCCTGGTGGCGCTTCTGATGGGGTGTCAGCGCTCCGCGCAGGTCCCGCGCAATGTCGCGCTTGCAGCGACCCGTAGCAATGCCATAGCGGAACACCTGGCCGCAGACTTGCAGGATCCGGTGCGCAAGGTCGTGCGCGCCCCGCTTCTCGATCGGCCGCAGCGCCGCTAATAGCTCGGGCGCTTCGATGTCGCTGATCGGCCGGCGGCCGATCGAGGGGTAAGCGTTGCGCTCGAGCCGGCGCTTCACGTCATCGGCATGACCGGGAACCCAGGTATGGAGCTGTTTCTCGTACCACTCCCGAGCGACTGCTTCAAAGGTGTTCGCCGCGGCAATGCTACGGCGCAGCTTCTGCGCTCTGCGCTCGGCCGACGGATCGAGGTTGCTCTCCAGGCGTCGGCGCTCTTCGTCGCGCCGCTTGCGCGCCGGCTTCAGTCCCACCTCGGGATAGACGCCAAAGGAGAGCGATTTCTCCTTGCCAGCGATTACATAGCGCAATCGCCAGTACTTGCGGCCATCGGCGTAGACCCACAGATACAAGCCGCCGCCGTCATGCAGCTTGCGGATTGCTTTGCCCTTTGCGGTTGCGTTCTTGCACTCCGCATCGGTAAGAAGATTGAGCTTGGCCAAAGTGTGGTAACTTTTTTGAGTCGGAAAAAGTTACCACACTTTTTACCACATTCAAGCGTCGGACGCAATTGTTGGACGGCCGTGGCCGGCAATTTACAGTTTATATATGAAAAACAAGGGTTTTATCGAATTTCTTCGGACTTCTTTGGACTTCCTAAAACGCTGGTCTGGCGGAAGGTGTGGGATTCGAACCCACGAGGAGCTTGCGCCCCTGCCGGTTTTCAAGACCGGTGCCTTCAACCGCTCGGCCAACCTTCCTTCTGCCAACTGTGCCTGCCGGTTTTGGCTCCGGCATAACCTAAAGGTTAGCCTACGCCGCAACAAGCCGGCTGCGCCGGCGTGTTGTCAAGACCGGTGCCTTCAACCGCTCGGCCAACCTTCCTTGTTGTTATTATTGCATCGCCTTACTCGCCCGGCATTTTAGCATCCGGCGCAAGGCTATCGATGATTTGCAGGCGCCGGGATCAGCTCCGCGGCGCGCTGCCGCAGGCTGTTCAGAACGCAGTACCCGGCGCAGCGGCTGCGCCACGCATCGTGCCCGGACCTTCGCCTTCCCTATTATCCTGACGCGCGACGCCGTGTGCCGTAGGTGCCAGTTCGTCGTGGCCGCGCGGCGCGGCGGCTGCGCTTTGCACCACGCAGCTGCCGTCGCTGTCAAACACACCGGCACAGGGTTCCCGCTGCGCTTTCTGCTGCAGGTATTCGGCCACTGAAATGCCCAGGCGCCTTGCCGCCGTCGCATCCGCCTCGTCCTCGGCCGCGGGACTCATGCCCTGTAGATAGAATTTTTTTCAGGTCCGCGGCCGTCAGGATGCTGATCGACTCCGGCGGCACTGCCATGAACGCCTCGTACAGCGAAGGCGGAAAATCGAGCTCGTCGATATATTGCCGCAGCCTCTTTTGCAGCTCGCGGTAATAGCTGCGGCGATCCGGCACCTTGCGTGCCGAAGGAAAATACGGCCGGTGTATGCCTATGCGTCCGGCGACGGTGCGCCGGTCCCCGCCCATGAACGCGAACACGCAGGAACTCAGGCACTGCTCGCCCCGCGCGACCACCGCGGAGACGCCGAGCTTGCGCAGCACGCGCCCCATTTCCATGGCCGCATCGACATCGCCGCCGTTGCCCGCAAACGACACCGCATTGCCGGCCAATTTCTGCCGGCCGCGCTTGATCAGGCTTTCCATGACCTTCGCGCTGTACACGTCTTGCTGCGTGATGTAACCCTGAAGAAAGACCTGCACTTCCTCGGAGGAAACCTGCGTGCCGTCGGCGAGCATGCGCGGATAGACAGTGTCGGCCGGATTGGCATAATTCCTCGGTTCCGACCATCGCGCTTGCCCATTTATCTGCTGCGCGCTGCGGAACAGCAGTTCGGCACGCGCCTCGAAACCTTGCAGCAAGAGCGTAATAAGTACTGCGGTCGCGGCCAGGGCGCTGCGCCCGTCAGCGGAGCTGGCATCGCAGCGCGAACCCCGGCGCGCACCGCGTACGCGCCCTAAGGCCGCGCGACAATTGTCTGTGCAGTTCATGACACCGCCTCCCTCTATCGTCGCGATGACGCTACTCAAGCAGCGCCGGATATGGTGCTCGCATCGCGCCGCAGCCGCAAGCACGGCTTCAGTGCTGGGCGCGGGCGCCGCCGGGGCTTGAATCCTGGGCATTCGTCCCAAAATAGTTATTTCGCCATAGGCATTTAAGTGTGGTTAGGGCTATACTGCAACAGTTGCAACTTTCTGGCTTTTGACCTAGTCTAATGGCCACACTGACATTGAGCGGAGGCACTTCATGCAACCTGAACTGAGAACCGTACAAACCGGCACCCCTGGTGCGGCGCAGGATTTTGCCCTGCAGCAGCACAAGGTGCTGCGCAATACCTATTTGCTGCTCGCACTGAGCCTGATTCCAACGGCCATCGGCGCCGCCATCGGCACCAACCTCGACCTCGGCTTCATGCGCACGAGCCCGATGCTGTCTTTCGTGCTGATCCTGGCGGTATTCTACGGCTGGATCTATGCGATCGAGCGCAACAAGGAAAGCGCGCTCGGCGTAGGGCTGCTGCTCGGTTTCACGTTCTTCCTCGGCCTGCTGCTTGGGCCGCTGCTGCATAGAACGCTGGGCTTCAAGAACGGCACCGAACTGGTAATGATGGCTGCGGGCGGCACGGCCGCGGTGTTCTTCGTCATGGCCGGCATCGCCTCCAGCACCAAGCGCGACTTTAGCGGCCTCACCAGCTTCCTCGCCGTGGGCTCGGTGGTCATCATGCTGGGCGTCGTCGCCAGCATGTTCATGGCGAGCCCGATTCTGTACCTGGTGGTCCTGGGCGGTTTCGTGGTGCTCTCTTCGCTCATGATCATGTGGCAGGTGAATCGCATCGTACAGGGCGGCGAGACCAATTACATCTCGGCCACGCTCACGCTGTACATTTCGCTCTACAACCTGTTCTCCGCCCTGCTGCAGCTGCTGGGCATGGGCGGACGCGACTAGATTCCGCGCAGTTCACAAAAAAGGGCGGCTGCGGCCGCCCTTTTTGTTTGTGGGAGGCCCGCCCCCGGGCCGAAGCCTCATCTCTGGAACAGCGCGATCGACTCCACGTGCGAGGTATGCGGGAACATGTTGATCACGCCGGCAGCGGATAGACGATAGCCTTTGGCGTGCACCAGCACCGCGGCGTCGCGCGCGAGCGTGGCCGGATCGCAGGATACGTAGACGATGCGCTTGGGGCCGGCCTCGCCCAGCGCTTTCACCAGCTCGATCGCGCCGTCGCGCGGCGGATCGATCAGCAGCTTGTCGAAGCCGGCGCCACTGTCGTTACCGCCGAAAGCCTGGCAGCTCGCGGCCTCGAACAGATTGGCGGACTCGAAGCGCGCGCGCGCAGCCAGCCCGTTCTCGCGCGCGTTGGCTTCGGCGCGCCGCACCAGTTCCGCGTTGCCTTCCACGCCCAACACCTCGGCACCGCAGCTCGCGATCGGCAGGCTGAAGTTGCCCAAGCCGCAAAACAGGTCCGCGATGCGCTCGCCCGGCTGCGGATCGAGCAGCGCCATTGCCTGGCGCACCAGGATGCGGTTGACCGCATGATTGACCTGGGTGAAATCGGTGGGACGGAAATGCATGCGCACGCCGAATTCGGGCAGCGCATAGTACAGCCGCGGCGCATCCAGCGGGAACAGGGGCTCGGCCGTATCCGGCCCCGCGCGCTGCAGCCAGAACTGGATGCCGTGCTGCGCCGCGAAAGCGCGCAGCAGCTCTTCGTCGGCGGCGCTCAGCGGATCGAGGATGCGCAGCACCAGCACCGTGACCGCCTCGCCGATCGCGAGTTCGATCTGCGGCAGCCGCATGGGATTGGACAGTGCGGCGATCAGCCGGCGCAGCGGCAACAGCAAATCAGATATCTTCCGCGGCAGCACCTCGCAGCTGTCCATGTCGGCGATGAAGCTGCTTTTGCGCTCGTGAAAGCCCACCAGCACGCCACCTTTTTTCGGCACCAGGCGCACCGACATGCGCGCCCGATGGCGATAGCCCCAACCCAGGCCGTAGACTGCGCGCAGCAGCGTCTCCGGCCGCAGCTTGCCGATATGCCACAGGCTGTCCTCGAGCACGCGCTGCTTTACCGCCACCTGGGCGCGCAGCTCCAGGTGCTGCATGCTGCAGCCGCCGCAAACGCCGAAGTGGGGGCAGCGCGGCTCCTCGCGTTCGGCGCTGGCTTCGTGGATCGCCGTCGCCGTGGCCTGCTCGAACGTTGGCTTGCGCCGGTAAGAGGCGTAGGAAACGAGCTCCCCCGGCAGTCCGCCTTCGATGAATATCGCCTTGCCGTCGACGCGCGCAATGCCTCGCCCCTCGCGGTCTAGCGATTCGATCACTACGCTCATAGGATTACTTCCAGGCTTCGAGAAATTCGCGCCAATGCGCCTCGGCGGATTTCGTCAGGGTCGTTCGCACCAGTGCGATTTCGCGCTCGTACTGCGCCGCGTCAAAGCCGCCGCGCAGCAGCTGAAAGCGCAGGTACATGAGATAGGTGTTGGCGGCATCGGTCTCGCAATAGCTGCGGATGTCGCGCAGCTTCCCCGCGAGGTAGGCACCCCAGACCTGCGCACCGTCCATGCCGAGTTTGCCCGGGAACCCGACGAGCTTGGCCATTTCGTCCAGCGGCACGTTGTTGCGCGGCTGATACAGCGCGAGCAGGTCCATCAGATCGAGATGGCGCGCATGATAGCGGCTGATGTAATTGTTCCACTTGAAGTCGCGACTGTCTTTGTACTCACCCTCGCCCTGGTCCCAGTAGCGCGGCGCCGCAATGCCGTGCACCAGGCTGCGGTAATGCAGCACCGGCAGATCGAACCCGCCGCCGTTCCAGGACACGAGCTGCGGCGTGTATTTCTCTACGCCGTCGAAAAAGCGCCGGATCAGCTCGGCTTCGCTGTCTTCCGGACTGCCCAGCGACCAGACGCGGAAGCCCTCGCCCTCGCGCAGCGCGCAGGCGATCGCGATGACCCGGTGCTGATGCAGCTGCAGAAAATCGTGGTTCGCGGCGGTGCGCCGGCGCTGAAACGCGATCTCCGCCACGTCCTTGTCCGACAGCGCTGGATCGAGCTCGTACAGGCGCCGCAGGCCGTCGCAGTCGGGCGCGGTTTCGATATCAAACGCGAGTACCGGTGTCATCCGTCTTCAGTCCGGAAATACGCCGGTCGACAGATAGCGGTCGCCGCGGTCGCACACGATGGAAACGATGACCGCGTTTTTCACTTCGGCCGCGACGCGCAGTGCCACGAACATCGCGCCGCCCGAGGAAATGCCGGCGAATATGCCCTCTTCGCGCGCCATGCGCCGGGTCATGTCCTCCGCCTCGGACTGGCTCACCGATTCGATGCGGTCGACGCGCGCCGCGTCGTAGATGCGCGGCAGGTAGGCCGCGGGCCATTTGCGTATGCCCGGAATCTGCGAGCCCTCGGTGGGTTCGCAGCCGATGATCTGGATCTTCGGGTTCTGCTCCTTGAGGAAGCGCGACACGCCCATGATGGTGCCGGTGGTGCCCATGCTGGAAACAAAATGGGTGACCTTGCCGCCGGTATCGCGCCAGATTTCCGGCCCCGTGCTCTCGTAATGCGCGAGCGGGTTATCCGGATTCGCGAACTGGTCGAGGATCACGCCCTTGCCCTCGTCGCGCATTTTCTCGGCCAGGTCGCGCGCGCCTTCCATGCCGCCCGCCTTCGGCGTGAGCACGATTTCGGCGCCGAAAGCGCGCATGGTCTGGCGCCGCTCCACCGACAGGTGCTCGGGCATGACCAGCACCATGCGGTAGCCGCGCATCGCCGCCGCCATCGCCAGCGCGATGCCGGTATTGCCGCTGGTCGCCTCGATCAGGGTATCGCCCGGCTTGATCGTGCCGCGCTGCTCGGCGCGTACCACCATGGACAGCGCCGGCCGGTCCTTGACCGAGCCTGCCGGATTGTTGCCCTCGAGCTTCGCCAGCACAACGTTGCCCCGGCTGTCGCCGGCGGCGCCGGGAAGGCGCTTCAAGCGCACCAGCGGCGTATTGCCTACGCTGTCCTCGATGCTGCGGTATGCGGTCGGTTCGGTTTTCATTTGCCTAGTAGCAGCTCGCAATAGCGCGCCATGCCCTCTTCCACGGTTAGAAAAGCGGCCGTATAGCCGGCGCGGCGCAGCGCGCTGCTGTCGGCTTCGGTATAGCTCTGGTACTTGCCCTTGAGCGCGTCGGGGAACGCCACGTATTCGATCATGTTCTTCGCGCGCATCTCCTCCAGCGTGAGCGCGGCTTGGCCCTCGGCGCGCAGGCAGGCATTGACGGTGGCCACGGCGACATCGTTGAACGTCTGCGCGCGGCCGGTGCCGAGGTTGTATATCCCCGACAAGGATGGCCGCTGGAGAAAATGCATATTCACTTCGACTACGTCCTCGACCGAAACGAAATCGCGCTTCTGCTCGCCGTCGGCATAGCCGTCCCAGCCCTGGAACAGCTTGACCCGCTTCTCGTTCTGGAACTGGTTGAAGAAATGGAAGGCGACCGAGGCCATGCGCCCCTTGTGCGCCTCGTTCGGACCGTACACATTGAAATAGCGGAAACCCGCGATCTGGCTATTGGCGTCGGGCAGGCGGCGGCGCACCACCTGGTCGAACAAAAACTTGGAATAGCCGTAGATATTGAGCGGTCCCTCGTATTCGCGCGCCTCGCGAAACACCCTGCCGGCGCCGTAGACCGAGGCCGACGAGGCGTAGAGCAGCGGCAGTTCCTCTTCCTGGCAGTAGTCGAGCAGCGCCAGCGAATAGCGGTAATTGTTCTCCATCATGTAGCGCCCGTCAGTCTCCATGGTGTCGGAGCAGGCGCCCTGGTGCAGCACCGCTTCCAGCGCTCCCTCGAACTCGCCTGCCGTCAGCTGCGCCAGAAAGTCGTGCTTGTCGATGAAATCGGCGATCTCGCAATCGGCGAGATTGAGAAACTTGTCGGCGCGCGTGAGGTTGTCCACCGCGATGATGTCGGTTTCGCCGCGCTCGTTCAGCGCCCGGACCAGATTGGAGCCGATGAATCCGGCCGCGCCGGTGACTACGTAGTACATGGTCTTCCCCTATTTTTCCTGCGCCAGCGCCGCCTGCAGTTCTTCGCGCTGGACCACCGCCGTGCCCAGTTTTCCCACCACGATGCCGGCGGCGCAATTGGCGACGTGCATCGCCTGCGGCAAGGCCGCGCCGCTGGCGAGCATCGCGGCCAGCGCCGCGATCACGGTATCGCCCGCACCGCTCACATCGAACACCTCGCGCGCCTTCGCCGCCTCGTGCAGCATGCCGCTCTCCTGGTACAGGCTCATGCCGTCCTCGCTGCGCGTCAGCAGCAGCGCCGCAGCGCCCAACTCGCGCCGCAGCGCCTGCGCCCGCTCGGTCAGATCCTGTTCGCTCGCCCAGCGCCCCACGACTTCGCGCATTTCGGAGCGATTGGGCGTGACCAGCGTGGCCCCATGGTAGCGCGAATAATCGTCGCCCTTGGGATCCACCAGAATGATTTTACCGGCCGCGCGCGCGAGCTCGATCATTTTCGCGATATGCGCGAGTCCGCCCTTGCCGTAATCGGACAGCACCAGCACATCGCAGTCCGCGAGCAGCGACTCGAACTCAGCCAGCTTGTCCGCAAGCACTTCGTGGCTGGGCAGGGTTTCGAAATCGATGCGCAACAGCTGCTGCTGCCGGCCGATCACGCGCAGTTTGACCGTCGTCGGGATGCTCGCGTCCTTGTGCAGCGAGGCCACCACACGCTCCGCCTCGACCAGCTCGCGCAGGCGCACGCCCGCCTCGTCGTCGCCGACCACCGACAGCAGCGTCACCTGCGCGCCCAGCGCGGTCGCATTGCGCGCCACGTTGGCCGCCCCACCGGGCCGCTCCTCGGTGCGCTCGACTTTGACTACGGGCACCGGCGCCTCCGGTGAAATGCGGCTCACGTCGCCGAACCAGTAGCGGTCCAGCATCACGTCGCCGACCACCAGCAGCCGCGCCTTGGACAAATCCGGCAGAACTTTCAAATCGCTAATCCCTCGTGGTTCGTTGCTCGTTGCTCGTGGCTCGTGGCTCGTGGTACGAACAACGAACCACGAACAACGGACGGCTTCACAGCCGTCCTATCGGATAGTACTCCAGGCCGTTCGACCTGACCTCGGCCGGATCGTACAAATTGCGGCCGTCGAATATCGCGGGCGTGTGCAGCATTTGCTTGATGCGCTGGAAATCCGGACTGCGGAATTCCTTCCATTCGGTCACGATCGCGAGCGCATCGGCGCCAGCGAGCGCCGCCATCGGCGAATCGGCGAAGCGGATCCGATTCTCTCCCTTGTAGATCTGGCGCGCCTCGTCCATCGCGACCGGGTCGTAGGCGGAGACGCTGGCGCCGCGCGCGAGCAAATCGGCCATCAGCACCCGGCTCGGCGCCTCGCGCATGTCGTCGGTGTTCGGTTTGAATGCGAGCCCCCACAGAGCGAAATGCAGGCCTTTGAGGTCGGCACCGAAACGCTTTGCGATCTTGGCACCGAGCACCTGTTTCTGCGCCGCGTTGGCCTGCTCCACCGCGTCGAGTATGAGCAGTTTCATGCCCGCCTCGCCCGCGGTGCGCATCAGCGCCTGCACATCCTTGGGGAAGCACGACCCGCCGTAGCCCGCGCCCGGGTACAGAAAATGGTAGCCGATGCGCGGATCGGCGCCGATGCCGCGGCGCACGTGCTCGATGTCGGCGCCCAGGCGCTCGGCCAGATTGGCGAGCTCGTTCATGAACGAGATGCGCGTCGCGAGCATCGCGTTGGCCGCGTACTTGGTCAGCTCGGCCGAACGTACGTCCATCACGATCACGCGCTCGTGGCTGCGCTGGAACGGCGCGTACAGGTTGCGCATGATCTGCGTCGCGCGCTCGTCGTCGCTGCCGACGATGATGCGGTCCGGACGCATGAAGTCCTCGAGCGCGGCGCCTTCCTTGAGAAATTCCGGGTTGGACACGACGCTGTAGGCGATGTCGGCGCCGCGCTGCTTGAGCTCCTGCGCAATCGCGGCGCGCACCTTGTCCGCCGTTCCCACGGGCACGGTGGATTTGTCCACCACCACGCGGTAGTCGCGCATGTGGCGGCCGATGCTGCGCGCCGCCGCGAGCACGTATTGCAGGTTGGCCGAACCGTCCTCGGAGGGCGGCGTGCCGACCGCGATGAACTGCACCGTGCCGAACGCGACCGCCTGCTCCAAGTCGGTGGTGAAATTGAGGCGCCCCGCCTTGTGGTTGCGGTTCACCATTTCCTGTAGGCCCGGCTCGTAGATCGGGATGCCGCCTTCGTTCAGGATCTTGATCTTGCGTGCATCCAGGTCCAGGCACAGCACCTCGTTGCCCACGTCCGCCAGGCAGGCACCGCTGACCAATCCCACATACCCCGTACCGACCACTGTGATTTTCAATTTACGCTCCGAAAAACTTGTGAACCTTCTCCGAAATTCTTGAGTCTGTCATTCCGAGTCCCCCAAGGGGACTTCCTTCGGGGCGCAACGCGAGGAATCTGCTTTTGCTAAGGCCCAAGAAGCGGATTCCTCGGCCTTCGGCCACTCGGAATGACATTTTCATGAGGTCTCCTCTACTCTGCCCCTCAGGGCGCCATTTCGAATTCCTCGCTGCGCCGCGGCGGATAGGTCTCCCAGCCGCCGCAGGCCGGACAATGCCAGTAGAACTGGCGCGCCTTGAAGCCGCAGTTCTCGCAACGGTAGCGCGCGACGCGCTGCGTGTGGCTGTGCACCAGATTCTTCACCAGCTGCACGTCGCTGCGGCGCTCCGGCCGCACCACCAGCAGTTCGGCATCGAGCAGCCGGTCCAGGCCGAGCAGCGTCTGATTGCGGCGCAGTTCGTCGCGCACCAGCTTGTGTGCCGCCTCCGGCCCTTGCGCCTCGAGCGTCGACTGGAATGCCACGTCGAGCAGATCGAGCGAGGGCGAGCTGGCGAGGAAACCGCGCAACAGCGTGAGGCCTTCGTCCTGCCTGCCCAGCGCGCGGTAACTGTCGAGCAGCCGCCGCGCCACCAGCGCGAGATAGGCCGGGTTCTGCTGCTCGATGCACTTCCACGCCTCGACCGCCTTGTCGTGATCGCCGGCCGCCGCGTGGATATCGCCCAGCAGCACGTTCGCGCGCGCGCACTTGCGGTTCGCCTTGAGCGCCTGCTCCAGGCGCGCGCGCGCCGCGTCGGTGCGCGAGTGGGTCATTTCGATCGCCGCGAGCTCGCAATAGTAGTTGGCGATTTCCTTGTCCCAGGACTGGCCGCTGTCCGCGCCGAGCTCGCTCGCGACGCCGATGGTTTTTTCCCAATCCTTTTCCTGCTGATAGATGTCGAGCAGGGCTTTGAGCGCGGCGCCGCGATGCGGCGTGTCGCGCAGCTTGACAAACACTTCCTCGGCGCGGTCGAGCAATCCCGCCTTGAGATAATCCTGCCCGAGTTCAAACAGCGCGGCCAGCCGCTGTTCCTGGCCCAGGTCGCCGCGCTCGAGCAGGTTGCGGTGCATGCGGATCGCGCGCTCGGTTTCGCCGCGGCGGCGGAACAGATTGCCCAGCGCGAAATGCAGCTCTATCGTTTCCGGATCGACCTTGACCACTTCGATGAAGGCCTCGATCGCCTTGTCCGGCTGCTCATTGAGCAGGAAGTTGAGCCCCTTGAAGTAGGAGCGCGGCAGCGAGCGCGATTCCGACACCAGATGCTTGATGTCGATGCGCGCGGCGAGCCAGCCCAGGCCGAAAAACAGCGGAAATGCGAGCAGCCACCAGAATTCGAATTCCATGCCGGCGCGCTAGAGGTCCGACGGCGAACCGATGGGGGCAGGCGCAGGGCCGGCGCCGTCGTCGCGCGTACCGCTGCCCAGTTCGCGCTGCAGCCTGGCGATTTCGCGCCGCTGCCGGAATACCGTGGCCAGCGTGGCGAGCACGCCCATCGCGGCGCCGCCGGCGAAAAATACCAGCAGCACCAGGATCAGCGGCGCCTGCCACACCTGGTCGAAATACAGGCGCAGGCTGACCGTATCCGTGTTCTTCAGCGCAAACATGAACAGCGCCAGGAACAGAAAGATGCGCAGGATCCAGGCTAGTACGCGCATGCAGAGACTGCCTCGAAAAAACAAACGGCATCGAAACGATGCCGCCTGTCATTGTTTGCCGCCTGCGCGCTAATTCGAGTCCACGCGCTCACGCAGTTCCTTCCCGGCCTTGAAGTGCGGCACGAACTTCTCCGGCACCTGGACCTTGTCGCCCGACTTCGGATTCCTGCCTGTGCGCGGCGGGCGGTAATTCAGCCCGAAGCTGCCGAAGCCGCGGATCTCGATGCGCTGCCCGCTGACCAGGCTCAGGGTCATCGCATCGAGTATGGTCTTGACCGCAAATTCGGCGTCCTTGGCAACCAGCTGCGGATAACGTCCCGCCAGCCTGGCAATCAATTCGGACTTGGTCATCTCTCCTGCCCCTTGTTATTGCTGAGAGTTTTTGTTGTCGAGCTTCGCCTTCAGCAGTGCGCCCAGGCTGGTGCTGCCGGAACTGGCCGCGCTTTCGCTTTGCAGCTTCTGCATTGCCCCCTGCTCCTCGGCCATATCCTTGGCTTTGATGGAGAGGTTGATCGAGCGGTTCTTGCGATCGATGTTGATGATCATCGCGGTCACCGCATCGCCTTCCTTGAGGTGATGCGTCAGGTCCTCGATGCGCTCGCGCGACACCTCGGATACGCGCAGATAGCCTTCGACGTCGCCCTCGAGCGCAATCACCGCGCCCTTGGTGTCGACCGATTTCACCACGCCCTGCACCACGCTGTTCTTCTCGTGGGTGGCGATGTAATTGGTGAACGGGTCGCCGTCGAGCTGCTTGATGCCGAGCGAAATGCGCTCGCGCTCGGTGTCGATCGCAAGCACCACCGCCTCGACCTCGTCGCCCTTCTTGTAGTTGCGCACGGCCTCTTCGCCGGCGGCGCTCCAGGAAAGATCGGACAGGTGCACCAGGCCGTCGATGCCGCCCGGCAGTCCGATGAACACGCCGAAGTCGGTGATCGATTTGATCTGGCCCTTGACCCGGTCGCCTTTCTTGAAGTTGATCGCGAACTCGCCCCAGGGATTGGGCAGGCACTGCTTCATGCCCAGCGAAATGCGGCGGCGCTCTTCGTCGATTTCGAGGATCATGACCTCGACCTCGTCGCCCAGCTGCACCACCTTGGACGGATGCACGTTCTTGTTGGTCCAGTCCATCTCCGACACGTGCACCAGGCCCTCGATGCCCTGCTCGACTTCGACGAACGCGCCGTAGTCGGTGAGATTGGTGACTTTGCCGAACAGGCGCGTGGTGGTCGGATAGCGGCGCGACAGGCCCACCCACGGGTCTTCGCCCAGCTGCTTCATGCCGAGGGACACGCGATTTTTTTCCTGGTCGAACTTGAGGATCTTGGCCGTGACCTCGTCGCCCACATTGAGCACTTCGGACGGATGCTTGACCCGGCGCCAGGCCAGATCGGTGATGTGCAGCAGGCCGTCGATGCCGCCCAGGTCGACGAACGCGCCGTAGTCGGTGATGTTCTTGACGATGCCCTTGACCACCGAGCCTTCGGACAGGGTTTGCAGCAGCTTCTGCCGCTCTTCGCCCTGGCTCGCCTCGAGCACGGCGCGGCGCGATACCACCACGTTGTTGCGCTTGCGGTCGAGCTTGATGACCTTGAATTCCATGGTCTTGCCTTCGAACGGCGTCGTGTCCTTGACCGGGCGGATATCGACCAGGGAGCCGGGCAGGAAGGCGCGGATGCCGTTGGCCATGACGGTCAGGCCGCCTTTGACTTTGCCGCTGATCACGCCGGTGACCAGCTCGCCCGTTTCCAGGGCCTTTTCCAGGTCCATCCAGGCCGACAGGCGCTTCGCCTTGTCGCGCGACAGGCGCGTTTCGCCGAAGCCGTCTTCGAGGGCCTCGATCGCGACGCTGACGAAATCGCCGACCTTGGCCTCGACCTCGCCGGCATCGTTGCGGAATTCTTCGACTGGGATGAAGCTCTCGGACTTGAGTCCGGCATTCACCACCACGAAATTCATATCGACACGAACGACTTCTGCGGTGATCACCTCGCCTATGCGCATTTCCTGGCGCGTCAGGCTTTCTTCGAACAGTGCTGCGAAGTTGTCTTCCTTGGAGGCGACCGCGGGGGAGAGATTTGACATTGGATTTAATTTACCTGATTCACCGCCCTTGCGAGCGGGGTTGATTAAACATAAAGCGGGCCCGAATCAGCGTTCTGAGCCCGCCACCCTTGCTGCATTTTGCCGGTACCAATCAAGTACCTGGCGCACTATTTCGTCTATGCCGATACCCGTGCTATCGAGTTCCCGCGCATCGACCGCCATTTGCAGGGGCGCTACGCTCCTGGCGCTGTCGCGCTGGTCGCGTTCGTGCAATTCCCGCAAAAGGGCTCGCATGTTAGCATCGATTCCTTTTTCTTTCAACTGCTTATACCTGCGCTCGGCGCGCACTTCGGCGCTCGCCGTCAGAAACACTTTGAGCATCGCGTCCGGGAACACCACCGTGCCCATGTCGCGGCCCTCGGCGACCAACCCCGGGGCCTGGCGGAACGCCTGCTGGCGCAGCAGCAAGGCCTGCCGCACGCCCGGCAGGAGAGCCACCCTGGAGGCGCCCATACCGCAGATTTCACTTCTAATATCATCTGTTACTATATGATTATTATATAATATTCTTCCTACGCAGAAACGCACGTCGAGCTGTTTCGCCAGGTCGGACACGGCCGTTTCATCCTCGAGTGCCACGCCCGAGCGCAACGCCGCCAGCGCCACCAGGCGATACAGCGCGCCGCTGTCGAGGTAGTGGAATCCGAGCGCCTCGGCCACGCGCTGCGCAATCGTGCCCTTGCCCGAAGCTGACGGGCCGTCGATGGCGATGACGGGGACTGCAGTGGATGCTGCGTTCAAGATCAAAGTGCCAAGAGGGTCAGACTCGATTTGTCTGCCCGACTAAGCCACGAGAGCTTCAAGCTTGATCGCGTTGGCGCGGGCGCGCACTTCTTTCATCCGTCCGTGACCCGGATGAGCTTTTTCGGTAACGGTAACCAGACCGGCTTTACCGAGCGCCGCAACGTCGCGCGTGACTGCGCTACGGTCGCGCTTCATCGTCTGCGCGATCGAGGCGATCGATCCGGGCTTTTGCTTGATGGCTCTGAACAATGCCAGCCGCGCCGGGGTCAGGACAGCGAGCATATCCGCCGGATCCTCGAAACTGATTACAAAACTTTCCGGAATGGGCTTGCGGGCATCGGCGAGCCATGCCAGCTTGCGCGCCCGACCAAGGAAGTCATCGAGTCTTTCAATTTTCACAGAAACCTCCGGCAAATGCCGCCGGGACGAACGCAGCGAGACTCGCTTGCCGATGGCCTTGACGCGACGGTTGGTCACGTCACATCCCCGGCGGTACCGCTTCGGTCGGCTTCGGCCAACACGCGAGACGCAGCGCGACTCAGCGCAGGGACCTTTGTCTGCACAATGCTCCACACCACCGCAGGATCAAGCGCAAAGTACCGATGTGCAACAACGTCCCGGAAGCGCGCCGCACCAGCCCAGTCCACTTCCGGCATCCGGACCTTGGCTTCGTCAGGGAGCCGCTTGGCGGCTTCGCCGACGATCTCAAGGTTGCGAACCGTGGCATGAAACGCCAGAGCGTTACCCGCGAACGACTCGCCGGACATTCCTGCCGTGAACTCCTCGATCAGACGGCAGGCGTCCGCAATGTCCTCAAGATACAGCGTCCAGTCACGCGACACGTAGCAGATCCTTTTCGATGTGTCGCCGCAGTCGCGGCTTGATCATCGCCTCGGTCGCAAGGTCCACCTTGGCTCCGAGGAGGTCCTCGAGATAGTCCGCGAGACCCACGTAGCCATCGAACGTCGCCGGCCCGTCGAACTCCACCAACACGTCGATATCGCTGTCGACGCGCAGCTCGTCCCGTGCCGCCGATCCAAAAAGCGCGAGATGCTTCGCGCCGAACCGTTTCAGGAATTCGTCGCGATGTTGATTTAGCAGATCCAGGATCATGGCTCGGTTCATGGCTATCACCTCAACAGGATTTCCGGGACTGTGTGCCGGAAATACGCAATTCTCCCATAGAACGTCGTAAATTCAGAGCCTGTTGCCCCGGCTCGCCCAATCCTTTCAGGCGTCGATTTTATGAATACAAATTTGCCGGACAGCCGCATGGGGGCGCGACTAGTCGTTCTGCACGAAGCCGATGCGTCGCTTCTTTGTCGGCTCGGGCGTATGCATGAGCGCGCGGATGGCATCCAGAATGCCGGCGATGGCCTGGTCGTGGGTGGAGAGCTTGCGCTCGATGCGGGCTTCGAGTTCGTCCAGGCGCCTCGCCAATTCCTTGTTGCTGGCGATCATCTCGCGCAGCCGCACGAAGGCGCGCATGATCTCGATGTTGACGGCGATCGCGCGCGGGCTGTTCAAGACGGAAGAGAGCATCGCCACGCCCTGCTCGGTGAAGACATAAGGGGCATAGCGCCGGCCGCCCCAACTTGAGGTCACAAACTGTGACCTCAAGTTTCTAAACTCCTGATCGGTCAACTGAAACATGAAGTCCTTCGGGAAGCGATCCGGATTGCGCTTGAGCGCCTGCAGCAAGACCTTCGTTTCCACGCCGTAGAGCCTGGCAAGATCGGCATCGAGCAGCACCTTGTGTCCGCGCAGGACCAGGATCGAGCGCTCGATGCGCTCGGCGGGAATGGCGGCGCGGCGCATTTCAGGGTGCGGGTGGAGAAGTGCTCATAGATGGGTGTAACGCACACATCGTCTGACGCGCTGACAAACCGTCGTGCGTTCCTGCTATTTGCTCTCGTTCGTGGCGAGTACCTCGCGCAGGCGCACGAAGTCGCGCGCCACATGCACGCTCATCCCGATGGCGCGCGGTGAGGCGAGTACGTTGGCGGCCATGATGGCGCCGTGCTCCGTGAAGGCGTAGGGCGTAAAGCGCAGGTCGCGGTGGCGTTGTAAACCGTTCGCAAATACAGTATCCGCCGAGAGTGCGTGATGGATCGCGGCGGGTCGGATGCCGGGCTAAAGGGAGACAAATCGGTCCCTTTGATTGCTCGCCGATAACACCGTGTCGCTACATCAGCGGTTGCGTTATCATCACAATACGAGGTACTCGTAAGGATTGGCAATGACCACACTGGAACTCAAACTCAATTTGCCCGATAGCCTCGCCAACGAAGCGCGTCAGGCCGGACTGCTCACGCCGGAAGAGCTGGAACGGCTGTTGCGCGAGGCGTTGCGCGCCAGACGGGTCGAACGCTTGACTGCGGTACGTGAAACGCTGGCCGCCAACCCCTTGCCCCCCATGACGCCTGAAGAAATTCAGGCGGAGATTGACGACTATCGCGCCCAAGTTCGCCGTGCGTCTGGTTCTTGACACCAACACTGCCATCTCAGGCTTGTTGTGGCAGGGAACGCCGGGCAGGTTGATCGACGCAGCGCAGACAAAATCCATTACGCTTTGCACCAGCGTGTCCTTGCTCTCCGAACTGCGCGGCGTGCTCGCGCGCGCGAAGTTTGCCGGGCAACTTCAAGCCAGGGCGCTCGATGTCAGCGAAGTCTTTGACGGTTACGCGGCACTCGCCGTGATCGTCGCCCCGGCAGGCATCGCGCCCACAGTCACAAAAGACCCCGCCGACGATGCGGTACTCGCCTGTGCCCTGGCAGCGCAGGCCGATCTCATCGTCTCGGGGGATCCTCACTTGCGCAATCTCAAAACCTATCAGGGAATTCCCATCATCACGGCGACCGACGCCCTGCGGCAAATCGAGCGCGCCTGAACCGCCAGCCGTAAAAAAACTCTTCAACGGTCGCGACCAACGTGAAAAAGTACCTAAACACTCTCAACGTATTTCCGACGTGAATCGCAATGTTTGCATTTTTCCCATACCTGAAGACATCAGAACCCGTGAGGTACCGTTCGGTCGCCATTCTGAGCACCGACGATGCGACCGGATTGCCCGCCGAAGTCGCCAAGGAACTTGAACTGCTGCGCTCGATGTTCTTCCTTCGAGATCACGAGCGTATCAAACGGATGTCCTACGCGTTTAGTCCCGACGACGCCGGGGAGACAGCCGCCACCGAGTTTGTCCAAGACAGCAGCGAGTTGCGCGAGTTTCTCGCATACCTTTACTCGTCCCCGCATGAATCTTCGGGTGAGCCCTTCTTGCGGAATGAGCACAGCAGCCTCTGCATCTTCCGGCCGAAACGCTTCTTCCGTTCGCTCGTCAAGAACGAGCACAATGTTGAATCGGTACAGCCGCCTGAATACCCTGATGTTGATGATCGGGACGAGATTCCTGGATACGAATGTGAGGTCGATAACCGGTCGATGACTTGGGTGACAAAGGGTAGCCGCCTGTATCCTCCGTGCATTCGCTTTTGGCTCAACATTTCGCAGGACCTGGCACGAGACTTCGAGCGCATCCCGCAGTCAGCTCGCTACGGTCCGGTGTTGGCATTCTTTGCCTGGAGACGAGAGGCACCAAGCGAACTCTACGGAAGACTTCTCAACGCCCTGAAGTGGTACAACCGGAGCATCGGAGTGGACGTGCCCGACGCCGCCGCGCTCGTGCACCTTGCGACCGCCTTTGAGAGTCTGCTGGGCCTCGATCAAGGGCCGGACGTAACCAAGCGTTTTAAGGCGGCCGTCATGCTCCTTATCGGAAACGTGACGAGAGCCGATGCTTGGGTTGACCAGTTCTACCGTGCGCGTTCAGAGATTGTGCATCGGGGCGAAGCCAATGCGCTTCGATTCAATCCGTATCACGGGATGAAAGGAGCGCCCGACGATGCGGACTCCGGCTACCGGTCGCTGACTTCGTATGGCTGGTTTGTTTTTCAGATCTGCACGGCGGCGGTGAGCAGTGGATCGCTGGTCGCGAGGCAGGTAGGCCTCGAATCGATGCTCCTGACGAATCGTCAGCGGCTGGAGCGGATTTGCAAAGTGCTCTCGTCCACCGACACTGCTGACAACAGGCTTCGAGCCGTCGCGAAAGATGTATCAGACATCAATCACTATCAGTTCGTTAGCGAGCCAGGATTAACCGTTGAACAACTCCTCGGCTCGGTCAAACTGCTCGCACGGTGCTACCTCGAGGCCAATCCAAGTGAATCCCAGATTACAGCGGAACTGAAGGCGGTCGCTGAATCAAGTCCATCTGAAACATTCGAGGCGCTCCGCAGGCTTCGGACGCTCGATGAAAAGATCGCCAGTACTTCATGGACGAGCGGCGGCGTGCCTGGAGATCCGCGGATCACGCTTTCGACTCTGGTACACAGTTCGTGGCATTACACTTTTATGACTTACTTTTACTTGGAGCGAGCGGCCAAGCGAGCGCCCTGAACGCCTGCTTCCCGCCAATTACCGTCCTCATAAACGCATACTGGAAATAGAGCGAGAATGCCAGGAGTTATAGTGGCTGGAGTTTTTTTACACGCTCTAGGCACAGAGAAAAATGGATGCCGAGATAGATTTCGAAGAACTTGCCAGGACCATCGAATCGTTCGCGTTGCATGCCGCATACGGGCGCGCAGTATTGGCTGCGCACATTTTGGAGAGAAATCTTGTTTCCTTACTCGCCACGCGCAGAATACGAGAACCCGCGTCAGCCGTCTCTCTATTTGATGAGGATCTTGATGGACTTCGCAAACTAACTCTAGGCAAGCTTATTCAAGAGGTTATCGCGGAGTTCCAAATATCTGAGCGGTTGGACGAGGAACTTGACAACATGCTCTATTTCCGCAACCGGCTCGTTCACCGCATCTCCGACGACATGTTATTGGCAGCATTGAAGCCGGGATGGAAGGATCGATTAATTCGCGAACTCGGTGAGATTGAAGGTTACTTCCATGAGACCAATAGCGAAATTGAAAAGATGCTCGGCGATTGGCTAGTGTCCAATGGTTTGTCGTGGGATAAGTTGCAGGAACTCGCAACGTTGATTTGGCGTGACGTACAAGAAAACGTTGCGCGCCAGCGATAACCCGGCCGTGGGAAGGTAGTGATGCTGTTTGCCTGGAACCTCAAGGAGAGTTGGGCGCCGTTAGTTACCGCGGTTGCAGGTCAGCGTGTCCGTCATCGTGCGTTGGCGAAAACTCTTCCCCGGGTGTATCAGGGAGTCTTGGCTTACCACGCATGCCGGCCGGATAACGTGAGGTCCTACTACACTGACGGCCTCCGATC
>JAJZPQ010000053.1 GCA_021811085.1 Pseudomonadota bacterium | reverse complement strand
CTTCAGACGACCGCAGAAATTATGTCCAGCTACGGCAGCATCACCCGCTGCCGTGCCGCTTATTGCCTACCCCTCAGCGCAATCCATTCCACAACTTCACATAATCAACGACTGTGCATAATCGGCCCATGCTGCCATTGGCGCTGAGTGACACAGGCGACCAGTGTCGCAGAACCGAAGCGGACGTTCGTTGCGCAGGATTTGATCTTCCCGCTTAAACGGCGCAATAGCGGCGATTGCGGCAATACGAATCGACTGCGCCGCCTGTAGAAATCGATCTATTGAAATCGATATCAGGAAGCAGGCCGTATCGCGCTTTTATCCGCACTTGCACCGGCCTGCGACACCGACGATACTCGCGTCTTGGGGGAATTGGCCATAGGCTCATTCAAGCAAGCATTTCACGCGGCGATCTCGGTGTTATTGCCGCCAGTGCCGATCAAAACCGCAGAGCTCAAGCTTGTGCTTTTGCTTTCTGCCGCAATGTTCGTGGGCGTGTTTGACTCAATGCTCGACGGCCTCGCCCTGAAACACATTCAGAATTCGATCGGCATGCACGATAGCGATGTTGGACGCTATGTTGCTTTCATCCGACTTGGCGTTCTGCCAGCGGTGCTGCTGGCGATGGGTAGTGATCTCTACGGTCGGCGACGTTTCCTGATGATCACAATCATTGGCGTAATGCTGTCAAGTGTTGCCACTGCATTCGTCACCACCCCCGAGAGCTTTGTGGCGGCGCAGTTCTTTGCGCGCATGTTTGCGGTCGCGGAGGACTTTCTTTCGATCGTTGTGCTGGTTGAAGAGCTACGGCCAGAGTTACGCGGCTGGGGGCTTGGCGCATTCGGAGCGATGGGAGCGTTCGGTGGGGGTATGGCGGCGGTGCTGTTTGCATTCATAGACTCCATTCCGGGAAGTTGGCGCACTCTTTATGTGCTTGGCGTGGTGCCGATGATCTGGATCGCGTGGTTCCGGCGTTCGCTGCCGGAAACGCAGAAGTTCGCCGCACGGGGCTCCGGACGGCGCCCACCACGAGCCATTGACGCGTGGCGGCCCTTGATTGCGTTGTTCCGCGACTACCCAGGCCGATTGGTGGTGCTGGCGGCGATTGCGGGGCCGTATGGCTTCGCACTGGGTACCTCGCTGTTCTACGTGCCTAAGTTCCTCCAGGAGGCGCATGGCTTCAGTCCTGCTGAAGTCGCGATGACATACCTATTGCCAGCCGGAATACCGTTGATGGGAAATTTCCTCGCCGGGTCGTACTCCGATGTAATCGGTCGGCGCAAGATGCTGGTGTCGGGCTTTGTGACTGCGGGCCTCGGCGCGCTGGTTCTTTACACCGCTACTTCATCATGGCTGACCATCGCGGGCTTGCTACTGACAATGTTTGCTGTCTTCGGCATGGACGTGCTGATTGGCGCTTTGGGCGCAGAACTGTTTCCAACTTCATATCGCTCCACCTCCTCGGCGGCAAGGGCGATCGTCCTGGCGCTCTCGGCGGCAGCCGGACTGCTCTGCGAGTCTGCGCTTTTCCCACTGGTCGGTGGGCATGCCCCGGCAATTGTGCTGCTGCTCATTACGGTGCCGGTCGGTGCGTTGGTCGCGTGGTTTTTTTCTGATCGAGACAGCTACCCTTGGCCTCGATACCGTTTCGCCGGAGAAGAGGTACTGGCCCAGGAACTGACGATGATGCAGTGGAGGAACTGCACGAATGTGCCATGGGTGGCCGCGTTGGCGCCGATGACTGCTGCCTATTCTTGACCGGTCCCCCACTCACGCAGGTACTAAGAGCTACCATCACCGGGGGGGTTGACCCTGAACCGCCATTGGCCGCTGTGCAGTGTGAATGGCAAATTACGCCGTGAAGCAGCCGTTCACTCGCGCTCCGTCCCGGGAGTCGAGCGTTCTGTGCGTAACTGTCCGGTCCGGGTGGGGTGAAAATGCCCGATTACCTTGCGACGCTTTTCTTACCGCGGCGCTTCTGAATCGGATTTGAAAAAAAGTCAAAGTAATGTCTGTCACTTACCATGATGTGTTTCGCCAGCCACTTATGAGCAATCTTGAGCGCCTCACGCGGCACCCGCTCCCTTTTCATGAGAGATGTTTGCGCCAGATGGTGCACATCGGAATGAAACTGCCGATGTTCTTCAATATGGTGCTCAAGGTCAGGATAGTAGAATTTTTGCATCATACTTTCCTCAAGAGAAAAATGCTCCTGAAGCAAGCGGAGGAGCTTGATAATTGCGGCTTCGGCGCGCAATCTATCGTCATCGGTTGCACCCTGCGCTATTTTCGAAATGCAGTCGAAGATTTGCTTGTGCTGCAAGTCTATTGCCGGTATCCCAAGCGAATATTCATCCTTCCATTCCCAGCGTTTCATTCTCTCCTCCCGGGGCAATCGAGAAATATTAGCATGAGGTTATCAGGTGCTTAAAGCTGATACCGGATGGACGGGTATCCGGCAAGCTCATAGTGGCCGCTGACAGATTGGAACTTGCCGCCCGGTAACACGATTGCGTGGCTCCGTGAGCGTCCGGAAATGGCCAGTATGCGCCGGCCAGCAAGCAACCCATATCGCAAAGACATGTTGACCTAAATGCGAGGCTGGCTTAAAAGTCGTCCCGGTTCGGGCGTCATTTTCTGGTCCGCAGGGACCGTTCTTTCGATACGTCCTGTACCACCCTGCAAAGTTGCCGCGGGACCGTCGCCCGTTCCGGGCCGGCAGTGCGCGGCGCATACCTCCTTAAAGGAGGGGACGATCCAAAAACGGGAGTCTTTCATGGCACTATTCATGTTGATGGGAAAGTATTCGCCGGGGGCACTCAAGGCCATTCTCGAGACAGGCTCGGGTCGGGAGGCGGCAGCCAAGCAAGCGCTTGAGGCAGCGGGCGGGAAGCTGCTCAGGCAGGCTTGACTTTCGAATTAAACAAGCGCAGTGTTAAAAAGACTCTCCGAGGAAACAATAACAAGAACGGCAAGCATTGGGCCTTCGTATTGCGTGAGCTTGATGCTCGCCAAGGGCGCATGGCGTATCGATCGCTAACCGCAGCAGTCGCGAAGGAACCACCATGAACATACTACGATATCGGCGTGGATGCGGAGTCGGCTTCCTATTTCTATCCCAAGCAGCCGTTGCAGCAGACTTGGAGCAAGTGCAGGAATTTATCAATCAGGCGGTCATCTACCTACTGGTTCTAGTAGGATTGCTTTTCATCTTGTATGTGTATTTCATGCGCATGCGGGACGATCGCTCGGCCCCTTTGGCCAAGATATTGCGAAGTCCCACGACGGTCTATTCGGTTGCACCCGAAGCGCTGGTCACCGATTGCGCGCGCATCATGGCGCGCAACAGGATTGGGTCCGTGGTCGTTATGCTCGGCGAATCGCTGGTGGGCATCTTCACCGAGCGGGACGCATTGAACAAGGTACTGGCGGCGGGCCTCGATCCGAACCGCACGCAGGTATCCGAGGTCATGACGCGCGACCCGTATTACGTTTCGCCCGATGCGACGGTCGGTGAAGCCATGGAACTGGTTACGCAACGGCGTTTTCGCCACCTGCCGATTGTGGAAGATGGCAAGGTGCTCGCAGTCGTATCCAGCGGAGATCTAACGCACTGGTTGGTGAAGGATCAGGCGGGAGGGGTCCAAGAGCTCGTCGACGTTGCCGCTCGGCCGTGACAACCGGCCCTGCAATCAGAGAAAAGGAGTGAGTCATGAACTTCTTTACTGTGGTGGTTCTGGCAGCCGTGTTCGCCACTGTCGTCTCGCTGATATCGGGGATTTCTTCCATGGGCACTGACCACCGGATCGGTCGTCTTGACAGCGCGCACTGGATGGTACGGCGCGTCGAATTTCACGCGGTCGCGTTCCTGTTGGTGCTGCTCGCAATATACGTGGCGAGTTAACGGCGCGGGTAAGGCTGCTCGCAGGCTGACTGCTTTCCCTTTGCCGGCAAACAGCCTTCTGCCCTGGATTGTTTTGCCTGCATCGGGCTAGGCGCGTGCCGGGGTTGGCGAATAACACGCTTTTGGCTCCCGCGCTCCTGTTTGCCCTGCCGGTTGTGTTTTCGAACATACGCCATTCCACGGTAGCGTTTTTCCGCTTAGGTCTGGTTGTCGAAGGAGGTGCTGATATGGTCGAGACGGCGAAACTGACGGATATTGAATTGGTGAAATGCGAGGTTTGCCTTAAGGAAGTACCGAAGTCGGGGGCGCAAAGCGCGGAAGCGCGGGACTACGTGGCCTATTTTTGCGGCTTGGAATGCTACGAGGAGTGGGAGACGGAACAGATGAAGGAAAAGACGCGGGAGGCCGGGGAGCCATAGGCGTCGATCGGGCCACTCGGAACGAACGGCGTTCAAGCGTAAGCCCGTGCCGCTGCGCTTCAAAGATATCGTCAACGTGAGAGGCGGGGCGGGTCTGGTGGTCGTGCACGGCGTACAGCACCTTCTTCAAGCTCGCGCGCCCGCACGAGGTCGAGCGCTGTTTGTGCGTAGTGGAGCATCCACAGAAAACACACGTGTCGCTTCCGCGCGACACACGAAAAGATGGCAAGCCCAATCTTAGTCGGGAATCGATAAGTCGCGTTTTGCCGCTTCGCGCAGATGATGGTAGACCGTGTTGCGCGAAATCGCCAAATTCCGCGCGGTATGGCTCACGTTTCCGCCGGAGCGGTGGAATTCCCGCATTACCGCTTCGGCTACCTTCTCGCGCAACACCGACCGGGTCGGCCGGGTGCCGGAGTTTGGCGCGGGTGGCAGCCAGACCGCGACTTGCGCGAGTCCGATATGCCTGTCGGTCGCAGTCAGCAGTGCACGCGTCAGAACGGCGCGCAGTTCGCGGAAATTGCCGGGCCAGTCGTGTGCGGCGAGACGAGCAGCGGCCTCTTCTGAAATGGTCGCGGTCGAGTCAATGCGCTCAAGCGTGAAGCGCAGCACGGCCGCAAAGTCGCTGCGCTCCCGCAGCGGCGGCAGCGAGGCTTTGATGGTGTTGAGGCGATAGAGGAGGTCTGCTCGAAAGCGCCTGGCGGCGACTTCTGCGGCAAGGTCGGCATTGGTCGCCGCGACGATCTGCAAGTCGACAATGCGGCCTCCACGGCCGCCCACCGTCCGTACCAGCCGATCGTCCAGAAAGCGCAGCAGCGTTGCCTGCAGCTGCGGCGCCAGCGCCCCGATCTCGTCCAGCAACAGCGTGCCCCCGTCAGCGCTTGCGATCAATCCCTCGGCGCCCTCCTTGCGCGCCCCGGTAAAGGCGCCCGCTGCGTAGCCAAACAGTTCCGCCTCGAACAGATGTTCCGGCATGGCCGCACAGTTAATCGCGACGAATTCGCCATTGCGACCGCTGACCTCATGCGTGTAGCGCGCCAGCATCTCCTTGCCGCTGCCAGTCTCGCCTTGAATCAGGATCGGCGCATTCACCCGGACCGCGGCGGCAATCAGCGCCAGTGTTTCCCGGACGCCGCGGTCCTCGGCTACGAAAGCGGGCTCGCGCAATGGCCGTGCCGGCGGCAGCGCGGCCCAGGCACGGGACTCTATCGGTGCATGCCCGCGTCGTGCAACCGGCGCGCCGCGATTGATCCACGCTACAGCAAGCGCGCTGCCGAGGGCATCGCGCACGAACGTTTGATGGCTCGCATGCAGCCGCGCCAACAGCTTTTGGAGCGGCTCGTTGAATACCTGCTCGAAGTTGGAGCCTGGCCCCACTTGTAAGCCCACCAATATGCTCGCGGCACGGCCGTTTACCGCCGTGACGAAGCCGGCCTCATCGAGCGCAATCATGCCAGCGCTGATTGTGCCAAGAAACTCCGCCCGGGGATGAATCGCCAGGATCATCTGCGAGCCCATCTGGTGCACGAACAAGCCGTTTTCAATGTGCGTCGCGGCCATTTTCACCAGCGCAAGGGTATGGCGCTGACGCGAAACGCAGTCAGAGGATGCGTCCAGCATACCCACCAGTTCGCCTGCCGCGCCGCGTACAGGCGCAGCCGTGCAGCAAACTTGGCCATAGCAGGAAAAGAAATGTTCCGACCCGTGGATGATGATGGGCTGACCGGTGACGATCGCAGTGCCAAGGGCATTGGTGCCGCAGACCTCCTCGGACCAGCGGCTGCCGGGAATGATGCGCCGGCCAGCATCACTGTCGCCGAACTGGCTATCAGCGACCGATTCGAGTACGGTACCGTCGGCGTCGGCAAACGCGATCAGAAAGTTCGATCCGGCGATCTGATTGTAAAGGGTCTCGATCTCTGCAAGCGCCAAGTGGTGCAGTTGGCCGATGCCCTCGCGTCGGCGCTTGAGTTCTCGCTCGCCAATCACCACCTTCTGCGGAGTTCCGTGTGGATCCAGACCGGCATCCAGGCAGCGCGACCAGCTTGCGGAAATCTCGGTAGCCAGCAAGTCCTCTACCGCGATGCGGCGGCGCTCGAGCACTAGCCGGGCGCGCACCATACGTTCAGCGCTCGTCAGCATCTCCACCTCCTTCCTTAATGCGATGGAATTCTATTCGTTCAACTTATTCGCGATTTAATTCTATTCCTTTCGCCCCGGGTTGGCATCTGTTCATATTCTGCACATGAATCCGGGATAGCTGTTCAGTTCGGACGCACATCCTTACGCCAGACCGGACCACCAGATTCCCGCGTTAACAAGATGTTAGTCAGCGATCGAACCATTGGCATGGATCTTGAGTGTAGGCAACAATCTATCCATCACCAGAAGGGAGATCAACGATGAAAGCGGCGGTGCTCCATGCCTATGACCCCACGCTGAAGCAGAAAGAATTCGTCAAATTCGAAACGGTCCCGGATCCGACTATCGAAAAGCCCACCGACGTCATTGTGCGCATCGGCGGCGCGGGCGTCTGCCGCACCGATTTGCACATCGTAGAAGGAATCTGGCGTCAAAAGGTAGATATCGCCCTGCCCTACATCATGGGCCACGAAAACGCAGGCTGGGTGGAATCGGTCGGCTCCGCCGTCACCTCGGTGAAGCCGGGCGACCCGGTGATCTGTCACCCGCTGGTTACCAGCGGCCATTGCCTGGCCTGCCGCCGTGGCAACGACATGCATGCCGTCGACGCGAGTTTCCCCGGTATCAATGCCAACGGCGGCTACGCCGAATTCCTGCTTACCGGCGAGCGTACGCTGATCAAATTGCCGAAAGGCTTGGCCCCGAAGGACGTCGCTCCCTATACCGATGCCGGACTGACTGCATACCGCGCCGCGAAGAAGGCATCGCGTCACCTGTTGCCTGGGCAGTTTGCGGTGATCGTCGGCGTCGGCGGCCTCGGGCACATCGGCATACAGGTACTGAGGGCGATGTGCGCCGCGGAGATCATCGCCATCGACCGCTCCGACCTTGCGCTCACGCTGGCGAAGGAATGCGGTGCCCATCACGTGATCAAGGCCAGTGGCAACGAGGTGGAAGAGGTGCTCGCGCTGACCAACGGCAACGGTGCCGAGGCGGTGATCGACTTCGTCGCCGAGGGCGATGCGGTAGCGAAGGGCCTGGCGATGACGCGCAACGACGGTTACTACTATATCGTTGGATATGGCGGCAAGGTCGATATCCCGACCATCGACATGATCTTCTCGGAAAAGACCATCGTCGGCAACTTGGTCGGAACTTACCCCGAACTGGTCGAACTGATGGCTCTCGCCGACCGGGGCATCGTCAAACTTGCCACGCGTGAGTATCCCCTCGCCGAAGCCAACCGGGCCCTGCACGATCTTCATGCTGGCAAGATTAAGGGACGCGCCGTTCTTATTCCGTGAAGGTCCAGGTCATCACGTTCGATAGAATCGACAAAACCAGGAAGGAGGTAAGCACTATGAAGAGGATCAAAAAATACACGCTGCTCGCAACCACAGTCGCGCTCGCCCTTGGCGGGACGCTGGCTTCAGCCCAGGATTTCAAGAAATACGGCATAGACAAGGATGTTCCCGGCGCGTGTTCCTATGCCTCGATGTCCAAGAAGGACTACAAAGGCCGCACCCTCAGCGTCATCACCCACGCGGTCCCGGTGATGGGCGAGCCCACGGACCTGCATGCCAAGCAGTTCCAAGAACTCACCGGCGCCACGGTCAACGTCGTGCACGTGCCGTTCGGGGACCTGTTCCAGCGCATCATGATTCCGTTCCAGACCGGGCAAAACGCCTACGACGTGTTGTTCTACGGCTCGCTCTGGAGCGGTGACTTCCACGACTATCTGGCGCCGGTGCCGAAGAAGTATCTTGACACGGCCGGGATGAAAGACGTGACGCCCACCTACCGCAAGGTGGCAACCTGGGGCGACACCATGGTTCAGTATACGGTCGACGCCGACCGGAACTACCTGAAGTATCGCACGGACGTATTCAATAATCCGGAGTACAAGAAGAAATTCAAGGAAAAGACCGGACACGATCTCGCCGTGCCCAAAACTTGGGAGGAGTATGACGAGATAGCCAATTTCTTCAATGGCTGGGATTGGGCCGGCGACGGCAAGCCGCATTTCGGCTCGGCCGAGGTGACCAAGCGCGACGACCTGATGTTCTCGGCCTTCATCGACCGGGCGTCTGCGTATGCCAAGAATCCGAACGTGAAAGGCGGAATGTTCTTCGACCTGAAAACCATGGAACCCTTGATCAACACCCCGGGCTTCGTCAAGGCGCTCGAAATGTTCGTCAAGGCGAAGCGCTATTTCCCGCCGGGGGGGGACAACTTCGGCCTGGGCGACGAGATCTTCTCGTTCGGCGGCGGCCAGACGCTGATGAGCTATACCTGGGACGATGCTTTCGTCCAGGCGATGGAGCCGACGAGCAAGATCCGCTTCAAAGTCGGCTCATCGCCTTTGCCGGGCAGCCATGAAGTATGGAATCGCATCACGAAGAAGTGGGATCATTTCGACAAGCCGAACGCTCCGGCCTATGTCACCTGGGGCTGGACCTCGGCGGTGGCGAAAGCATCGAAGAACCAGGACATGGCCTTCGACTTTCTGTGTTTCTTCAGCAACGAGGCAAACGCCGATCATGATCTGCAGATCGGCCGCTTCGGCATCAACCCCTATCGCAACGCGCACTTCACGAAAAGCTTCTGGGCCGACAAGATGGGTTGGGGCAAGACCGTGGGAGATCAATACGTCGATACGCTGTTGACCATAGACAGAAGCAAGAATCATGTGTTCGACCTGCGCATACCCGGCGTCAATCAGTTCATGAGTTCGATGGCTACCGGCGTATCCGAAGCCATGGCTGGACAAAAGACGCCACAGCAGGCTCTTGACGATGTCGCCAAGGAATGGAAACAGACCGTCAACCGCATCGGCGTGGACAAGGTGCGCGCAGCCTACGCCAACGTGGTCAAGCTGGAAGACAACGAGTAGGCCGAAGGCGGGGGGCGCGCAAGCCAACATTGCCCGATCTTCCATGGCAACGACTTGAGTCACGCCTTTCCTTGTTGCATAGTTGCAATAGTGCGCGGACGCGAGAGGCGTCCGCGCTTTTCTGTACGGATGCGTCCTGTCCATAGCAAAGACGCTGTTGGCGCTCACCGCCTGCGAAGGTATTTGGGACGCCGTATATAGGAGCCGGGTTTGTCCGCGGACCGAAGCAAGTTTGTATTTGTTCTGCCGGGGTTGATCGTGCTCGTCGCGATCATCCTCTTCCCTCTGCTGTTCACCATACGCGTGAGTTTTTCCGACTGGGATGTTGCCCGGCCGGGGCTCGACTGGATTGGCGCGACGAATTACCTTCGCCTCGTCCACGACACGCGCTTCTGGGAGTCGTTCGGGCGACTGGCGCTGATGGCCGTCGGGTCGGTGTTGCTGCAGTACATGCTTGGGTTTGGCCTGGCACTGCTGGTTTGGCGGGAAGTGCGCGCGCGCCGCTTTTTTCGTGTCCTGTTCCTGATTCCGATGATGACCACTCCGGTGATCATGGCGGTCATCTGGCGCACCATGTTTCATGAGTCGCTCGGACCGGTGAACGACCTGGTACGCCTGCTCCACTTCGCGCCGCTGCCGTGGCTGTCGCAGGCGGGGCTGGCCATGATGAGCATCATCACAGTCGAGGTCTGGCAGTGGACGCCATTCATGTTTCTGATGCTGCTCGCCGGCCTGCTGTCGCTGCCGCGTGAACCTTTTCTTGCCGCCGCCATCGACGGTGCGGGACCGATCCGAACCTTCCTGCGCGTGACTTTTCCCATGATGGCGCCGATCTCGATAGGCGCCATCATCATCCGCCTGATCGAAGCCTCCAAAATCCTGGACTCGGTGTACGTGATTACATCAGGCGGACCGGGTACGGCGACGGAAACGTCGAGCTATTACATTTTCATCCGCGGCTTGCGCGACTTCCAGGTCGGTTACGCCGCGGCCCTGTCCTTCACCTACCTCGTCATCATGGCGATTTCGCTCACCATCATCGCCAAGGTTCTGGCGCGGGCGATGCTCGTCAGGGACCGTGCCTGATGAGCGCTTTGTACCGCATCCTCAAATACGCCGCGATCCTGCTCTGGTCCGCTTTCGTAATTGCCCCATTCCTGTGGGCGCTGACCACCTCGTTCAAGACCGCCAACGGCATCACCGGGGGGCCGACCTACATCCCGTGGTTGCAATATCAACCCTCGCTCGAGGGCTGGCGCCTGCTGTTTCGCAGCGGCGGAGGTGGAATCCAGATTGGCGGCCCCTACCTGGATAGTTTGATCGTAACCATCAGCGCCAGCCTGATTAGCCTGGTGCTCGGGACGCTGGCCGCCTACGGCCTGTCGCGCTTCACCTTCCGCGCCGGGTTCGTACGCAACGCCGATATCACCTTCTTTTTCATCTCGCAGCGGATCATGCCGCCCGTCGTGCTCGCGATTCCGTTCTTCCTGATGCTGCAGTTCCTCGGGCTGCTCGACACCAAGTTCGGGCTCATCATCGTCTATATCGCGTTGCTGATGCCGATCGCAGTTTGGGTGATGGTGGATTTCTTCAACACCGTGCCGCGCGAACTCGACGAGAGTGCGATGCTCGACGGCTGCAGTCCGTTCGAAACCTTCTGGCGGGTAATCCTGCCCAACTCCAAGCCTGGACTGGTCGTGGCCGGCCTGTTCTGCCTGATTTTCGGCTGGAACGACTTTTTCTTCGCGTTTACTCTCACGTTCACCCAGACGCAGCTGCTGCCGGTGGCAATCGTGGCCCTCAACTCTTCGGTCACGCCTTGGTGGAGCCTTTCGGCCGCTGCGCTGGTATCGGTTGCGCCCCTCGTGGCGGTCGCGTTTGTCCTGGAGAGCTATCTTTCCCGTGGCAATCTCGCCGGTGCAATCAGGTAAGGCGGCGCGGATGTCCTTGGTCGCAACGGAGCTTACGCGGCGCGTCGATGGCGTCGTCCATCTCGACAGCGTATCCTGCGTCCTCGAACGCGGGCGCTTCTACGTGGTGGTCGGGCCGACGCTGTCGGGCAAGACTTCGCTGCTGCACGCGCTCGCAGGCCTCGACGCCCCCGACATCGGCACGATTACGTTCGACGGCGCAGACCTTGCCGCAGTTCCGGTCTGGTCGCGCAGCGTGTCCATGGTGTATCAGCAGTTCATCAACTATCCGCACCTCACGGTCTACGACAACATCGCTTTCCCGCTGCGCCGCCGGCGCCTGGCTCACGCCGAAATCGAAAGCCGCGTACGCGCCATCGCCGAGACCGTCAGTCTGACGCCGTTTCTGGAGCGCCTGCCGGGTGCGCTGTCCGGGGGGCAGCAACAGCGCGTGGCCCTCGCACGCTCGCTGGTCAAGGGCTCGGATCTCCTGCTTCTGGATGAACCTCTGATCAACCTCGACTACAAGCTGCGCGAACAGTTGCGCGAGGAGTTTCTCAATATCTTCAGCGCGCAAAGCCGTTCGATCCTGGTCTACACCACGGCCGAACCCAACGAGGCCTTGCTGTTCGGTGCCGAGGTGCTGGTGATGCACGAAGGCCGGTTGCTGCAGGTCGGCTCGGCGCAAAGCGTTTATGCCAGACCGGCCACGGCCACGGTGGCGCGGATATTCAGCGATCCGCCGATGAACCTCGTGCCAGGGTCGCTCGATGACGCCGCACTGCGACTCGGCGACGATGTGAGACTGCCGCGACCGCGTCATTTTGGTCCGCTTCCGCCAGGGCCATATGTGTTTGGCATCCATCCCGGCGACATCGCCCCGAACCCATCGGGCATCGCCGCCGAAGTCGAACTGGCCGAAATCAGCGGCTCGGAGACATTTTTGCACGTGCACCACGCAGAGATGCGCCTGGTCGCGCATCTCTCCGGCGTCTACGCCTATGCATTAGGGGAAAACGTGCAGATTGCCCTGGACGGCGCCAAACTGTTTGCGTTCACGCCCGACGGCGAGCTTGCCGCCGCGCCGACGTCCGGCGGCTGAGGAACAGACATGGCGCGTATCGACCTGGACCAACTCGCCCACAGCTACGACCGCTCCGGCACGCGGCCGGCATACGCGGTATATCCGTTTACCCACGCCTGGGAAGACGGCGAGACTTATGCGCTTCTGGGCCCCTCCGGTTGTGGCAAGACGACGCTGCTCAACATCATGTCCGGCATCGTCCACCCGAGCGAAGGGCGCGTTCGCTTCGACGGCGTCGACGTCACCGAGCTACCGACCGCCCGGCGCAATATTGCCCAGGTGTTTCAGTTTCCAGTGATCTACCGCACCATGAGCGTGTTCGAAAACCTCGCGTTTCCGCTGCGCTGCCGGCAGCTGCCGCAGCGCGAAATCGAGCAGCGCGTCGGTGAGGTCGCAGAACTGCTCAACCTTAGCGGCCAACTTCAGCGCTCGGCGCTGCGCCTAAGCTCCGATGCGAAACAGCTCATTTCACTGGGACGCGGCCTGGTGCGCAACGATGTCGCCGCAATTCTGCTCGATGAGCCGCTGACCGTCATCGATCCGCAACTGAAATTCGAGTTGCGGCGCAAGCTAAAGGAAGTGAACCGGCGCTACCGGCTAACGCTCATCTATGTCACGCACGACCAGACTGAGGCAATGACGTTGGCGAACAAGGTGGTCGTCATGAATCAAGGGCGGATAGTTCAGATCGGAACGCCGCAAGAACTGTTCGAGCGGCCGGAGGACGCCTTCGTCGGTTATTTTATCGGTTCGCCGGCGATGAACATGCTCGAATGCCGGCTCGCCGAAGGAGGGGTGGACGCAAGCGGGCTGCACATCGCCTTTCCGGGCGCAGATAAGAGGGGGATCAAAGTGGGCGCCAAACTCGCTTTCGGCGTGCGTCCTGAATATGTCGCGATCACTGACGCGCCGGCGGCGGATGCGATTCCCGCCGTGCTCGTCGATCTGAAGTCGGTCGGCGCCTTTCGCATCGCCACGCTCGGAATCGGCGCGCATCGCGTCAAAGCGAAAATGCGAGCGGACCAGCCGATCCCGGTCGACCGCATGTTCGTCAGGTTCACCGATGGCCGGCGCCTGCTCTACGCCGACGACCGTCTCGTCGCCGTTGCCTGACCACAGCGATCACGGTACGACTGCCTGCTACGAAAGCCTGTCTCCCGGCGCATCGCGCGACCACAAGCGGTGAAAGGGTCGTACTGCAGAAAGAGCCGAGAGATCGCGGAGGGCGGTCGAAAATACCTTTTGCATATAAGGTATCTGATACTAGCGGACACGCGAGGCGGTCTAGTTGAATGCGCAATCAGCAATTTTCGAATGACCGCAGTGGCCGATCAAGAGCCATCAGCATGTTCATTGTGTGGGGCGGCAATGAACTGTAAACCGGCCACTCGTCAGCGTGGTTTTAAGTTCGGCCCAGCCGCGGGTTATGGCCCAGACCGTGTAAAAACGTAACGTTCGAGGTAAACGCGGACGCGGCGTGTGCATTGAGATCCATATTGTGGAATCGACGAGTGGTGCACGCATATGAAGAGATTTATTCAGGGCGAATGCAGGGCGCGAAGCGTACTCTGCTGCCCGAGTCTGGGGCTCTGATCGAGGCAATGCGGGCCTAAGAGCGTCTGTTTCGCGCTCCTTCGGCCCATGTTACCAATCGATATTCGAAACGCGCGCCTCTGACGTTCAACGAAGTCCCGCCGCTTGCGCATTCCTTTTTCGTTTTCACACGGTCTGGGTCGACTGCCGTCTATAGCGACAGGCGGTTCACGACCGAGGCTGTGTGAACACGCAAGAATTCGCGTTTCACCAAAAATATTTCCCACTTCGACCGAAGAGTTGCAGCGCTTAGCCATTGCGGAAAATACTGATGGTGACGCTTCGACTCTTTACCAATATCCGCTTCCCACTTTGAAGAAACGGGTAGGCGTTCTTACGCAGCCTCGACCGGTTGCAGTCACTCGCTTCACGCGACAGCGGACGGTCGGCTCGCGAACTGGCGCTTTGTCCCGATGCGGTCATTCAAGCGTAGACTGACCTACGACGCCGCCACATTTTTCTCAACTGCCGGGAGAATGGTTATGAGCGAAGTTCAGGCCCAACGCTACCAAGTGAAGAAGGTTTCAGTAATCGCCAAGGGCAGCGATGTGCTGGTGCGGGAATACGTGCTCGGTCCCGGAGAATTCATTCCGTGGCACCATCACACCCAGGTAACCGATCACTACTACGGCCTGGAAGGCGAAGTGCTGATCGAAACTCGAGCGCCGGACGCGCGCCGCGAATTGAATCCCGGCGAGTCCGCCACCGTGATAGCTCCTACGGCGCACCATGTATCCAATTCGTCCGATAAACCATGCCGCTTCTTGTTGATTCAGGGTGTAGGCAAATACGACTTCGTCAAAGAGGAGTAAATCCATGCCCGCAAAGAACCCCGCCGCTCACGGCGCTCCAAGTCCGAGCTACAGCATCACCCTGCGTGTCCAGGTGAAGAACCGCGTTGGCATGCTGGGCAAGGTCGCATCCACCATCGGGTCCGTCGGCGGCGACATCGGCGCCGTCGATCTGGTTTCCGCCACCAAGGACCAGATGGTGCGCGACATTACCGTCAATGTCGGTGACACTCAGCACGGCCAGGAGGTGATCGAGGCCGTGAAGAAACTCGAAGGCGTGCAGGTCGTCAGCGTGTCGGACCGCACCTTTCTGATGCATCTCGGCGGCAAGATCGAGATCGCCAGCAAGATACCGGTTCGCACCCGCGCTGACTTGTCGATGGCCTACACGCCGGGCGTGGCCCGGGTCTGCATGGCCATCGCCGAGGACAAGGCGAGAGCGCAAATCCTGACGATCAAGAAGAACTGCATTGCGGTGGTTTCCGACGGCACGGCGGTACTGGGGCTGGGGGATATCGGTCCGGAAGCGGCGATGCCGGTGATGGAGGGGAAGGCAGTGCTGTTCAAGGAATTCGGTGGCGTGGATGCGTTCCCCATCTGCCTCGCCACCAAGGACACCGACGAGATCGTACGCATCGTGATCGCGCTGGCGCCGACATTCGGCGGCTTCAACCTTGAAGATATCTCTGCGCCGCGCTGCTTCGAGATCGAGGAACGCCTCAAGGCGGCCCTCGACATCCCGGTGTTCCACGATGACCAGCACGGCACCGCCGTGGTGGTGCTGGCAGCGGTGATCAATGCGCTCAAGATCGTCAGGAAGAAAATGGCCAATCTGAAAGTGGTGGTCAACGGCGTCGGGGCCGCTGGGGTCGCCTGTAGCAAGATGCTGATGGCGGCCGGCGTGACCAACATCGTCGGCTGCGACCGCACCGGCGCGATATACAAGGGGCGCAAGGAGAACATGAACGTGGCCAAAGAGTGGTTCGCCGCCCACACCAACCCCGGAAAATTCAAAGGAACGGTCCTGCGGGCGATGCAGGGAGCCGACCTGTTTCTGGGCTTATCCGCCCCGGGAACCATTACCCGCGAAGCGGTGCAGAGCATGGCCAAGGATGCCATGGTCTTCGTCTTGGCCAATCCCACGCCCGAGATCATGCCTGAGGACATTCAGGACTGCGCCCGGATCATTGCCACCGGCCGCAGCGACTACCCGAATCAGATCAACAATGTACTGTGCTTTCCGGGGATCTTCCGCGGCGCGCTCGACTGCCGCGCCACCTGCATCAACGAAGAGATGAAGCTCGCGGCGGCGCAGGCCATCGCCAGCGTGGTGGGCAAGCACGAGCTGTCGGAGGACTACATTATTCCCAGCGTCTTCAACCGCAAGGTGGCGCAGGTCGTAGCCAAGGCCGTCGCGCATGCGGCCCACACGAGCGGCGTCGCCCGCAAGCGCCGCACCCACTTGAACCTCTACCATTCCTAGTCATGAGCCCCGATCGCCTGCGCCCATTGCAGACCTGCTCGCAAGCGAATTTGTCCGCGCCGCGCGCGCGATCGGCTTGATCGGTGTGCGATTCACCCGCAAATCGAAGATGTCAAAGCGATTGCGGTGGCCGACATCGTAAATCAAAACACAGGGAAAAAGCATACGCCCAAATTACTTGACCGACAGCTTCCGGGAAACTTCATCAGTGACTGGTTGTGGCCGAGGCTGTGTGAAAACGCAAGAATTCGCGTCTCAGCCGACGTTGCGCCCGCTCCCAGAACCGGGTCGGGGTGCAGCGCCGGGACCGGCTTATGGCTTATGTGCCGCGAAGCGCTGCCTGAACCAGTCCTCGAGCATCTGCTTCTCATAGGGCAAAGGCTGGTTGGAATAATGCCTGGGGGCGTGCTGTAGGTAGGCCATGTCGGCAATGTTTTCCTGGCGGTCCAGCAAGACGCGACCGTCGGCCTCCAGCACGTAGTTCAGTTTGATGCTCGGCCAGTCCGCATTGCCGCGCAGGATGCGCACTTCGCGGCCGAGGCGGCTCGACATACGCAGTTGGCCTGCGAGGTCAACATCGAGTACCTCTATCTTCAGCAACTGGTTGGAGGGAAGGTAGCGCTGGCCGAGCTGTTTGAGATGTGCCTCGATCTCGTGCATTGGGGCACTCCTGTCCTCAGAGTACCGGCCCATATCGGTGTAGCTATCAGGGTTGATAAATGAGACCGTAACCGTGGCGTCTGCCGTAGACGCCCATAGGCAAACAGAAAGTAGGAGCAGTAGACGGTGAAGGTTTGCGCGCATGGCAGCCTCCTAGCAAAGGTGCGCCGACAACTGACCGCACAGCCATCGCTCCCGCGCGAGCGGCGCTCCCGCCCGGTCGACCGGATTAGCATACTCTTTAGCAGAGACGGAAACCGCTTGGTCGCTGCCGCGGCCATGGACCTCGCCATCAGCCTGCGTTTTCGCGGTTCAGCTGCCGCTGCGCCTGCTGCCTGAACTGGGTCGGGGTGCAGCGCTTGTGCTTGGAGAAGAAGCGGGAGAAATAGCCTGCGTCGGAAAAGCCGAGCGACAGCGCGATTTCCTTGACGCCGATGAACGTGTAGACCAGGTCGCGTTCGGCTTCGAGCAGCAGCCGGGCGCTGATCGCGCCGAGCGCCGACTTGCCCAGCAGCTCGCGGCAGACGCGGTTGAGTTGCGTCGGCGTGATGCCGAGTTTGCCGGCGTAGAACGCTACGGATTTGTGCGTGCGATAGTCGCGATCGAGGAGCGCGCGGAACCGCTGCAGATGCAGCATCTTGCGGTTCGCCGGCGCCGTGATCCCCGGGTCCGCCGCGGCCTGCGAGCGGGCCGCGAGGATCAATGCCAGCGCCAGGCTCGCGTGAAGCGCGGCGCTGCGCCAGGCGGCGTTGCCGCCGAATTCGCCGACGATGGTCTCGAACAGCTGCGCGGCGCGCACGGCTTCGGCCGAGCGCGCCTTGAGCCGGTGCAACTGCGGCAGCGCGAGCCGCGACTGCAGTTGCGGCGCAGCGGCGAGTATCGCGTCGAGATACTTCTCTACGATCGTGATCACGGTGCCGCGAATGTTGCGCGAGAAGCGGAAGCCGTGCACGGCGAGCGGAGGTATGGTGATGAGGCAGGGCGGCCGGATTGCGACTCTCGTACCCTCGAACTGGGCTTCGCCGCTGCCGCTGTTGATGTACAGAATTTGAAAGAAGGCTTCGTGCCGGTGCGGCTCGATCTCCCAGTCGTAGAGGCGGCTGCGCTCGGCGATGGACTCGCAATGCAGCCGCTCCGGCGGGAGAGTTTCCGCCAGTTCGCCGTAGAGCGCATAGGTCGGTATCGCTTTCATCGGGTCCTGGTGCAGTATTGCGGGATGTTCGGATTGTCCTGTAGCTTGTCGCATCTGTCCATTTGCAGCCGGCCGCCGGGCCGTTACGCTGTGCGCTCGTTGAGGAAGGAGGTTTCGCCATGCGCGCACAGGTTGCGATTATCGGCGCCGGCCCGTCGGGGCTGCTGCTGGGACAACTGCTGCATCTCGCCGGCATCGACGCGCTCATCCTGGAGCAAAGGAGCGGCGACTACGTGCTCGGGCGCATACGCGCCGGGTTGCTCGAACAGGGCACGATCGACTTGCTCGACCGGGCGGGCGTGGGCGCGCGGCTGCACGCGCAAGGCCTGGTCCACGGCGGCCTTGAACTCGGCTTCGACGGCATGCGCCACCGCGTCGACCTGCACGGCGCAACCGGAAAGAACGTGACGATCTACGGTCAGACCGAAATCACCAAGGACCTCATGGATGCGCGCGCGGCCGCGGGTGCGAACACGGTTTACGAAGCCGAGGACGTGAGCGTGCACGACTTCGACGGCAAGCAGCCGGTCGTGCGCTGTCGCAAGGACGGCATCGAGCATGAAATCGCCTGCGACTTCATCGCCGGCTGCGACGGCTTTCACGGCGTGTGCCGGCAGAGCGCGCCGCAGTCGGCGCTGCAGACCTACGAGCGCGTCTATCCGTTCGGCTGGCTCGGCATACTGTCGGATACGCCGCCGGTATCCGAGGAACTGATCTACGTGAATCACGCGCGCGGCTTCGCGCTGTGCACCATGCGCTCGCGTACTCGCAGCCGCTACTACCTGCAATGCGCGCTCGACGAGAACATCGAGGCCTGGCCGGACGCGCGCTTCTGGGACGAGCTGCGCCTGCGCCTGGATGAGGAAACCGCCGCGCGCCTGGTCACCGGCCCGTCGATAGAAAAAAGCATCGCGCCGCTGCGGAGTTTCGTCGCCGAGCCGATGCGCTTCGGGCGCCTGTTCCTCGCCGGCGATGCGGCGCATATCGTTCCGCCCACGGGCGCGAAGGGACTGAACCTCGCCGCCAGCGATATCCATTACCTGTCCGGCGGCCTGATCGACTATTACGCTACGGGCAAGACTGCGGAACTCGACGCCTATTCGGAGAAATGCCTGCGCCGCATCTGGCAGGCGGAGCGCTTCTCCTGGTGGATGACCAATCTGCTGCACCGCTTCCCGGAGAACGGGCCGTTCGGGGAAAAGATGCAGCGCGCCGAACTCGAATACCTGGTCGGCTCGCCTGCGGCGCGCGCTACGCTGGCCGAAAATTACGTCGGCTTGCCGTTCTAGCCCGAAATATTCCCGCGGCCGCGGCACAGCGCAGCCGCGGAGCGTCAGAGCTTGGGGTATGCTACGCGCCAGGAGGTGTACATGACTATTTCAACCCAAACCTTAGCCGGCAGGAAAACGGCCCAAACGCCGGTCAATGTCAAAACCTGGACCGTAGCGGCAGTCGCGGAACTATACGAGCTGCCGTTCAACGATTTGCTGCATCGCGCCCAGGTCGCCCACCGGGAGCATTTTGCCTCCGGCGAAATCGAACTTGCGACGCTGCTTTCGATCAAGAGCGGCGGCTGCCCGGAGGATTGCGCCTACTGCCCGCAGGCTGCACGTTACCACACCGGCGTCAAAGCGGAGAAGTTGCTGCCTTTGAAGGAAGTCGTTGCCGCCGCGACTGCGGCGAAGCAAAACGGCGCGACGCGCTTTTGCATGGGCGCCGCCTGGCGCGAACCGAAAGCGCGCGATATCGAAAAGGTGCAGGCGATGGTTAGCGCGGTCAAAGCGCTCGGACTCGAAACCTGCGCCACGCTGGGCATGCTGAGCGGCGAGCAGGCGCGCGAACTCAAGCAGTCCGGCCTCGATTACTACAACCACAATCTGGACACGGCGCCGGAGTTCTACAGCAAGATCATCACCACGCGGGTGTACCAGGAGCGCCTGGACACGTTGGGCCATGTACGCCAGGCGGGCATCAAGGTCTGCTGCGGCGGCATCGTCGGCATGGGCGAATCGCGGTTGCAGCGCGCGGGCCTGATCGCGCAGCTCGCCAACCTCGATCCCTATCCCGAGTCGGTGCCGATCAATCATCTGGTGAAGGTGCCGGGCACGCCGCTGCATGGCGCGGAGCCGCTCGATCCGCTCGAGTTCGTGCGCACGATAGCAATCGCGCGCATCACCATGCCGCGCGCGCGCGTGCGGCTTTCGGCCGGTCGGCGCGAACTGGGCGAAGCGGTGCAGGCGCTGTGTTTCCTCGCCGGTGCGAATTCGATTTTCTACGGCGACAAACTGCTTACGACCGGCAATCCGGAGGCGGCGGCCGACCGCGCCTTGTTGAAGAAACTCGGATTGACGACGCGGGTCGAGGGCGCAGGGGCGAGCTGCGGCGAGTGCAGCATGCCCCAGTTCAGATCAGCCCCATCCCCTTCAGCACCGACAGCATAACCGCGGCGGCCACGACCGAGCCGATCTGGCCGCCGGTGTTGACGCCGGCGGCGTGCATGAGCAGGTGGTTCTTCTTGTCGTAGAGCTGGCCCTGCGCCTGCACCACCCGCGCCGCCATCGGGAATGCCGAAATGCCGGCGGCGCCGATCAACGGGTTCACCTTGCCGCCGGTCAAGGCGCAGACGATTTTTCCGAACACCACGCCGGCCACGGTATCCATGCAGATGGCGACAAAACCCATGCCGAATATGGCCAGCGTCTGCGGCTTGAGGAAGGCGTGGCCCTCCATCGTGCCGCCGATCGCGAGGCCGAGGAACAGCGTCACGATATTGGCGATTTCGTTCTCCGAGGCCTTGGTCAGGCGCGCCACCACGCCGCTCTCGCGCATGAAGTTGCCGAGCATGATCGTGCCCATGAGCGGCAGACCTTTGGGCGCGAGCAATCCGGTCACCAAGGTCACGACGATCGGGAACAAAAGCTTGGTCTGGGCGGAGACGCTGCGCTTGATCGGCGCCATTTTGATCACGCGCTCCTTGGGCGTGGTCAGCACGCGCATGATCGGCGGCTGGATGATAGGCACCAGCGCCATGTAGGAGTAGGCGGCCACGGAAATCGGCGCCAGCAGTTGCGGCGCGTACTGCGAGGCCACGTATATCGACGTAGGCCCGTCGCAGGCGCCGATCACGGCGATGCTGACGGCCTCGAGCTGCGGGAAGCCCAGGGCCAAGGCCAGCATCAGCGTGAAGAAAATGCCGAATTGCCCGGCGGCGCCGAACAGCAGCATTTTCGGGTTTTCCAGCAGCGAGCCGAAGTCGATCATGGCGCCGATGCCGACGAAGATCAGTAGCGGGAACACTTCGTTGGAGATTCCCATGTCGTAGAGAATCTTGAGCAGGCCGCCCGGCTCCATCAGGTCGGACAGCGGAATATTGACCAAGAAGCAGCCGAATCCGATGGGCACGAGCAGCAGCGGCTCGACGTCCTTCTTCACCCCCAGATAAAGCAGGATCGCCGCGATCAGCAGCATGATCACGTTGGGCCCGCCGGAAGTGAACAGATAGCTGATGCCGGAAGTCAGTCCATACAGGCCGGTCTGCAGGCTTTCGAGCATGTTATTTCTTCTCCGGGCTAGGGGTTTTAGCGGCGAGCGGAAACACGTTCTTCAGCGCGTCCATCACCAGACCCAGGATCCAAAGCGTCAGAAAAGTTCCTCCCATGCCGACGATCATCATGGTGAGTCCGAAAGTCCATTTCGCATTGTCCATGTGCTGCCCTTAGAGGAGGAAGGAGGGTCGGGGCCTGCGGCTGCCGGTCTATACGCGTTCGATGATGATCGCCAAGCCCTGGCCCACGCCGATGCACAGGCTGACCGCGGCATAGCGGCCCTGCATGCGATCGAGCTGGCGCGCGGCGGTCAGGGCCACCCGCGCGCCGGATGCGCCCAGCGGGTGGCCGATTGCGATCGCGCCGCCGTTGGGATTGACGCGCTTGTCCTTGAAATCGACCTTGAGCAGCGTGAGGCAGGCGAGCACCTGGCTGGCGAAGGCCTCGTTGATCTCGATGGTGTCCAGATCGGAGAGCTTGATCCCGGCGCGCTCGCAGGCGAGCGGTATCGCGAAAGCCGGGCCCACGCCCATGATGCGCGGCTCGACTGCGGCCGCCGCGCCTGCGAGGATGCGCACCATCGGCTTCTTGCCGTTTTTCTCGCCCCACTGCCGGTTCGCTATCACCAGCGCGGCGGCGCCGTCGTTGACGCCGGAGGCGTTGCCCGCGGTCACCACGCCGCCTTCGAACAGCGGCTTCAGCTTGGCCAGCGATTCCATCGACGCGTCGCGGCGCGGATGCTCGTCGAGCTCGACCATGACCGGCGGCGCATCCTTCTTCTTCGTCGGCAGTGCGATCGGGTGGATTTCGCCCTTGTAGAAACCGTCAGCCTCGGCTTTCACGTATTTCTGCTGCGAGGCGAGCGCGAATTCATCGGCCTGCGCGCGCGACACGCCGAAGTCCTTGGCCACGTTGTCGCCGGTTTCCGGCATCGAGTGGGTCCCGTACTGCTTGGCAAAGCGCGGATTCATGAAGCGCGCGCCGATGGTGGTGTCGTACATTTTCACGTCGCGCGAATAAGCGGACTCGGACTTGCCGATAACATAGGGCGCGCGCGACATGCTCTCCACGCCGCCGGCGATGTAGAGTTGCCCCTCGCCGCAGCTGATCGCGCGCGCGGCGTCCAGGGTGGCCTGCAGACCGCTCGCGCACAGGCGGTTGACGGTGGCGCCCGGCGTGCTCGGCGGCAGGCCGGCCAGCAGCGCGGCAAAGCGCGCGACGTTGCGGCAATCCTCGCCCGCCTGGTTGACGTTGCCCAGCAGCACGTCGCTGATGTCGCCCGGCTTGACCCCGGCCTTCTTGACCACCGCGGCGATGAGTTCGGCGGCGAGGTCGTCCGGGCGCACCCCGGCGAGCTTGCCGGCGTGGCGGCCGAACGGGGAACGAAGACCATCGTATATGTAGGCGTCCAGCATGGTGAGCAATCTCCTGACTTTGGGTAGGTGCGGCGGGTGTGTGCAGCGGGGCTGGTTTGAGATAGCGGGGGAAGTGGCCGGAATTTTACCTCCATTCCGGGATGTCGGCAGGCGCACGGCCGCTGTCGCCGGCAGCGGCCGGCAGGAACTCCTTGCCAGCCGCGGTCGCGGGGACGATACTTACTTTGTACAAACTAATGACCCAGCATAGGGTCAAATTGGCGCGGGAGGGGTCCTGCGAAACATTGTTCTCTAGGAGGAGGGCGGGTAAACATGTACAAGAAAATCCTGATGGCATTCAACGGATCGCGCGAGGGGCGCTCGGCGCTGCTGGAAAGCGCCGAGGTCGCGGAATTTCTCAAGGCCGAAACGCATCTATTGGCGGTGGCCGGGATGCCGCCCAGCCTGTTTCTGACCGAAGGCTTTTTGCCGGAGGAACTGCTGGAAGAGGAGAAAAAGCGCACGCAGGAGATCCTCGACGAGGGGATCAAGCTGCTCAAGGACAAGGGCTTCAATACTATCGGGCACCTGACCGTCGGCGAACCGGTGGAGGAAATCTGCCGTGTCGCCACCGACTTGGGGGCCGACCTGATCGTGCTCGGACACCGGCAGAAGCTGTCGTTTGCGGCGCGCTGGTGGAAGGGCTCGGTAGGCGCTTCGCTGCTCGACTACGCGCCCTGCAGCATCCTGATCTGCCGCGGCCATTAGCTGCGCCGGGCCCGGGGAAGATTTCCTCGCGCCGACAGCCGTCCAAGTTTTTTTGAGCGGCCCTCAACCTTTTCGTGGCTTGTCCGTTACCAAGCTTGAGGCGGTGGTTTTCCGCCCCTACCCGGAGCGGATGAGCCATGCGATTGTTGAGCCGGTTGTTTGCCGAACAGGAAATCTCGGAACAGGACTATAGCGCCGAAGTGCTGTGCGCGAACTGGGTCGGGCAGCCCCCGGCGCAGGCCGGCGCGCCCGGTCGAGCGGCTGCACTGGAGGGGCTGCGCGAAACCGACGCCCCGACTTTCCTCGCGCGCATTTACGCCTGCCAGCGCTGCTAGGCGCCACTCCGGCGCGCGCCGCGCCGCGTTTCTTTATAATCGGCCACTTCTGGGCTCGTACCTTTGGGGTCGATGAAAATTTCCGCTGCGCGACTGCTGTTGCCGGTGCTGGCGGCTGCGCTCGCGCAGGGCGTGGATCCGCCGGCCTACGGCCAGGCGGCGCAAACCCAGAAGTCGCAGCTGCGGCGCAAGGCCGTGCCGCCGCCGGCGCGGGAGGCGAAGCGCGTCGACGATCGCCACTGGCAGCAATTGATGGACCAGGCCGAGGGCCAAATCGCCAAGGGCGAGTACGCGCGCGGCGAAGAAACTGCGCAGCAGCTGGTGGCCGAGGCGCGCAGGATATTCGGCGACAGCCAACCCGATACCGCGACCAGCCTCAATGTCCTTGCCGACGCCCAGATGCGCCAGGGAAAGTATGCCGAGGCGCAGAAGAATTTCAGCGCCGCGCTCGCGATCTACGAGCAGCGGCTGGGGCCGGAGGATGTAAGCACCGCGGCCGCGCTGAACAATCTGGCGCTGGTGCTGGAGAAGCTGGGCGACTATCCGAGCGCCGAAACGCTGCTGCGCCGCTCGTTGTACATCCTCGAGAAAACCCTGGGCAAGCAGCACCCGGATACCGCGACCACCCTGTCCAACCTCGGACGGGTGCTGGACTTGCAGGGCAAGTTCGGCGAGACCGCAGGCGGTGCTGCTGGCGAAGATGCCAAGCAATTGAGCGCGCGCGCGCAGGAGCTGGCCGAGCGCGGCCAGTACCAGGAGGCGGAGAGCCTGAGCTATCGGGTGGTTGCGATCCACGAAAAGACCCTGGGCAAGGAGAATCCGACCACAGCGACCAGCCTGTCCAACCTGGGCAATGTGCTGTACATGCAGGGCAAGTTCAAGGAGGCCGAGGCAGTGCACCGGCGTGCGCTCGCGATACGCGAAAAAGTGCTGGGCATGGACCACCCGGATACGGCGACCAGCATGAACAACCTGGCCAACGTGCTGCAGGAGCAGGGCAAGGACGAACTGATGGCACCGAGCGAGGCGCGCGCCCAGGCGCAGTCCAATCTGCAGGCCTATACCGAAACCGAGAGCCTGTTTCGCAAGGCCCTGGCGATCCAGGAGCGCACGCTGGGCCCGGAACACCCGGCCACGGCCAACACGCTCAACAACCTCAGCACTTACCTCGACCGACGCGGCCGGCCGCAGGAGGCCGAGCCCTTGCAGCGGCGCGCGCTCGCGATCCTGGAAAAGCGCCTGGGCCCGCTGCATCCGGATACTGCGGCCATGCTGACCACGCTGGCGGTGCTGCTCGACCGCGAGGGCAAGCTGGTCGAGTCCGAAGCGCTGTACCGCAAGGCGGTGGACATCGCGCGCCAGGCGGGCAATCCGCGCATCCTGCTGCTCA
>JAJZPQ010000052.1 GCA_021811085.1 Pseudomonadota bacterium | reverse complement strand
GAGACGCGCAAGGCCATGGGCGATCTCACCGTGGACAACCTGCGCGCGCATTTCGCCGGCAAGCCGGTGCTGACGCGGGTGGTCTGAAAGCGGCCGACGGCAGGCGCATACGCCGCGAAAGCGTTAGTAGTACCATTGCCACACATAGCCGGCGTCAGACCGGCCCCGAGTCGGATGGGACAATTGAGGAGAGGACCTGAGCATGAAAATAAGATCTAGCCTGATCGCGGCTGCGCTTGCGGCTGCACTAACTACCCCCGTGACCGCGACTGCACAAAATGTGACGCTGATGACCGGCCCCCAGGGCGGGGTATGGGTGCCGCTCGGCGGCGCATTAAAGGGCATGTGGGAAAAGGCGATTCCGGGTCTGCAGGTGCAGATGCAGCCCGGCGCCGGCATCGCCAACGTGCGCGGCGTCGATGAGGGCAAGGCGCAAATCGGTTTCGGTAATACCATCACGACGGTGGACGGACTGGCGGGGCGGCCGCCTTATCCGCACAAGGTGACCAAGGTGTGCCAGGTCGCCAACCTCTACCCGCAGTATTACCAGATGGTCCTGCCGGCCGACTCAAAAATCAACAGCGTCGCCGACCTCAAAGGCAAGGTGATGGTAACCCAGCCCAAGGGGAATTCCTCGGAGATCATCAACCAGCACATGCTGCAAGTCAACAACATGAGCTACAAGTCGCTGGCGAAAGTTAATTTCCTTGCCTCCTATACCGATGCAGTAGATCTGGTGAAGGACGGCCACGCCGACGTATTCACCTTGGGAACGACGGTGCCCGCTTCGTCGGTCATGGATCTGGCCAGCGCGCGCGGCGTCAAACTGATCGGCATCGACGACAAGACCCTGGCCGAGATGAAGAAGATCAATCCCGGCTATTCCAAGCTTACGATCAAGGCCGGCACCTATCCGAAACAGGAGAAGGACGTGGACGTGATCGGCTACGCCACGCACATCATCGCCGCCTGCGATCTGCCCGAGGACATGGTCTACAAAATGGTCAAGGCGATGGCGGCCAATGTCGCCGACATGTCGGCTTCGAACAAGGCGATCGCCGGGCTGACGCCGAAGATCATGGCCGAGGATGTCGGTGTGCCTTTGCACAAGGGCGCGGCCAAGTTCTATAAGGAAGTGGGAGCTATCTGAACTCGCGCGTTCCGGATTCCGCAGCATAGTCGCGGGGCGGCCGAGGCCGCCCCGCGCTTGCGTCCGCAGTCGGTAGCGCATAGAGGAGCACTCACATGTCCGAAGTACTGCCCGTCATATCCGACGAAGTCCCCGCCACCCCGCCGGCAACCAAGCTGCTCAAGTGGGCCGTGTCGGCCATCGCCGTCGCGATGTCGCTGTATCACATGTATGTCGCCGGTTTCGGCCCGCCCGAAGAGCTGATCTTCCGTGGCACCCACCTGCTGTTCGCGCTGACGCTGGTGTTCCTGCTGTACCCGCTCAAACCCGGCGGCGGACCCGGCTGGCGCGCACTCGATGCGGCGCTGCTGCTCGGCTCGTGGGCGTTCATCCTGCATATCTTCCTCAACTACGATTACATCATCAACCGCATCATCTACATCGACGACCTGACCGTCGTCGACAAGATCGATGCGGTGCTCGCGGTGCTGCTCGTGCTCGAGGCGACGCGGCGCGTACTCGGCTGGGCGCTGCCGATCACAGCGTCCGCGTTTCTGCTCTACGCGGCGTTCTTCACCCAGGTGAAGTTGCCGGTGCTGATGGAGCAGCTCTATCTTTCCACCGAGGGCATATTCGGCTCCACCCTGGGCGTCTCGGCTTCCTACGTGATGCTGTTCGTGCTGTTTGGCGCATTCATGGAAAAGAGCGGCACCGGGAAACTGTTCATGGACTTCGCGCTCGCGATCACCGGCCACACCGCCGGCGGTCCGGGCAAGGTCTCGGTGGTCAGTTCCAGCCTGTTCGGTACGGTATCGGGCAGCGCGGTCGCGAATGTGATGGTGGACGGGCCGATGACCATTCCGCTGATGAAGCGCACCGGCTTCCGGCCGCCGTTCGCGGCGGCGGTCGAGGCGGTCGCCTCCACCGGCGGGCAAATCATGCCGCCGGTGATGGGCGCGGCCGCATTCGTGATGGCCGAATTTCAGGGAGTGAGTTATTTCCAGGTCACGCTGTGGGCGGCGATCCCGGCGTTTCTGTATTACCTCGCGGTGTTTTTCGCCGTGCATTTCGAAGCCAAGCGCGTCGGACTGCTCGGCGTGCCCAAGTCCGAATTGCCGCGCCTGGGCGCGGTGATGCGCGCGCGCGGCCACCTGTTCGTGCCGATTTTCATCGTTTTCGTCGGGCTGATTGCCGGCTACAGCGCGCCACTGTGCGCGCTGGCCGGCACGCTCACTTGCCTGCCGATGGCGCTCATGCGCAAGCTCACGCGCGCGGCCATCAACTGGAAATCCGTGCTCGAAGCGCTCGAGGACGGCGCGCGCAATACGCTGTCGGTGGCGATGGCCTGCGCCTGCGCCGGCATCGTGATCGGCTGCGTCACCATCACCGGCATGGGCATCAGCTTCACCCAGGTCGTGGTCGGCCTGGCGCAGAACATGCTGCTGCTGGCGCTGCTGTTGACGGCGATCGCAGGCATCGTGCTCGGCATGGGCATGCCGACCACCCCCGCCTATATCGTCATGGTGGCGCTGCTGGTGCCGGCGCTGGTGAAACTCGGCGCAATCACACCGGCCGCGCACATGTTCGCGTTCTATTTCGCGATCCTGTCGGCGATCACGCCGCCGGTGGCGCTGGCGGTGTTCGCCGCGGCGAGCCTCGCCAAGACCGACCTGTGGAAAGCAGGCTGGGAGGCGGTGCGCATCGGCTCTGCCGGCTTCATCGTGCCGTTCATGTTCATTTACGAGCCTTCGCTGCTGATGATCGGCGACTGGCAGACCATCGTTTCCTCCTTCGTCACCGCGAGCATCGGCACCATTTTGCTTGCGGCCGGCCTGTTCGGCTACCTGCTGCGTCCGACGCTGTGGTGGGAACGCGTGCTGCTGGTCGCTGCCGCCTTCCTTCTGATCAAACCGGGCTGGATCACCGACCTCATCGGCCTGGTGCTGCTGGCGCTGGTACTGGCGAGCCAATATCTGGTCAAACCAAAGGAGCTAAGCCATGAACCCGCCTGAGGTCCTGGTCATCGGCTCCGGCGTCATGGGCCGCGGCATCGCCAAGAGCTTTGCCGCCGCCGGCATTCCCAGTGCGATCTACTCGCGCAACGCGGCGAACGTAAGCGGCGTCGATGCCCGCGTCGCCGTGCTCGACCAGCTGCCGCGCGCGGCGCCGACGCTGGTGATCGAATCGGTGCCGGAGGAAAAAGAGCTGAAGTTCGCCTGCTACGCCGCAATCGAATCCGCCTACGCCGGGGCGCCGGTGCTCGCCTCCAACACCTCGGGCATCGACCCCGAGGCGCTGGCGCAGCCGCTCAAGCACCCCGAGCGTTTTATCGGCATGCATTACTTCATGCCGGCGGATGTGAACACCATGGTCGAGGTTGCACCGGTTAAGGCGACCGATCCGGCGGCAGTGGATACGGCGGTGCGCCTGCTCGAGGCCGCCGGCAGGAATTTCGTGCGCCTAAAGCGCGCGCTGCCCGGCCTCCTGATCAACCGGCTGCAGCACGCGATCCTGCACGAAGCCTATTACCTGATCGACGAAGGCGTGGCGACGGCGGCGGAAATCGACCGCTGCGCGCGCGAAATGCTCGCGCCGCGCATGTGCATCACCGGGCTGATCGAACAAAAAGACATCAGCGGGCTCGACACCCATGCGCTGGCGCAGCGCGCGCTGGTGCCGGTGCTTCACCACGGCGACAAGCCGCGGCGCGCGCTGCAGGATCTGTACGAGGCCGGCCACCTCGGCATCAAAACCGGCAAGGGCTTCTACGACTGGAGCGGCAAGGACCCGGAGCGGGTGAAGGCCGAGGCGGGGCGCAAATTATCCGAACTGCTCGCCTATCTGAAACAGCAGCGCTAAGCGCCGCCCGACGCTCAGTAGCCCTGCCGGAACAGGTACGCCAGCAGCGCGACCCCGAATCCCGCCACCGCAAGATTCATGATCACGGACATGTTCACCCAGTAGCCCGCGGGTATCTCGATCGGCTTCAGCGTCTTGAGCACGGCCCTGAATTGAAGCGCGGCAAGCACCGACAGCGATGCACCGAGCAATATGAATATCAGGCCGATCCAGAATGACATCCCCGTTTCCGGAATTGGCCTGCCGCTCGGAGTAATCCCGCCCGGGGCGATCATATGCAGAAACAGGCCGAAGCGCTCGACAGCGAAGCCGAAAGCCATCAGCGTAAGGCAGGTGCGGTTCCACGCTAGGAGCGTGCGCTCGGCCGCAAAGAACACCCGCGGATCGTTCAAATCTGACATGGTCCCTTTCCTGTTTTGTGGTTGAACCTGGCTCAGGCCGCCACCGGCGCCGCGGCATCTGCGGTTTTCGGCGCGCGCAGTTTGCCCAGTCCGCTGCGGATGGCGCTTTCCACCGTCTCGACGCTGTTGTTGAGCGCGAGGCTTTTCGCGTACACCTTCTTCTCCTCGACCTTGGCCAGGCGGCCGATGAGCACGCGCTGCGCCTGCGGCGAACCCGCGCCGTGCATGGACTCGGCAAGGTAGGCCACGGCGCCGCGGCCCATGGTGAGGTTCTCGATCAGGCGCAGCATGCGTATGCGCTCGTAGGTGCTCATGCCTGCGGCGCCGGCGAGGTATTTCTTCAGCTTGGCCCCGGTCTCCGGATTGAGCCAGTCTTTGGCCGAGGGCAGCGTGACCATGAGGCCGCCGGCGATGTCCTGCAGGATGCGCGCGATTTCGTAGGGCAGGCGCGTCACGTTCTGCTTGCATACGTTGGCCAGCAGCGCATCGACGAAGAAATTTCCCGCCGCCAGCTTCTTGCCGTTGGCCGAGCAGGCGATGCCGCAAGCGAACAGCGTTTCGTTGAGATGATTCATTTCGACCAGCTTGTCCTTGATGTGCGAGGCCTTGGCGACGCCGTTGTATTCGGCGATCGCAGCGGCGGCGCCGATGGCGACGTCGCCGTTGCCGACCTTGCAACCGCCATAGCTCTGCCGGTGATAGCTTGCGAACAGGTCGACCAGCAGCCCGGCGAACTCGGTCTCGCCGTTCATGAAGATCATGTCGTTGGGGACGAACACATCGTCGAAAATCATCAGCGCTTCCTGGCCGCCGTAAGTCGGGCTGCCCGAATCCATGTCCGAGGCCTCGCCGCCGCCGAGCTTGCGCTCGTCGCAGGACTGGCGGCCGTAGATATAGGTGATGCCTTGCGCATCCGAGGGCAGCGCGCAGGTGATCGCATAGTCCTTCTCGTCCGCCTTCAGCGACGCGGTGGGCATGACTAACACCATGTGCGAATTCACCGCTCCGGTCTGATGCGCCTTGGCGCCGCGGATTACGACGCCGCCGGCGCGCCGCTCGACCACGCGCAGATACATATCCTTGTCCGGCTGCTCGGCCGGGCGCTTGCCGCGGTCCCCTTTGACGTCGGTCATGGCGCCATCGACGATCCAGTCGTTCTGCTCCATCGCGAGCGCGAATTTCCTGAAGCGCGCGTGGTAAGTGGTGCCGAGCTTGCGATCCATGTCGAACGTGGTGGCGAACACGGCGTTCAGGGCATCCAGGCCGACGCAGCGCTGGAAACAGGTACCGCAGCGCTGTCCGAGCAGGCGCTGCATGCGCACCTTGTCGATCAGATCCTCGGTGCTTTGATGCAGATGGCAGAAACGGTTGATGGTCTCGCCCGTGAGCGCGGATTTGGCCGTCATCAGCGGCCGGTGCTCGGCATCCTGCGCCAATTCGTAAGTGAGGGCCACGCTGTTCATCGACGCCTTGATATACGGATGCGCCAGCGGCTCAGCGAGCAGCTTGCCGTCCAGGTAGACCTTCAGCGGTTTGCGCTTTGCGAGGCTATCGCGGTACTGCTGCGCGTTCATCATGGCCATGATTAGCTCTCCAGAATTAGCGATGGGTATGCATGAAAGCGGGGAATGCCCCAATTATAGGCTTTCGCGACGCCGCTCCGCGCCTGCACACAGCGCGCTGCCTGAGCCCGGGTGAGGCACCGCAGGCCATGACTTTTCGCAGCTGACATCGCATACTCCGGCTTGGCTGAAACAGCACCTCAGGCCGGGACGAAACCGCGACAGGAAAACTTTTGCCGACTACCTCTGCCACAACCAACTGGCCCGCGGTGTTGGCCGCGATCGCGGCCGGCATCGTCGCCGCCGCCTACGTCGGCAAGCTGCCGCCGGCGATTCCCTTGCTGCGCGCGGAATTCGGCCTGTCGCTGATCGCGGCCGGCTGGGTCAATTCGACCTTCAATACGCTGGCGGTCACCACCGCCGTGTTCTTCGGCGCACTCGCCAGCCGCATCGGCGCGCTGCGCTGCTGCGCCGCCGGACTCGTCGCCCTGATGCTGGGCGGGCTGCTCGGCGCCGCCGCGACCGGCGCGCCGATGCTGTTTGCCTCGCGCATCGTCGAAGGCGCCGGGCTCATCGCCATCGCGGTATCGGCCCCGGCGCTGATCACCGTCGCCACTGCGCCGCGCGAGCGCAACCTGACGCTGGGATTGTGGAGCACCTACCTGCCTTTCGGCGCGAGCCTGGCCATGCTCGCGAGCCCGCTGCTGCTCGGCTCGCTCGGCTGGCGCGGCTTCTGGCTGGTGATCGTGCTGCTGACCGGCGCCTGCCTCGCGACGCTCATGCGCGTGCGCGGCGCCTATGGCCCGGTGCAAAAAAGCGCCACGCGCACGCTCGCCGCCACGCGCCAGACGCTGCGCCAGCCCGGGCCGTGGTGGCTCGGGCTCAGCTTCGGCTGCTATTCGCTGATGTTTTACGCGGTCATGGTCTGGCTGCCCACGTTCCTGGTGCAGGAGCGCGGCGCCTCGGTCACCGCCGCTGCGCTCCTGACCGCATTGGTCGTCGCCGTAAATGCCTGCGGCAATCTCCTCGGCAGCTGGCTGATGCATCGCACCGCGCCGCGCGGGCAGGTCATGGTCTTTGCATTCGTGCTCATGGCGGCCTGCGCTTGCGGCATATTCTCTTCCGGCTTGACCGATGCCCTGCGCGCCCTGTTGTGCGTGGTCTACATGTTCTGCGGCGGCACCATCCCGGCAGCGGTGCTCTCCGGGTCGCATCTGCACGCGCGCGATGCGAGCCAGATCAGCAGCATCCAGGGCTTGATCGTGCAACTGGCGCAGCTCGGCCCCTTCTTCGGTCCGCCGCTCATCGCGGCCGTCGTTTCAGCCCAGGGCAACTGGGAGGCGGCGCTGTGGGTGCTGCTGACCGCGGCCGCCCTGGGTTCCCTGTTCGGCCGCCTCGCCGCGCGCGCCGAGCATGCGCTCGCACGCCCGGCGCTCGCCAGCGCTCTGAAAAAGAACTGAGGTGCCGGCTCAGGCCGGCTTGGCCTGGTCGGCCTTGGTGCGATTGAGCATGGTCATGGCCGAAGTAATCAAGGTCGCCATATCGCCCATATTGGCGGGGACGATGAGCGTGTTGTTGGTCTTGGCCAGATAAGCGAAGGCGTTAACGTACTGCTCGGCGACTTTCAGGTTCGCTGCCTGCTGCCCGCCTTCCTTCGCCAGCGACTCCGCCACCGCGGTCACCGCGGCGGCAGTCGCCTCGGCGATCAGCCGGATCGAGGTCGCGTCGCCCTGCGCCTTGTTGATTACCGCCGCCTTCGCGCCTTCGGATTTCAGGATCGCGGCCTGCTTCTCGCCCTCGGCAATGTTGATCTCCTGCTGCTTCTGGCCTTCGGACTTCGCGATCAGGGCACGCTTCTCGCGCTCGGCCGTGATCTGCGCCTGCATCGCCCGCAGGATGGTCTCCGGCGGAGTGATGTTCTTGATCTCGTAGCGCAGCACCTTTACCCCCCAGGAGCGGCCGGCTTCGTCCAGCACCGACACCACCTGGCGGTTCATCTCGTCGCGGCTCTCGAACGTCTTGTCCAGCTCCATCTTGCCGATTTCGCTGCGCAGCGCGGTCTGTGCGAGCTGGGTGATGGCGGCGATGTAATTGGACGAGCCGTAGGAGGCGAGGCGCGGATCGGTCACCTGGAAGTAGATGACGCCGTCCACGGAAAGCTGGGTGTTGTCGCGGCTGATGCACACCTGCTCCGGCACGTCGAGCGGCACTTCCTTCAGCGAATGGGTGTAGGCGATGCGATCGACAAAGGGCACGATCACGTTCAGCCCGGGCTGCAGAATCGCGTGGAATTTTCCGAGGCGCTCCACCACCCAGGCGCTTTGCTGCGGCACCACGCGCACGCCTTCGATGACGAATACGATCGCAACGGCGAGGATGAAAAACGGGATGGTATATCCGCGCGTCTGCTCGAACTGCGAGATGGCGATGGTGGCGATCAGGACAGCGATGAATCTCGGGAACATGACTATTCTCCCTGTGTAGGGGTTTGAATGCGCGGGCTCAAGGTTTCGCCTTCGACACCTTGAGCGTATTGCCGTCTACCGCATGGATAAACAGCACCTGGCCGCGGTCGAGCTCGCGCTCGCCTTCGATCTCGGCATCCCATAGCGTGTTGCGATATTTCACCCGCGCCGCGCCCTGTTCCCGGTTCACCCAGGCATCGAGCGTGACCGCCTGGCCTACGTCGAGCGAAGCCATGTCGGGCTGCGCCAGCGCCTTGCGTTGCTGCCGTACCCACAGCACACCGGCGACCGCCACCACCGCGGCGCACAGGGCCTCCAGCCAGAAGCCAAGGCCGAACCAGGCCGCTGCCGAGCCGGCGAAAGCCGCAACACCCAGCACCAGCAGGAAAAACGTGCCGGTGACGAGTTCGGCGATGACCAGCACGAATCCTGCGGCGAGCCAGACCAGATAGGTTTCCATGATTTTTTCCGCTCAACACAGCTAGTTGCATCATAGCTCAATATCCCCGGCGCGAGCGCCGTATCGCCGCAGGCGCGCAGCTAGGCTATCATGCGCAAAAAGGCGGGAACGCGGCGAAACCGACAGCCGAAATACAGGAGACAGGGATGAAATCCGACGGCGACGTCCACCACGAAGCCAGCGCCCTTGCGGGCATCGTTTCCAGCGTCAACCTCGCGGCCGAGCCCGGCCGCATGGATTTTTATGAGCGCGCCCGCGGCCGCAATCTGGCCCCGCTGTGGCGGGTGCTGCACGGGCTGGTCACGGAACAGCCGGCGCCGCGCGCGATCCCCGCACTGTGGCGTTACGCCGAGGTCAGGCCTTACTTGATGGAGGCGTGCAAGCTGATCTCGACCGAGGAGGCCGAGCGCCGTGTCATGGTGCTGGAGAATCCGGGACTGCCGGGCGAGTCGCGCATCACCCAAAGCCTGTTCGCCGGCCTGCAGATCATCCTGCCGGGCGAGATCGCGCCCGCGCACAAGCACGTGGCCTCGGCGCTGCGCTTCATTATCGAAGGACACAACGCCTACACCGCGGTCGCGGGCGAGCGCACCATGATGGAACCGGGGGATTTCGTGATCACCCCGTCCATGACCTGGCACGACCACGGCAACGAGAGCGACGCGCCCATGGTCTGGCTCGACGGCCTGGACATGCACATCGTCAACCTGCTGTGCGCGAGCTTTCGCGAGGGCTATCCGGGCAAGGTCCATCCGCTGGATCGCCCGGAAGGCGCGGCCATGGCCGAAGCCGGCCAAAATCTGCTGCCGGTCGACGCGAAATACAGTTCGCAGACTTCACCCATATTCAACTACCCCTACCGCCGCACGCGCGAGGCGCTGGATCAGCTCGCCCGCTTTCGCGCCGCGGACCCCCACCACGCCTACAAAATGAAATACATCAACCCGGTCAATGGCGGCTGGGCCATGCCCACGATGTCCACCTGGATGCAGCTGATCCCCAAGGGTTTCAACACCGCGGCCTACCGCTCCACCGACAGCGCCGTGTTCACCGTGGTCGAGGGCAGCGGCAGGAGCAAGATCGGCGCGGAAAGCTTCGATTGGGGCCCGCACGACATTTTTGTAGTCCCGAGTTGGGTCGCGCACGAGCACGCCGCATCCAGCGACGCAGTGCTATTTATCTATTCCGACCGCGTGGTGCAGGAAAAGCTGGATATCTGGCGCGAGGAGAAGGGTAACCAATAAGCGGCCGCGCTATAATTATAATGTCGCCGCCAGGAATAGCGGCGCGTTCGCGACTGAGAGGAAGCTGTGCACGCAACGCCCGTTGAAATATTGAGCGTGGAGCAGGAGGAGCTGCGCGGCATTACGCGCACCGTCGGCGAGATCGAGTGGCTGCTGCTGATCCTCGTGCTGCTGTTTCAGGTGTTCGAAGGTCCGCTGGCCCAGGACCAGGCGGCGATTTCCGCGGGGCTGTTCTTCTACGCCGCGTTCGTCCTCAGCTTTCGCTACACCAACTTCTACAAAACCGAGTCGCGCTGGAAAATCGCCATCGAAAGCTTTGCGATGGTGATCTTCATCACCTGGGTGCTGTGGTACACGGGCAAGCTCGCGAGTCCCCTGGTCAACGCCTATCTGCTCGTGATCATCACCAGCGCGCTCGCGCTCGGCAAGCTCACCACCATGTTCGAAATGGCGCTGATCACGGCCTGTTTCATGCTTCTCGGGGGAAACTCTCCCTCGGGCGAGATACTGTCGCTCGCCTATGTCGGCGGCCTGGTGGCGCAGCTTGCGCCGATGCTGCTCGTCGCCTATATCACCACCATGTTTTCCGCCGACATCCGTTTCGGCTTGAACCGCGCGCGCCTGCTCTCGGAGACGGACGATCTCACCGCGGTCTACAACATGCGCGGCTTCGCCATCGTCGCCGACCGCCTGTTCAATCAGGCGGTGCGCTACAATCGTCCCGCGAGCCTGCTCATGATCGACTCGGACAACCTAAAGGCTGTCAATGACGTCCATGGTCACGAGGCCGGGAATCAGCTGCTCAAACTCGTGGCAAAGTGCATCGAGACCGAACTGCGCCACACTGACGTGCTCGCGCGCTATGGCGGAGACGAATTCGTGGCGCTGCTGCCGGAGGCGCCGGCGGCCCGCGCGCTGGAAGTGGCGCAGCGCATCATCAAGGCGGTGGCGACCACCCCGCTGGAGTTCGAAGGCAAGCGCATCGACACCAGCGTCAGCATCGGCCTGGCGAGCTACCCCGACGACGGCCGCAGCATAGACACGATACAGGGCCGCGCCGACCGCGCCATGTACCTGGCGAAGGAACAGGGCCGCAACCGGGCGGTGAAATACGCGGCCTGAGCGCGCGCCTTTGCGAAGCGTGCTCAGGCGAGCCCGCCCGGCTCCTGCGCCAACCGGCGTATGGTGCTGATGGTGTCGATATCGGCCTCCAGGTAGGCCTGTTTGGCAAAGCTGCTGTAGAACTCGTCCATGGACGCCGCAGCATCGCCGGGCAGGGTCTCGTAATCGAAACGCACGAACAGCTGCTCGGGCTCGGGTTCCTCGATGGTCATGACCAGCGAAGCCGCGGGCGTATCGCCGGCAGCCTCGACTTCGTAACGCACCTGCCGCATCGGACTGAAGCTGACGCGATCGCGCAAGCGCACGCTGCCGAAATGCAGCACGCGCACCAGCTCCTTCTCCCCTCGCTCGACGATCTCGAACCGGTCCAGCGCCATGACGAACAGCAAGGGATTCTCGGCGCGCAACACCAGGCCGCGCCACAGCTGCTTGCGCGATAGGGAATCGATCAGCGGATTGAGCGGATCGTTGATCTGGATCAGGTGGCTGAATCGCATGCCGCTTTATATCATTTCGGCGCGCAGCCAGGCGAGGCTCGCCGCGGCTATGAGATTCTCCTCTGCGTTTTCCGTTTCTAGACCTGCAGAAAGCCTGTAAAATTCCTGCTTTCCGAGCAGCGCGCGACCGTGCCCACCTTTCAACAACTCATTCTCAAGCTGCAGTCCTATTGGGACCGGCAGGGTTGCGCGCTATTGCAGCCCTACGACATGGAAGTAGGCGCCGGCACTTCGCACACCGCCACGTTCCTGCGCGCGCTCGGGCCGGAGCCATGGCGCGCCGCCTACGTGCAGCCTTCGCGCCGTCCCAAGGACGGCCGCTACGGCGACAATCCCAACCGGCTGCAGCACTATTATCAGTACCAGGTGGTGCTCAAGCCCTCGCCGCCGGACATCCTCGAGCTCTACATCGGTTCGCTCGAAGCGCTGGGCATCGATCCGAAGGCGCACGACATCCGCTTCGTCGAGGACGACTGGGAGAATCCGACACTGGGCGCCTGGGGCCTGGGCTGGGAAGTGTGGCTGAACGGCATGGAAGTGACGCAGTTCACCTACTTCCAGCAGGTAGGGGGCATCAACTGCAAACCGATCACGGGCGAAATCACCTACGGCATCGAACGCCTGGCCATGTACCTGCAGGACGTGAAGAACGTGTTCGACCTGGTATGGACGCCGGGCGTGACTTACCGCGACGTCTACCACCAGAACGAGGTCGAGCAATCGACCTACAACTTCGAACAGTCCAATACCGAGATGCTGTTCGCCCACTTCGGCGACTACGAATCCGAAGCCAGGCGCCTGATGCAGGCGCAACTCGCGCTGCCCGCCTACGAAATGGTGCTCAAGGCCGCGCACGCGTTCAACCTGCTCGACGCGCGCGGCGCCATATCGGTGACCGAGCGCGCCGCCTATATCGGCCGCATCCGCAATCTTGCGCGCAGCGTGTCGCAGTCGTATTTCGATTCCCGCCTGCGCCAGAATTTCCCGATGTGCCCACCGGGCGAGCTGCAGCGTCTGGGCATCGATGTCGCCGCGCTGAAGGCTGACCTCGAAAAGCGAGAGGCGGCGGCATGAACCCGTCCCTGCTGGTGGAGCTGTTCACCGAGGAGCTGCCGCCGAAAGCGCTGAAGCATTTGGGCGAGGCGTTCGGATTCCGGCTGCGCGACGTGCTGATACGCGCGCAGCTGAAAGGCCACGTCGCGGACGACACATCGATCTTCGCCACGCCGCGCAGGCTCGCGGTACTGATCAAGGATGTGCGGCCGAAAGCTGCAGACCGGACCGAAGCGAAGAAGTTGATGCCGTCCAAAGTCGCGTTCGGCGCAGACGGCAAGCCGAGCGCGGCGCTCCTCAAACGCCTGGAGAAGGAAGGCGCCAAAGCGGAGCAGATCGAGCGCAAGCTCGAAGGCGATGCCGAATACGCCTTTCTCACGCAGACGATCCCCGGGCTCACGCTCGCCGCCGGCCTGCAGCTCGCGCTGGAGGAAGCGATCGCCAAGCTGCCGATTCCGAAGACGATGAGCTACCAGCTCAAAGACGGCGCGACCACGGTGCAGTTCGTGCGCCCGGCGCACGGCCTGGTCGCGCTCTATGGCAGCGACATCGTCGACGTTTCGATTCTCGGCTTGAAAGCGGACCGCATTACGCACGGCCATCGCTTCCAGGGCGTCAAGGATATTCCCATTGCAACCGCCGATGCGTATGAGCAGGCGCTCGAAGCACATGGGAAGGTGATCGCCGCGTTCGACGCGCGCCGTGAGGAGACTGCGCACCAGTTAAGCGCCAAGGCGGCCGAACTCGGCGCCTCGCTCGGCCCGGAACCCGATGTCGCGCCGCTGCTCGACGAAGTGACAGCCCTGGTCGAGCAGCCTAGCGTTTATGTCGGGGAGTTCGAATCCGATTTTCTGCAAGTACCGCAGGAATGCCTGATCCTCACCATGCGGCAGAATCAGAAGTATTTCCCGCTGTTCGACGGCGCCGGGACGTTGACCAACAAATTCCTGATCGTCAGCAATATGCGCCTGGCCGACCCGACGAACGTCGTCGAAGGCAACCAGCGCGTCGTGGGACCGCGCCTGGAGGATGCGCGTTTTTTCTACAACCAGGACCGCAAGCAGCGGCTGGAGGAGCGGGTGCCGCAACTCGCGCGCGTGGTCTATCACAACAAGCTCGGCAGCCAACTGGAGCGCACGGAACGCGTACAGTTGCTGGCAGGAAAGATAGCCAGGAAAATCGGCGCCGATGCAGTACTCGCGGAACGTGCGGCTTGGCTAGGCAAGGCCGACCTCGTCACCCATATGGTAGGCGAGTTTCCGGAGTTGCAGGGCACCATGGGACGCTATTACGCACTTGCGGACGGTGAGCCAGCCGTCGTGGCCACTGCTATTGAACAACACTACCGTCCGCGTTTTGCCGGCGATGCGCTGCCGCAGGGCGAAGTGGCACTGACCCTTGCCCTGGCGGACAAGCTGGAAACTCTCGCAGGCATGTTCGGTATTGGTCAGCAACCGACCGGAGATAAGGACCCATTCGCACTCAGACGCCACGCCCTCGGCGTAATTCGAATCCTTGTTGAAGCCGGATTGCGCGTGTCCCTTTTCGATCTCGTCAATGAAGCATTTTCCGTTTTTCCACGCGGCATGGTTGGCGATGCACATACAGATCTCGAAATCTTCGTGCGTGAACGTTTGCGCAGCTACCTGCGCGAGGCCGGCTATACCGCGAATGAGATTGAAGCCGTGCTTTGCCTGCATCCGACGCGGCTTGATCAAGTCCCGCACCAACTTGCGGCCGTGCGCACCTTTGCAGGCCTGCCCGAAGCGGAGAGCCTTGCCGCCGCGAACAAGCGCGTCGCCAACATTCTGAAACAGGCCGCAGCGAAAGGTGAATCGTTCGGCAAGGCTCAGGCGCAGGAAATGAAAGACCCGGCGGAACGCAGTCTGTTCGATGCGCTGCGCAATGCCTCGCAAAAGGCAATGCCTTTATTCGAGGCGGGCGACTACACCGGCTACCTAAAAGCATTCGCGATACTGAAAGCGCCGGTTGACGCATTTTTTGAATCAGTCATGGTGATGGTCGACGATGAAGGTCTGCGCAAGAACCGTCTTGCGCTTCTACAGGATCTGCGCGACGAGATGAACCGAGTCGCGGACATCTCCAAGCTCGCCGCATGACCGTCGTTCACGCGAACACTGCCCAAGGACAACTCGCTCCATGAAACTCGCAACTGGACAACTCGCTTTATGAAGCTCGTTGTGCTCGACCGCGACGGCGTGATCAACCTCGACAGCGACCAGTACATCAAGAGCCCGGCGGAGTGGACGCCTATCCCCGGCAGCCTGGAGGCGATCGCGCGCCTGACGCAGGCGGGCTTTCGCGTCGTGGTAGCTACAAACCAATCCGGACTGGAACGCGGCCTGTTCGATATGGCCACGCTCAACGCCATGCACGACAAGATGCACAAGGCGGTAAACCAGCTCGGCGGGCGCATCGATGCGGTGTTTTTCTGCCCGCACGCGCAGGACGCGGGCTGCGCCTGCCGCAAGCCCAAGCCGGGCATGCTGCTGGAAATCGCCGAGCGCTTCAAACTCGCGCTCGCGGGCGTACCCGCGATCGGCGACTCGCTGCGCGACCTGCAGGCGGCGAGTGCAGCCGGCGCCCGGCCGGTGCTGGTACTCACGGGCAAGGGCGAAAAGACGCTCGCCGCGGGCGGCGTGCCCGCGGGCACCGAGATTCACAAGGATCTGGCCGCTGCCGCCGCGGCGCTCACCGCATGAACTTCCTGCGCGCGTCCATCTACTATCTGCTTCTGGTCGTCATCGTCGTACCCTACTGGGTCATGGTGATGTGCGTGGCCTGGCTGCCGCGCATGCCGCGCTGGAAGATCATCGCCGGCTGGCCGCGGCTAGCCGCCTGGCTCGCGATCTATGTACTCGGCATCCGTTACGAAGTGCGCGGGCGCGAGAATATTCCCACCGAACCGGTGGTCATCCTGTCCAAGCATTCCTCCGCCTGGGAGACGCTTGCCTTTTCCGAGATTTTTCCGCCGCACGTATATGTGATGAAGCGCGAACTCATGTGGCTGCCCTTCCTCGGCTGGGGGCTGGCGCTGTTCAATCCTATTTTCATCAACCGCGCCGACCGCAAGAACGCGATGCGGCGCATGGTCGAGATAGGCAAGGAACGCTTTATGCAGGGTTTCAATATCATGATCTTCCCCGAAGGCACGCGCATCGCCGTCGGCAAGCGCGGCAAATACAAGCTCGGCGGCGCCTATATCGCGGTGCAGAACGGCGCGCGCGTGCTGCCGGTCGCGCACAATGCCGGGCTGCTGTGGCCGCGCAACTCGTTCCTCAAGCGTCCGGGCAAGGTAACGGTGGTGATAGGCGAGCCCATAGACAGCACCGGCTACACGCCGGAAGAACTGATGCGCAAAGTCGAAGACTGGATCGAGGGCCAGGTGGAAATCCTGGTGCGCGCGGAGCAGACGCATGCAGCTTGAACTGCCGCTCGCAATCGCGCCGGTGACCCTGCCGGCGGGCACGCTGCGCTACATCCAGCTCGGCAGCGAGATCGTGGGCTACCGCTTTCGCCGCGCCCGCCGCCGCTCGATCGGCATCATGATCGATGACGACGGCCTGCGCGTGGCCGCACCCAACCATGCGCCCATCGCCGAGGTGGAAGCCTTCCTCCGGGAAAAGGCGCGCTGGGTGCTGAAAAAGCTGTCCGAGTGGCGCGCCGCGCCCAAGCCGCCGGTGGTGGACTGGAGCGACGGTTCCTCGCTGGCGCTGCTGGGTACGTCTGTGACCATTGCGCTCGTTCCGGGTGAGCGCGGCATCAGCCTGGAAAACGGACGCCTGGGCATCGGCCTCGTACCCCGCCCCGAGCCGGCTGCGCTGAGAAAGCGCGCCATCGCCTGGATCAAGGAGCAGGCGCGCGCGCGGCTGGGCGAGCGCCTGACGCTGTACGCCGCACGCCTGGGCGTGCCTACGCCGAGGCTCTCCCTCTCCAGCGCACGCACGCAGTGGGGACTGTGCCGCGAGGACGGACACGTGCGCCTCAATTGGCGCCTGATCCATCTGCCCTTGCACCTGGTCGACTACGTCGTCGCGCACGAACTTGCGCATCTGCGCGAAATGAATCACTCCGCCCGCTTCTGGACCGTGGTAGGCGGTCTCTATCCGGATTACAAACAGGCGCGGATCGAATTGCGCCATTGCAATCACCGACTGCCGATCTTATAGGAGACATGAACATGAGAATGCTGCATACGATGCTGCGCGTGGGCAACATGGAACGTTCGGTGAAGTTCTACACCGAGGTCATGGGCATGAAGCTGCTGCGCACCACCGACCGGCCGGAGCAGAAATACTCGCTCGCCTTCGTCGGTTACGGCTCCGAGGACACGCAGTCCGTGATCGAACTCACCTATAACCACGGCGTGGACAAGTACGACATGGGCAACGCGTTCGGGCATCTGGCGATCGAAGTGCCCGATGCCTACAAAGCCTGCGAAACGGTCAAGGCCAAGGGCGGCATCGTCAGCCGCGAAGCCGGACCGGTCAAAGGCGGCACCACCGTTATCGCCTTCGTACAGGACCCGGACGGCTACAAGATCGAGCTGATCGAGCGCAAATAAGGCGCTTCAGCGCCATCAGCCGGAGCGCACGAGCGCCGCAGAAGGTCAGCAAGCGGATCCGGCGTTGCGGCGCATCGGAGGCATGAGGTTTTAAGCAGCCAGCGCGAGGGCCCGGTGGGGCGGAGGAGCCCCACCCCCTCCGTGGCGCGGGCGGTCCTATATCGGTGGGACTACAACGCCGCGACGCGATATTTGCGCAGCGCGCTGGGCTGGCCGATCAGCATCTTGGCGAACTCTTCCAGCATGGCCTCGTTGATGTCGTCCGCCGGAATGCGCAGCTCGTCCGCACCCAGGCGGAAAAAGTGCTTGCCCTTCACCACTAGGCGCGCGTTGTCGTGGTCCGCCGTGATGGTAATGTCGCAGGTGACCTTGCTCGGCACGGTGAACTTCATCTTTTCGAAGCCGCCACCCGGTTTCTTGATTTTCTCTTCGGTGAATTTGAGGCCGAAGCTCCACAGCACGTCGGTCACTTTCTGGATCGCCGCGGGCATGTCGCGCTCGACCGTCAGGTTGCTGGGCGAATCCCAGCGGATGAACATGGTGATGAAATCGTAGTAGTCCTTGTCGCCGATCTTCTTCTTGCGGTAGTTGATGAACGACTCCGCAAACCCGAGGTTCTGGAAGTCGCCGACGCCGGGAATCGAATACACCGTCGGATTGGTCGGCCTCAGCACCGCCAGCTGCTTCAGCAGATCATTGAGGTAGAGGAAGGTCTGGTGCATCTTGGCCTCGACCAGCTTGATGCTTTCCTCCAGCATCGTCTGCTGTGAAAGCTGCTGGCTCTTCACCATGTCTGCCTGTTTTTTCAGGTCGTCTAGCAGGCCCATTCAATTCTCCGGCGTAAAAGCTTAGCGTGCGTTGCAAAACACCCAGTTGTTTCAGCCAATCCCAAACAGGCGCGTACTCGATTCATCGAGGGGGTCTATTGTGCCAGCCGCAGGCTCGTTTGTGAATATCAGGACTCCGTCAATTTGTCCTTTTTTTCCAGGTAGTTGCTGATTGCGACAAAATCGGCCACCGCGAGGTTCTCCGCGCGCAGGCCGGGCGCGATCGCTAGTGCGGCATAGTCCTGCGCTTCGAGCAGCCCGGCAAGGGAATTGCGCAAAGTCTTGCGCCGCTGCGCGAACGCGCGCCGCACCACCTGCGCCAGTCCGGCTTCGCTTGCCGCCGCAAGCTGCGCCTGCGGGCGCGGACACATGCGCACTACCGCGGACTCGACCTTCGGCGGCGGCGAGAACGCCTCAGGCGGGACCTCGAGCAGCAATTCCATGTCGAAGCGATATTGCAGCATCACCGACAGGCGGCCGTAGTCGCTGCCCCCCGGAGCTGCCACCATGCGTTCGACCACTTCTTTCTGCAGCATGAAATGCATGTCGCGTATGCGCCCGGCATAACGCGCGAGGTGAAACAGCAGCGGGGTGGAAATATTGTAGGGCAGGTTGCCGACCACGCGCAGATCGCACGGCAGCACCGAAAAATCGAATTCGAGCACATCGCCGGCGTGCACCGACAGGCGCTCGGCCGGATAGGCCAGGCGCAGGCGCGCGATGATATCGCGGTCGATCTCGATCACGTCCAGCCGGCGCAGCACCGCGGCGAGCGGCGTGGTAAGCGCCCCCAGTCCAGGGCCGATCTCCACCATCGCATCGTCCGCCTGCGGCCGGATGGCGGCGACGATGTCGGCGATGACCGCCTGGTCGGTCAGAAAGTGCTGACCAAAGCGCTTGCGCGGGACGTGTTTCATCTGAAGACGCGCTGTTTGGCGCGGACGGAAAACCGTCCGCGCGGATCGTCGATGGCGCACGGATGAAAATCCATCCGCGCGCAATCGACGATCTTGTATAAGACCCCCCGCCGTCCTGGTCTTAACAATAACCGTGTTTTATGCGCGGATACGTTCTTCATCCGCGCATAAAACACGGTTGGCGCGCGCAGCGCGCACTTCCACTCATCGTGCCTGCACCATTTCCAGCGCCGTCTCAATCGCTGCGACCAGACTGCCGGGGTCGGCCGCGCCGCTGCCCGCCAGTTCCAGTGCCGTGCCATGGTCGACCGAGGTACGCACGAGAGGCAGACCAAGCGTGACGTTGACGCCCTTGCCGAAGCTCGCATACTTCAGCACCGGCAGTCCCTGGTCGTGGTACATCGCGAGCACGCAATCGCCGCGCGCCAGCACCTGCGGCGTGAACAGCGTATCGGCGGGCAACGGCCCCGCCAGATGCATCCCCGCTTGACGCAGCCGCTCCAGCACCGGGGAAATGAGCTCGATTTCTTCGCCTCCGAGGTGGCCGCCCTCACCGCTGTGCGGATTGAGCCCGGCGACCAGGATGCGCGGTTCGGCCATGCCGAAACGCTGCTGCAGCGCCCGGTGCAGAATACGCAGCGTCTGCTCCAGGCTCGCGCGCGTAATCGCAGCCGGAACATCGGCCAGCGCCAGGTGCGTGGTCGCAAGCGCGACGCGCAATCCACCGCCGACGAGCATCATCACCACCCGCGGCGTGGAAGTCAGCGCCGCCAGATATTCCGTATGCCCGGTAAACGGGACTCCCGCGTCGTTGATCACGCCTTTGTGCACCGGCGCGGTCACCATCGCATCAAATGTACCGTCGCTGCAGCCGGCAACCGCGCGGCGAAGCAGAGCGAGCACATAGGCGCTGTTGGCCGGATCCAGCCTGCCTGCGCACACGGGCACGACGAGCGGCAGGTGCAGCACTTCCAGCTCACCGGCGGAGGGCGGGCGCGCCGGGTCGAATTCGCGCAGTCGCGGATTCAGGCCGAGCTGCGCGGCGCGCTCCGCGAGCAGCGTGCGATCGGCGAGAATCACCGCGCGGCAAGGCAGTTGCTGCGCCGTCAGGGCGAGGCAGATATCCGGCCCGATGCCGGCGGGCTCGCCGGAGGTCACCGCGATCACAGGGAGCCGTTGCATGCTGGGTGGATCAGGTGCTTTGCACCGGATCAGTTATCGTCCGAGCGATATTCCACGAAGGCACGGTCGCGCAGCTGGCGCAGCCACTCCTGGTAGGCTTCGTCGGCCTTGCGTTCGCGCAGTATCAGCCGTGCCTCCTGCCGCTTGCGCTCGCCGGAGACGGCGGCCTCGCGCCGCCCCAGCACCTGCACCAAGTGCCAGCCGAACGGCGATGCGAAAGGCTCGCTCACCTGCCCCACCTTGAGGCTGTTCATCACCTGCTCGAATTCGGGCACCGTATCGCCGGGATAGACCCAGCCCAGATCGCCGCCCTTGCTCGAGGACGAATCGTCGGAATTGAGCTTGGCCAACTCGCCGAAATCGGCGCCGGCGAGTATGCGTTCGCGCAGATTGTTGAGCTTGCGCTTGGCGTCGGCTTCGGACACGATCTCGCTGGTCTTCACCAGGATGTGCCGCACATGCGTCTGCTCGACCGTGGCCGGCTGGTCGCCGCCGCGCCGGTCGATCAGTTTGATCAGGTGGAAGCCCGCCGGACTGCGGATAATGCCGCTGACCTCGCCCGGCTTCAGCCCATCGAGCACCTTGGTGTACAGATCCGGCAATCGGTCGCGCGAGCGCCAGCCCATGGCCCCGCCCTGCAGGGCGTCCGGCGCGTCGGAAAAGCCGACCGCCAGTTTGGAAAAATCGGCGCCTTGACGCAGTTGCTCCAGCACCTGCTCGGCGCGGGCGCGCTGCCGGTTCACTTCCTCGGGGCTCGCCTGCTCGGGCAGCCGCAGCATGATGTGGCTCAGATTGAATTCGGTCGCGACCGCAGGGGATTTGGCTTGCTGGCTGAGATAATAGTCGACCTCGTTGTCGGTGACCACGATGCGGTTGTCCACCTCGCGCTCGCGCAGCCGCGACAGCAGAATCTCGTTGCGCATCTCCTCGCGGAACTTGTCAAACTGAATGCCGTCGCGCTCCAGCGCCTGGCGAAACTGCGTCAGCGACATCTTGTTGCGCTCGGCAACGCGCGCGACCGTGCGGTCCAGCTGCAGATCGTCCACGCGCAGCCCCGTCTCCTTCGCCAGCTGCAGCTGCAGCCTGTCCATGATCATGCGCTCGAGCACCTGCTTCTGCAGCAGGTCGGCCGCAGGCAGTTGCGTCCCCTGCTGGCGCAGCTGCTGCATCACCGTTTTCACCCGTTCGGCCACCTCGGCGCTGGTGATCACCTCGCTATTGACCACGGCGACGATACGGTCCACCAGCGCCACGCGGTTGGACGCCGCAGTCTGCGCCGGCGCACTGCCGGCGCTAAGGGCCAGCACCGTGGCGGCAAGCCACGCGAAAATTGAGAAGCGCATGTATTGTCTACTCGTAAAAATCGAAAGGTTGCGACTCGGGACGTGTCTGGTTGAGACGGCCGTAGCCGGGGATGCTGCGCTTTAACGTCTCCAGCGGATTCGACCCGATGCGCGAGAATCCGTTCAATTCCAGCTGCACGAACACCGCGCTGGTGAAATTCCCGGTCGCCGCCGCAAAACGCTGCAACACAACGCGGCCGATCCAGCAGCCGCCATTATATTCGAATCCGCCCAGGCCTTCGACCAGGCGGTTGTCGCGCATGGAATAGTTGTAGCGGCCCACCCCGTACCAGCCGTGGCCGAGCGGCCATTGCGCCGAGATGTCGGTCTGGTTCAGCGTCCCCCGGGTAAAGCGGTAGCCAAGGTTGAGCACCTTCGCGATCTCAGGCTGAAAACGCACGCCCACGCCCAAACGATCGACAAATTTGCGCTGCGGATTGTATTGCAGCGCGCTGTCGAGGGACCAGTGTTGCGCTATCTGTCCGCTCAACGCGGCGAGGAAATCCGAAGTTCTGCCGCTGCGCGTCGGCGTGACGTTGTCGTTCAGGGTCACCTGCTGGTCGCGGAAATAGTAGCGCTGGCCCAGCGTCGCCTTGAGCACCTCCCGGCCGCTGGCCGGCGACAACATGCGCGTGGTCGCGGCGAGCGTCAGCTGGTTGGCGTCGGCGATGCGGTCGCCGCCATTGAAAATGTTCTCGGAAAAGATTTGCGCGTAATTGAAATCGGCCAGTCCGGTGTCGAACAGCGGGATCTTGCTTTGGTCGCGGTAAGGCACATACAGGTAATACACGCGCGGTTCCAGCGTCTGGCGGAACTTCTGTCCGTTGAAACTGGTATCCCGCTCGAACGTCAGACCGCTGTCCACGCTGGCGATGGGCAGCGACCGATGGATGGTTTGCGGAGTGCCGAGCGGGTTGCGCTCCAGGCTGTAGCTGGTGTCATGAAAACCCAGCTTGGGCGTGAGGTAGGCGCCGGGCAGGATCAGCGGCAGGCTCGCGCTGGGGTAGAACGTGAGGCGGTCGCCGATGACGCTGGTCGGATGATCGAACTTGACGAATTCGCTCGCCAGCGCCAAGTCGGCCCCGCCCACGTACTGCCGTGCCGCGTTCAGCGTGAGCTGCGGCACCCGGCCGTAGGGCTCGACGACCGGATTGGCCGGATCCTGCAGGGTCTGGAAACGCTGCGCGCGCGCAGACGCGATCCACCAGCCGCCGGTATAGGTGAGGATGCCGTCGCGCGGCAGCGTAGTCTGCGACGTGACGTTGATGCGGCTGGACAGGTCGCGGAAATAATTGTCGTCGGAAACCTTGTTGATGTTGAGATAACCGGTGAGATTGCTGCTGAATCTCTGATTGTGCTGGATGGTGAGGGCATAGCGGCTGATATTACGCACCCTGTCGTTGGACATTTCCTCGAAGCGCGCGTCGCCATCGTAGCGGCGGTCGAGATAGCGAAACTGCCCCCCCAGCTGCAAGCCGCGCTTGGAAAGTTCGCGCGGCGTGATGGTGAGATCCCGGTTGGGCGCGAGATTGAGGTAGAACGGCGCGCTGACTTCGATCCCGCTCTTGCCGCTGGAGCCGATGGTGGGCGGAAGGAAACCGGTCTTGCGCTCGTCGTTCAGCGAAAAATCCACCCATGGCACGTAGAAAATAGGCATGCCTTTGAACACCAGACTGCCCCGGCGCGCGACGCCTAGGTTGCGCGTCATGTCCACGTCGAGTTCACCGACTTGCATGTACCAGTCGTTGTTGCCGGGCTTGCAGGTCGTCAGGGTCGCATTCTTCAGCTGGTACTTGTCCTTGCCTTCGAACTTGATCACGTCCGCTGCGCCGCGCGTCGTGACCGGCCCGAATCCGCCGCGACTGGGCCGCATAAATTCATATTCGGCGTGGTCGAACTGGCCGATGTTATCGCGCACGCGCAGGCGCAAGCCGGTGCCGTCCAAGTGATCGCCAGCGCGCGACAGGCGCACCCCGCCGCTCGCTTGCACCTCGTCGGTGGCGTAGATGTAGCTCAAGCGATCGGCCTTGATGCTGACATCCTCCTGGCGCAGTTCGGCGTTGCCGCTGGCGCTGGCTTCCCGGTTGGCGTGGCCTTCGATCCGGTCGGCGCTGATGCTGATAGGCGCTCCAGTGCCAGGAGCCTTGGTTACGGGTGGCTTGAGCCGCGGCGCCTGCGCCTGCGCTGCCGCAGCGCAGAAAAGCAAGGCCAAAACGGGCGCTAACTGGCGCATCGGCGACTTCACGGTGGATGAAGGAGAGGGGCTGTTTTTTGGATGCTAAAATCGCACACTTTCGCATTAATGGCAATCGGAACGCATTTTGCAGCGGACACTCGCGTTACAGACCTGGCTCAGCCGACTTTTTCCCGCGGAAAAATGGACGATCGAACCGGCCTCCGCCGATGCCAGCTTCCGCCGCTATTTCCGCGTGAGCCTGCCCGACCGCGGCGAGACTTACGTGGTGATGGATGCGCCGCCGCAGCACGAGGATTGCGGGCCTTTCATTCGCATCGCGCAGCTGCTGCGCCAGGCCGGACTCAACGCACCCGAGGTGCTGGCGCAGGACCTGCAGCAGGGTTTTTTGCTGCTCACCGACCTCGGCAACACCACCTATCTGGCTGCGCTGCGCGAGGACGACGCCAATGCCGACGCGCTGTTCGGCGACGCCACCGACGCGCTCATCGCGTGGCAGCTCGCGAGCCGGCCGGGCGTGCTCCCGCCCTATGATGCGGCCTTGCTGCGGCGCGAACTCGACTTGTTTCCGGAATGGTATCTGGCGCGGCACCTGGAGCTCGCGCTCGCGCCGCAGCAGCGCGCGCAGCTGGAGCACATGTTCGCGCTGATTCTGGCGAGCAATCTGGCGCAGCCCGCGGTCTACGTGCATCGCGATTACATGCCGCGCAACCTCATGCTGTCGACGCCCAACCCCGGCATACTCGACTTCCAGGACGCGGCATACGGGCCGGTCAGCTACGACCTCGCATCGCTTCTGCGCGATGCCTTCATCAGCTGGGAAGAGGAGCGCGCGCTCGACTGGATCGTGCGCTACTGGGACAAGGCGCGCCGCGCCGGGCTCCCGGTCGGCACCGACTTCGGCGACTTTTACCGCGACCTCGAGTGGATGGGCCTGCAGCGCCACCTGAAGGTGCTGGGCATTTTTGCGCGCATCCGGCATCGCGACCACAAGCCCGGCTATATCGAGGACGCGCCGCGCTTTCTCGGCTACGTGCGCGCGGTCAGCGCGCGCTACCGGGCGCTGGCTCCGCTGGCGCAGTTGTTCGACGCGATCGAGAACCATCTGGCCGTCCGGGGTGAGCGATGAAAGCGATGATTCTTGCCGCCGGGCGCGGCGTGCGCATGCGCCCGCTCACCGACGCGATGCCGAAGGCGCTGCTGTGCGCCGGCGGCAAAGCGCTGATCGTATGGCAGCTGGAGAAGCTGGCGCGGGCCGGCTTCGGCGAAATCGTGATCAATCACGCCTACCTCGGCGAGCAGATCGAGGCCGCGCTGGGCGACGGCGCGCGCTTCGGCCTTTCGATTCGCTACTCGCCCGAGCGCGAAGCGCTCGAGACCGCGGGCGGCATCGCGCGCGCCCTGCCGCTGCTCGGCGCCGCGCCGTTCCTGGTGACCAACGCCGACATCTACTGCGACTACGATTTTGCCGCACTCGCCCGCCTCGACCTGCGGGACCAGCTCGCGCATCTGGTGCTGGTGGACAATCCGCCGCAGCATCCGCGCGGAGACTTTGCCCTCGCGGCGGCGCAGGTGCGCGAAACCGGCGAACCGCTGCTCACGTTCAGCGGCATCGGCGTATATGCGCCGCGTCTGTTCGGCGGCATTGCACCCGGCGCCAAGCTGCCGCTGGCCCCCCTGCTGCGCAAGGCGATGGCGGACGGACGCGTGTCGGGCGAGCATTTCCGCGGCCGTTGGCAGGACATCGGCACCGCCGAGCGCCTGCAGGCGCTGGATGCCGAGCTGCGCGGCCGCGCTGCTTGAGTCGAATCGATGTGCGAACAGCGCCCGGATTCAGACGGTACAATTGATTCAATCCGTGCCATCCCGGGACGATTCTTGAGCCAGCCCACATGACCGACACCACAATATTTTCCCGTCGCCGCGCCGCGCTGCTCGCGCAAATGCAAAGCGGCATCGCGATCGTGCCCACCGCGCCAGAACGCGTGCGCAATCGCGACAGCGAGTATCCGTATCGCTACGACAGCTATTTCTATTATCTGTGCGGCTTCCAGGAGCCCGAGGCGGTACTGGTGCTCATCGCCGGCGCGCAGCCGCAAAGCCTGCTGTTCTGCCGCGAAAAAAATCTGGAACGCGAGATCTGGGACGGATTCCGCTACGGGCCGGATGCGGCGCGGGAAGCTTTCGGCGTCGACGCAGCCTATGCCATAGCCGCGCTCGACGAGAAAATGCCGACGCTGATGGCAAACCAACCTGCACTGCATTACGCGGCAGGCGTGGACGCGGACTGGGACGCGCGTATCCTGCGCTGGCTGAATCAAGTGCGCGCGCAGAACCGCACCGGCGTCAGCGCGCCGCAGAGCATCCACGACGTGCGCGCCGCTCTGGACGAAATGCGCCTGATCAAGGACGCAGACGAACTCGCGCTGATGCGCCGCGCCGCGGGCATCTCGGCCGGGGCGCATGAGCGCGCGATGCGCGCGACGCGCCCCGGCAGGATGGAATACGAAATCGAGGCCGAGCTGCTGTACGAGTTCCGCCGCCACGGCGCCCAGTTCCCGGCCTACTGGCCCATCGTCGCCGGCGGCGCCAATGCCTGCGTGCTGCACTACAACGACAACCAGGCGCGGCTCGAGGACGG
>JAJZPQ010000051.1 GCA_021811085.1 Pseudomonadota bacterium | reverse complement strand
CAGCGCCAGGAGCGCTAGATAGACATTGCTGAGTCGCTGCGGCTTCACGTGGGGGTCACCTCTTGACCTGTCGGTTGATGAATGTGTGCGGCGAGAGCCGGTTTCAGGATCGCACGCCGGGCGCAAAAACACAGGGCCGGACGAAATACTCTGTCCGGCCCGCCTGTTTCCCGGACGGGTGGGCCGTCCGGTGTTGGTGCTACCTCCTTCTTACTTGATATGGCAAGACAGGCATAATGCGCTGCCGGCGTTGGCCACACGCAGGAAAGTCGCCTGGGCGCTGGTGTGCGGATCGTGGCAGGAGGCGCACTCGACGAAAGCTTGCGCACCGGTGAGGACCGGGCCGGCTGTTCCATCCGGATTGACCGAGGCGGAGCCGGTACGCGTGTAGAGCATCAGGTCGGTCTTCTGCCGGCCGGCGCCGCCGGTATCCACCCACCATGTCGGCTGACCATTCAAACTTGCGTATTTCGGGCCTTTAAAATCAGGATCTTTCAGCGCGCCATCGGCAATGTCGGCTGTCGTATAGGCGCCGCCCGCCGGCATGCCGCCGCCGTATTGAATGCCGATCGGATGGTCGTTCCTCAAATCTTGACCGATCCGGGTTATGCTCGTGGCGGAACCAAGCAGGCCGGTAGTCTGGCCCGTCCCGGTCCAGGTGCCTGCCCAGGCAGCACCGGCCGGATTATAACCACCCGATCCGGGCGCGTTGATCATGACGTTCATCGCCACTGTGCCATCATGGCAGGAAAGGCAGGCCAGCGATACCGAACCGACCGGTGCGGTTGCGCCATCCAGGCTGGTGGTGCCCAGGCTGTTGTAGGTGGTGTACGTGGTGGGGGCCGCCATTTTGCGGTTCCACAGCGGCACGACGGCGCTGGTGTCGGAACCGTGCGGCGTATGGCAAAACACGCAAAGCTCGCCGGTGCCGGTGGTGGGGGCGAATGTGGCGGTTGCGCCAGAGCCGGCGGGGCTGCTGAGGTTGTGCTTGGTGTCGGCAATGCCGACGGCTATCGCAGTCCCGTCCATCAGCATGCCGGCGGTCATGAGCGTTGCCGCACCGGCCAGAGCGGCGCCGATCTTGCGCGCCATTGTGCGTTCAACAAATAAAGTTTTCATGGCATGAATCCCCTTCTTCAGATAAAAAATACGTTGCGGCTACCTTTGACTGCCAACTTAATACTTACGCCCTAACCAAGAGCATGTATCGTGCCAAAACAGGTAAGGTACTGTTTTGCCGATAACATTTATCGGCGCCGAAAACCTGCTTGCCACAATTGCGAATTTATTACAATCCCATTTTCCAATTGTGGGAAACGGGTTGCCGCTCCCCGTTTTCGCCAGGGAATGGAGGCGTCCGCGCACAGGTTCATTGGGATTTCGCCGGTTCAAGAATGGCGCGCTTGCCCGGTTCGGGCGCCGCTTTCCTGTCCAGCGCCTTCTTGCCGATATAGCCATCGCCCACAGCAAGGGCGGCGGGACGATAGATGTCCACCTTGCGGAAATACTGGTCCGCCACATAAACCCGGCCATCGTCATCCACCGCGATGCCGGAAGGAAGCATGTATTTGGCCGGCCCATCCGTTTCCGAGCGGCCGCCCACGGCCAGCAGCAACTGCCCCTGGGGCGAGAAGATCTGGAAATTGCCGAAAGCGGCGTCCACTACATAGACGTTCCCGGCCTTGTCCACGGTGAGTTCCTTGGGACGGGAAAACTGCCCCCCCTGGCGGCCGATAGCGCCGAATAGGCTGACCGGCGTGCCGTCAGCGCGGAATTTTTGCACGCGGAAATTGCCGCCGTCGACGACATATACCGAACCGTCCGGGGCGACCGCCGCATCCACCGGCAAATTGAATTCGCCCGGCCCGGTGCCGCGCTTGCCGAAGTCGAACAGATGCTTGCCGGTTTGCGCGTCGAACACCCGGACACGATGCTCCACTTTCTCGAGGACGCCCCCGGTGTCCACCACGTACACGCGGCGCCCGTCGGCATCGACGGCGACGCCCGAGGGCCGGTGAAACCAGCTGGGGCTGCCGATGGCGCGCAGGAATTTTCCCTCCTTGTCGTACACCATGACCTGCTTGGCGGAGCCATCGACCACATAGAGATTGCCCTGTTGGTCCACGTCCAGACCGAGGGGAATCATCAACTGGCCAGGCTCCTCTTCGCCGATCGTGAAAAAGCGCTTGGCAGGAATGTCGAACACCATTACCGCGTGGCTTGCCGAATCGCTCACGTAGACGCGCCCGTGGCGCACCGCAATGCCGTAGGGTTTTGAAAGCCCTTCGCCCTGCGTCTGCTCCCCCGTGGCCATGCGCCTGAACCTGTCGGTGGCCGAATCCTTCGGCTTTATATCCGCGCTGCTGTAGAGCGAGCGTTCGTAGATGAACCTGGGCTCGTCGGGAGGGGGCGGGAATACGGGAATTACCTGCGCCGCTACCCGGGATTCCGGTACCGACACGCAGCCGCCCAAGACCAGGGCGGCGGCGAGCATCAGCAGGCTAATCACCGAAAATGCAAAAGGCCGCTGCGTCATCTTTGTTTCTCGATTATGTCCAAAGGTCCACCCCGTCCCCGGCTTTACTTGATATGGCAAGTGAGGCATAGCGCGCTACCGGTATTGGTCACCCGCAAAAACGTCGGTTTGAACGTGGTCCCGGGGCCAGCCGAAGGCACTCCATGCGGATCGTGACAGGAAGCGCACTCCACTTTCACCGCGCCTGCCGTGTCGTATATGCGCACATCGCCGCTATCCATATTGCCGTTGCCATTCGAGTCGAAATAACGGGTCGTGCCTTTTACCCCCGCCGGCGTGTTGAAGTCGGTACCCGGGCCGCTGGACGGCGGAAAGACAATCCCGACCGGGTGATCGTTGCGCAGGTCGGTGCCAATGTCGGCAATAGTAAAATCGGGGGCGCCAGCGCCAACAAACCCTGCGGCGGGGTTGTGGCAAGACAGGCACTCGCCGAGGCTCAATTTCCCATGCACCCCGGCGTCCGGACCCCGTGTATTGGTCCATGCATTGAGGAAGGCATCGTTCTGCGATGCTTCCTGGCTGGCCAGATACCGCCCCGAACCGGGCATGTTGATGATCGAATCGACCGCCGTCTGGCCGTCGTGGCAGGACAGGCAGGACAAGGAGTTGATCCCCGGCTGCGAAACCGGCTGCGTCAGGCTGGTGGTGCCGAGCTGGCTGTAGGTCGTATAGCTGGTCGCCTTCATGGTGCGGTTCCACAGCGGCAAACTCACCGTCGTGGCCGCGCCATGCGGCGTGTGGCAGTAGACGCAGACCTCTACGTAGTCGTTGCGGTACGGGTCCATGTTCACCCCGTTGGGACCGCCGCCGGATGCCTGACGCTGGGTCAGGTTATGGCGCGTATTGCCGATGCTGCCCTGGTTCGAGAATTTTGTAGGCAAATCGACGTCAGCGTAGGCATGACCCGACCCCAGGATGAGCAAAACCGCCGTCGAAATGATTTTCAAGATATTCATAGGGATGTATATCTCGCTAATGATTTCTCAGGATGATCGCTCGGATCATAGCAGAACAGCATGTCCACGTAATAATTTTTCAAGGCTGAAGTCCTTAAAGCCCGGGCCTCACCGTTCGGCCCGCTGCAGCATCCGCTGCCCCTCGCTGTCGCTCAAGCGCCGGAATACTTCCACCTTGTTGAACAACTGATCCACCACATACACGCGCCCGGTTTCATCCACGGCGATGCCGTTCAACAAGCCATAGCGCCCCGGCTTGCTGTCGTGGCCAGGCTGTCCGATGGTCAACAACAACTGTCCGTCGGCATTGAAAATCTGAAAGTTATTGAAACTGGCGTCGGTGACGTAAATGTTTCCCTCGTCGTCGACGGCGATGCCGCGCGGCCGCGCCAGATTGCCGAGGCTCGTGCCGGGGCGGCCGAAGGCGCGCAAGAACTTGCCGTCGCGATCGAAGGCCTGGACGCGGAAGTTGCCTGAGTCGAGCACGTAAAGCGTGCCGTCCGGGGCGACCGCGCCTTGCAGCGGAATGTTGAACTGGCCCTCGCCGCTGCCGGGACCGCCGATAACCTTCAGTTTTTTCCCCGCCCCGTCGTAGACGAGCACACGGGGGTTGTCGCTCTCGCCATCCGAGCGGTCGATGGCGTATATACGTTCGCCATCGCGGCTCACCGCCACGCCGGTCGGCCGCACCAAGTCTTCCGGGCCGCCCACCGCCCGCAGGAACAGCCCGAGGCTGTCGTACACCAGCACCCGGCGCAGCTTGACGTCAGCCACATAAACGTTCATCTCCGCGTCCAGCGCGAGCCCCGACGGTTTGAGCAGCTCGCCGGATTCCCGCAAACCGAAGCGGTACAGTCTGCGGCGGGGCACGTCGAACACAACGATCGAATGCGTATCGATGTCGGCAACGTAAATGCGCCCTTTGCGGGCCACGATGGCGGCGGGTTTCTCGAATACCGGCCGGTCGGACACCGCCATGCCCGTCAGTTGCCGCCGCAGGCGATCCTGCCCGGATTCGACGACGATATCCGCGGGCGAACGCAGCACGGTTTCGTAGGCAAAACGGGGTCGATCCGGCGGCTGCGGCCAGATCAAGGGGTCCTTGAAGGTTCTGGCGTCCTGCTGCGGAGCTATGGAACAGGCCGCAAGCAGCAGGATGAGCATCGGCCAAAACAGCGGGCGCGCGGTATGAAACATGCCAACGGCTACCCCAAATAACCCAGCACTATGGGCCGCGCCTCTATTCGTCGCAAGTGATAGGCCAAGGATAGGCCAACGCGAGGCCAGGGCTTTGTTTCGAGCGCGACCTGAAGCGGGCAAGCGGCGAGCGGATGGCAAAACCGATTCCGCGCTTTGAGTTTCGGGAGCCATGAACCAACTATCAGCATGCTTCGTGCCAGTTTTCCCCAGGTTCAGGAAACGGCTCGAAACCGAATGACTCGCTCGATATTGCGCGCTGTCGGCGTGCGCTTTCGCGCTCGCATTTCTCCCGAAAATGGAATCGATCGATTTGACGCCGACGCCTGCGAGCGTTTATAAAGGCGAAGCTGGTCGCCACGAACACCGCGGAATCTCTCATATCTTGGACCTCTTTCCCAATAGCAGGAATAGCCAGCGCGCCGAAACGCCGCTGCTTTTTCATCTCAAGATGGTGGCGAAGATCGCGCTGAGCGTCAGCGCGCTTGCTTGCGCGGGTCTGCTATCGCTGTTGTTTCTGCTCGCGGACCAAGGGGGGGACAGCTACGGTCAGATCATCGGCCTGCGCAGTCTCGCCGGCCAGAATCTGGGACCGGCCCTGCTCGTATTCGGGCTGGCGCTGCTTGCATTTGCGGGCGTCGTCACTTGGGCGATTGCGCTCTACAGCAGTTTTCGCATTGCCGGACCCCTGTACCGGTTTGCGCAGAACCTGGAAATGGAAATCGACCACGGGCCTGCTGAACCGGTCGCCATTCGCCGGACCGATCAGTTGCAGCGCGAGTGGAAGGAGTTCGAGGCGAGCATGGGCGCGCTGCATCGGCATTTCAGCGACTTGAGACAGGCACTGGCGCAGACCGAGCGGGCGTTGCAGGCGGGCGCGGAATTCGATGCGGTGTCTTTGCGACAAACTGTCGCCCGTTTGCAGGACGTCGAGCGCCGTGTCCAGCTATAGACGGATGGTCGCCGCCGGCGGCGGTGCGGCCCTGTTCTGGGCGGTGGCAGTGGTTTACGCCGCTATCGGCGGCAAACCCCATCTGAGCGGAATCGACTGCGACACCTGCCATTTGTCGGGCAAGGAAGTGAGGCCGGAGCAAGCGTCCAAGCTGGTGGCTTCGCAGGAGGCGCTATGCGGCCGATGTCATCCGGATGCGCTGCGCCTGAGTCACCCCAGCGGTTTTGTGCCGAAGGCCGCGTTGCCGGGGGAGTATCCGCCGGATTGGAAAGGGGACTTGACCTGCAGCACCTGCCATCGGATCCATGGTACGGAGCCCGGTTTGCCGCGCGGTGGCAAACGCGGCAAGAAAATGTGCCTAGCCTGTCATGACGTCATCTTCTTCAACAACATGAAAGACCAGGGAGGCTCGATCGAACAATCGGGACACTTGACTGCGGGAATCAAACTGGGGAACGTCGAACTCGACCCCTATTCCCTGCAATGCATGGGCTGCCACGGTGGCCAAGCCGATGCCGCCGGTGTCAGCGTGGGCCGGGACGGCATCCTGCGTCACGCGAGCGGTTCGGCCAACCATCCCATCGGCAAGCGTTATCGCGAGTCGTTGAAGTCCGGCGGTTTTCACCCTGAGAACAGGCTATCGAAAAAGATCCTGTTGCCCGATGGCAAGATTAGTTGCGTGTCCTGTCATCAGGCTTACAGGAAGGAGCATGGCAAGCTCGTTATTTCCAATCGAGGCTCCGCCTTGTGCTTTGAGTGCCACGACCTATGACGCCGCTGCCGCAACGCGCCGCCGTCCACCGGCGCGCAATTTACTATGTGGACAAGAGCCTGCAGCAGTGGCTGCTGGCGGCCTTGGTCATCCTCGAAGCGGGGCTGGTCGCGGGGATGGTCTGGCTAATGCACTGGCGCTTGAGCCAGATCATCGAGGAAAACCTGTACCGCGTGCACCTGGTCAAGGTGGCGCCCCTATTGAACCAGCTCATGCAGGAAACGCCTTTCCTGCTGGGCATTTTCATATTGGTGAATGTAATAGCCCTACTGGTTGCCGACGGCATCTGGCGCGGCCATATCGATTTCCTGCTGCGCAGTTTCATGGCCTTGGTCGGCAAGACCGGCAGGCTGGATTTTTCCGCCGATCCGGCAATGAGCGGGCGGCACCGCTTGCTCGATCTGGCCGCGACCCAGAGGGCGCGCGAGCGGCGCCGCCTCGCCGCGATCCGGGAACACATGGCGAGGCTGGATGCCGAGCTGTCGGGGGCATGCGACCCGCGCAACGTAAGGGAATTGTTGGACGGTTTGCATAAACTCGTGGGGTGAGCGCGTTGACGCCGGCTGCGCGAGAAATCCTTTCACAACCGCGTCCTCGAGAGTATCGACGCGCTCGAAACCCGTCTGGCCGACTCTCTATATCGGCCAATCCTCCGGCCCCGCCACAGGCTGGAAATCGCACTCGAAGCCGCTGCCCGCCGGCGCGCACAGGAGGTTGCCGGAAACCAGCCCGCCGAATACGTTCTCCTTGTTCCCCGCGTAGTTTTCCGGATTGTAGAGGGGCGGCAGGTGCCACCACAAGCGGTAGCCCAGCTCCATTAAAAGACCAATAAGATCGGCCGATTTTTCGCGCCGATCGCACTCCACATAAAGGAAAGGCCTTAATCGGGCGAGCGTTCCCCGTGCGCCCAGGAGCACTTCTCGCTCCATGCCTTCCACGTCGATCTTGATCAGACGGCAGCGCTCAAGCCCGAGGTTGTCCACGGTTTCCACCGGCGCTTCGGCCGGCCCTACACCCAGGGATACGCCGCCAAAATTCTCCCTCAGCCATGGGCTCAGGTCCGCCACCCTCGCCACGCCCACCTCTGCGCCCAAGCCTGCCTGGCGCGCTTCGACGTTGATGAGGTCGTTCAGGGACAAATTGGCGCACAAGGTCTGGAACATCATGCGCTGCGGCTCGAAGGCATAAATTCGGCCCCGGCGACCCACCCGCCGCGCCATCGGCACGGTATGCGCGCCCAGATTGGCGCCCACGTCCAGGGCGATATCCCCGGGAAAAAGCAGGCGTTGGAACAGCGCCACTTCTCCTTCCGAAAATTCGCCGTAGAGATCGAGGGCGCGCCCCACGTAGCGATCATGGCGATTAAACAACATGAGACCGTGGCGGCAAAACTTCAGCTTGTTGAAACCTTCGGGCTTGGCGATTTCACCAAGCTGCTGGGGGGAAACGGCTGCAGGCTGCATGGCAGGGTATGCATTCGCGCCACCCGCAAGCGCGCCCAGCTCCGCGCGCAGCCGCAACAACACGTCGCCCCACGCACCGGGCACCGGTTGGCGGAAGAGCCGTGCAGTGGGGTACCAGGGACTATCGTCCCGCTCCAGCAACCAGCGCCAATCGGGCGCGAAGGGCAGCAGCACCCAGACAGGCTTGCCCATTGCCCCGGCCAGATGGGCGATGGCGGTATCCACCGTCACCACCAGATCCAGGGCGTCGATCAGCGCGGCGGTGTCGGTAAAGTCGTGGAGTTGATCCGAGTAATCATGAAAATTCGGGAGCGGGGGCAACCCCTCCTTCTCTTTCTGCAGGCTGTAATACGCCACGCCCGCCAGAGGGGACAGGGTTTCCAGCAAGGCCGCAGGCACGGAACGCTTGTGGTCGTTGGCATGGCGCCGCGACCCGGCCCAGCATAGCCCCACCTTGAGCTCCGCAACCTTGTTCAAACGCGCCCGCCACGCCGCCGCCTTTTCCGGATCGGGATGCAAATAGGGAATGACGGGCGCGCAATTCTTCCCGTCGATTTCCAGCAAGCGCGGCAAGGACAGCAGGGGAACATAAGCATGGTACCTGGGCAGCTTGGCGCCGCGGGCCACCAGTGTCACGGCGGGAAAGCCCTTCAATAGCGGCAGCAGATCCTCCGGCGTTTCCAGCACGACCTGCCCCGCACGCCCCGCCAGCAGGGGCAGAAAGCGGACAAACTGGATGACGTCCCCCGCCCCTTGTTCGGCGCAGACAAGAAGGGTTTTCCCTGCCAGGGGAGCGCTGTCCCACAAGGGGGCGCCATAATGGCGGCCAAACACCCAGAGGTCGCGCTGGCGCGAGGTGGCGCGCCCTTCCATCATCTCCCAGCCACGCGCGTAATCCCCTTGCAGCAACAAGACAAAGGCCAGGGCAAAGCGGGCTTCGCCGCTCGCGGGCGCAGAGCCGCAGACCTGTTCCAGCCACGCCGCCGCTTCCGCCACGGCACCCGCTTCTCTCAGTGCGGCGCCCAGGTTGATGCGGGTCTCGATGCCGGAAGGGTCGAGTTCCAGCGCGCGGCGCAGATAATCCTGGGCTTCCTCGCACCGGTCGAGGGCTTGCAGGGCCACGCCGATGTTGTTGAGCACCCTGGGATTGCCGGGAACCAGTTCCAGCCCCCTCTGGAAACAAGCCAGCGCTTCCTGGAAGCGGCGGGCTTTTCCCAGCGCCTGTCCCCGGTTCACCCAGGCGGCGGCGAGACCCGGATTTTCAGCCAACAGGCGGTCGTAAATGGACAGGGCTTCATCCAGGCGCCCGGCCTCGCGCAAAGCATCGGCGAGCATCCGCCGGGCATCGGTATTGACGGGGTTAGCCGCAGCGGCTTGCGCCAGCGTTTTCGCTGCGTCCGAATACGCGCCCGCCTCGTACTGGCAACAGCCCAGGTTGAGCAAGGCCGGGGCGAAACCGGGGGCGGCGGCAAGCGCTTCGCGGTAATAGCGGGCAGCCCGTTCATGGGCACCCTTTTGCTGATGCAGCAACCCCAGGTTATTCAAGGTGTCCGGCAGGCGGGGATTAAGCTTGAGCGCGTGGCGATAATGGCGCGCGGCCTCCTCTATGCGCCCCAGGGCGCGGCAGGCTTCCCCCATGTTGTTGTGGAAGAGGGCCACTTTGCTGTTGGCGCGTATGGCACGCCCGATATATTCCACTGCCTCGGCATGCCGGCCGCTCTGGTGGCAGGCCAGCCCCAGGAGGTGCAGGGCATCCGGATTGCCGGGGTCGAGCCTGAGCGCCTCGTGGTAGTACCGTTCCGCATCCTTCAGATTGCCGCTGTTGTGCTGGGCGATGGCGGTTTGCAACAAACCAAGCAGCAAGGGATGGGCGGGTGTAGGCATGATTTTTTCTAAACCGGACAATGCGGAAACAAGCAGGGTGTCTCCGGCTCGTCCGGTTTGGGGGACAAGCTTTTTCGGGCATGCGGATTCAGAATCGCTCGTCGACCCACATGTCCTTGGTAAACCTGACCGCCTTGTTTCTGCCGCCTTCCTTGGCTTTATAAAGCGCAACGTCCGCAAACTTTATCGCTTGCCAGAACAAATTCGTGTCCAGCGGAAATTCGCTTATGCCGAGGCTGATGGTTTTCCGCAGGATGCCATCCTTGACTTTGAACTTCGCCTGCTCCATGTTCTGCCGGATTTTCTCGGCAATAGCGACCGAGCCGCCTTCCTTGATATCGAGCAATACCGCGAGAAACTCTTCACCGCCGAATCTGATCAGGATATCGGCGTCCCTTATGCTCTTCTTTATGATGTTCGCGGTTTCCTTGAGAATCTCATCGCCGGCGCTATGTCCATGCGTGTCGTTGACCTGCTTGAAGTAATCCAGGTCGCACATGATGAGACCGGTGCTCTTGCCCCTGCGCAAGGCGCCCGCCACGAGGTTTTCCGTGTACTCCTGCAGGAACCTGCGGTTTTTCAGCCCGGTGAGAGCGTCGTTCAGCGCGGATTCCCGCACGGTGCTCATCAAGCGCTTGGCTTCTATGACCGACTGGGATTCCTTGACGTACTGGCTGGCCTCGAACACCTTGCGCTGTATCGCGCGAACGCCGTCGGGTCCGGGCTTGTCGAACACGAACTGCACCACTCCGCCGGCATTGCCGCCGACGATCATGGGTATGCACACGTGCTCCTTTTCCTGCTGCGGCAGGAACATCTTGCACATCTGCGGATAGGCGATCGATGAAATCATGTGACCGGTCTTCTTCGCCTTGCACAAGTCGCAATTGTCGAGAATGTCCGCGTCGCAGGATATTTCCTCGTTGGACATCACGAGCGGATACACGGGCTTCAATTTGTTTTGGCCGATCGGGACCTCGTAGATCATGTACTCGCCGATGCCGACCTCCTGAAATATCTTCCCCAGCCGGGAATAGACGTCCTCGAGACTGTCGTCCTCCTCGATGACTTTCTTGAACATCGTCATCTTGTGGATCGATTCCATCAAGCCGTTGAATTCCGCGGACAGCGTCCCGATGTCGTCCTTGGAGGTGATTGAAATCTTGTTGCCGAGTTCCGCTTCCCCTTTCCCCAGGGCGTGAATCTGGTCGATGATGGAACTCACCGGGTTCGCGATCGAATTCGCGATCCACCTGGTGAACAGCACCTGGAGAACGGCGGCAAGCAGCAGCGTGCAAACGGCGGCCACGACTGCGTAAGCAATCACCGTCTTGATTTCGTGAGCGGCCGTCGCGATCAGTGTTTCGACTGTGCCCGACAAGCCGTTGGACGCCGCGATCGAGCGTGAAATCGACTGTTGCAGTTCGCGCAATTCTTGTTCCAGCGAGGCGTTCTCTTTGTGAGGCGCGATCCGCTGCGCCAGCTTCAGCTGGGCAAGTTCACCAAATTGCCGCGTCACCCCGGCGAGCAGCGGGGACATCTGTTCGACATAGTTCTTGACATAGTCTTCGCCCACCAGGCGTTCCACAGCAGGAGCGGTTGCGGAGATTGCGACGGGTTTCCCGGTGCCAGGGGAATGGTCCTCGGCGCTGGCTCCGGGATTAATGGTCGAGAGCAAGGAATTGACCGCCTCCAGCCGGGCTTTGGAGATCTCGATCATGCGCATCACGCTCGCAACGTCCTCGGCTTTCACCAGTTCGGCAACGTCCACGTTGAGGGTTTGCAGGTCTTTCACCATCTTCTGCGCAATCCGGTCCTCGCGCATCAGCGTATTGACGATTATTCCGGACTGGTCGTTCACGTTGACCAGTGCCGCTATCGTAATCAGGAACATCACGACAAACCAAAAGAGCACCCCGCCGGAAAATATCAGGAATTTCCTCCTGATCGGGAGATCGACGAAAGTCATGACATTTACCAATCCCATAGTAAGATCGTTTCGGATTTTGGAGGAAAAGGCGTAGTCACCTGCGCGCTTCGTCCAGATCGCCAGTGCGAGCACCTATTTGCTTGAGGATTCTGAACTCGGAACTCATGATTCGTCCCAGTAGATCGATCCGGCGGTTCTCGCTTCCAAGAAAAGTTCCCGCCGGCCAGGTTGCGGCCCCTCCCGCCTCACATCGATCGCGCGCCGGAGAATATCGGCTTCGAACGTACGCAAGCGATCACGTGGATGCCTTTCCGTAGCAATCCTTGTGCCAACGGACCCCTGAGGCGAGGCTGGATGCCGAGCTGTCGGGGACAGGCGATCCTCGCAACGTAAGGGAACTGTTGAACGGCTTGAATAAACTCTTGTCCTGAGCCCGCTTGCGTGCCATGAGCGCCAAGCATCCATGGGCTTACACCGACCAGTTCTCCACTTTCAATCCCTTGACCCGGCAGAACTCGCGCACATTGTTCGTCGCCAGAACAGCTTTGAGGCTGCGCGCGTGAGCCGCAATCAATAGATCGTTGGCGCCTATCATTTCACCGCGAAGTTTGAGGTTTGCCCGGATGTCCGCATAGTGTTCGGCAGCGTCCGCCGACCATTCGATAATTTCCAGATGCCGGATGAATGCATCGAACGCGGCACGCGCCTGCTTTGGCCGGGCCGACAGCTTCGCGCCGTACAGCAGTTCCGCCACGGTCACAACGGATACGGCCTGATCCGGGATGGGTACCGAGCGAATCCGATCCAGCAGGGCCGGATGGGACCGCTTCATGATGTACGAGCAGATATCGGTATCCAGAATATACCGCGCCATCAGAAATCCGGCTCCTGAACCGGCAAGTCCTCAACCCCGGCCATGAAATCAGCGGGAGCCACCGGACCGCCTGCCAGGTAGGCATTCCAGTTGGGCGGACGCGGCGACAGCACCACCTCGCTGCCCTGCTTGCGAATGAATACCTCCTCCACGTCGAACTGAAAGTCCTTGGGCAAGCGGACAGCCTGGCTGCGGTTGTTGAGAAAAATTCTGGCGGTACGATCCATGATGTGCTCCTGTCCAGCGCAAGGTGTCAGTATAAGCTGGCTATTGCATATGTCAAGGTATATACAATGGGCGGGGCGCGGGAGTTCGATTTTTCCGGCGACGCTGAATGCAACGGGTTCTAAGTAACCCGGAAATTGCGGAACTGCCAAGGATCGGAGGCATCGATGTCATCCGGGTACAGGCCGTCGCGGTCGGCGAGCGGCGTCCAGTCGGTATAGGCGCCGACCAGTTCGCCCAGATAAGGCATGCAGAGCTCGAGGATCGCCCGGTAATCGAGTTCATCGGGCTCGACGATGCCGGCCTGGGGATTTCTCAGTGCCCAGATGATGGCCGCCACGTAGGGGGCGTTCACCTGCAGGCTGGTGGCGTTGTTGTAGGGACAAAGCCTGCGCGTCTCCTCGATGCCGAGCTGCGAGCCGTACCAGTAGGCGCCCTTCTTGTGGCCCATCAGCAGCACGCCGAGTTCGTCGAAGCCCGAGTCGATTTCGTCGCGCAGCAGGCGCTGCCGCGGGGGGAAGCGCCAGCCGTTGCCGGCGAACTCCTGCAGCGACAGCACGGCGTCGTCGCAGGGGTGATAGGCGTAGTGGCAGGTCGGCCGGTAAATGACTTTGCCGTTCTCGCGCACGCTGAGGTAATCGGGGATCGATATCGCCTCGCCGTGCGAAATCAGCCAGCCGTGAAACGCGCCCTCCTTGGGCGCCCAGGAGCGCACGCGCGTGGCCACGCCGGGGCGGTCGAGGTAGATCGCCGCGCCGCAGCCGAAGCCGTATTCGCGCCCGTCCGCGGGCCAGTTGCGCTCGTGCGTGCCCCAGCCGAGTTCGGCCGGCTGCAGCGATTCGCCGCAAAACGCTTCGCTCGACCAGGTATTGACGAATTCGCCGTTGCGCTTGCGCACCTGGCTGATCTGGTGGTCGCGTTCGGACACGTGTATGACCTTCACCTCGAGCCGCGCCGCGAGCCGCCCCCATTGCTCGCGGCTGCGCGGGCTGCCGGCGTCGACGCCGAGGTCGGCAGCGAGCTTGAGCAGCGCCTGCTTGACCAGATGCGACACCAGGCCGGGGTTGGCGCCGTGCATCAGGATGCAGGTCGGTCCGGCAGGCAATTTTCCGCGCAGCGCCAGCGCGGCCTCGCGATAGGCGTAGTTCGAGCGGCGGCTGGCGGGCGTCGAGGTGTCGGTGTGGCCGCCGGGCCAGGGCTCGATGCAGGCGTCGATGTAGAGCACGCCGTGCTGCTGGCACCACTCGATGAGGGCCACGCTGGATACGTCGAAGGAGGCATTCACGAGGAAATCGCCGGAACCGAGCTCGCGCGCGAGTATCGCGGCGTAGTTGTCGCGCGTCAAAGGTTCGACGCGAAAGCGCACGCCGTACGCGGCGGCGATGTCCTTGCCGAATTCGTTCGCGGTCACGATCGCGATCTGCTCCGGCCGCATGTCGATGTGGCGCAGGATGAGCGGCAACGAGCCTTGCCCGACGGCGCCGAAACCGATCATCAGCATCCTGCCGGAAAAAGAGGCGTGTTTTGTGTGCATGATCAAGCTTGTATTTGTTGTCATTAGACGGCCGCGACTGTGGCGCCGCGGCTGCGCTGTTTATATCCGAAAGCGGGCATTACCGCAATACACAGACGCGGCCGCTGCGCGTTGGCGCAGCGAAAGCCACTCGCATCGCCGAGGCAATTGAACGAGCGCGAGCAGCGGCTGGCGCTGCCGTTGCGCCCGCGCCGGGAGGATTTCCGCGTATAGGGCTACGGTACGCTGCGCAGGCTGTGGAGGGTGACCACGCACAGCACGATCAGCGGCAATGCGACCAGCAATACGCCCGCGATGGCGAGAACCCAGCTGCGCGGTGTCACCCGAGCGCCTTCTCCCTGCCGGCCGTGGGCGATGAGGCGCGTGGCGCCCGAGAGCAGCGTCAGCGCGAGCAGCACCCAGCAGAAATACTCGAGGCCGGTGCGTGCCCAGGCGTAGCCGTTGAGCAAAGCGAACGCCGACGCGAGTCCGATCGCCCAGACCAGGAGCAAGGCGAAGTCGCCGACGATGCGCGATTGCAGGTACTCGGGCGGGATCTTGCCGCTGCGGAACAACTGCTGCAGCAGCACGATGCCGATGGTCAGCGCGGCGAAGGAGGTAATCGCGAAGAACCAGCCGATGAAGGCCAGCGGCAGCGTCGGCACGGCCATGCTCCGCTCAGGCGCGCTCGCGGCTGCCGGGGCTGATTGCGGTGAGTATGCCCTGCATCAGCGCGGTCGGCGTGGGCGGGCAGCCGGGCACGGCGACGTCCACGGCGATCACGTTGCCCACGCGGCCGCAGCTGGCGTAGCTCTCGCCGAATATGCCGCCGCTGCAGCCGCAATCGCCGACCGCCACCACCAGCTTGGGCGCAGGCATGGCGTCGTAGGTGCGCTTGAGCGCGACTTCCATGTTGCGCGCCACCGGACCGGTCACCAGCAGCAGGTCGGCGTGGCGCGGGCTGGCGACAAACTTGATGCCCAGTCCCTCGATGTTGTAATAGGGATTGTTGAGCATGTGGATCTCGAGTTCGCAGCCGTTGCAGGAGCCCGCGTCCACATGGCGGATCGCGAGCGAGCCGGCGAAGGCGCCCAGGATCTCCTGCTGCAGCTGCTGCGCCACCATGCGCAGCGCCTCGTCGGCCTGCGGCGGCGCCTCGGTCTTGATGCCGACGCTGATGATCTGTTTCAGCAGCTGGTACATGGTATGTGAAAGGCCCTTCTTTCTATACGCGGCAACTTAAATCACTGCCCCTGTCGTTGCTGAGTTACCATGTTGCGCGGACAAAAAACCGTCCGCGCGGATCGTCAATTGCGCACGGATGAAAAGCACATCCGTGCGCAATCGGCGATCTTATATAACAGCCACCCCATACCGCTTTCGCTTTAATCCATAACCGTGTTTTCCGCGCGGATGTGCTTTTCATCCGCGCGGAAAACGCGGTTGGCGCGCGCAGCGCGCAAGTTCTCAGGTGGCATGCGGCAGTGGTCAAGTCTGCGTACATAATTACAAATCACATCCGGAGTACGACAGGTTGAACGATTTGTTGATCAGCGGAAAGTCGGGAACGATGTTGTTGATCACGGCGAATGCGAGCGCCGGCCAGTTCTGCCACGACGGGTCGTGCGCGTGGCAGCTGCGGATCGCGCCGTCCGCGCCCGATTCCAGCGCGAGCACGGTCTCGCCGCGCCAGCCCTCCACCCAACCCAGCCCGATCCGGCCGGCGGGAATCGCTGGCAGCGCCGCCCTGATCTCGCCCGGCGCAATGCGACCGAGGATGCTGCGCACGAGCCGCAGCGATTCGAATATTTCCTCGAAGCGCAGGATCGCGCGCGCCGCGACATCGCCGTTCTTGTGCGTGCGCATGCGCACCTCGAGCGCGTCGTAGGGCGCGGGCTGCGCTTGCGCGCGCAGGTCCCAGGCCTGGCTGCTGGCGCGCCCGGCAAGTCCGATCACGCCGAGCTTGCTCGCCGTGCTGGCGGTGAGCCTGCCGCAGGTCAGAAAGCGGTCCTGCAATCCGGGGTGATCATCATAAATGTCCTTGAGCAGGCGCACTTCGCGCTCGAGCACGTCGCACTCGGCGCCGATCGCCGCCGCGCCGGCCGTGGCGAGGTCGCAGGCGACGCCGCCGGGAACGATGCAGTCCATGAGATAGCGATGGCCGAACAGCTTCGCGTTCAGGCGCAGCGCGTCCTCTTTCAGGCGCATGAACTGCGCCAGGCCGAAGGCGAGCCCGCCGTCGTTGCCCAGATAGCCCAGATCGCCGAGGTGGTTCGCGATGCGCTCGCGCTCGAGCAGCAGCGCGCGCAGCAGCAGCGCGCGCGCCGGCGGCACGATGCCGGCGATGCTCTCGGCCGCCATGCAATAGGCCCAGGCATAGGCGACGGTGCTGTCGCCGCTGACGCGGCCGGCGAGCTGCGCGCCCTCGGCCAGCGCCATGCCCTGGAAGCGCTTGTCCACGCCCTTGTGCGTGTAGCCCAGGTGCTCCTCCAGGCGCAGCACTTTCTCGCCCACGATGGAAAAGCGGAAATGACCCGGTTCGATGGTTCCCGCATGCACCGGCCCGACCGGAATCTCATGCACGCCGTCGCCGCTCACGCTGACAAAGGCATATTCGGCGCCGCCCGGTTCGAACACATTGTCCGCGGCGGCATCGCGCCGCAGCGGGTAATCGCCCTCCTGCCAGGCGGCGTGGCGCAGCCAGGGCCGGCGGTCCTTGGCTTCGGCATCGATGCCGAGCAGATCGCGCGCGGCGCGCTGCATGCGCTGCGCCGGATAGAAAATCGGCGACAAGTCCGGATAGCGCAGGTCGTCGGCAGGCAGCGCGCAGCGCAGCCACAACATGCCCTCGGGTTTCGCCAGCGCGAGATGCAGCGCGCAGCCTTCGCCGCGGTCGTGTTCGTCCGTGCCCCATAGCGCCGCAAGCCGCCCGCCCTGGTCCTTCACCGCCTGGCACACGTCGGGCAAGTCCGCGGCGGCAGCCTCGCCGCGCCACGCCGGCACGGCGCCGGGCAGCGGCGTCAATTGCAGGGGCAGACTTTCAAACGCCATGAGATTTCAATCCTTCATCCGATCAGCTTCGCCGCCTCGTGGTACCAGTCGACGAGGTAAGGCGGAATGTAGAAGCCGAACGCGAACACGATCGCGAGATGGGCGAACACGGGTATCAGCGCGGGCGGGTGCGGCAGGCGCTTCGCATTGGTCTCGCCGAACACCATCGGCTGCACCTTGCTGAACACCGCGGCGAACGCCACGCCCAGGGCGATCAGCAGCAGCGGCGTGGCCCAGGGCTGCAGGCGCATGGCGGTGGTGAGAATCAGGAATTCGCTCGCGAACACGCCGAACGGCGGCAGGCCGAGAATCGCGACCGATCCGAGCATCAGCCCCCAGCCCACGGTGGGGCTGACTTTCATCAGGCCGCGGATGTCGTCCATGATCTGCGTGCCGGCCTTCTGCGCCGCGTGGCCGACGGCGAAAAATATCGCGCTTTTGGTGAGCGAGTGCAGGGTCATGTGCAGCAGGCCGGCAAAGTTCGCGACCGGTCCGCCCATGCCGAACGCAAACGTGATCAGTCCCATGTGCTCGACCGAGGAATACGCGAACATGCGCTTGATGTCCTTCTGCCGCGACAGGAAGAACGCCGCCACCACCACCGACAGCAGGCCGAAGCCCATCATCAAATGGCTCGCGAACGGAACGCCCAACGCGCCGTCCACCAGCACCTTGCAGCGCAGGAGCGCATACAGCGCCACGTTCAGCAGCAGCCCCGAGAGCACCGCCGATACCGGCGTCGGGCCTTCGGCGTGCGCGTCGGGCAGCCAGTTGTGCAGCGGCACCAGCCCGACCTTGGTGCCGTAGCCGACCAGCAAAAACACGAACGCGAGCGACATCACCGTCGGCTCGAGGCTGCCGGTGACCGTATCCAGGTGCGTCCACAGCAGCGCGCGCCCGCCCGAGCCCAGCACCTTTTCCGCGGCCGAGTACAGCAGGATGGTGCCGAACAGGGCCTGGGCGATGCCCACGCCGCAGAGGATGAAATACTTCCATGCCGCTTCCAGGCTCGCGGGCGTGCGGTACAGGCTCACCAGCAGCACCGTGGTGAGCGTCGCCGCCTCCAGCGCCACCCACAGGATGCCGAGGTTGTTGGTCAAGAGCACCATCAGCATGGTGAACACGAACAGCTGGTACATGCTGTGGAACAGGCGCAGCCGGTTGTCGGAGAGTTTGCCGTGCGCGAGTTCGACGCGCATATAGGGCCGCGAGAACAGCGAGGTGGTCATGGACACGAATGCGGTGAGCGCGACCAGGAACACGTTGAGCGAATCGACGAAGAACTGCTCGTTCGCGGTGATGATCGGCCCTTCGGAAATGATGTTCGCGGTCAGCGCCGCCGCCGCGAGGAACGTGGCGATGCTGATGGCGATATTGAGCCCGGCGGCCCAGGTCTTGTGGCCCCACAGCGCGAGCAGGATGCCGCCCGCAAGCGGGGTGCCGAGGACGAGATAGAGCTGCCAGTTCATGCGCGCCCGGGGAAAAGGAGACGGATCATTCTTCTTTGAGCTTTTCCAGGTGCCGGATATCCAGGCTGTCGAAGCGCTCGCGGATCTGGAAAAAGAACACGCCCAGGATCACCATGCCGACCATCACGTCGAGCGCAATGCCGAATTCGACCACCATGGGCATGCCGTAGGTGGCGCTGGTGGCGGCGAAGAACAGGCCGTTTTCCATGGCGAGAAAGCCGATGACCTGCGGCACCGCCTTGGAGCGCGTGATCATGGTGAGGAACGCGAGCAGCACGCAGGCGAGCGCGATGCCGAGCGTGCTCTTGGTAATGGTGCCGGCGAGCTGCGAGATCGGCAGCGCCACGTTGAACGCGAGGATCACCAGCACGATGCCGACCAGCATGGTGGTGGGGATGTTGATCAGCGTCTCCACGTCCCATTTGACGTTGAGCTTGCGGATCAGGCGGTGCAGCACCCAGGGCAGGACCAGCACCTTGAGCGCGAACGTCAGCGCGGCCGAATAGTAAAGGTGGTGCTGTCCGGTGCTCCAGGCCACCACCAGCGTGGACAGCGTCAGCGTGAATCCCTGCAGCGCGAACAGGTTAATAAGCGACAGGATGCGCCGCTGCGTCAGCATCGCGAACGAAAGCAGCAGCAATATCGCGGCGAGCAGGTTGATGATCTGCGAAGCGAACGAGAGATGCACGTCAGGTTTCCAGGAGGAAATGGATCAGCATCGCCAGCACCGCCAGCAGGAACGCGGTGCCGAGGTACTCGGGGGCGCGGAAAATGCGCATTTTCGCGCTCAGCATTTCGATCAGCGCCATGGCGAAGCCGCCGACGGCGAGCTTGGCCACCAGCGCCGGCAGCGCCAGAACGAGGCCGAGCGCATCGCCGCCCTCGGCGATGCCGAACGGGAAGAACAGCGCGATGCCGATGCAGGAATAGACGAACAGCTTCAGCGCCGCGGACAGCTCGATCAGCGCCAGGTGGCGCCCCGAATATTCCAGCACCATCGCTTCGTGGATCATGGTGAGCTCGAGGTGCGTGGACGGATTGTCCACCGGAATGCGCGCGTTTTCCGCGAGCGACACCATGGTGAACGCGACCCCGGCGAAGGCGAGGCTGGGGTAGATGACGAAATGCGCCTGGGTCAGATGCTGCACGATGGTGGCGAGCGAAGTCGAATGGGAAATCAGCGAGGCGGTGAACAAGGACATCAGCAGCGCCGGTTCGGCGAGGAAGCCCACCATCATCTCGCGCCGCGCGCCGAGCGAGCCGAACGCAGTGCCGATGTCCATGGCGGCAAGCGAAATGAACACCCGCGCCAGCGCGAAAATGCCCACCAGCGCGATCGCGTCGGCAGCGGGCGAGAACGGCAGGTCGGTGCCCAGAATCGGCACGATCGCCGCGGCGAGCACCATGCAGGCGAACAGCACATAGGGCGTGGCGCGAAACAGCGGCGAGGCGTTGTGCGCGAGCACCGCCTCCTTGGCGAACAGCTTTCGCAGCGTGCGGTAAGGCTGCAGGATGCCGGGGCCGCTCTTGTTCTGCATCCAGGCGCGGCACTGGTTGACCCAGCCCTGCAGCACCGGCGCAAGCAGCACCGCGAGCAGGATCTCGGTGAGTTGGGCGACGAGTCCGGACCAGGAAATCATCTGACGAACAAGAGCAGTATGAGCAGCGTGACGAAGCTGTACATCAAGTACACCGAAATGCGGCCGCGCTGCAGCAGCGTCACCACGCGCGTGACCGCTTCCGTGACTTTCGCCAGCGGCAGATAGAGCCAATACCACAGGTGATCCTCGACCGTGACGCGGTAGCGCGGCGTCGCATCGAAAGGCGTGGGCAGTTCGCGCTGCATGCGGAAGAACGGCTCGAACACCTGGCGGATCGGCTGGCCGAAGCCTTCGGCACTGTCCTGCATGCGCGCGTTCTGCGCCGGGAAGCCGCAGTCCCAGGGCGGCGCGCGGCGCACGCGGCCGTGGTAGAAGCTGCGCACGGCGAGCCAGGTCGCGAGCCATACCGCCAGGATCACGAGCAGGAACAGCAGCGGCGCGTAGCTCGCGCGCGCCGGGCTGATCGGCGTGAGGAACATCCAGCCGGTGGCGCTCGCGCCCAGCGTCTTGCCCAGCAGCGCTCCGGTGACGTTGTCGATGACGCCGATGACCGCCACCGGCGCCACGCCCAGCGCGACGCAACCCGCCGCAAGCCAGATCAGGCCGGCGCGCTCGCGCAGCCCCGCGTCATGCGCCTCGGCCAGGCGTTCCTCGCGCGGCTGGCCGAGGAACACGACGCCGTAGAACTTGACCATCACGTAACCCGCGAGCGCTGCGGCGAGCGCGACCGCGGCGGCCGCGACCGGGATCAGCATGTTCAGATAGGGATGCGGCAAGTTGGGCGTGAACAGGAACGCCTGCAGCAGCAGCCATTCGGAGACGAAGCCGTTCAGCGGCGGCAATCCCGCAATCGCGAGCGTGCCCACCAGCGCGAGCCAGGCGACCCAGGGCATGCGATGGATCAGCCCGCCCAGCTTGCCCAGCGCGCGCTCGTGCGTGGCATGCAGCACCGAGCCGGTGGCGAGGAACAGCAGGCTCTTGAAGTAGGCGTGGTTGATGCAGTGGTACAGTGTGGCGGTGAGCGCGAGCGCAGCCAGGGAGCGCATGCCGTAGGACTGGAAAATCACGGTGAGCCCGACGCCGACCAGGATGAAGCCGATGTTCTCGATCGAGGAATAGGCGAGCAGGCGCTTCATGTCGCTTTGCACGGCGGAAAACACCACGCCGTAGAGCGCGGTGGCGAGGCCCAGCACCAGGATCACCACGCCCCACCACCACACCTGGATGTGCAGCAGGTCGAACAGCACGCGCAGCAGGCCGTAAATCGCGGTCTTCAGCATCACCGCCGACATCAACGCCGACACCGGCGAGGGCGCGGCCGGATGCGCCTCGGGCAGCCACACGTGCAGCGGCAGCATGCCGGCCTTGGCGCCGAAGCCGAACAGCGCCATTGCAAACGCAATCGTGGCCCAGAACGGCGCGAGCTGCACTTCGCGCATATTCTCGAAGGTATAGTCGCCGGTGCCATGCAGCAGGCCGAAGCACAGCAGGATGCTGATGGCGCCGACATGCGCGATCAGCAGGTAGAGGAAGCCGGCGCGCCGGATTTCGGCCTTGGTGTGGTCGCTGGTGACGAGGAAATAGGACGACAGCGCCATGGTCTCCCAGAACACCATGAACGCGTAGGCGTCGTCGGCGAGCAGCACCAGCGTCATGCTGGCGATGAACACGTGGTAATACAGGCACTGCAGTCCGGGGGGCGTGCCTTCGCCGCGGCGAAAATAACCGGCCGCGAACAGCGAAATGCCCGCGGTCACCGCGCCCAGCAGCAGCAGGAAGAATGCAGACAGCGCGTCCAGGCGCAGGTGGAACGGCAGCCCGGGCAGACCCAGCGGCAGCACCAGAGACTGCGCCTCGCCGCTGAGCGCATCCAGCGCCGCCGCAGCCAGGACCAGCGCACCGATGGCGCCTGCCGGAAACAGCAGGCGGCTCACCAGATTCAAGTTGTGCGGAAACAACACGCCGGCCAGTCCGAGCGCGAGCCACAGCAGGACCACGCCCAGGATCAGATGCATGGCCGAGGCCGGCAGCGGCATTATTTGACTTTCATCCCCGGCTGCGCACCGCTGTCGGGTGCAAGCAGATAGATGCCGGGCGCCTCGCCGCTCGCCGCGAGTATCATCCCCTGCGACAGGCCGAATTTCATTTTGCGCGGCGCAAGGTTCGCCACCATCACGGTCAGCCTGCCTTCCAGCGTGGCCGGATCGTAGGCCGACTTGATGCCGGCGAATACCGTGCGCTGTTCGCTGCCGATATCGAGCGTGAGTTTCAAGAGCTTGTCCGCGCCTTCGACCTGTTCGGCTTTCACGATTTTCGCGACGCGCAGATCGATTTTGGCGAAGTCGTCGATCAAGATGGTCGCGGCCGCCGCGGTCGGCGCCTGGTGCCCGGGGGAAGCCGGATGCGGCGTCGACGGAGCAGAAATGGCTGGAGAGTGGCTCTGGGAGCCGGCCTTCGAGGTGTCGCTCACTTTTTTCCGCTCCTTCGCCGGGGCTGACTCGGGGATTTCGAACAGCGCGTCGAGCTGCTTTTCGTCGACGCGGGTCATCAGGTGTCGATACTCTTGGATCGCATGGTTCGCCGGCAGAAACGATTCGGCATCCGCCCATTGCATCGGCGCTATGTCGAGAAAGCGCTCCACCTCGGCGGCCAGCGCCGGCAACACCGGCTTGAGGTAAACGGTCAGCAGGCGGAACATGTTGAGCGCCTCGGAACATACCTCGTGCAGATAATCCGCACGAGTACTGTGCTTGGCGAGTTCCCAGGGCTTTTGCAGATCGACGTACTGATTGGCGACGTCGGCAGCCAGCATCACTTCTCGCAGGGCTTTGCCGTACTCGCGCGCCTCATAATATTCGCGCACCAGTCCGGCGCGCAGCTGAATCTCGCGCAGCTCCGCCGTCGGCGCAGGCGCTCGCAGGCGTCCGCCGAAGCGCTTGCCGATGAAGCCGGCGCAGCGGCTGGCGATATTGATGTACTTTCCTACCAGATCGCTGTTCACGCGCGCGATGAAATCATCCGGATTGAAGTCCAAGTCCTCGACGTTCGAATTCAGCTTCGCCGCGATGTAATAGCGCAGCCACTCCGGATTCATGCCGATCTCGAGATAGCGCAGCGGCGAAATGCCGGTGCCGCGGCTCTTGGACATCTTTTCCCCGGACACGGTGATGAAGCCGTGCACGTACACGTTGTCCGGCACTTTGTAGCCCGCGAACTTGAGCATCGCCGGCCAGAACAGGGTGTGGAAGTAGATGATGTCCTTGCCGATGAAGTGGATTTGTTCGGTGTTCGGATCGGCGAGAAAACCGGCGAAGTCGATGCCCTTCTTCGCGCAATAATTCTTGAAGCTGGCGAGATAGCCGATCGGCGCATCCAGCCAGACGTAGAAATACTTGTCCGGTGCATCGGGGATCGGAATGCCGAAATAGGGTGCGTCGCGCGAGATGTCCCAGTCGCCGAGCGCCTTGTCGCCTTCGCCGTCGAGCCATTCCTTCGCCTTGTTCGCGACCTGCGATTGCAGCCGCTCATCGCCCATCCATTCGCGCAGGAACTCGACGCAGCGGGCGTCCGACAGCCTGAAGAAATAATGCTCCGAGGTTTTCAGCACAGGTTTCGCGCCGGACAGCGTCGAATACGGATTGACCAGGTCGGTCGGCGCATAGACCGAACTGCACACCTCGCAGGCGTCGCCGTACTGATCCTTGGCGCCGCACTTGGGGCACTCGCCCTTGATGTAGCGGTCGGCGAGGAACATGCCCTTCACCGGGTCGTAGAACTGTTCGACCGGCTTGGTGTAGATGAGGCCGGCGGCCTTGAGCTTGCGGTAGATGTCCTGCGACAGCTCGGTGTTCTCGGGCGAGTCGGTCGAGTGCCAGTTGTCGAAGCCGATGTGAAAGCCGTCGAGGTATTGCTTGCGCTCCGCGCCTATGCGCGCGACCAGCTGCTGCGGCGTAATGCCTTCGGCCTCCGCCTTGAGCATGATCGGCGCGCCGTGGGCATCATCGGCACACACGAAATGCACTTCGTTGCCCTGCATGCGCTGGAAGCGCACCCAGATGTCGGCCTGGATGTACTCCATGATATGGCCGATGTGAAACGAGCCGTTGGCGTACGGCAGGGCGGTGGTGACGAAGAGTTTGCGCTTCATTCTTGCTCAATTACAGTAAACGGGGCCGCCTGCCTGCCGTGGGCAGAAACCGCGACTCGGGAATGTTAATTGTATCGCGCAGCCCCTCGAATATCCATTAAAATGAACGCCTTTCGCCGGGCCGCACGAGCGGCGCGGCCGCCGTGCCAAGGAGCATCGACAATGTCCGTTTCAGAGCTGCAAATCCAGACCGCCCTCAAGGAAATCACCGACCCCAACACCGGGAAGGATTTCATCGCCACCAAATCCGCGCGCAACATCAAAGTGAACGGCGCCGACGTCGCGCTCGACATCGAGCTCGGCTATCCCGCCAAGACCCAGCTCGAGCTGATCCGCAAGCTGGTGCAGGAGAAGCTGGGCACGATTCCGGGCGTGGGCAAGATCGCGGTCAAGGTCGCGAGCAAGATCGTGTCGCACAGCGTGCAGCGCGGTGTCAAGCTAATCCCCGAAATCAAGAACATCATCGCCGTGGCCTCGGGCAAGGGCGGCGTGGGCAAGTCCACCACCGCGGTGAACCTGGCGCTGGCGCTGGCCGCCGAAGGTGCGAGCGTGGGCATACTCGATGCCGACATCTACGGACCGTCGCAGCCGACCATGCTCGGCATCACCGGCCGGCCCGAGTCGCGCGACGGCAAGTCCCTGGAGCCCATGATCGGGCACGGCCTGCAGGCGATCTCCATCGGCTTCATGATCGATGTCGATACGCCCATGGTATGGCGCGGCCCGATGGTGACCCAGGCGCTGGAGCAGCTGCTCAAAGACACGAACTGGAAGGGCATCGACTATCTGGTGGTGGACCTGCCGCCGGGCACGGGCGACATCCAGCTGACGCTGGCGCAGAAAGTGCCGGTCACGGGTGCGGTGATCGTCACCACGCCGCAGGACATCGCCCTGATCGACGCACGCAAGGGCCTCAAGATGTTCGAGAAGGTCGGCATCCCGATCATCGGCATCGTCGAGAACATGAGCACCCACATCTGTTCCAATTGCGGCCACGAGGAGCATGTGTTCGGCGCCGGCGGCGCGGAAAAGATGTGCAAGGATTTCGACACCGAATTCCTCGGCGCGTTGCCGCTCGACATCCATATCCGCGAGCAGACCGATTCGGGCAAGCCGACCGTGGTGGCCGACCCCGACGGGCGCATCGCCGAGATTTACCGCAAGATTGCGCGCCGCGTCGCGGTGAAAATCTCGGAGCAGGCGAAGGACATGACGTCGAAGTTTCCGAACATCGTTATACAAAATACATAGTTGTTATGACGATCAAATCCGACAAGTGGATCCGCCGCATGGCGGCGGAGCACAAAATGATCGAGCCGTTCGAGCCGGGGCAGGTGCGCACGGCCCATGGACACAAGATCGTGTCCTACGGCACCTCGAGCTACGGCTACGACATCCGCTGCTCCGACGATTTCAAGATATTCACCAACATCAACTCGACCATCGTCGACCCGAAGAATTTCGACGAGAAATCCTTCGTCGACTTCAAGGGCGACGTCTGCATCATCCCGCCGAATTCCTTCGCGCTCGCGCGCACGGTGGAGTATTTCCGCATTCCGCGCAATGTGCTTACCGTGTGCCTCGGGAAAAGCACCTATGCCCGCTGCGGCATCATCGTCAACGTCACGCCGTTCGAGCCCGAGTGGGAAGGCTACGTGACGCTGGAGTTCTCCAATACCACGCCGCTGCCGGCGAAGATCTACGCCAACGAAGGCGTGGCGCAGGTGGTGTTCTTCGAATCCGACGAGGTGTGCGAGACTTCGTACAAGGACCGCGGCGGCAAGTACCAGGGGCAGCAAGGCGTGACCCTGCCGAAGATCTGAGGGCTTGCGGCGGCGCTCCGGCTCAGGGCGGCGGCGACTCGGCCGCGGCCACTACCTTGATCTCGACATCGGCCAGCGTGACCACCTGTCCGACCCGGATCTTGCAGGTCTTGCGCGACTCCGGCTTTCCGTCCACCGAAACGCCGCCGCCGGCCACCAGCGCCTTGCCTGCGCCGCCGCTGTCGCACAAGCCGGTCAGCTTCAGCAGCTGGTTGAGTTGCACGAATTCCCGATTCAATCCGAATTCAATTTTTTGCAT
>JAJZPQ010000134.1 GCA_021811085.1 Pseudomonadota bacterium | reverse complement strand
GCGGAGGAATATGGGCAGTTCCCCCTTGCGGGTGCGTTTTCTCCCGTCCCGGAACGGAAAAATATGTTAATAATCGTGAACTTGTTCCGCTGCCTTTGACCGAAAAATAGACTAGACTTTATAAGTGAAAATGGATCGTGTCGTGGGGCTTGCCGGCACGAGCGAATGAGGGAGCAATAACATGGACGCGTATCGTCGAAGCTTCAAATTTCTGGCTATCGTCGCGTTGGGATTGCTTTCCGGCGCTGCTTTGGCCAATATGGGTACCGTGACCCAATTGTCCGGCACCTTGTCGGTGCAAAAGTCTGATGGGTCGGTGCGCATCCTGTCGCAGAAATCCGAGGTGGTGAGCGGCGACACCGTAAACACCCAGAAAGACAGCTATGCGCAGATCAAGTTCTCCGACGGCGGCATGATCACGCTCAAGCCCAATACCAGCGTCAAAATCCAGGATTTCCACTTCAAGCAGGAAGAGCCGCAAAAAGACAGCTTCGTCTTTGGCTTGGTCAAAGGCGGCTTGCGCGCGGTCACCGGTTTGGTGGGCAAGCGCGGCAATCAGGACGCTTACGCCCTGGGCACCGCCACCGCGACGATCGGCATCCGGGGCACCAGCTACGGCGCAGACGATTGCATTACCACGCCGTGCCCGAAGCCGGGATCGAACGAGAACCTGGAGCCCAGCGTGTACGTGAGCGTGACCGACGGCGAGATCGTCGCGACGAACAATGCCGGTTCGCAGAATTTTCTGGCCGGCCAGTTCGGCGCGATTTCGGACCGCAACAGCCGTCCGCGCTTCCTTTCCACCGATCCGGGCCTGCAGTTCACGCCGCCGGCGACGTTCATCCAGAGCATCATGACCGGCACGGCCGTCAATTCAGGCAAGAGCCAGGAGTGCGTGGTTCGGCGCTGACCCAGGGTCGTTGCTGAAATCCACGTAAATCCCCGCCTCGCGCGGGGATTTTTTATTTCGGGCGGGAGGCGGCGATGCTTTGGTGCGCGGGCGGGCAAGCAGGTAAAATGCCCCTACCAATGCCAGCCAGTCTATGAGCACGCTGAACCGCACCGATACGCCGCCCTTGCCGGGGAAAATCGCCGCTTTGCTGCGCGAATCCAAGTGGTTCGCGCTGCTGGCATTGGCGCTCTACCTGCTGCTGGTTCTGGTGACCTTCGACAAGGGCGATCCGGGCTGGTTTCACAGTACCGGAACGGCGACGGCGCGAAACGCGGGTGGCCGCGCGGGCGCCTGGCTGTCCGAGCTGCTGCTATATCTGTTCGGTGTGTCGGCGTATTGGGTGGTGGCGCTGCTGGGCTACATCGTCGTCGCCGGCTATCGCCGCTTGGACGGCAGCCGGCTGCTGGATCAGCGGCCGCTCGTCGTCGCGCTGGCCGGCTTTATCGTGCTGCTTCTGGCCAGTTGCGGCATCGAAGCACTGCGTTTCTACACCCTCAAGGCGACGCTGCCGCTCGCGCCCGGCGGCATGCTGGGCGCGGTGGTCAGCAGCAACTTATCCGCAGTGATCGGTTTTACCGGGGCAACGCTGATGTTGCTCACGCTGTTCGCCATCGGCCTCAGCCTGTTTACCGGGATTTCCTGGCTCACCGTGATCGAGGTGACCGGCGCGGCGCTGGAAATAAGCTATGAGTTCGTGCTGCATAGCTGGCAGCGGCGGCAGGATCGCAAGGCGGGCGAAATAGCGACGCTCGAGCGCGAAGTGATCGTAGAAGAGGACAAGAAGCGCATTATCGAGGATCACGAGCCGATACGCATCGAAGCGCCGGTGGTGGAGATCCAGAAATCCGCGCGCGTGATCAAGGAAAAGCAGGTGCCGCTGTTCCACGACCTGCCCGACACGCCCCTGCCGCCGCTGGCATTGCTGGACGAAGCGCAGCGCGATGTCGAGTCGATGAGCCAGGAGACGCTGGAATACACCTCGCGTCTGATCGAAAAGAAACTCTCGGATTTCGGCGTGCAGGTGAAGGTGCTGGCTGCCTATCCGGGGCCGGTGATCACGCGCTACGAAATCGAGCCCGCCGTGGGCGTCAAGGGCAGCCAGATTATGAGCCTGGTGAAGGACCTGGCGCGGGCGCTGTCGGTGGTGAGCATACGCGTGGTCGAGACCATTCCGGGCAAGTCGTGCATGGGGCTGGAGATTCCCAATCCGAAGCGCCAGATCGTGCGGTTGTCCGAGATCCTCAGCTCCGAGGTCTACCATGAGATGCATGCGCCGCTGGTGCTCACCCTAGGCAAGGACATCGCCGGCAAGCCCATGGTGGCCGACCTCGCGAAAATGCCGCACTTGCTGGTGGCCGGAACGACCGGCTCGGGCAAATCGGTGGCCATCAACGCCATGATCCTGTCGCTGCTGTATAAGGCCGAGCCGAGCCAGATACGCTTGATCCTGATCGATCCGAAAATGCTGGAGCTGTCGGTGTATCAGGACATCCCGCACCTGCTCGCGCCGGTGGTGACCGATATGAAGCAGGCGGCCAGCGCGCTCAACTGGTGCGTGGCCGAAATGGAGCGGCGCTACAAGCTGATGTCCTGGCTCGGCGTGCGCCAGCTCTCGGGCTACAACACCAAAGTGGCGGAGGCGGAAAAGCTGGGCCAGCCGCTGCAGGATCCGACCACGCTGGAGACGGGCGAGCCGCAGTTCCTCGCGCCGCTGCCTTATATCGTGGTGGTGATCGACGAGCTCGCCGACCTGATGATGGTGGTGGGCAAGAAAGTGGAGGAACTGATCGCACGCCTGGCGCAGAAGGCGCGCGCTTCCGGCATACACCTCATCCTGGCGACGCAGCGCCCGTCGGTCGACGTGATCACGGGACTGATCAAGGCGAACATCCCGACGCGCATTTCGTTTCAGGTATCGAGCAAAGTGGATTCGCGCACCATTCTCGACCAGATGGGGGCCGAGGCCCTGCTCGGACAGGGCGACATGCTCTATCTGCGTCCCGGAACCGGCCTGCCGCAACGCGTGCACGGGGCGTTTGTGGCCGATCACGAAGTACACAAGGTGGTGGCCTATCTGAAGAAAATGGGCCAACCCGACTATATCGACGCGGTGCTCGACGCGGGCGAGCCCGGCAGCGAATTGAACGGCGCGGCGGATGCCGGCGGCGAGGCCGATCCGCTCTACGATCAGGCGGTAGAGATCGTGTTGCGCACGCGCCGCGCATCGATTTCCCTGGTGCAGCGGCATCTGCGCATCGGCTACAACCGCGCTGCGCGCCTGATCGAGCAGATGGAGCAGGCGGGCATGGTCTCGGCGATGCAGCCGAACGGCAACCGCGAAGTGCTGGTGCCGAACCGGGCCGAGGGCTGAAGCGATGCGCCTGCTTTCATTGCTCGTCGCTCTGCTATTGCCCTTAGGAGCAGGTGCATCCGGGCTCGACGCGCTGCACCGTTTCATTGCGGCCACGAGCTCGGCGCAGGGCGCATTCGTGCAGAAGGTGTACGACAGCAAGCATAAGCTCACGCAGGAGGCGAGCGGGACGCTGGCATTCCTGCGGCCGGGGCGCTTTCGCTGGACTTACGCCAAGCCCTATGCCCAACTGATCGTCGGCGACGGTGCCAAGGTGTGGGTCTACGACGAGGACTTGAACCAAGTCACCGTGAGGCGCCTGGACCGCGCGCTGGGCTCTACGCCCGCGGCGCTGCTCGCCGGTAGCAAGGAAATCGAGCGTGCGTTCAATTTGAGCGACCAGGGCGAGAAAGACGGCCTGGAATGGGTGGAGGCGAAGCCGCGCGACAAGGATTCGAACTTCGAAATGATCCGCATGGGCTTTGGTTTGTCCGGACTAGAGGTCATGGAATTGGCCGACAGCTTCGGGCAGACCACGGTGCTGAAGTTCAACGCCTTGCGTCGTAATCCAAAACTCGATGCCGCCTTGTTCAAGTTTGTCCCGCCCAAGGGTGCGGACGTGATCGGCGATGAGGCGAACGGCGGCGCATCCCGTCCTTGAGCGATCTATTTCCTAAATCAAAGCCGGCGGCTCCGCTGGCGGAGGCCATGCGTCCGCAGTCGCTGGCCGAGGTGGTCGGGCAACCGCATTTGCTCGGACCGGGCAAGCCACTGCGCCTCGCGTTCGAGTCGGGCAAGCCGCATTCGATGATCCTGTGGGGCCCGCCAGGCGTAGGCAAGACCACGCTGGCGCGGCTGATGGCGAGCGCGTTCAACGCCGAATTCATCGCGCTGTCCGCTGCGTTCTCGGGAGTGAAGGAGATTCGCGAGGCGGTGCAGCACGCCGAGGCGGTGCTGGCGCAGTCGGGCCGGCCCACTATTCTTTTTGTCGACGAAGTACACCGCTTCAACAAGGCGCAGCAGGACGCATTCCTGCCTTTCGTCGAGCAGGGCTTGTTCACGTTCATCGGCGCCACCACCGAAAACCCTTCGTTCGAGGTGAATAGCGCGCTGCTGTCGCGCGCCGCCGTGTACGTGTTGAAGAGCCTGAACGAAGATGAACTAGGGCAGTTGCTCGAGCGCGCCTTGGGCGGTCCGCTGGCCGGTCTGCAATTCGATGCGAGCGCGCGCGAGCGGCTGATCGGGTTCGCCGATGGCGATGCGCGCCGCCTGCTCAACCTGCTCGAAATCATCCAGACCGCCGCAGGCGAGAACACGCACAGCATCGACGGCGCTTTCATCGACAACGCGCTGTCGCGCAATCTGCGCCGTTTCGACAAAGGCGGGGATGCGTTCTACGATCAGATCTCGGCGCTGCATAAAAGCGTGCGCGGCTCGAGTCCGGACGCCGCGCTGTATTGGATGGTGCGCATGCTCGATGGCGGTGCC
>JAJZPQ010000050.1 GCA_021811085.1 Pseudomonadota bacterium | reverse complement strand
TCCACGATTGTCGTGGTAATCAATGCGCTGCGATTGCTGAATTATCGTGACACGGCAGAAGACGATGGGGCTGCGTAAGTGACCGGGACTTCGATCTGCCGGTGCTCGCGCCCGAACGCTTGCGTGAGGATATGAAGACCATGAAGCGTCTGCCCGTTCCGCTGCCCGTAGCTGGGGAAGGCGCCGTTGCATTGCTGACCGGCCTGGTGATCGTTTCCTGCATCCGGGACCTTCGGGCACAGGGAATGCAGATCGATGAAGCCATCGTGGAGGGTACACTCACCCGGCTGCGTCCGGTGCTCATGATCGCGCTTGTGGCTAGTCTGGGGTTTCTGCCCATGGCGCTAAACGTCGGGACCGGCGCCGAGGTGCAGCGACCGCTCGCGACGGTCGTAATCGGCGGCATCCTCTCCTCAACGCTGCTGGTGCTGCCGGTCCTGTACCGCCTGTTCCACCAGGGGGCGGACGTCCAACCCTGAGCAAATGAAATGGAGCGAGCAATCGTCGGTACCGGCCATGACAAGACTACAAAGGAGCTAAGCACATGAAATCGGTAGCAGCCGGGAACACTCTGGTGCTGGGCGTAATGATCCTCGCATTAACAGGCTGCGCGCAGACCTCGTTGCTGAAACCGGCATCGGGAAACGGCGCATCCGCCACCGTTGAGAATCCCATCGTTCTCGGCCGCGCACGTCTCGCTGTGGTACTCGACGGCAAGACCTACACCGGCGTGGCCGGGGAGTCTCGCAAGGAAGCAACCGGTGAGCAGGCGCTCAGGTTCGGTTGGAACCCGGAGCACAAACACCGGTGGATAAGGCAGGAGATGGCATTCCTGTTCAGCTCGACCGTCCTGGCAGCGACCGATGGCGCAACGCTCACCTGCGATCACCTGCAACATGGGGACGACTGGCGTTTGCGCTGCAAGAGGCCGAGTGGCGGGGAAGTCGCGTTGCAACGGGTCAGGGAGTAACCTCACCGATGACCTCCCGCTGGGAAACACTCTTCTTAGGGCTAGTATGCCCCCTTTGGTGTGTCCATCAAACGTAGGTAAGATCAATTTGATCCAAACAGGTTTTTCACAATCAACCGAAATAGCGCCTGACAGCCTTTTATCACTAGGATCATTTAGCCCATGCCAAATGGCATAAGGAATAGCCCCAATGCTGAAATAGGCCGACCGCCCTCCTCTGCGATTAATCTCAATTTGAATCCACCAAGCGAATTAAGGCGAGGAGGACATCGGTGCGCCGGACTGATGACGCTCCAATCGCGGATGCTAGTTTCACAGCGAGCGCAGATGCGCTCAGGACGATGGCCCGTTTCGGCCGAAGTGATGCGGGACTTCGCCGCCGATCATTGCTTTCGGCTGACAACACGATTAGCCGCGATCAAGCGATGCGGCAAAATTCCGTTTGCCGCTAATCGGTAGGCCGCTTGGCCTAATCCCCCGGGCCTAATCCTTTCGGCCTAATCCGTTCGAGCGAACTGCACAGCGGGGCGCTTTCGCTTTGTGCTCGCCATTCCTTCGGCGCGAGCCGATCGGCGCTTAGGGCTCACCAGCCTCCTGCGTCCTTTCCTTCATCTGTTCTGCCTCCCATTGCTCGTAGCATTCCAGGCCGCAGAAATACGCTACGTAGTCCCGCGCCTCGGCGTTCTGCGCCTCGGACTTCGGCACTTCCTTGAGGCAAACTTCGCATTTGACGTATTCGACATCGGTCGGTTTCAGCGTCTCGATCATAGTGCACCTCCTGCGACGAATAGAACTGAAGCAGAAAATCGCTGCCGCCCGCCACGGCAACTTTGAAAGCGCGATGGGCGAAGCAAGCGGCTAAGGCGAGCCCTCACGTCAAACGGCTGGCGGTGCTTCGGCTCAGGCAAAGCGGAGCACGGCGCTCTTGCCGGTGTTTTGCAACAGCCGCCTGCCTGGGGACAGCGCTACGCGCCCGGTTAACTGCCCATGTATATGGCGACGAGCACCAGCAGGAAAGCGACAGCCTGAAATTCAACCCGCCGCACCATCCAGTGCACGCTGTCAAGATGCCCGATTTCGCGGTCGGCGCCCATCGAAGAAATCCCCGATACCAGCGAGACGAGAGTAGCCAGCACCGCCGCCAAAACCACCACGGTAAAGAAGTTCATGATTCCCTCCTTTTCGGTGATTGGACATGGCTTATGCCCAGATTGCGATTAAATTATAGATGCCGCCCAGAATACGTCCGGAAAATGATTGGCTGAAACAATAGATGTTGCGTCGCCGCAATAGCGCGACTAGGGGAGCGTCCTGAGTCCGAAATGCCTTTGTAATATCCGGCCACGCTCGCGAGGACCTCATCGGCGGTTTGCCGACGGTCGGAAGCTTGTCAGGAATCATGCGCTCCTTGCCCCGTCGGTCGACGTATAGCTTTTTCGACAGCCAACGCAGCGCCAGAACCTCGCTCCAGTGCCTATAGATTCATCCTGCCAGGCGCGCCGGTCATGCGACGTCGGCTAGCTTTTCTGCCCCAGCGGCTCAAACCGACCCATTGTGTTTGCAAGGATTTCCCCCGAGTATCAAGCGCGGGCGCACAGGAAAACTAGTGCGGCTACCAAACGCTCGGGCAATATCGCCGTTCAAGCCGGATGGCAATGTCGGTCTTCCTGCGAGCTTTTAGGCCGGTGGGCAGGCAGCGGGTCATCTTCTTGCGTTTTGTCAATTTAAGCAGGCTGGTCCAGGGCTAGTCTGATACGCTTACAGGCGGCGACTTACGTCCCCGTGTAGCCTGCGCGAATATTATCTTGCAACAGGCGTTGGACAATTCTGCAGGGAACGCTAGCGAGATATTCGGGTACGCCCTTGGAGAATGTAACGTGAATTGCACGGCATTGAGTAACGAACGTGGAATACCTCCCCTCCCCCCCCCCCACGCGGACAATGAAGTAGCTCAACGTCCGGCGTTAGGTTTTCCGCCGCGGCTGGACAAAGCCTATCCCGGCGGGATCGGAGGCCGCTCGCGCTGTTCCTCTCCACGCAGTGAATATTTCCCGCTAAAGCCGGCATACCTCAGAGCGAGGCTTGCGTCCCTTCAGCCCGACGGTGGCGAAATACTCAACGCCGGTAAACGTGAGGCGTCCCCCGCTTTTCCTTCACACCATTCTCGCAGACGAAGATCGCCGCTCGGCGAAGTGCGCACGCGCATCAACGTCAGACTATGGTGGGTCTCGAAAGGCGAGCGATGAAAAGGGGATTCAACTTCGAGAGCAAAGTTCTGGCCGCGTTTGCAGCCGCCGCGCTGGTGGTTGCACTGCTCGCGGCCGTCACCTGGAAGCTGTCGCATGATGCACTCCAAGCCGCGGCCTCGGTGTCGCGCACCCAGGAAGTGCTCGCCCATATCGCCCGTGCGCGGAGCCAGTCGTATCTGATCGAGCTGACCACGCAGAGCTACCGAATCTCGGGCGACGAGGCACAACTCGCCGAACGCAACGTCGCCATTTCATCGCGGGAAGTGGCGTTGCGCCGGATCAAGGAGCTCACGGCCGATAACCCCCGGCAGCTCGAACGCTGGAAGCGGCTACGCGAGACGGCGGACGAGCGCCTCGCCATATCCAGGCGGGTGGAGCTGCTCCGCAGGACGGAGGGTTCGGAAGCCGCTAACGCTTATGCAGCACGCGCACCGCTGCGTGAGACGCGGGAGCGCCTGGTCCAGTTGATGGACGATATGGGGGCCGAGGAACTCCGGTTGCTCGACGAGCGCAATGCCGAGCAGGACCGGGCGCGCGAATTCCTGGCGACCACGGGCGCGCTCGCGGGACTGGCCCTGATCGCGCTGCTGACGGCCACCTATGCCCTGATCCGGCGCCAAATGCGGGCGACCGAGGCTGCCCGCCGCGCGCTCGCCGAGAGCGAGGAGAACCTGTCCACGACGCTGCATTCGATCGGCGACGCGGTGCTGGCGACTGACACCGAAGGGCGCGTCACCCGCATGAACCCGGTGGCCGAGCGGCTCACCGGCTGGCCCTCGGCCGAAGCGCAGGGCCGGCCGGTCGACGAGGTGTTCCGCATCATCAACGAGCAGACGCGCGCGAGCGCCGTCGTGCCGGTGGCGAAGGTGCTCGAAACCGGCGAAATCCAGGGTCTTGCCAACCACACCGTGCTGATAGCGCGCGACGGCACCGAGTGGCCGATCGCCGACAGCGCGGCGCCGATCCGCGACGCGCTCGGCCGGGTGAGCGGCGTGGTGCTGGTGTTTCGCGACGTGAGCGCCGAGCGGCAGGCTGAACGCACGATTCGCGAGCAAAATGCATTGCTGGAGCAACGCGTTCGCGACCGGACGGCGCAACTGCGCGCGAGCGAAGCACACCTGCGCAGCCTGATCGACAACGTGCCGGCGCTGATCGCCTACGTCGATGCGCAGCAGCGTTACGTCTACGTTAATGACGGCTATCGCAAGCTTTTCGCACCCGGGCAGGCATCCGTCGATGGCCGCACCGCGCGCGAGGTCCTGGGCGAAGAGCGCTACGCAATCGCCGCCCCGCGCATCGCCAAGGTGCTGCAGGGCGAGGCGCAGGGATACGACTGGCAGCCGTCCCCCGATGTCTGGCAGATGGTCAAATACGTGCCGCAGCGCGATGCTCAGGGCCGGGTCGCCGGCTATTACGTGCTGATCTCCGACATCACCGAGCGCAAACAGGCCGAGCAGGAGATCCGCGACTTGAACGCGTCGCTCGAACGACGCGTGGCCGAGCGTACGGCGCAGCTGGAGGAGGCGAACCGCGCCAAGTCGGACTTCCTCGCCAACATGTCGCACGAGCTGAGGACGCCGCTGAACGCGATCATCGGCTTTTCCGAGATGCTGAAGGACGGACTGCTGGGCGAGCTGGACGCGAAGCAGAGCGGCTTCGTCGCCGACATTTTCAACGCCGGCACGCACCTGCTCGCGCTAATCAACGACATCCTCGATCTGTCGAAAGTCGAGGCGGGGATGATGCGGCTGGAGGCCGACGCGCTCGATCTGCCCGCGCTGCTCCAGTCGAGTCTGCTGATGGTGCGGGAAAAAGCGGCCGACCATCGTATTCGACTCACGACCGACCTCGATCCGGGACTCGGCACCATAGCCGGGGACGAGAGGAAGGTGAAGCAGATTGTCTACAACCTGCTCGCGAACGCGGTCAAGTTCTCGCCCGATGGCGGCGCGGTGACCTTGAGCGCGCGGCGCTGCTCGCGCGCGGCCATCGCGGCGAAGCCGGCGCGGCCATCGCGCCTGCTGCCCCTGCCGCCGGGGGAGGATCACGAATTCATCGAGATTTGCGTCGAAGACGCCGGCGCCGGCATCGCGGAAGAAGACCTGCCGAAGCTGTTCGAGCCGTTCATGCAGGTGGACAGTTCCGCCGCGCGCCGCCAGCAAGGCACCGGGCTCGGACTCGCGATGGTGCGACGCCTCGCCGAACTGCACGGCGGAACCGTCGGCGTGGCGAGCCGGCGCGGCGCGGGCAGCGTTTTCTCCGTCTGGCTACCGTACCGCGCCTTCGCCGAGGACACGCAAGAGGCCAAAGCGCCGCCAACGGCGGAACCGGCTGCGCGAGCCGACCGGCCGCTCGCGGTGGTGATCGAGGACGACGACCGCATGGCCGGGCTGATCGAGCGGGCGCTGCGCGGCGAGGGCTACGACACCATGCGCGCCGCGACCGCGGAAGAGGGGCTGGCGCGCGCCGCCAAGCGCCCCCCCGATCTGATCACGCTCGATATTTTCCTGCCCGAGATGGACGGCTGGGAATTCCTGCGCCGGCTGAAAGCGCATCCGACACTGGGCGACACGCCGGTGGTGATCATCACCGTGTCGCAGGAGGCCGACCGCGGGCTCGCGCTGGGCGCGCGGCGCGTGCTGCAAAAGCCCTTCACCCGCGCGCAACTGGCCGAGACGCTCGCGGGTCTGATTGAGGTCCGACCAAACGGCGAGGCGGCGCGCGTGCTGGTGGTGGATGACAACGTGAAGGCGGTGGAACTGGTGGCGACGGCGCTGGAAGCCGACGGCTACCGCGTGATGCGCGCCTACGGCGGGGCCGAAGCGATCGAAGTGGCGCGCCGTGCGCGGCCCGATCTGGTGATCCTCGACTTGCTGATGCCCGAGGTGAGCGGCTTCGAGGTGGCAAGCACGCTGCGCGCATCCGAGGACACCGCACACATCCCGATCCTGGTGCTGACTGCCAAGGACCTGACGGCCGAAGACCGCGCGCGCTTGAACAGCGAAGTGAGCGCGATCCTGCAGAAGTCGAGCTTCAGCCGCAGCGACCTGCTCGCCGAGCTGCGCCGCGCGCTGCCCAAGCGCGGCGGCGGTTGAGGCGCGCCATGGCGAAGATCCTGGTGGTGGACGATGACCCGGGCAACCTCAAGCTCGCCGCCACCGTGCTACAGCACGCCGGCCATGAGGTGCTCGCCGCCGCGAACGGGGAAGAAGCCCTCGCCGCGGCGCAGGCGCATACGCCCGACCTGGTGCTGATGGACGTGCAGATGCCCGGCATAGACGGCATCGCGGCGCTGCGGCGGCTGCGCGCCGATCCGCGCACTGCGACCCTCAAGGTGGTCGCGCTCACCGCCCTGGCGATGAAGGGCGACCGCGAGCGGCTGATCGCACAGGGCTTCGACGGCTATCTGGAGAAGCCGATCCGCTACAAGGAGTTTCTGGCGAGCGTGGCGGCGCTGCTCGCGGGTGGCAACACAAAGGGAAAAACCGGAGCCAGGTCGTGAATCGGCGCGTCGATGCGGGGCTTGGCCCCTTGGAACCCCCGGTTCGCTCAGACTGGCCGCGGCGAACGCCGGCCCGCGGCTTTGCGCAGCAGTTCGAGACCGCGCTCTGCCTTGCCCCGGCCGCGTGCGGCACGCACTTGAAAACGCACCTCCGCATCGTGTTCAGCAATGGCTACGGTCGCCATCTCCTCGATCAGCTTGTTCACGCTCAGCTTGCGTTCCTTGGCCACCTGCTGCAGCCGCTCGCGCTTTTCCTGCGGCAGGCGAATGATCAGTGCGCTCATGCTCCCCCCTTCAGTAGTCGTGCTGGCGTGAGGATGCGCAATCGCGGGAACCGCAATTCGCCCGCCAGCGTGAAATCCCGCGTATTTCTGGTCACGATCGCCTGCGCGCTGCCTGCGACCGCCAGTTCGATCACATGATTGTCGCCCTCGTCGCGCAGGTTCGGCCGCCAGCCGTAGTAGACCCGCGTCCAGCGGCAGGTCGCGGCAAAAATGTCGAACAGTTCCTGGCGCTCGCTCTGGCTCAACCGGCTTGCCGCAAAAAGGCGGGCGCGATTCAGTTGCGCCTCGTATTCCGCGATCAGCGCCGGCCCCATCAGCGGCGTGAACCGACCGCGAAGGCATGCCGCGACGACCGCGTTGGCAGCGCCGCCGCCCAGCAACGCGCTCACGAAAACGTCGGTATCGACGACGATGCGCATCGGCTAATGATTGCATATGCGCAATCATCTGTCCAGTCCACGCTGCATCTTAACGCGACCGGGGTCAGGTTTCGCATTGACACAAATGCATCAGCGCCAGACCTGACGCCGTTTTCACTTCGGCTTAGCGGCGGCGCCCTCCGGCCATTCGCGCCATCCGAGCAGGCGCACGCCCCCGACCTGCATCGAGCGGCTGCCTCCGTACACGACGGCGGGGCGGCGCGTGCGGGGAAGTTCCCCCGTCTCGGGAATTTCTAGCATGACGCGGTTTTACACTTTGAAGTTGCCACTTTCAATCTGTAAGAGTGCCGGTGCTTGGGCGGCGCCGCCGCACGAGGCTCGGACGTGACGCGGCAAGGCAAACCGGGTACCGATCCGTCGTACGGCGTCCTGCGCGCCGCCTTCGACGCCTGCCCGCTCGCGATCGCGGTCGCCGTCGGGCGCAGATTCATCGCCGTGAACCCGGCGATGTCGCGTCTGTTCGGCTACACGCGCGAGCAGATGCTGGGCGCCTCGGCACGCATGCTGTACGCAAGCGACGAGGCGTTCGAGCGCGTCGGCAGGGCGCAGCTCGCGGCCTGCGCGAAAGACGAGCCCTTCTGCGTCGAGAACGAGTTCGTCACGCGCGACGGGCGGCGCTTTCCGGGGCTGTTTTCTGCCCGCGCGGTGGATCCGGACGACCTCTCGAAAGGCATCGTCGGCGTGATCGAGGATCGCACCGAGGCCAAGCGCATCCACTCGAATCTGCGCGAGCGCAACGATCTCATTGAGACGCTGCTCCAGCATATGCCGGTGAGCATATTCGTCAAGGATGCGCGTTCGTGGCAGTACGTGGTGTGGAACCCTGTAAGCGAAGAGGTGTACGGCATCGCGCACGAGCAGGCCTTGGGCAGGACCGACTTCGAACTGTTCCCGCGCGAATTCGCGCAGGGACTGCGAAGCACGGATGAACAAGCGCTCGCGCGCCCCGGGGTCGTGGATGTCCCGAATCGGCACATTACCTCGCGCTCGGGCCAGGAATCGGTGATTCACACGCGCAAGGTGGCGGTGCCCGATGCCGCCGGCGCGCCGCGCTGGGTGGTGGGTATGTCGCTGGACGTGACCGAGGCTAGGCGGGCCGAAGAATCCCTGCGATCGAGCGAGGCGCGGCTGCGCCACCTCCTGACCGCATCGCCGGCCGTCATCTACTCTGCCAAGGCGCACGGCGACTACGGCGCCACCTTCATCAGCGCCAACGTGCGCGAGCAACTGGGCCATGCGCCCGAGGACTTCCTCAATGAATCCGGATTTTGGGCGAACAACATCCATCCCGATGACCGCGAACGCGTGCTTGCGCATCAAGCACTTCTTTTTACGCAAGGCCGCATCACGGTCGAGCACCGTTTCCGTCACAAAGACGGCTCATGGCGCTGGATGCATGACACCACGGTGCTGGTGCGGGATGCGGCCGGCGAACCGCTGGAACTGGTGGGTTCCTGGATCGATATCACCGCGCGCAAGCAATTGGAGGACGCGCTGGGCGAGAGCGAAGCGCGCAACCGGGCCGTCGTCGAATCGGCGATGGACGCGATCGTCGTCAACGACGAGCGGGGCCGGGTGACGGACCTGAACCCCGCGGCCGAGCAGATGTTCGGTTACCGCCGCGACCAGGCTCTCGGCCGGGATCTCGCGGAGCTGTTCATTCCGGACAGCGACGGCGGGGTCCATCGCGAGCAGTTCAGGAAGTCGCTCGAGCGCGGGCTGCCCGAATTCGGGGGCCGGCGCGTCGAGGTTGCCGCGCTGCACGCGGACGGGCACGAGTTTCCCATCGAGCTTACGGTACAGCGCAGCGAGCGCGGCGGCCGCATGATCTTCATCGCCTTCGCGCGCGACCTCACCGAGATGAAGCAGACGCTTGCCCGGCTGCGCGCAAGCGAGGAAACCTATCGCACGCTTTTCCAAAGCGCGCACGACGCGATCATGACGCTCGCGCCGCCCGCGTGGACATTTACCTCCTGCAATCCGGCGACGCTGGCCTTGTTCGGCGTGAAGGACGAAGCGGAGTTCGTCAAGCTCGGGCCGTGGGCCCTGTCTCCCGAGAAGCAGCCCGACGGCCGGTCGTCCTCCGACAAGGCCCGCGAAATGATCGAGACGGCGATGCGCGAAGGCGCGCATTATTTCGAGTGGACGCACAAGCGGCTGGGCGGCGAGAGCTTCCCGGCGACGGTGCTGCTCACGCGCGTCGAGCGCGCCGGGCAGGTGTTCCTGCAGGCCACGGTGCGCGACATCTCGGCGCAGAAGCGGGCGGAGGGGGCGCTGAAGGAGAGCGAGGAGCGTTTCCGCGCGCTGGTCGAGTCGGCGCCGCAGGCCATCGTCCTGTGCGACACGGAGGGGCGCATCACGTTCGCCAACGCGCAGACGGAAAAGTTGCTCGGCTACCGGCCCGAGGAGCTGACCGGCAGGAGCGTGGACCTGCTCGTTCCAGAGCACCGCCGCGCGGCGCATGCGCAAATGCGCGCGGGCTTTCTCGCCGCGCCGGCCATGCGCGCGATGGGCGCGGGGCGCGACCTGCTCGCGCGGCGCAAGGACGGCAGCGAAGTGCCGGTGGAAGTGGGCCTGAGCGCGGTGCGGATCGGCGGGATCGCACACGTTCTCGTCACGATCGCCGACATCACCGAGCGCAGGCGCACGCAGCAGGCGCTCGAGCGCCTGGGCCGCATGAAATCCGAATTCATGGCCAACGTTACCCACGAGCTGCGAACGCCGCTGAATGCCGTGATCGGCTTCGCCGGGCTGCTGGCCGACGAGGTGCCGGGGCCGCTGAATGCGAAGCAGCGTGAATTCGCCGCTGACATACTCGCCAGCGGCGAGCGTCTGCTGCGGCTGGTGGAGGGGATACTGGAGATGTCGCGGCTCGATGCGACCGGAGCCGCAATCGAGCGGGTGCCGGTCGACATCGGCGCGGCACTCGAAGAGCGCGTGGCGGCGCAGCGCCAGGCGGCCGAGGCGCGCGGTGTGAGCGTGCGCCTCGATGTGGCGGCGGATGTCGGCAGCGCGGAATTGGACCCGAATGCCCTGCGGCGCATGCTCGACGCACTCATCGACAACGCGATCAAGTTCAACCGCGACGACGGCTCGGTCGCGCTGAGCGCGCGGCGCAAGGCGGGCTGGCTGGAAATCGCCGTGGCCGACACAGGCGTCGGCATCGCGCAAGCGGACCTGCCGAAGCTATTCAAGCCGCTGGTCCAGCTTGATTCCGGCCTCGCGCGCCAATACGGGGGCATCGGGCTGGGCCTCGCGCTCGCGCGGCGGCTGGCCGAGCTGCACGGCGGCACGATCGAAGCCGAGAGCGAGCCCGGCAAAGGCAGCACCTTCACGCTGCGCTTGCCTATCGAGGAGCATTCATGAACGAAGAGAAGAGGCACGCGCGGATACTCGTCGTCGACGACGAGGACAGAAACCGCAGGCTGCTCGCGGCCATGCTCGAAGCCGAAGGCTATGCGGCGCTGGAGGCGGCCGGCGGAGCGCAGGCGCTCGAACTGGCGCGCGAAAGCCCGCCCGACCTCGTGCTGCTCGACATCATGATGCCGGGCATGGACGGCTACGAGGTCGCGCGGCAGCTCAAGGCGGACGCTGCGACCAAGACAATCCCGGTGGTGATGGTGACCGCGCTCGATGACCGCGAATCGCGCCTGCGCGGGCTCAAGGCGGGCGCCGAGGAGTTCGTCACCAAGCCGGTGGACCGCAACGAGCTGTGTATCCGCGTGAAGAACCTCCTGCGCCTGAAGGAGTTCAGCGACTTCCTCGCCGACCACAACCGCATTCTGGATACACAGGTGAAGGAGCGCACCCGCCAACTCCTTTCCAGTTACCGCGAAGCGATCGCCACCATGACCCGCGCCGCTTCCTACAAGGACGAGGAGACCGGCGCGCACGTGGCGCGCATCAGCTTCTACACCGTCGAGCTGGCGCAGGCGCTCGGCCTGGACGCGGAATTCTGCGACACGATCTACTACGCCAGTCCGATGCACGATGTGGGCAAGATCGCGATCCCCGATGCGATCCTCGGCAAGCCCGGCAAGTTCGAACCGCACGAATGGGAGATCATGAAGACCCACGCCGGCCTGGGTGCCAAACTTCTGCGCGGCACGGATTCGCCCTACCTCGTCATGGGCGGCGAGATCGCGGAGGGGCATCACGAGCGCTGGGACGGCGGCGGCTATCCGCTGGGCATCAAAGGCGAAACCATACCGCTCGCGGCGCGCATCATGAACATCTGCGACCAGTACGACGCGCTGCGCTCCAAGCGGCCTTACAAGCCGGCGTTCCCTCACGAAAAGGCGCTGGAGATCATCACCGTGGGCGATGGTCGCACCATGCCCGCGCACTTCGATCCGGTGGTGCTCGCGGCGTTCAAGGGCGCGGTCGGGCATTTTCGCGACATATTCGAGGCGCATACGGATGAAGGCTGAATCTTGGCACCGCCCGCGGCTCTGCACGACGCCCTGCGCCGCACCCTCGTCGTCCTTGCACTTGCCGAGGTAAGGATGCGACGATGAAGCGCTGGATAAGCCTGCTCCTCCTGATGCTGAGCGGTCTGAGCCTACTGTCGCTCGCCGACCGCGAATACCGGGCGCAACTGCGCGAGGAAAACACCCGCGCGCTGGCACAAGCGAGCGTGATGACCCGGAGTCGCCTACAATTCGCATTCGCCAACCGCCTGCACGCCGTGGAAGATCTGCAGGCATTCATGCTCGCCCCGGTATCCCTACCGGACAATGAAACCTTCAATCGTTACGCCGCGGGCGTCCTCGACCATTACCCCAGCATCCGCGGCCTGGCGTACATCGACGCGAACCGCATCGTCCGCTACTTTTACCCGCTGGAGGGCAACGAGGCGCCGATCGGTCTGGATCTGATGACCCGGCCGGCGGCGCCCTTCGTCGAAAAAGCCATCCGCGAACGGCGCACCACGGTCAACGACCCGACGCTCACCGTACAGGGTTCGCTGGCGATCATTCCGCTCGCCCCGCTGTACCGCGGCGAGCGCTTGCTCGGACTGGTGCAGGGGGTGTTCGATGTGTCGGCGATCCTCGCGCAAGTCTCGACCGGAGCCGACCCCCGCTTTGCGCTGCAACTGCGGGATGCCAAGGGCAATCGTTTTTGGGGCGCCGAAACGCCAGGCGGCGAGACGCAAACCCTGCCGGTCGAGGTCGGCGACAATGCCTGGACGTTGACCCTGGGCTGGAAATCTGCGCCGGGCGGACCCGCGCTCCTTGTGCTGGCGCTGATCTGGGGCGCGGGCGGCGCGCTGTTGCTCAGCCTGCTTTATATGGTCAACCACATCTGGACCCGAACCGAACGGCTGCGCGCCGCCGTGTCCGAGCGCACGGCGGCGCTGCGCGAAAGCGAGGAGCGTTATCACCTGCTCTACGAATACGTACCGATCATGAACTTCACCGTCGACAAGAATGGGAAGGTGCTGGCCCTCAATCGGTTCGCCGAGGAACAGTTGGGCTACAGCGCACAAGAACTGCTTGGACACCCCATAGTCAATATTTTTCACGACGCAGATAGACCCGTCCTCTGCCGCCAGTTGAAGGAATGTTTCGAGAACCCCGATCGGGTCTTCGAGTGGGATCTGCGCAAGGCGCGCAAAGGCGGCGATCTGCTGTGGGTGCATGAAACGGCCCGGGTGATGCAGGAAAAAGACCGCCCGGTGCTGTTGATTGCCTGCCAGAACATCACCGGGCGCAAGCAGGCGGAGAATGAAATCCGCCGCCTGCACCAGGACCTGCAGCGGCACGCCGCGGAACTGAAACAGCGCGTCGCCGAGCGCACCGCCGAACTCGCGGCCGCAAGAGAAAGGGCCGAGGCGTCCGACCGCATCAAGTCGGCGTTCCTCGCCACCATGTCGCACGAGCTGAGGACGCCGCTCAATTCCATCATCGGCTTCACCGGCGTGCTGCTGCAGAGGCTCCCCGGCCCGCTGAACGCCGAACAGGAAAAGCAGTTGGGCTTCGTGCGCGATGCGGGGCGCCACCTGCTCGCGCTGATCAACGATGTGCTCGACATCTCCAAGGTCGAAGCCGGTGAGATGCGCCTGGAGCATGCGCCCTTCGACTTGCGCGCGCTGCTCGAGCGGACGGGCGCGAGCTTCGCCGCGGAGGCGGCGCGCCGCGGTCTGGCCTTGAAGCTTGAGCTCTGCGCGGATGCGATGCCGGTGACGGGCGACGCGCGCCGCGTGGAACAGGTGCTCAACAACCTGCTCTCGAACGCGATCAAGTTCACGCCCCGGGGTAGCATCACCCTCGCCTGCGCGCGCGAGAACGATGCGTTCCTGATCACCGTCGCCGATACCGGCGTGGGCATCAAGCCGGAGGACATGGACAAGCTGTTCAAGCCTTTCGGCCAGATCGAGACCGGGCTTCCCGGCCTGCTCGATGGCACCGGGCTCGGCCTGGCGATCTCGAAACACCTGGTGCAGGCCATGGGCGGCGAAGTGCGGGCGACGAGCGAGCCGAGCAAGGGCAGCCGCTTTGGCTTCACCCTGCCGGCGAAAGGTAAGGAATGAATATCCTGATGATAGAAGACAACGAGCAGAACCTGTATCTGCTGCGCTTCCTGCTCGAAGCGCGCGGGCACCGCATAAGCGAGGCGCGCAGCGGGCCCGAGGGCGTCGCCGCGGCGCGCGCGGCGGTTCCCGACCTGATCCTGCTCGACATCCAGTTGCCGCAGATGGACGGCTACGCGGTGGCGCAGGCGCTGCGCGCGAATCCGGCGCTCGACGCCGCGCCGATCGTGGTGGTCAGCTCCTACGCTATGAGCGGTGACCGGGCAAAGGCACTGGCCGCTGGCTGCGACGCCTACATCGAAAAGCCGATCGATCCGCAAACCTTCGCCGTCGAGGTCGAAGCCGCGGCCGGCCGCAGAAAAGGGGAAAATGCCCCATGACGCATGTGCTGATCGTCGAGGACCAGGAGGAGAGCCGTTATCTGCTCCGGGCGCTGCTGGAGGGCAACGGCTATCGGGTGACGACGGCGGGCAACGGCCTCGAAGCGCTGGCGGCCGCGCGGCGCGAGCCGCCCGATGTGATCGTGTCCGACGTGCTGATGCCGAAGATGGACGGCTTCGCGCTGTGCCGGGCGTGGACGCAGGAATCAACGCTCAGGGGCATCCCGTTCGTTTTCTATTCCGCCACCTACACCGACCCGGAGGACGAGCGCCTGGCGCTGGCGCTGGGCGCGGTGCGCTATCTGGTCAAGCCGCTGGAGGCGGAGGCATTTCTCGCGGAGTTGAAGACCGTGTTGCAGGAGTGGGCGGCGCGCCCAGCGCCCGGCCCCGCCGCGCCGCTGGAAGATAGCGCCTTCTACGCGCTGCACGATGCGGCGCTCGCGCGCAAGCTCGAGCGCAAGATCCGGCAACTGGAGTCCGCGAACCGCAGGCTCGGCCAGAGCGAACAGAATTACCGGCAATTGTTCGAGGCCAACCCGCACCCGATGTGGGTGTTCGACCTGGAGACGCTCGCCTATCTCGCGGTGAACGATGCGGCCATCGCGCATTACGGCTATAGCCGGGAGGAGTTCCTCTCGATGACCCTCGCCGACCTGCGCCCGGCCGAGGAGTTGCCGCGCCTGCTGCAAAGCGTGGACCGGGTGCGCGACCAAGGTATCCCCCAGAGCGGCATCTGGCGCCACCGCAAGAAAGACGGCACGCTGATCGACGTGGAACTCATCTCCCACGTGTTCGATTTCGGCGGCCGGCGTGCGAACACGGTACTGGCGCAGGACGTGACCGAGCGCCTGCGCGTGGAGGAACAGAACCGGCGCTACGTCGAACAGCTCAAAACCGCGTTCATGAGCGCGGTCGAGGTGGCGACCACCCTGATCGAAATGCGCGATCCGTACACGGCCGGCCACGAGCGGCGGGTGGCCCGTATCGCCAGCGCAATCGGCGCCGAGCTCGGCTGGGATGAGCGGCGGCTCGAGGGCCTGCAGGTGGCAGGCCATCTGCACGACGCGGGCAAGATCTGCGTACCGGCGGAGATCCTGTCCAATCCCGGCAAGCTGAGCGCGATCCAATTCCAGTTGATCCAGGGCCATGCGCAGGCCGGCTATGATGTACTGAAGACCGTGACCTTCCCCTGGCCGGTGGCCGAGGTCGCGCTGCAGCACCACGAGCGCATGGACGGCAGCGGCTATCCGCAGGGCTTGAAGGGCGAGGCGATCCTGCCCGAGGCGCGCATCCTGGCGGTGGCCGACGTGGTCGAGGCGATGGCCTCGCACCGGCCTTATCGTGCTGCACTTGGGATCGAGGCGGCGCTCGCCGAGATCGAGCGCGGCCGCGGCACAGCCTACGATCCGGTTGTGGCCGACGCCTGCCTGACGCTCTTCCGCAATAAGGGCTACAAGCTTCCCGAGTAAATCCGCCGCCGGCCGCGCCGCCTGAATGGAAAAATGGAGATCATGAAAAGCCACGCCGGGCGGGGGGGGGGGGGAGAAACTGATGTGCGGCACGGATTCGCCCTCGTCATGGGCGCCGCGATTGCGGCAGGACATCACGAGCGCTGGGACGGCGGCTACCCCGCGACCTGTCTCCGACTCGAATTGCGCGCTTGTCCGCGCGAGGCTGCAACGCTTGGCCGGACAAGCTAGACCAAAATGCGTCACTAACAACTTGGAAAACGAGAAGGAATTGCGATGCCCAGCAGAATGAAAACCTCCCCCTAAAAGGTCTCATTATGATCGTATCGATAAGCTGGACCGCAGGTATCCTGGCCTCTTTTATCTGGAACCTGACCGAACACGAGAAAGAGGTCGATTACATACTCCGGCAAATAGGCAGGTCATCCATCGAGCGGGATCTGCTTTATCGCAAGTGGAATTCCATGCACGGCGGTGTCTATGTCCCCGTGACCAAGACAAATCCACCCAATGCGTATCTGACTCCAGCAATGGCCCCCCTTCGCGACCTGATTATCTCGTCGAATTTGACTCTGACCTTGATCAATCCAGCCTACATGACCCGCCAAGTGTACGAGCTTGCCAACGAAAACAAGACCGTTGGCGGACATATAACGAGCCTCGACCCCGTCAATCCCACGAACAAGGCAGATTCATGGGAGCAAAAGGCGTTGCAGGCGGTAGGCCAAGGCGCTATGGACTATAGGGAAAGGCTTACGCTGGATGGCCAAGAATATTTTCGTATGCTGCTTCCATTGCGGACGGAGAAATCCTGTCTCCGCTGTCATGCCCTTCAGGGATACAAAGAGGGAGAATTGCGCGGCGGAATCAGTGTTTCACTGCCAGTGGCGTATTTCCATGACAGTGCGCGCAGCAGCGACAAGACCATAGTCGTCGGCCATTTTGCAATTTGGGCCATAGGTATGTTGGGCATTGTGCTTGGCTATGCTGCCTTGGCACGGGAGGAAGCCGCGCGTAATCAAGCCGAAGAACGCGTTCTCGGCATGGCTCATTTCGACCGGCTCACAGGGCTCGCCAACCGCAACCTGTTCGGGGACCGCGTGGCGCAAGCCCTGGCGATGGCCAAGCGGCAGAAGAAAAAAATTTTTCTCTTATACATTGATCTTGATCGTTTCAAACCAATCAATGACAGCTTCGGGCATGAGGCGGGCGATAGTGTTCTACAGGAAGTGGGGAAACGTCTTATGGCCTCGGTGCGAGCATCGGACACCGCAGCCCGCATCGGCGGGGATGAATTTGTAGTTGTCTTACAGAATATCGATGATAAGCGACAAGCTGCAGCGGCAGCCAAAAAACTTCTATCCTCGATACAACGTCCGTTTGTATTCAAAGGATGCGAGCACTCGGTAGATGCAAGCATTGGAATCAGCTGCTTCCCCGATGACGGCGAGGATATGGACGCCCTCATGAAAAAGGCAGATGCCGCCATGTACCATGGTGAAAAATCGGGCTGGTGGAAGTTTTGCGTTTTGCTGAAAATAATGATACTGAGCTGCCGCTTCCGCGGTTAACCCGACGCTCCCCGGTTATGTCGATGCGTTGTTCGGCAGTTCAGCCCGAACGGCAGGTTTGACCGTCCCCACGTTTCGTGGACACGCTTGTCAAGGGACGATAATGCTCAATGCACACGGACACATTTTCATTTATATGAGACCGCCGAAGAATTAGCGACGCGAGGTCCCGGTCCGCTCCCTGGTCGGAAATCTACCTAATTTTCTTTCTCAGCGCCCGTTGCACTTCCGTCAAGAACCCGTCTTGATCGAAGGGTGTCTTCTCGATCACCTTTTCCACGTAGCCGTTGAGGCGCTTGCGGTCCTCGGGGGTAACCGTCTTGGCGGTGAGGATCACGATCGGCACTCGTGCGGTTTCGGGCCGCGATTTTAGCGCCTCCACCACCTCGAAGCCGCTGATGTTGGGCATTATCAAGTCGAGTATCACCAGATCGGGCAGTATCCGGTGCGCGGCCTTGATCGCCGCTCGCCCGCCATAGGCCCGCACCACCTTGCACTGCGTGGTCTTGAGGTGCGCCGCCACCAGCGCCACCGCCTTCGGGTCGTCGTCCACCACTAGCACGGTGAATTTGCCGCCGGCATCGGGCCGCAGCTCCAGTTCGGCCAGCGTCGCCAGCAGCTCCTTGCGGCCGACGGGCTTTTGCAGCACCCTGGATGCACCGAGGGCGTAGCCGCGCCGCGGGTCCTCCAGGACGGAGGCGATCACCACCGGCACGCCGGCGAGCGCCGGGTCGCGCTTGATGCGCTCCAGCGCTTCCCAGCCGTCCATGCACGGCAGCAGGATGTCCAGGGTGATCAGCGCCGGCCGCTCCTTCGCCGCCAGCGCGAGTCCTTGTTCCGCGCTCGCCGCCCGCGCCACGCGGAAGCCTTCGCTCTCGAGCAGGAGGCGCAGGATCTCGGCGGCCCGGTCGTCATCCTCGATCACCAGCGCCAGGGGGCGCGCTGCGCCGGCGGCTGGCGTCGAGGCTTTGACCGCGGTTGCCGGGGCGGCTTGCACCGGCGCCGCCGGCGCCGCTTCCGCGGCCTGTGCCTCGTCAGTGTCGCGGCGCCAGGGCAGCCAGATGGCGAAGCAAGAGCCGAGTTTGGGCGCGCTCGCCACGCCCACGGTACCGCCGTGCAGCGTCGCGAATCGTCTCACCAGGGAGAGCCCGAGCCCCGTGCCCTCGTATTCGCGAGCGAGCGAGGAGTCGACCTGCATGAACGCCTGGAACAGCCGCCGCAGGTCGGCTTCCTCGATGCCGATGCCGGTGTCGCAGACAGCGATTTCGATGAAATCTTCGAACGCGCTCTCGGGCAGCGGGACGACCCGCGCCGCCAGGCCGTCGGGGGAAACTATTTTGACGTCGGCGCGCTTGACCGCGCGCAGCTTCAAGCGCACCTCGCCCCCGTCGGGTGTGAATTTCAGCGCGTTGGAGAGCAGGTTGTAGATCATTTGCTTCACCTTGCGCGCGTCCGCCACGACGCTGCCCATGTCAGGCGGGATCTCGAGCTTGAGCTGGATGCGGTGCTTCAGCGCCTTTTCCCTGACCACGCCGAGGCTCGCTTGCACCAGAGCGGCGACGTCGGTCGGCTCCAGCTCCAGGCTGGTCTTCCCGGCTTCGACCTTGGACAGATCGAGGATGTCGTTGATCAGGGCGAGCAGATGCACGCCGCTTGCGTAGATGTCCCCGATGAACTCCCGCTGCTTGGCGTTGAGTTCTCCGCCCAGACCGTCCTTCAAGATCTCAGCGAAGCCGATGATGGCGTTCAGCGGCGTCCTCAGCTCGTGCGACATGTTGGCGAGGAACTCGGACTTCATGCGCGAGGCCTCTTCGACCTGCAGGCTTTTGCGCGCGATCTCCTCGGCGCGCGAGCCCAGCTCCGCGGCTTGCTGCCGGAGCAGGCGGTTGAGGTAATAGAGTTCGACGAACACCCTGATTTTCGCGCGCAGGATCTCGGGAGCGACGGGGGAAAAGATGAAATCCGCCGCGCCCGCCGCATAGCCTTTCAAGCGCTCCGCCTCGGAGTAGGCCGCCGCGGTGACGAAGACGATGGGCGTGTGGGCCGAGCGCGGACGGCTGCGGATCAGGTGGGCCGTCTCGAAGCCGTCCATGGTCGGCATGTGCACGTCGAGCAGAATCAGGGCGAAGTCGCGCCTGAGCAATTGCCTCAGTGCGTCCCGGCCGGAGGTGGCGGTGACCGCCTCCACCCCCATGTTGCTCACCACCGCCGCGAACGATTCGAGCAGCGCGGGGTTGTCGTCCACGACGAGCACCCTGGCGCGCTCGTTCTCGGGGACCTCGATACCCAGCGGTGCGCCCCATTCTTTCAGCGCCGGTATTTCGGAGATTTGTTCGGCCATGGCAGTTCCCTCGGAGTTCACTCTGCGGCCAACTGCACCAGGTACGGTGCGATCTTGTCCAGCGGCAGGCAATGGGCTTTCGGGTTCATTTCGATCGCGGCTTCGGGCATTCCCGGCGCATAGGCCCCCGGATGCTGGACGATGGCGCAGCCGCCCGAGCGTGCCACCGCCGCCAGGCCCACCGCTCCGTCGCGCCCGGTGCCGGTCAGTACCACACCGATCAGGCGCGCACCGAAGCTCTCCGCCGCGGTTTCTAACAGCGCGTTCACGGAGGGCAGCGAATCGGCGGCCGGATCGTCGGTGGCGAGGGCGAAGTGCTCGCCCTCGACCATGAGGTGGTAGCCGCCCGGCGCGAGGTAGATCGTTCCCGGCTCGATCGGCCACTTGTCCTCCGCTTCCCTCACCGGCAGCAGGCAGCTCTCCTGCAGCACGCGCTGCAGCGCATCGCCTGCGTCCGCGCGGCGGTGCTGGGCGATCGCCACCGGCAGAAGAAATTCACCCGGCAGGGCCGCAAGCACGGTGCGCACTGCGTTCAGTCCGCCGAGCGAGGCGCCGATGACGACCAGGGCGTATTTCATCGGATTTTCCGGTAAATTTTTTCCGCCCGGTCCACGGCGACGTAGCGCTCTTCCAGGAGCGAGAACTGCAGCGACTCGCCGTGCCCGAGCGCGAGCACGCCGCCGGGCGCGAGGCTGTCGTAGATGAGCCGGTGCACCCGCTCCTGCAGCTCGCGGTTGAAGTAAATCATCACGTTGCGGCAAACGATCAGGTGAAACTCGTTGAACGAGCCGTCCGCGGCGAGGTTGTGCTCCGCCCAGGTGATGCTCTTGCGCAGGAAATCGCGCATGATCACGGCGTCGTGTTTGGCCGTGTAATAGTCGGAAAAAGTCCCGCGGCCGCCGGCCTTCTGGTAGTTGGCGGTGTAGTCGCGCATGTGCTTCAGCGGGAAAATGCCTTGCTTGCCCCGTTCGATCGCGCGCGCATTGAGGTCGGTGGCGTAGAGCCTGGTCTTTTCGAGCAGCCCTTCCTCGTGCAGCAGGATCGCCATCGAATACACTTCCTCGCCCGTGGCGCAGCCGGCGTGCCAGACCCGGATGAGGGGCAGCCCGCGCAGCCCCGGTGCCACTTTCTCGCGGAACGCCTTGTGGAAATACGGGTCGCGGAACATGGCGGTGACTTCCACCGACACTGCGTCGAGGAAGCGCGCCATCGCCTCCGGCTCGCGCAGGATGCGCTCCTGATAGCCCGAGACCGTCCTGCGCGCCTCTTGCTGCATGGCGCGGTGCACGCGGCGTTTCATCGAAGCCGGCGCGTAGGCGCGGAAATCGTAGCCGTAGCGCTGGAAGATGGCTTCCAGGAGCAGCGGCAATTCGATCGCTTCGACGGCGGCCGCCGCATCGGCCTCTCGCTCCTTTTCAGTCGCGGCCATGGCGCTCGGCGTCAATCCCATCGCATGGCCGGGAGTGCCGCCAACCCGTCGAGGTAGCGTTGCGCATCGAACGGCAGTCCCGATTCCAGCGCATGGGACAGCTCGCGCGACAGCACGCAGCCGATCAAGGTCATGGCTTCCTCGCGCAGAAAGCCGGCCGCGATCAGGCGATCGAGGTTCGGCCCGACCTCGGGCGGCGCGCCTTGGCGCAACTGCAGCTCGACGATCTCGCGGATCGCATCGCGCACGGACGCGGCGGTGGCTGGTTCCATCAGCTTTTATACAACCACACCCGCAGGAGCGACAGCAGCTGATCGGTATCCACCGGCTTGGCGACGTAGTCCGAGGCGCCGGCCTCGATGCACTTCTCGCGGTCGCCCTTCATCGCCTTGGCGGTGAGCGCGATCATGGGCAGGGACTCGTACTTCTTGATTCTGCGGATCTGGCGCATGCACTCGTAGCCGTCCATCTCCGGCATCATGATGTCCATGAGCACCACGTCCACGTCCGGGGTTTTCTTCAGCAGTTCGATGGCGCTCTTGCCGTTCTCGGCGGAGAGCACCTGCAGCTTATTGCGCTCCAGCGCCGAGGTGAGGGCGAAAATATTGCGCACGTCGTCGTCCACCACCAGCGCCTTCTTGCCCTCGAGCACATCGCCCGCGGCGTAGAGCTTTTCCAGCATCTTGCGCCGGTCCGGCGGAAGCTTGGACACCAGCCGGTGCAGAAACAGGGCGGTTTCGTCCAGCAGCCTCTCCGGGGTGCTCACCTCCTTGACGATGCCCTTCAAGGCCAGGGCCCTCAGCCGCTCCTGCTCCTTCTGCGGCAACTCGCCCCGGCCATAGACGATCACCGGCACCTCGCGCGTGAGTTCGTTTGCCTGCATCGCCTCGATCAAGCCTACTCCGGGCATGTCGGGCAGATCGAAATCGAGCACCATGCAATCGTAGCGCTTCTTCCTCAGGGCGGCGAGCGCTTCCTTGGCCGTGCCCACGGTCTTGATGCGCACGTCGCCGTTGCCGATCAGCGCGGCGAGGCTCTTGCGGTGCGCTTCGTCGCCATCGGCTACCAGCAGGTCCTTCACCTCCATTTCGGCAAACTTGCGCACGTCCGCCAGGGCTTTCTGGATGGCCTCGGCGGTAACCGGTTTCACCAGGTACTCGAAGGCGCCGAAGCGCAGGCCGCGCGGCCGGTTGTCCTCGGCGGAAATGATTTCCACCGGGATATGGCGCGTGTCCGGGTGACGTTTCAGGCGTTCGAGTACCACCCAGCCGTCCAGGTCCGGCAGCCGGAGGTCGAGGGTGATCGCGGTCGGTTTCAACTCGGCCGCCAGCCTGAGCGCTTCGCCCCCGTGCGTGGTGACCACCCCCTTGAAGCCTTTGTCGCGCGCGGCCTGGAGCAGGATGCCCGCGAACTTGAGGTCGTCTTCGATGATCAGCAGCGTGCGGTCCCCGGGCCCGATGAGCGCACGGTCGTCCGCCAGCGTCGCCTGGGGAGGGACCGCTCCCGTGCTGCGGGGCGGCAGCACCTCGGGCGAGGCGCCCGGCACACGGCTCGCGCCGCGCCCGGCCGCATCCGGGCCCGTCCGCGGGGTGTCTCCGCCGGCCGAGCCGCTAGGATCATCTCGAGGCGTCTGCCGCCCGCCCGAGTCCGGCGTGCGCAGCGGCACGAAGAAGACGAAGGTGCTGCCCTTGCCCGGTTCGCTGGCGATCAGCCGCAGTTCGCCGCCCAGGAGCCGCGCGATCTCGCGTGAGATCGACAGTCCCAAGCCCGTGCCGCCGTACTTGCGCGCGGTACCGGTGTCGGCCTGCTGGAACGCCTCGAAAATGATTTTCTGCTTGTCCGGCGGCACGCCGATGCCGGTGTCGGTGACGGTGAAGCCGATCACCGCCTCGGCGCGGTTGAGGATGGCGTGGTCTATGCTCCAGCCCGACTCCGCCGGTTCGATGCGCACCGACACCCGGCCTTTGTCGGTGAACTTGAACGCGTTGGATAGCAGGTTTTTCAGCACCTGCAGCAGGCGTTTCTCGTCCGTATGCATCGCCTGCGGCAGGCCGGGCGCAAGCTCCACGCCGAATCCGAGCCCGCGGTTGTCCGCCACATGGCGGAAGGTGCGCTCGATCTGCTCGCGCAGGTTCGCGAAGGACGTATCCTGAAGCTCCAGGGTCACCGTGCCCGACTCGATCTTCGACAGGTCGAGAATCTCGTTGATCAGGGCGAGCAGATCCTTGCCGGAACCGAGGATGGTGCGCGCGTATTCCGTCTGCTGCTCGCTCAGGTTTTTCTCCTGGTTCTCGGCGAGTTGCTGCGCGAGGATCAGCAGGCTGTTCAGCGGCGTCCTCAGCTCGTGGCTCATGTTGGACAGGAACTCCGACTTGTATTTGGAGGTGAGCGCAAGCTGCTCGGCCTTCTCCTCCAGCGCGGTCCTGGCCGTTTCGACCTCGCGGTTCTTGCTCTCGACCTCGACTTTCTGCTGCTCCAGCAGGCGCGCCTTGTCCTCCAGCTCCTCGTTGGTCTGGCGCAGTTCCTCCTGCTGGCTGCCCAGTTCCTGCGCGAGCGACTGCGACTGCTTGAGCAGTTCCTCGGTGCGCATGTTGGCTTCGATGGTGTTCAGCACGATGCCGATCGATTCCGACAGTTGATCGAGGAAGGTCTGGTGGATCGGGCTGAACAGCGTGAACGAGGCGATTTCGATCACCGCCTTGACCTTGTTCTCGAACACGATGGGCAGGACGATGATGTTCTGCGGCTTGGCCTCGCCCAGGCCCGAGGTGATCTCGATGTAGTCCGAGGGCACGCTGGTGAGCATGATGCGCTGCTTCTCGTAGGCGCACTGGCCGACGATGCCTTCGCCGAGCTTCCACTCGTTGGCGAGGTTCTTGCGCTCCTTGTAGGCGTAGGCGGATAGGAGCTTCAAGCGCGGGTTGTCCGGCTGCGTTTCGTCCATCATGTAGAACACGCCGTGCTGGCCGTTGATCAGCGGGGCGAGCTCGGACAGCACCATCTTGGACACTGCGGTCAGGTCGCGCTGGCCCTGCAATAGCCGGGTGAACTTCGCGAGGTTGGTCTTGAGCCAGTCCTGCTCGGAGTTCTGCCGCGTGGTCTCGCGCAGATTCCGGATCATCTCGTTGACGTTATCCTTCAAGTCCGCCACCTCGCCCTTGGCTTCCACCTGGACGCTGCGGGAAAGATCGCCCTTGGTCACCGAGGTGGCGACATCGGCAATGGCACGCACCTGATTGGTAAGGTTGGCAGCCAGTCCATTCACGTTGTCGGTCAGGTCCTTCCAGGTGCCCGCCGCGCCCGGCACGTTGGCCTGGCCGCCGAGCTTGCCTTCGACGCCTACTTCGCGCGCCACCGAGGTGACCTGGTCGGCGAACAGCGCCAGAGTGTCGGTCATGCTGTTGATGGTATCCGCCAGCTGGGCGATCTCGCCCTTGGCTTCCACGGTGAGTTTTTTCTTCAGGTCGCCTGTGGCCACGGCCGTCACCACCTTGGCGATGCCGCGCACTTGGCTGGTGAGGTTGGAGGCCATGAAGTTCACGTTGTCGGTAAGGTCCTTCCAGGTGCCCGATATGCCGCGCACGATGGCCTGGCCACCGAGCTTGCCTTCGGTACCGACCTCGCGTGCCACCCGAGTGACTTCCGCGGCGAAGCTGTTTAGCTGGTCCACCATGACATTCACGGTGTTCTTCAGCTCGAGAATCTCGCCCTTCACATCCACCGTGATCTTCTTCGACAGATCGCCGTTGGCCACGGCAGTCGTCACCTGGGCGATGTTCCTCACTTGGCTGGTGAGATTGGAGGCCATCATGTTCACTGAATCGGTGAGGTCCTTCCAGGTGCCCGCCACGCCGGTCACGTAGGCCTGGCCGCCAAGCTTGCCGTCCATGCCCACCTCGCGCGCCACCCGCGTCACTTCGGAAGCGAAGGAGCGCAGCTGGTCCACCATGGTGTTGATGGTCTCCTTCAGTTGCAGGAATTCGCCGCGCACGTCGACTGTAATCTTGCGCGACAGGTCGCCATTGGCCACGGCGATGGTCACCTCGGCGATGTTCCTCACTTGGCCGGTGAGATTGGAGGCCATGCCGTTCACGGAATCGGTCAAGTCCTTCCAGGTGCCGGAGACGCCCGCCACCGTGGCCTGGCCGCCGAGCTTACCCTCCGTGCCCACCTCACGCGCCACGCGCGTCACCTCGGCGCCGAAGGTGGAGAGCTGATCCACCATGGTGTTGATGGTGTTCTTCAACTCCAGGATTTCGCCGCGTGCATCTACCGTGATCTTCTTGGTCAGGTCGCCGTTGGCCACCGCGGTGGTCACCTGGGCGATATTCCTCACCTGACCGGTGAGGTTGGAGGCCATCATGTTCACCGAGTCGGTGAGGTCCTTCCAGGTGCCGGCCACCCCGGGCACCTGGCCCTGGCCGCCGAGCTTGCCGTCGGTACCCACCTCACGGGCCACGCGCGTTACTTCATCGGCGAACGTGGAAAGCTGGTCCACCATGATGTTGATGGTGTTCTTCAGCTCCAGAATCTCGCCCTTGGCTTCGGCCGTGATTTTGCGCGTAAGGTCGCCCTTGGCCACGGCGGTGGTGACATCGGCGATGTTGCGCACCTGGCCGGTGAGGTTGGCCGCCATGCCGTTGACGCTGTCGGTCAAATCCTTCCAGGTGCCGGAGACGCCCGCGACCTCGGCCTGGCCGCCGAGCTTGCCCTCGGTGCCGACTTCGCGCGCGACCCGCGTCACCTCGTCGGCGAAAGTGGAGAGTTGATCCACCATGGTGTTGATGGTGTCTTTGAGCTCCAGGATTTCGCCCTTGGCCTCTGCGGTGATCTTCCTCCCGAGATCGCCCTTGGCTACGGCCGTAGTGACATCGGCGATGTTGCGCACCTGTTGGGTGAGGTTGGTCGCCATGCCGTTCACGCTGTCGGTCAAATCTTTCCAGGTACCGGAGACGCCCTCCACGGCCGCCTGCCCGCCGAGCTTGCCCTCGGTGCCGACCTCGCGCGCCACGCGGGTGACTTCCGCCGCGAAGGTGGAAAGCTGGTCTACCATGACGTTCACCGTGTTCTTGAGTTCCAGGATTTCGCCTTTAGCCTCTACCGTGATCTTCTTGCCGAGGTCGCCGCGCGCCACCGCCGTGGTCACTTGGGCGATGTTGCGTACTTGGTTGGTGAGATTGGCCGCCATCCCGTTCACCGATTCGGTGAGGTCCTTCCAGGTACCGGAAACGCCCTTCACCTCGGCTTGGCCACCGAGCTTGCCCTCGGTGCCCACCTCGCGCGCGACCCGCGTTACTTCCGCGCCGAAGCTGGAGAGCTGGTCCACCATGATGTTGATGGTGTTCTTGAGCTCCAGGATTTCTCCCTTGGCCTCCGCCGTGATCTTTCTCCCGAGGTCTCCCTTGGCGACCGCAGTGGTGACATCGGCGATGTTTCTGACCTGGGTAGTGAGGTTGGTCGCCATGCCGTTCACGCTGTCGGTCAAATCCTTCCAGGTGCCGGAGACGCCCTCCACCGCAGCCTGGCCGCCGAGCTTGCCTTCGGTGCCCACGTCGCGCGCTACCCGCGTTACTTCGGAGGCGAAGCTGGAGAGCTGGTCCACCATGGTGTTGATGGTGGCTTTGAGTTCCAGGATTTCGCCTTTGGCCTCGACGGTGATCTTTTTGCCGAGATCGCCACGCGCCACCGCCGTGGTGACTTGAGCGATGTTGCGTACCTGGGCGGTGAGGTTGGACGCCATGCCGTTCACCGACTCGGTGAGGTCCTTCCAGGTACCCGAGACACCCGCCACCTCGGCCTGGCCGCCGAGCTTGCCCTCGGTGCCGACTTCGCGCGCCACGCGCGTCACTTCGGAGGCGAAGCTGGAGAGCTGGTCCACCATGATGTTGATGGTGTCCTTCAACTGGAGGATTTCGCCCTTCGCTTCGGCGGTGATCTTCTTGGACAGGTCGCCGTTGGCCACTGCGGTGGTCACGTCGGCGATGTTTCGCACCTGGGTGGTGAGGTTCGCCGCCATGCCGTTGACCGACTCGGTGAGGTCGCGCCAGGTGCCGGAGACGCCCGCGACTTCGGCCTGGCCACCGAGCTTGCCCTCAGTGCCGACCTCGCGCGCTACGCGCGTGAC
>JAJZPQ010000049.1 GCA_021811085.1 Pseudomonadota bacterium | reverse complement strand
GCCGGGTACAGCCAGGGCCCCATATGGAACAGCTCCGAAGCCGGCGCGTTGCGCGGCATCGGGTAGGCGTAGGCGTGACAGAAAAGAGGCACGCCGCTATTGGCGCCGCTGTCGCGCAGCGCCACGACGTCGCCGAATTGCGGCGCCAGGTGCGATGCAAAGGTAGTCCAGCCGGCATCGCTCAGGTAGCGGCCCGCACCGTTCCCGGGCGGTCCCCATTCGCCGGGATTCAGCATCAGGCGCAACTCGGGCGGTACCGGCTTGCCGCTCGCGTCCCGCGGGAGCACGCCGGCCGCGGCGATCAGATCATTGCCGCCGCCCGAAAGCAGGATCCCGTTCCATTTGAAAGCGAAATCTCCGGCAAGCAAGCGGGAGAAACCCGTGTCCCGCTTCCAATCCACCATGCAGGCCAGCTCGCGCCCGGGGTAAGCGCAGTTGACAGCGCTGGCCTCGAAGCCGAGCTGCAGCTGTTGCAGCACGCTGGACGCCGCCCAGGGCGGCATCGCGCCTATGGAGAACCAGGAATCGCCCTGGGCCAGAAAGCGCGTATCGAAATCGTCCCACCGCGACGGACTGCCGTCAGGCGCGTTATAGACATCATGAGGTGAGAAGAGTTGGAGGCGGTAGTCGGACATGGTTCCTCCTGACGATTTTCAGAACTGGCAGGCAGGCGTCACGCTAGTCCCGCTGACGAGACCCTGTCAATATGACGTATTGCCCAGGCGCGCGCGGATCGAGATCAAGGGGAGGTGAATCGGCCTGAGAACAAGGACTGGCGCTGGTTTCCGCGGTATCGCCGGTTCAGGCGGCGCGCGCGATGCCATGGTCGTGCCGGTCGGTGAGAATTTCGAACGCCGCGCGCGCCCCGCCAGATGCGCGTCGTCGAGGACGGCGTCGCCGATGCGCACATCCAGCCCTTGCTGCGAGAACGCGCAGGACCGGATCGGGAATACCTCCTTCGCGACCGCGATCCGCTCGCGCTCGCCGTCGAAATAGACCGCCCACAGTTCGCCCACTGCGTCGCCGGTGCGGCCTTTCGGCGAAAACACGGTGTAGCGAATCCAGAACGCAAGCGGACGCTGCGGGTGATTGGCGCGCTGGAAATAGCTTTCGTAATGCCCACCCGGATCATCCGGGCGATAGCGGCAACGGTTGCAGGCGTTGCGCTCCTCGGACGGCGGCCGCGACACCTATACGCACCAGCGGAAGACGTCATGCCGTCGCCGCGCCGCCCTTAGGCAAGCTGCGCGAGCGGGAAGCGTATCTCGACCGACTCGAAAGGCACGGAAACCGTATCGTCCTCTTCCCGTTCGACCAGGCCCAGTTCAATCAGACGCGATACATCGGTATGGACGTTCGAGTAGTCGCGCTCGGCGGCTTTTGCCAGGGCGTAAACGCTGCAAGGGCCTTCGCGCCGCAGTGTGTCGAGAAGATCCAGGCGCGCCGGAGTCAGTTCGGCGAACAGAGCGCGCGCCGACTCGAAGCTCAGGCGGTAGTCAGGCGCCTGCCCGCGGCGGGCGCCGGCAACCTGCTGCGCTACGGCGCCGAAAATGGAACCCTTGGGGCTCAATTCAATGATGGCTTTCATGATTGACAATCACACGGGGCACTGAAAGCAAATATTGCATGCTATCAATGCAGACACTGCAGGCCTACTGTTGGTCCATACGGAAAAAACTAACCCGAACGCACATCGATTGGCTCGCGTAGTGCCTACGCCGCACTGTGCCCTCACGCGGCGACGGTGGTTATTTCCGATGGCAGCTTGTTGACAAGCAGGTGTTCGAGTTGCACCTTCCGGCTCGCGTTGTCGATATCGATCCCTACAAGGTTTCCCTTCGAATCGTAATCGAGCACGATCCCCTCGGAAATCTCCCGGCTTTCCACGCTCGGTTGTTCCGAAAGGTCGATATACAGCGAATCGGTCGCGGCATAATAATTCAGCTTCATGGCTTGAACCCTCGGTCCGGGAAAGCGTTATGGATAGTTACCTTATCCTGTAGCGTGACGACCCGCAAGTGTCGTCCGTCCAGTTCGGGACAGGCACCCCAGAAGCGGAAGCGGTTGTTCTCCTGTGGCTCCTCGCGGATCGCGTTCTCGACGACGCGAATACACCACTCCCTCTTGAGATAGGGTCGTTTGCGGAGAACCTCGTTCTCGAAATACTCGGTGAAGCGATATTCGGTCATGTGTGGCAGCAGGTCGTTTCAGGCTTCCGAATCGACCTTCGCCAGACTCCCATCCGCCCCGAACACCCAGGGCACAGGTTCGCTCAGGACTTCGAAGCGCTCCGGCTGGCGGCGCACTTCGGCGAGCAGCGGCGCGGAGACGCGGATGCGCTGCAGCTCGAGCGTGTTGCGGATGTGCACGACGCGGGCGTCGGCCGGCTTCACGCGCAGAACCGTCTTCACCGCGAGCTGCACCGCCTCGCGGTCGGTGTTCATGATCATCGGAATGGCGGCGCTGTCGAGGAAGGTCGAGGTGATGCAGTTGGCGTAGGTCGGGCCGATGTCGATCGCGCGGAACAAGCGCATGGTGATGATGTCGGCCGAGCCCACTCCGGTCGCATTGCCGTGGGTGCGTTCGGTCAGGCTGAGCACCGCGATTTTCTTGATGATCGGCCCGCCGGGCCAGTCGACGAAGCGCTTGTTGCGCCCGGTAATGTTGGGGTCGAAGCCGGTGCCGCTGATCTCCTTGCCCATTTCGTCGATCACCAGCACGTCGATCTCGTCGAAGAAAAGCCGCGCCATCTTTTCCTTGGCCATGACGAGCAGCTCCGCTTCGCGCGCAACCAGGCGCGCGGCGGGGATGCATTCGATCAGCGCCGTAGCGTCGTGCGCGTTCTCCACCGCGGCGACGCCGAACAGGAACGGCAGGCGCGCCATCACCACGTCTGCCGCTTCGGGCAACACCGTGGGAAACCGGTCCATGCCGTGCGTGTGCAATTGCGCCGCGCCCCTGATCTTGCCCATGCCTATGGTCAGCATCTTGGTGATGCCGCTTTCGATCACGCCGCGAAACGTGGTGTGCGGCTTGATGCGGTTGATGAGGACGATGCCGTCCGCGGCCGCGGCGATGGCGTCGGCATAGACGGGCGTGCCGTCGGCCATGCGTCCAGCCTCGATCGTGTCCATGGACGCGCGTATCGGCGCGCCGACATAGTCCTCGGTGATGCCGGCGCCTTCGAGCACCTCGCGCTGTCCTTCGGCGGTGGCGGCGCCGTGGCTGCCCATCGCGGGGAATACGAACGGCTCGCCGCCGAGCGCCTTGATCTCGCCGATGACGGCACGCGCGATCTGCGCATAATTGGCGACGCCGCGGCTGCCGCAACCGACCGCGATGCGCGCTCCGCGCTTGATGCTCGCGCGTATCTGCGGCCGCTCGAACTCGCGCGCCACGGCCGCTGCGACGTCATCGATCCGGGTGGTGGTGAACTTCTGCCGCACAGTAGCCATCGGCGGCAGCGCGATGTCCAGCCCGCCGGCGATGTTGACCTCGATTTTGTCTTCGATCACGTTGCGTTCCTTCGTGGCGGCAGCACCGGCTGATGGTGGGAGCATCGATCCGCCGGGCAAACCCGGATAAATGCGCTTGAAAAATACGCCGGGAAATGCTGGGTCTGAAATCCCGATTCTGCGCCGGGCTTGATCCTGCTACAAGTCAAAAGATAGCTAGTGGCTGCCGCGTCCGGCACCCTGTAAAGAACTTGACACTTTGTCGTGTATAAACGACAATAAAACATGAATGCCGTTCTCACGGTCTTTCATTACCAGACTAGCGGTGGGCGCATCCCGTTTCGGGAGTGGCTGGATAGTGTCAGCGACCCAGTCGCCTTCGCCGCGGTCCAGTTGCGCGTCGATCGCCTGGAGCGGGGACTGTTCGGCGATTGCGAGCCCGTTGGCGGTAGCGTGTGGGAAATGCGCATCGACACCGGAGCGGGTTACCGCGTGTACTACGGACGTTCCGGGAAGAGAGCTGTGCTGCTCTTATGTGGCGGCGACAAGCGAACACAGAAGGCGGACATCAAGCGCGCCAAGGAGCATTGGAAGGATTATGAAGAAAGAAAACGTGCCGGCGGCCGTACCCGCTAAAGACTACCTGCTCAATCGGCTGCAAGACCCGGCGACAGCCGCAGCCTATCTGAATGCAGCCGTGGAGGAAGACGATCCGGGAGCCTTTCTTCAGGCTCTGCGCAACGTCACGGAAGCGCGTGGCGGCGTGGCCAGGATCGCTGATCTTACCGGTCTGAATCGGCAGCAGCTCTATCGCACGCTTTCGGAAAATGGAAATCCTGAACTGCGCAGCCTGAGCAAGATACTCGGGGTGTCGGGTTTGCGCTTGGCTGTCGTCGCCAAGAACAACAAACCCGCGACGCCGAAGGACAGGAAACCTGCGCAAAAGCGCGCTCGCTTATCGCCGGGCGCGAAGCTGGCGCGAGCCGCGTAGCGCCGCCGCGCCGCCAAGTAGGTTGGTGCCGGACTAACGGGCTTGAAGCGGAAAACCGTGCGAGCCGCGCCCGATCGCGACGGACCGCACCTCAGGCCGTCTTGATCTCCTGCAGGCCGAGTTCGGCCATCATCTGCTCGCGCATCACGAATTTCTGGATCTTGCCGGTTACGGTCATCGGAAACGCGTCGACGAATTTGACGTAGCGCGGAATCTTGTAGTGCGCGATCTGGCCGCGGCAAAACTCCCTGATCTCCTCCGGCGTCGCGCCGGCGCCGTCGCGCAGCCGCACCCAGGCGCACAGTTCCTCGCCGTAGCGCGCATCGGGCACGCCGAAGATCTGCGCGTCCTGGATCTTGGGGTGGCGATAGAGGAATTCCTCGATCTCGCGCGGATAGACGTTTTCGCCGCCGCGGATCACCATGTCCTTGATGCGCCCGACGATATTGCAGTAGCCCTCGGCGTCGATCGTCGCCAGGTCGCCGGTGTGCATCCAGCCGGCGACGTCGATCGCCTCGGCGGTGCGCTCGGGATCGTTCCAGTAGCCTTGCATCACGGAGTAGCCGCGTGTCAGCAGTTCGCCCGGCGTGCCCGGGGGGACCACCCGCCCCGCGGCATCGACGATTTTCACCTCGATATGCGGCTGCACGCGCCCGACCGTGGACACGCGCCGCTCGGCCGGATCGTCGACCGCGCTCTGGAAGCTGACCGGGCTGGTCTCGGTCATGCCGTAGGCGATCGTCACCTGCTCCATGTGCATCGCCTGGAACACGCGCTTCATGACTTCGTTCGGGCAGGGCGCGCCGGCCATGATCCCGGTGCGCAGGCTGCCGAGGTCGAAGCGCGCGAACTCGGGGTGATCGAGTTCGGCGATGAACATGGTCGGCACGCCATGCAGCGCGGTGCAGCGTTCGGCCGCGACGGTTTCGAGCACACTCAGGGGCTCGAACGCTTCGGCCGGATAGACCATGGCCGAGCCGTGCGTGACGCAGGCCAGGTTGCCGAGCACCATGCCGAAGCAGTGATACAGCGGCACAGGAATGCACAGCCGGTCGCGCTCGGTCAGGCGCATCGCCTCGCCGATGAAGAAGCCGTTGTTCAGAATGTTGTGGTGGGTGAGCGTGGCACCCTTGGGCGAGCCCGTGGTGCCGCTGGTGAACTGGATATTGATCGGATCGTCGAACTGCAGCTGCGACGCCAGCTCGCCCAAGCGCTGCTTTTCGGCTGCACCGGCCTTGGCGGGCACATCGGCGAAGCGCAGCATGCCGGGTACGGCGGCCTGCTGCAGGCAGATCACCGTGCGCAAACTAGGCAACTTGGCCGCGTGCAGTTCCCCCGGGCGGCAGGAGTCGAGTTCGGGAGCCAGATGGCGCAGCATGTCGACGTAGTTGCTGGACTTGAACGACGCGGCGGTGATCAGCCCCTTGCAGCCGACTTTGTTCAGCGCATATTCGAGCTCCGCCAGACGGTAGGCCGGGTTGATGTTCACCAGAATGATGCCGGCCTTGGCCGTGGCGAATTGCGTGACCACCCACTCGGCATTGTTCGGCGACCAGATTCCCACCCGGTCCCCGGGTTCCAGCCCCAGAGCCAGCAGCCCGGCGGCGCAGGCATCGACCTGCTGCTGCAGTTCGCGATAAGTCCAGCGCACCTCTTGGTGGCGCACGACCAGGGCTTCGGCCTCGGGCCAGCGCGCTACGGCTTTATCGAAATGCACCCCGATCGTGTCGCCCAGCAGCGGCACGGCACTGGCGCCATGCGCATAGCTTTGCGTGAGTCGAACCATGGTTTCCTCCCCTCTTTTATGCGGATAATATTGTGCCGCTTTGCGTTTAGTCCAGTTCCGACCGCCGGAGTTCACGCCGGCTGCGCGCCGGAGCGGCGCATCATTCGGCCGGCCTTATCCGGGCGCGGTAGAATCGACGCATGCACGCCAAGCTCGTCGCAGTCGAAGCCGATATCACCACGCTGCCGGTGGATGCGATCGTCAACGCAGCCAACAATTCGCTCCTCGGCGGCGGCGGTGTGGACGGCGCGATCCACCGCGCCGCGGGGCCCGAACTGCTCGCCGAATGCCGCACGCTGCACGGCTGCGCCACGGGCCAGGCCAAGCTCACGCGCGGCTACCGCCTGCCGGCGCAATACGTGATCCACACCGTCGGCCCGGTGTGGCAGGGCGGAACGCAGGGCGAAGCCGAACTGCTCGCCTCCTGCTACCGCGAGTGTCTCGCGCTGGCACTAGCCCACGGCGTGCGCAAGATCGCGTTCCCTGCGATCAGCTGCGGCGTCTACGGCTATCCGCTCGAGCAGGCAGTGCGCATCGCGGTGCACGAGTGCGCACAGTTCGCGGCGACCGAGCCGGGCATCGAGCAGATCGTGTTCGCCTGCTTCGGCCCGAAGATGCTGGCGCTGTACCGGGCGGAACTGGCGCAGCCGTCACCGTGAACGTCGGCGATCCCCAAGCTGCCCCGCGCGCTTCACCATTGGCGCGCTATCTGCTGCTCGCCTATGTGCTGCTGGTCGTGTACGGCAGCCTGCACCCCTTCTACGGTTGGCGCGATCAGGGCGTGAGCCCGTTCGCCTATGTCACCGGCCATTTGCCGCGCTATATCACGGTGTTCGATCTGGTGACCAATTTACTCGCCTATATGCCGCTGGGGTTTTTCGCGCTGCTCGCGCTGTACCCGCTGGTGCGCGGTGCGCCCGCATTCATCACCGCTGGCCTCGCCGGCTGCGTGCTGAGTTTCGCCATGGAGGCGCTGCAAACCTTCCTGCCCAGCCGCATCTCGTCCAACCTCGATCTCGCAACCAACAGCCTGGGCGCTTTCGTCGGCGCCGGTCTCGCGCTGCGCTTCGGCGTAGGCCTGCTCAACCGCGGCAGGATGCACGCGCTGCGCCATCACTGGTTTCTCGACGGCCACCAGTACGATCTCGGGCTGGTGCTGCTCGGGCTGTGGCTGTTCACCCAGCTCAATCCCGAGACGCTGCTGTTCGGCAACGGCGATCTGCGCGCGCTGCTCGAGGCGCCGCCGGCGGTGCTGCATCCGGCTGCGGTATTCATCCAGGGGGAAGCCGTGGTCGCCGCCTGCAACCTGGTCGCGGTCGGCCTGTTCGCGTCCTGCCTGACGCAGGATGCGCGGCCGCTGCGCGCGATGCTGCTCGTGCTGCTCGCGGCGGCGCTGGCGCTGAGGACGGTTGCCGTGGGCGAATTGCTCAAGGCGCAGCATGTATTTGCCTGGCTCACGCCGGGTGCATTGCTGGGCCTCGCCGGCGGCGCGCTGGTGCTGATGCTCGCGGTGGCGCTGCCGCGCGCGGCGCGGCGCGCGCTCTCGGGCCTGCTGCTGATGGCCGCGACGGTGCTGGTCAACCTGACGCCGGAGAATCCTTATTTCGCCGACGCCCTGCAGCAATGGCCGCAGGGTTACTTCCTCAACTTCAACGGCGTGACCCACCTGGTGTCGCTCGTCTGGCCGTTCGCCGCGCTGTTCTATCTGATGCAGCTCGCGCCGCGCCAGGTCGACGAAGATCAGGCCGACTCCGACGAGCTATAATTCGGCGTAGCCGTGTTTGACCGGCCCGTATTTGACCGGCGCGGCGCCGCAGCGCCCTTTCCCCGAGTGAGCCCCGCATGAGTTATTACCGGCATCATGTATTTTTCTGCTGCAACCAGCGCGAGGGCGGCGAGCGCGCCTGCTGCAACGACAAAGGCGCGACCAGGCTGCGCGACTACGCCAAGCAGCGCGTGAAGGAACTCGGGCTCGCCGGCAAGGGCCAGGTGCGCATCAACCAGGCCGGGTGTCTGGACCGCTGCGAGGAAGGCCCCTGCATCGTGGTGTACCCGGAGGAGACCTGGTACACCTATGTCGACGAGCACGACATCGACGAAATCGTCGAGGAGCACCTGCGCCATGGGCGCGTGGTCGAGCGCCTGAAGCTATGACGCGCGAGCTCAAGGAGCATCTGCTGCTCGATGGGGCGGCGGGCAAGATCGAATGCGTGATCAACCTGCCCGCCGACGGCGCGCAGCGCGGCATCGCTTTAGTCGCGCACCCGCACCCGCTGTTCGGCGGCAATCTCGACAACAAGGTGGCGCAGACGCTGGCGAAGACGTTCGTCGAACTCGGCTATGTCGCGCTGCGGCCCAATTTCCGCGGCGTCGGCGCGAGCACGGGCGAACACGACCAGGGCCGCGGCGAGACCGAGGACCTGCTCGCGGTGCTCGACTACGCGCGCACGCGCTTTCACGCCGGCGCGCCGGTGCTCGCGGGCTTTTCCTTCGGCGCCTATGTGCAGACCCTGGTTGCGCGCCGCATGCCGCCCGAGCGCATGGCGCTGGTCGGCGTGGCGGCGGGGTTCGTCAGCGGCGGGCGCAGCTATACTTCCGAGACCGTGCCCGCGGACAGCATCATCATCCACGGCGAACTGGACGAAACCGTGCCGCTCGCCAACGTGCTCGCCTGGGCGCGGCCGCAGGAGCTGCCGGTGGTGGTGGTGCCGGGCGCGGACCATTTCTTTCACCGGCGCCTGCATATCATCAAGAACATCATCAAGGGTTCGTGGCAGCGCTGAACCCCTAGTCACCATGACCGTCACCGCCGCATCCATACGCGCCGCCGCGACTGTGCTCGCGGGCAAAGTCATCGACACGCCCTGCCTGTATTCGCGCACGCTGTCGGGCATCACCGGCGCCGAGGTCTATCTCAAGTTCGAGAACCTGCAATTCACCGCTTCGTTCAAGGAACGCGGCGCGCTGGCGAAGCTCGCCTCGCTCACGCACGCGGAGCGCGCGGCGGGCGTGCTCGCGGTGTCGGCCGGCAACCACGCGCAGGGCGTGGCCTATCACGCGAAGCGCCTGGGGCTGCGCGCGGTGATCGTCATGCCGCGCCACACGCCGTTCGTGAAAGTCGAGCACACGCGCGCGTTCAGCGCCGAAGTGATCCTCGCCGGCGACGACTTCGACGAGGCCAAGGCGCAAGGACTCGCGCTCGCCGCCGAGCGCGGGCTGACCGTGGTGCATCCGTACGACGACGAACTGGTGATTGGCGGCCAGGGCACGGTGGCGCTCGAAATGCTCGCGCGCGAGCCGCAGCTCGAAGTCCTCGTCGTGCCCGTGGGCGGCGGCGGGCTCATCGCCGGCATGGCGGTCGCGGCCAAGGCGGCAAAGCCGGGCATCGAGCTCTACGGCGTCGAAACCGAGAACTTCCCGTCCATGTATTGCGCGCTGCGCGGCGCGACGCCGAGCTTCGCCGCGAACACCATCGCCGAAGGCATCGCGGTGAAGCAGCCCGGCGCGCTGACCTTGCCCATCGTGCGCGAACTCGTGCGCGACATCCTGCTCGTGGGCGAAGGCGAAATCGAGCATGCGATCGTGCTGCTGCTGGAAATCGAGAAGACCGTGGTCGAGGGCGCGGGCGCGGCGGGCCTCGCCGCGCTGCTCGCGCACCCCGAGCATTTCCGCGGCCGGCGCGTGGGGCTGGTGCTCTCCGGCGGCAACATCGATCCGCTCATGCTGTCAGTCATCATCGAGCGCGGCATGGTGCGCGCGGGCCGGCTCACGCGGCTCACGGTGGAGCTGCGCGACCTGCCCGGCGCGCTCGCCACGGTCACGGCCTGCCTCGCCGAGGCCAACGCGAACATCGAGGAGGTGCACCACCAGCGCGCCTTCACCAATTTGCCGCTGCAGACGGCCGAAGTCGATTTCGTGCTGCAGACGCGCGGCCGCGAGCACGTCGAGGAAATCATCCGCGCCCTGCGCGCCGCCGGCTTCGCCGCGCGCCGCCACGCCGCTTGAACGGAGTCAACGTCTCACTCGGAGTTAAAGCATGAAACCGGCACTGATCATCATCGACATCCAGAACGACTACTTTCCCGGCGGCAAGATGGAGCTGGAGGGCAGCCCCGAGGCCAGCCTGCAGGCAGCCAAGCTGCTCGATACGTTTCGCGCGAAGGGATTGCCGCTGGTGCACATCCAGCATGTTTCCAACCGGCCCGGCGCGAGCTTTTTCCTGCCCGACACCGAGGGCGTGAAAATTCACGCGAACGTCGCACCGCGCGCCGGCGAAACGGTGATGCAGAAGAATTTTCCGAACAGCTTTCGCGGCACCAGGCTGCTGGAACATCTGCAGGCGCTCGGCGCAGACCACCTGGTCATCGCCGGCATGATGACGCATATGTGCGTGGATGCGACCACGCGTGCGGCCTTCGATCTGGGATTTTCGTGCAGCCTCGCGCACGACGCCTGCGCCACGCGCGCGCTCACGTTCGCTGAGCAGCGCGTACCGGCGGCGCAGGTGCATGCGGCGTTCGTCGCGGCGCTGGCCGGCCTCTACGCCAAGGTGCAGAGCGTCGCCGAGATTGCCGTTTGACGGGCGTTTCGGACTAGGTTTGCTTGCGCACCTGCCTGCCGAGCGCCTCCTCCGACTGCGCAAAACGCTCGGCAGCCGTCAATTCGCGCGGCCCCGGCTTGCAGAACAACAGCCACAGCATGACGCCGTTGATCAGGATGAATATGACCTCGACCCAGAGCATGGCGGGAACGATCACGCGCATGGAGTTGTCGTCGAACACGAAATAGAAGCCGTCGAATGAAGGCAACAGCGCCTTGGACCCGGTGTAATGGTCCTGGAACGGCGGGAACAGCAGCGCCAGCAGCAGATTCAACGCCACCCCGAGCAGCACCAGATTCTGCCGGTCCAGCCGGCGCCGCAGGCGCACGCGCGGGCCCAGCAGCACCCAGGCGATCATCGCGTTGATCAGCACCGTGAAGATCTCGATCGACAGGAAATCATGGTTGACCACGCGGTTGGAATGATCGCCGAAGGCGAACAGGAAACCGTCGAAGTTCGGAATATTGTTATTCGTGTAGCTGAGGTAGTCGTACGGCGGGAACAGCAGCATCAGCAGCAAGTTGAGTGCGGCTACGAGCACCGTGATGGCCTGAAATTTGTTCATCGGTTTCTTTCGACTCGCGGTAAGCGCATATTAGCCAGTCTCGCGCATATTGGGGCCAGGGGCCGTTAAAAAATCCCGAATTGATCCCTGAATCCGAAAAATTTGCGGGCTGGGTTCGCGTTTTCGATTGAACCCTAAGGCCGCTGCAGCACCAGCAACTGCCCGGGCAGCGTCTGCGCGCCGTGTTTGCGTATCACCGCTTCGCGGCAGCTGCGTTCGGCGAATCCCGCCTCGCGCGCAAGCCCCCTGACGTAAGCGAGCGACTGTGCGTAGCGGCCGCTGGGTTCCAGACGGTAGCTGTCGCAGGCATGGCTCGGCTGCTCGATCGAGAACGCGAAGCGCCCGCCCGGGCGCAGCACGCGCGCCACTTCGCGCACGAGCCGGCTGATATCGCCGATATAGATCAGCACGTCGGCCGCGAGCACGAGGTCGAAGCTTGCCGGTGCTTGCGCGGCCAAATATTGCCCTGCATCGGCAACGACGAGCTCGCTGTAGCAGCCGCGGCGGCGCGCGTGCTCGAGCATTTTCGGCGCCAGGTCCACGCCCACCATGCGCCGCGCCAGGTCGCGCAATTGCTCGCCGCACAGGCCGGTGCCGCAGCCCAGGTCGAGCATATCCAGTTGCGCCGGCAGCGACGTTTCGCGCAATGCGCTGCTCAGCAGTTCAGGCACATGGTAATCGAGCGTATCGGTCAGATGCCGATCGAACTGCCCGGCGAAACCGTCGAACGTCGCACGCACATAGTCCGGCGGCGCCTGCGCCGTGCTGGCGCCCTCGACGGCATCGAGCAGATGCTGGAACACCCCCGGCTCCAGGCCCTGCGCCAAAGCTTGCGCATAGCAGGCGCGCGCCGCCTCGGCCTGTCCGAGTTGCTGCAGCAGGCGGCCGAGGTTCAGGTAGGGTTGCGACAATGCGGGTTTCGCCGCGATCGCACGGCGGTAGCTCGCCTCGGCCTCCTGCATGCGCTGCATCAGCTGCTGCGCCGCGCCCAGGTTGTTGTACGCCTCGGCGTGGCGCGGAGCCAGCGCAATCGCGGCAAGATAATGACGCTCGGCCTCGGTCAGCTTGCCCTGCTCCTTGCAGGCGTTGGCAAGCTTGTAATGCGTTTCGGCCTGACCCGGGTACAGCGCGAGTGCGCGGCGCAACTCGCGCTCCGCGCCGGCAAAGTCGCCCCGATCGAGCAGCTGCACGCCGGCGGCGAAACGTTGCGCCGCGCCCGTTGCGCCCGTCACGCGCTCACTCCCGGGGCGCGGCCGGCGCGCGCGTGCAGCGATCCGGCGATGTTGTGCATTCGCTCACCTGGTTTTGTGTTACTTTTGTGTTCAGTTCCCAGCCGATCATCCCCGCTTTCGCATGAGCCCGCAAGCCAACGCCAAGCTGTTCGCCCCCTGCCCGCGCGGCCTGGAAAATCCGCTTGCGGCCGAACTCGTCGCGCTCGGCGCGAGCGCGGTGCAGGCGGGGGCAGGCGGCGTCGCGTTCGAAGGCGACCTGCGCGTGATCTACCGCGCGAACCTGGAGAGCCGCATCGCCACGCGCGTGCTGCTGCGCCTGTTTACCACGGCTTACCGCAACGAAGAGGACATCTACCGCGCGGCCTACGATTTCGACTGGCCGCAGCGCTTCGACGTGGCGCGCAGCATCCGCGTCTATCTCACCGCGCAGCGCTGCCCGCTCAAGAGCCTCGATTTCCTCACGCTGCGCATCAAGGATGCGGTATGCGACCGCTTCCGAAGCGCGGTCGGCAGCCGCCCCAACGTCGACACACGCGCACCCGAAGTGCGCATCCACGCCTTCCTCGATGCCACGCAGTTCACGCTCTATCTCGACACCACCGGCGAGCCGCTGTTCAAGCGCGGCGCGCGCGCGGCCCAGGGCGAGGCGCCGCTGAAGGAAAATCTCGCCGCCGGCATCCTGCGGCTGACCGGATGGCAGCCGGGCGTCGCGCTGCTCGATCCGATGTGCGGCGGCGGCACGTTCCTGATCGAGGCGGCGCAGATCGCACTCGACATCGCGCCGGGCAGCGCGCGCAGCTTCGGCTTCGAAAAGCTGAAACATTTCGACGCGGCGCTGTGGCGCGAGCTGCGCGCCGCGGCCGAGGCGCGGCGCAAGCCGCTCGCGCCGCTGCCCATCTACGGCAGCGACCTCTACGGCGATACGCTCAAATTCGCGCAGGCGAATCTCGCCGCGGCCGGCCTCGAGGGAACGGTGCAGCTGAAACAGGCGAACGCGCTCGAGATCTCCGCGCCGGCCGAAGCCGGCGTGCTCGTGACCAATCCGCCCTATGGCGAGCGCATGGGCGAGCAGCAGGAACTGGCGGCGTTCTATCCCAAATTCGGCGATGCACTCAAACAGAAATTCGCCGGCTGGAACTGCTACATCCTCAGCGCCGACATGAGTCTGCCCAAGCTGATCAAGCTGCAGGTGTCCAAGCGCACACCGCTGTTCAACGGCGCGCTGGAATGCCGCCTGTTCGAATACAAGATCGTGGCGGGCAGCATGCGCGGCCCCAAGCCGACGCAGGCGTGACGGCTGCGGACAGGGCGAACCCGGTGGAACGCATACCGCTGCTGCTGCCGGATATGCCGCGTGCGGACGAGCTTGTCGGCCTGCTGCGCGAAATCGACGAGCACCGCTGGTACACCAACTTCGGCCCGCTGGCGCGGCGCTTCGAAGCCGAACTCGCACGCGGATTTCAGGCCCCGTGCCCGCTCGCCGTGGTATCGCTCGCCAACTGTACGCTCGCACTCGAACTGCTGCTCGCCGCATGCCGCTTGCCTGCGGAGTCGACGATACTGGTGCCGACCCTGACTTTCGTCGCTACCGGGACTGCAATCCGGCGCGCGGGACACCGCCTGCTCGTCGCCGATGCCGACCCGCTCTCCTGGACGCTGACGCCGGACATCGCGCGCGCGGCGGCCGCGGCGCAACGCATCGATTGCGTCGTCGCGGTGACCGCGCTCGGCTGTCCGGTGGACGCGGCGCAGTGGGATGCATTTTCCGAGGAAACCGGCATCCGGGTGATCGTGGATGCAGCCGGCGCTTTCGGCAATCAGCAGGCAGGGCAAAGGATCGCGCTCGCTTTCAGCCTGCATGCGACCAAGACCATGGGCATAGGCGAAGGCGGCTTCGTCGTCAGCGGCGATCGCGAATGGATGGAGCGCGTGCGCTGCCTGTCCAACTTCGGCATTGACCCGGGCGATTTCAAAGTGCACCAGGCCGGCACCAATGCCAAGCTCAGCGAATATCACGCGGCGGTGGGGCTCGCGGCGCTGGCGCGCTGGCCCGAGCGCGCGGCGCTGCGGCGCAAGCTCGCGCTCGAGTACCGGCAATGCCTGCAGGCGCATTGCGCCGGCATCGGATTTCAGCAGCGGCCGGACGCTGGCGCCTATGCCACGTTTTGCGTGCTGCTGCCCGCAGGCGCCGATCCGGCGCTGGTGGCCGCTCGCCTCGCCGACGCAGGCATAGAGACGCGCCGCTGGTATTACCCGCTGCTGCACCTGCATCCGGCCTTCGCCGACGCGGGCACGGCCGGCAAGCTCGCATCCAGCATGAGCATCAGCGGCCGCCTGCTCGGACTGCCGTTTCACCTCGACCTGGATGCGGGCAAGATGGAGCGCGTGGCGCGGACGCTGGCGCGCGTCCTCCGCGAGGCCTGAACGCGCCTAGCCTGCGCGCTTGCGCGGCTTTGCCGTCTTGGCGGCAGTCTTGGTTACAGTCTTGGCCGGCGCTTTCGCCGCGGTCTTTGCGCCCGTCTTTGCGACAGTCTTCGCCGCGGTCTTCGCGGCCGTCTTCGGCGCCGTCTTCGCCGCGGGTTTGATCGCTGCAGCTTCTGCGGCGGGCGCGGTCGCGGCCTTGCCCGGCTTGACCGCGCGCGGCGCGAACTCGAAGCCGACCTTGCCGTCCGCGCCGCGCACGAGGAAGGCCGAGAACGGACGGCCTTTCTTGGAGATGAAGCGATGCAGCAGATCGGTCTTGCCCGTGGCGAGCAATTTTTGCATCTGCTCGCGCTCTATGGTCCGCTGCAGGATGATGCGGCCGGAGCGGAAGTCGCAGCTCTTGTCCGGTCCCAGGCTTTTCTCGCACACATAGGCCATCGGCTGCTCGAACACGCGCGCCTTGCACTTGGGGCAGGGACCCAGCGGTTCGAGACCGGTGAAATCCGGCGCTTCCTCGGAACCGTCGGCCGACTGTCCGAAATCGAATTCCGCCTTGAATTCGGGCGACAGGCGCACCACGGCGGCGAAAGGTTTGCCCATGCGGCTGCGGAAGCCCTGCAGCGGACCGACGCTGTGCTTGGCGATCAGTTCCTCGATCTCCTCGGGCGCGAACTCGCGGCTGGAGACCACTTTCCAGATGGCGAAGTCGCAGGCCTGGCACTGGAACTTGCGATAGTTCTCCTGCACCTTGCCGCCGCATTTCGGGCACGGCGCCTTGAGCGTGAGGAACGCGGTGTCGGGTATGTCGCCGTTCTTGATCGCGCCGACCAGCTCGCGCGTGGCCCCGACGATGTGGTCCATGAACTCGGCGCGACCGAGCTCGCCGCGCTCCATCTGCTTCAGCTTGAATTCCCATTCGCCGGTAAGCTCGGGCGAAGTGAGCTCGGTAATGCCGAAATGGCCGAGCGCGAACATGAGCGAAAACGCCTTCGGCGTGGGCACGAGTTCGCGTCCGTTGCGGTGCACATAGTCCTCGAAAATGAGGCCCTCGATCACTGAGGCACGCGTCGCCGGCGTGCCCAGGCCCTTCTCGCTCATCGCCTCGCGCAATTCCTCGTCCTCGATCAGCTTGCCTGCGCCCTCCATGGCCGACAGCAGCGTCGCCTCCGAGAAGCGCGCCGGTGGCTTGGTCTGGTTGGCCCTGACCTCGACTTCGGTCGTCTTGACCTTTTCGCCTGCGCTGATCGCGACCATCAGCGCATCGTCTTTCTCGGTGTCGCGCCCGTAGATCGCGAGCCAGCCCGGCTTTACCATCACCCGGCCTTCGCTCTTGAACGGCTCGCCCTCGACGCGCGTGATGCGCGTGGTGACCAGGAACTCGGCTGCGGGAAAGAACACCGCGAGAAAGCGCTTCACCACCATGTCATAGAGCTTGGCTTCGGCATCTGACAGATTGCCCGGCGCCTGCAGCGTCGGAATGATGGCGAAGTGATCGGAGATCTTGGTGTTGTCGAAAATGCGTTTGCTCGGCTTGACCCAGCCTTCCTTGAGCACCTGGCGCGCGAACGGCGCGTAGGCCGCGACGCCCTCGCTCTTGTCCTTGCCCTTGGCCTTGCCCGCGAGCATTTCCATGGTCGACTTGACCGTGGGCAGATAGTCCTCGGGCAGCGCGCGCGCATCGGTACGCGGGTAAGTCAGCACCTTGTGCTTTTCGTACAGCGCCTGCGCCAGCGACAGCGTGGTGCGCGCGGAAAAGCCGAAGCGCCCGTTGGCTTCGCGCTGCAGGCTGGTCAAGTCGAACAGGAGCGGCGAGATCTGCGTGGTGGGCTTGGCTTCCTCGGTGGCGATGCCCGGCTTGCCCTCGCACTTCTGCCGCAGCGCCTCGGCGCGCGCCGCATCCCACAGGCGCTCGGGCCTGGCTTCCGCATCTTCTTCCTTCGCCGCCTTGGCGAACCTCTCGTCGAACCAGCGCCCGTTGTAGCTGCCGGCGGCGGCCGCGAACGTCGCATGCAGTTCCCAATAGTCGCGCGACACGAACTTCCTGATGCGGTCTTCGCGCTCGACCAGGATCGCGAGCGTAGGCGTCTGCACCCGTCCGACCGTGGTCTTGTAGAAGCCGCCCTCTTTGGAATTGAACGCGGTCATCGCGCGCGTGCCGTTGATGCCGACGAGCCAGTCGGATTCGGAACGGCACACGGCGGCATCGGCGAGCGGCAGCATCGACTTGTCGCTGCGCAGGCCTTCGAAGCCTTCGCGGATCGCGCCCTGCGTCATCGATTGCAGCCACAGCCGCTGGATCGGTTTCTTGTTGCCCGCGTGCTGCATGATGTAGCGGAAAATCAATTCGCCTTCGCGTCCCGCGTCGCAGGCGTTGATGACGCCGCTGACGTCCTTGCGCTTCAGCAGCTTCAGCAGCAGCTTGAGCCGGTCCTCGGTGCGCTCGATCGGCTTCAGGTCGAAGTGCGGCGGGACCACCGGCAAATTCGCGAACGACCACTTGCCGCGCTTGACCTCCACCCCTTCGGGGGCGACGAGTTCGAGCAGATGGCCGATCGCCGAGGACAGCACATAGTCCTCGCTCTCGAAATAATCGCCGTGCCGGGTGAAGCCGCCCAATGCGCGCGCTATATCGTTCGCGACGGAGGGCTTCTCGGCAATGATGAGTTTTTTGGTCATGGTGTGGTCAGGCTTGCGTGTGCAGGCTCAATTGACATCGATCTGCCCAGGGCAGCAAGCGGCAGCATGATAAGTGCAAACCAGAGGGCGAAGCAAGGAGACACGGCGACGCGCCGTGACAAAGTTCAGGGAAACAGCGACTTAATTGCCCGATGCAAGCTCAGTGCATGAGCAATTGCGCGCGATCGGAGAGCAGTTCTTCCAGAATGAGCGAATCGATCGCATGCTGCTGGCTCCATAGAACCATGAGCACGATCACTTTCAGCTTCTCGATGCTGACGCTGTCTTCGCTGAGCGCCATCGCGCGCTCGATGATGATCTCGCGCAGCAGCGGCGTGAGCACTTTGGCGCCCTCGAGAAAAGCGAGGAAGCCGCGACCCTCGACACCCAGTTTGGCCGCCTCGACGTCGGCATAGCCGCGAAACGCGGTGCTTTGCGCAAGAGAATCCGGGAGCGTGCTGGTCTCGGTGGCGGAAAGCCCCTGCAGCCAGGCGAGCGCGTCGCTGATGTCGTCGTGCTCGAAGCCGGCGGCGCTGAGTTTGCGCGCCAGCGCATCTTGATCGGGATAAAGGTCGGTGTGGTAGTAGTTTTCGAACAGGTAGACGAGTATGTCGAACATTCTTCTGGGCGGCCTCTTAGGAGGTTCTCTGATATAGCCCGCCGGGCAGGCTCGCGACCTTGCCGTCGAGCTCGAGTTGCAACAGCATGGCCGATACCACGTCCGCAGTCAAGCCGCTTCTCGCGCACAGCGTGTCTATGTCACAGCTGTCGTCGCCCAGTTGCGCGAGCAGGCCGGTGGCGGCCGGGGCCGCGGCGGGCGACGCAGGCTGTGCCTGCATGCCGAGTTCCTGCAGCAGGTCCTGCGCGCTTTCGACGAGCTTTGCGCCCTGCTTGATCAGCGCATGGCAACCCTTGGCATGCGGTGAATGAATGGAGCCCGGCAGCGCGAACACCTCGCGTCCCTGCTCGGCCGCAAGGCGCGCGGTGATGAGCGAGCCCGAGGCAAGCGCGGCCTCCACCACCAGGCAGCCGCGCGCGAGCCCCGAGATCACGCGGTTGCGCCGCGGGAAATTGCCCGCGTGCGGCGGCGTGCCCAGCGGGAATTCACTCAGGATCAGGCCTTCACGCGCGATGCGCTCGCCCAGCGCGCGGTTGCGCTGCGGATAGAGGATGTCGGCGCCGGTGCCCAGCACCGCGATGGTCGAGCCCGCGGCTTCGAGTCCGCCGCGGTGCGCCGCGGCATCGATGCCCAGCGCGAGGCCGCTGACGATGGTGAGCCCGGCAGCGCTGAATGCGCGCGCAAACTGTTCGGCGTTGCGCTCGCCCTGCGGCGTGGCATTGCGGCTGCCGACGATGGCGAGCCCCGGGCGCGCGAGCAGTTCGCGCCGGCCGCGCAGATACAGGAGCGCCGGCGGATCGGGGGTCTCGAGCAGCGGCTGTGGATAATCCGCATCGGCCAGTGTGAGTATGGCGTGGTCCTCCGCCGCCGCCCATGCGAGGGCGGCCTCGACTGCGGCCGCACCCTCCTCGGACAGGATGCGTGCGGCAAGCTCGGCGGAAACGACTCGGGTGAGCGCGCCGCGGCCGGCGGCGAGTACCTGCTGCGGCAGGCCGAACGCGCCGAGCAGTTTGCGCAGGCTTTGGCCGCCCAGGCCAGGCACCAGGCTGAGCTTGATCCACGCCGCGAGATCAGCGTCGGGCTGCATCGCGTTCCGGACGTGCAGCAGGCGCGGGGGGATATACGCCCCGAAGGTCTCGATCCCCCTTCCTCGGTCCCGCTTGACGGGAGAGGGGAAAGTTCCCTCGGGAGACAAGGGGGGGTGCATCCCCCCCTTGTTCGTGGGATAAGGGTTCTTTCCCGGCCGGAGGCACTTTGCCTGGTTCGTCCGACTTAAGGTGTAGTCACCACGTCGTCGAGCAACACCGGCCGGCTGGCCGACATCACCAGGGCGTAGGAAACGCGGTCGAACGTGCGGAAAACGAAAACGAGGCCGTAGCGCTCATCCGGCAGTTTGGTGGTCTCGACTGGATCGGGGCGAAACCACTTGGTGCTGCGGGTGCTTGTCTGCACGGTGCGGCCCAGGCGCAGCAAGGCAAGCACGTGGCCGGGCTCAAGCCCATCATTCTTGCCCTTGTTGAGCGTGACCACGTTTTGCGGGCCGGTTTCGCGCAGCCCGCCGCGGGTGGCGATGATGCGGCCCCGAATCTGCCTGCCGGGAGCGTGCGGGGCATAGCTCCGGAGCACCAGCGGTTCAGCGGCGACCAGCCTGTCCCCGACACCGATCTCCTGTTGCACGGCGGTAAGCTTTATGGTCGCGGGATCTCCGGTCCGGGTCAGCTTGGCATCGCCCAGAAATACTGCTTCGTAGCCCAGCGTTGTCTTGGTTTCCGGATCGACCAGAGCCTTGCCGGGGCGATAAACCTGCCACTGGCTGTCGAGTTTCGCATCCTTGATGCCGCTGACGTAGGCGACGTCGCCGGAGCCCAGGTAAACCCGGTCGGCCTGCGCCGCAATGATGCGCGGCGCATTTTCCAGGCCATCGGGTTCTATCACCAGGGGACGCGACAGGAAGGGCTCGATGACTCTGGGCGGAATGCTGGGGATGGCCTCCCTGCTGGTGTCCTCTACGCGTATGTGCGGTTCCAGTTTTTCCGTTGCGCCCATCTCGATCCTGAGTTCCGGATTTTGCCCGGAGCGGTCGAGCACGATTACGTCGCCCGGATAGATCAAGTGGGGATTCTTCATGTCCTGCTGGTTCAGCTTCCACACTTCCGGCCAGCGCCAGGGATCCTTCAGAAACTTCGTGGCGATGCTCCACAAGGTGTCGCCTTTGACCACGACATAGCGATCAGGCGCATCGTTCTGCAGCCCGGATTGCGTTGGCTGCTGAGCCATGAGGGGCGTGGCCGCCAACGCCGCGGCGAGCATTGCGACTATGGTAAACTTGCGCATAGGAGCCTCGAACCTATCTAAATAGAGGGCTGAATCATATAAAGTCTAACACGCTTTTTATAGACTTCATTAAATTTAGCACCTAATCCGTTCAATTAGCAAGTTTTTATGGCCCGCTTAAACATCCTGCGCTACCCCGATCCGCGCTTGCACAAGATAGCGGCGCCGGTGGCGGAGGTAAACGACAACATACGCAGCCTGATCGCCGACATGGCCGAAACCATGTATGCCGCGCCCGGCGTAGGCCTGGCCGCGACCCAGGTGGACGTGCACAAACAGGTGATCGTCATCGACATTTCGGACAGCCGCGATCGGCTGCTGACCCTGGTCAATCCAGAAATCGTCACCGCCATGGGCGAGTCCGATTGCGAAGAGGGCTGCCTGTCCGTGCCGGGGATCTACGAGAAGGTGGCGCGGGCGGAGCAGATCGTGGTGCGCGCCCTGGGGCTGGACGGCCAGAGCTTCACCATGGATGCCGATGGCCTGCTCGCGGTGTGCATCCAGCACGAGATGGACCACCTCAAGGGCCGGGTATTCGTAGAGTATCTGTCGCGCCTGAAGCAGAACCGCATCCGCGCCAAGATGCTGAAGCAGCAGCGCCAGAGCGCCTGACCCCTGCGCGGATGCGCCTCATCTTTGCCGGCACCCCCGAGTTCGCCGCGCGCGCCCTGGCCGCGCTGCACGGCGCGGGGCATGACATCGCCCTGGTGTTGACCCGACCGGACCGGCCGACGGGCCGCGGGCTCAAGCTCGTGCCCAGCGCGGTAAAAGCGCTGGCGCTGGAGCATGGTCTGCCGCTGTTCCAACCCGCGAACCTGAAGGAGGAGCAGGCAAGCGAACGTCTGCGCGCGGCCGCAGCGGAACTGATGGTGGTCGCGGCCTACGGCTTGATCCTGCCCGAACCGGTGCTTGCGCTGCCCCCCCGGGGAGCAATCAATATCCACGCGTCGCTCCTGCCGCGCTGGCGCGGCGCAGCGCCGATCCAGCGCGCGATCCTCGCCGGGGACGCGCACACCGGCATCTCCATCATGCAGATGGACCGCGGCCTGGACACCGGGGCAGTACTCACTGCCGAGGCGATACCCATCGCCGCGGACGACACCGGCGGCAGCCTGCACGACAAGCTCGCGGATCTGGGCGCGCGCCTGATCGTGAGCGCGCTCGCGCAACTCGAGCGCGGCGAACTCAAGCCCCGGCCCCAGGCGGAGGCCGGAGCGAGCTACGCGGCGAAAATCAGCAAGGCCGAAGCCGGAATCGATTGGCGCGAGCCGGCGGCCGCAATCGAACGCAAAGTGCGCGCGTTCAATCCGCATCCTGGCGCCGCCAGCAGCATCGGCAACGTAGGCTTAAAAATCTGGCACGCCGGCGCGATAACAGCCGAGGGTGCGCCCGGAACCATACTGGAGGCCGGCCCCGGCGGCATTGTCGTCGCCTGCGGCAGCGGCGCCCTGCGCCTGCTGGAGCTGCAGCGCGCCGGCGGCAAGCGGCTCGCGGCGGCGCAGTTCCTCGCCGGTTTTCCGCTCGCGGCGGGGGCGCGCCTTGAAATTTCCGCGAAAACCACAATTTAATGGCCTACGCGACCAACCCTTGTGAGGAACCCGCGAATGCTAGGAAACTGGCTTAAGACGACCATCCTGATGGCCGGCATCGTGGCGCTGTTCGGCGCCGTCGGCGCCGCAATCGGCGGCGCAAACGGCATGCTGCTCGCGCTGTTGCTCGGCGGTGCGATGAATATTTTCGCCTACTGGTTTTCCGACGCGATGGTGCTGCGCATGTACAACGCGCGCGAAGTCGACGCGGCGAGCGCGCCGCAGTTCTATGCGCTGGTGCAGGAATTGGCGCAGCGCGCCGGGCTGCCCATGCCGCGCGTGTACCTGATCGACGAAGCTCAGCCCAATGCATTTGCCACCGGGCGCAACCCCGAGCATGCCGCAGTTGCGGCGACCACCGGCATCCTGCAGCTGTTGACGGCGCGCGAATTGCGCGGCGTGATGGCGCACGAATTGACGCATGTGAAGCATCGCGACATCCTGATTTCCACCATAGCCGCAACCGTAGCCGGCGCGATCTCGTCCATCGCCCAGTTCGGTTTCCTCTTCGGCGGGCGCAGCGACGGCGAACGCGCCAATCCTGTCGTCGGACTGATCGTGATGATCCTGGCGCCGATCGCGGCGATGCTGATCCAGATGGCGATTTCGCGCGCGCGCGAATTCGAGGCCGACCGCGGCGGCGCCGAGATCTCGGGCGACCCGAACGCGCTCGCCGATGCGCTCGTGAAAATGGAGCGTTATGCCAAAGGCCTGCCCCTGGTAGCGGCCGAAGAGCACCCGGCGACGGCGCAGATGATGATCGTCAACCCGCTCTCAGGCTCAGGCATGCAGAACCTGTTCAGCACCCACCCGGCCACCGAGGTGCGCATCGCGCGCTTGCGCGCGATGGCGTAATGACCGCTGCCCGCCAGCGGGCGCAAGCATAGTCGCGCGGCGAGCCGGCGCGGTCACCTAGCGCAAGACCGGTACTGCGGCCCCCGTCCCGGTGTAGGATGCGGGGTTTTCCAACACTACGGCTTAGCAGCGATCCCCGCCGCCGCCCTCTGACTTTGTCCAGATCCGCAAATCTAGAACTTGCGCTGTATGCCGCCGGCGAAGCCATCGCCGCGGTGCGCGCGGGGCGCAGCTTGTCGGACGCACTCGCCGGCCTGGAGGCAGGCGCCAGCGTAAGCGCGGCGGTGCGCGACCTGGCCTACGGCACGCTGCGCAATCTGGGTCTGCTCGACGCGCTGCTGGCGCAGCTGCTGCACAAGCCGGTCAAGCCGGCGCTGCACGCGCTGCTGCTCGCCGCGCTATATCAGGTGCGTGCGCGGCCGCAAGCGAGCCATACTACGGTGGATCAGGCAGTGCGCGCGGTGGCGCGCCTAGAGCCCGCGGCCAAGGGTCTGGCCAATGCGGTGCTGCGCAACTACCTGCGCCAGGCCGATGCGCTCGTTGCGCGCTGCGATTCCGAAGTCGCGCACTACTCCTACCCGCAATGGTGGATCGAGCGCGTGCGCGCCGCCTGGCCGCGGCGGTGGGAGTCCGTGCTCAACGCGGGCAATCTGCATCCGCCCATGACTTTGCGCGTCAACCGGCGCCGCCTCACGGCCGCGCAATATCTCGCCCGGCTCGCCGAACGCGGCCTCGCGGGCGAGCTCATCGGAGAGCAGGCGATCCTGCTCGAACGCCCGCTGCCGATAGAGTCGCTGCCCGGTTTCTCCGCCGGCGAGATATCGGTGCAGGACGCCGGCGCGCAGCTCGCCGCTCCGTTTCTCGACGTTCGGCCCGGCATGCGCGTGCTCGATGCCTGCGCCGCCCCGGGCGGCAAAACCGGGCATATCCTCGAACTTGCCGATTGCGCGCTCACGGCGCTCGACAGCGACCCGGCGCGCGTGCTGCGCATCGGCGACAACCTCGCGCGCCTGGGCTTCCGCGCGCGCGTGCTCTGCGCCGACTGCGCCGCCCCGGCGGGCTGGTCCGACGGCGCCCCGTTCGAGCGCATCCTGCTCGATGCCCCCTGCACCGCATCGGGCGTAGTCAAGCGCCACCCCGACATCAAATGGCTGCGCCGCGAAAGCGACCTCGCGCAGCTGGCGGCGACGCAGGGACGCATGCTCGATGCGCTGTGGCAACAGTTGGCCCCGGGTGGTAAATTGCTGTATGCGACGTGCTCGGTGTTCCCGCAGGAGAATGCGCACACGATCGACTCATTCCTCGCGCGCCGCAATGAAGCCCGCCGCCTGCCGCTGGCGGGTCTCGAGGGAGGACAGCTCTTGCCCGACGCGCGGCACGACGGCTTTTTCTATGCGCTGCTGGAAAAACCTTAATACATGAGCCTGCGCCTGCTCACCACGCTGCTGCTCGCGCTCGCACTCGCCTGGAGCGCACCCGCGCGCGCCGAGAACATAGAGATCAGGCATATCGCGCTCGAAGGCAACGACGAGGGCTACGCGCTCGATGCGGACTTCCACATCGAGCTGAATCCGCGCCTCGAGGACGCGATCGACAAGGGCGTGGCGCTGTATTTCACGGTCGAGTTCGAGCTCACGCGCAAGCGCTGGTATTGGTTCGACGAACATCCGGTCAGCCGGCAGCTGACGCTGCGCCTGTACTATCACGCGCTCACGCGCCAATACCGCATTTCCAGCGGGCCGTTGTATCAAAGCTTTTCCACACTGCAAGACGCGCTGCGCGTGCTGTCGCGCGTGCGCTCCTGGCAGGTGCTCGAGCGCACCGAGCTGGACGTGGGCACCGACTATCAGGCAGCGCTGCGCATGCGCCTCGACCTGACGCAGCTGCCCAAGCCGTTCCAGGTGAGCGCGCTCACCAACCGCGACTGGAATCTCTCCTCCGAGTGGCGGCAGTGGCCGTTCCGCGTGAAGGCCCCGGTGACGGAGAAGGCGCCGCAATGAAATACGTGCTCATGTTCGGCGTGGCACTGGGCGCGGTCCTGCTGTTCCTGCTCGCCGCCGCGAGCGGCAACACCGCCCTGTTCTCGCGCCATTACGAGCTGCTGCTGGGCCTGAACGCGGCGCTCGCCGCGGCGCTCGCCGCGCTGATCGGTTATCAGCTGTGGGTACTCACGACCAAGCTGCGCAAACGCGTGTTCGGCTCGCGCCTGACGCTGCGCTTTCTGCTGATGTTCCTGCCCATGGTCATCGTGCCCGGCGGCCTGGTCTACGTGGTATCGCTGCAGTTCATGGCCAAGAGCATCGAGTCCTGGTTCGACGTGCGCGTCGACAACGCGCTCGAAGGCGGCCTCAACCTAGGCCGCACCGCGCTCGACCTGCTGCTGACCGAACTCAACGACAAGGCGCGGCGCATGGCGCTCGACCTGTCGGACAAACCGCAGTCGCGGCAGGTGGTGCTGCTCGACCGGCTGCGCGAACAGGCGGGCGTGGACGAGGCGCTGCTGCTGTCTTCCGGCGGCAACGTCATCGCCAGCGCCAGCAAAGGCATGGGCAAGCTGCTGCCGGACATGCCGAGCAGCATTATTCAGCGCCAGGCACGCCAGAGCCGCGGCTATTCCGCGCTCGAAGGCGGGCCAGGCCAGGGATTGAGCCTGCGCGTCGTGGTTCCGGTGGCTGCGCTCAGCATCGCCGAGGACGAGCGCCTGCTGCAACTGCTGCAGCGGGTACCGCCGACGCTGGCGCGCGACGCCGAAGCGGTGCAGGACGTATACCGCGATTACAAGGAGCTGTCGCTGTCGCGCCAGGGGCTGAAGGAGATCTACATCCTCACGCTGACGCTGACGCTGCTGCTCACGCTGTTCTCGGCCACCGCGCTCGCATTCCTGCTGTCGGCGCGCCTGTCCGAACCTTTGGCGCTGCTCGCCGCCGGCACGCAGGCGGTGGCGCGCGGCGACTACAGCCGCCGCGCGCAAGTCACCAGCAGCGACGAACTGGGCATACTCACGCAGTCGTTCAACAGCATGACCGAGCAGCTCGACGAAGCGCGCAGTGCGACCGAATCGCACCGCGCCGAACTTGAAACCGCCAAGGCCTACCTGGAGAACATCCTCGCCAACCTGTCGGCCGGCGTGCTGGTGCTGGACGAACAGCTGCGCCTGGGCACGGTGAACCACGGCGCCGCCGCCATCCTGCAGGAGACGTTCGACGGCCTGAAGGGTCTGACGCTCGCCGACTGGCCGCGGCTGCAGCCGCTCGCGCACGCGATCGTCGAAGGCTTCCAGCAGCACGGCAGCGACACCTGGCAGCAGCAGCTGGAGCTGGGCGAGCGCATGCTGCTGGTGCGTGGCTCGGTCCTGCCGCGTGTGAGCGGCGGCGGCTATGTGGTCGTGTTCGACGACGTCACCAAGCTGGTGCAGGCGCAGCGCGCCACCGCCTGGGGCGAGGTCGCGCGGCGCCTCGCGCACGAGATCAAGAATCCGCTCACGCCGATTCAACTCTCGGCCGAACGCCTGCAGGCGAAGCTCGCAAACAAGCTTTCGCCCGAGGACGCGACTACGCTCGGCCGCGCCACCGAGACCATCATCAACCAGGTTGCGGCGATGAAGGGCATGGTGGACGATTTCGGCGAGTACGCGCGCACGCCCGCGCCGAACCTGCAGGAGCTGGATCTGAACGCGCTGGTGCGCGAGGTGCTCGGCCTGTACGAGCACGCCGGCGCGCTGCTGCAGCCGCGGCTGCAGCCCGGGCTGCCGCGGGTGAAAGGCGATCCGACGCAGCTGCGCCAGGTGATCCATAATCTGCTGCAAAACGCGCAGGATGCGCTCGCCGGCAGCGCCGGCCCGCGCATCGAGATCGAAACGCTGCGCGCCGGGAATCAAGCCTGCCTCAGGATCAGCGATAACGGTTGCGGCTTTCCCGAGGCCATCATCATGCGTGCATTCGAACCCTATGTGACCACCAAACCCAGGGGCACCGGACTGGGCCTGGCGATCGTGAAAAAGATCGTCGACGAGCACAACGGCGCGATCCGGGTGGAAAACCTGCCCGGACGCGGCGCCAGCGTCAGCGTCACGCTGCCGCTGCAACCCGAATCGGCGAAGGCCGCCTGATGGCGCAGATACTGGTCGTCGACGACGAAATCGGCATCCGCGAGCTGCTGTCGGAGATTCTCGCCGACGAAGGCCACACGGTGCAGCTCGCGGA
>JAJZPQ010000008.1 GCA_021811085.1 Pseudomonadota bacterium | reverse complement strand
TAGAACAGCCCGAGCAGCAACAGCAGCATCGCGACGTGCACCGCCCACCAGCCGATGTGGAACGACAGCTTGCCTTGCGACACCCAGGCCTGGCTCACGCTGATCAGGTTGCTGTACACCATATAGGTGAGCAGGGCGAACACCAGATTGCCCGAGCGGCTCGCGCGCGGGTTGACGAAGGCAAGCGGGATCGCGAGCAGCGTCAGGTTCAGCGCCGAGAGCGGCAGCCCGATGCGCCACAGCAGCTCCGCCAGGTTGCCTTGGTGGGGATCGTCGATCAGCGTCTGCGTCGACAGCGCGCGCGCCGGAATCTGCCCGCCCTTGGCCTCGCGCGTCTCGATGCGGGCCGCATAGCGCTTGAACTCCATCACCCGGTATTCCGCGTCGCCCGGATTGCCCTCGTAGCGCCTGCCATCGGCGAGCACAATGAACTTATCGCCGTTGGCCGCCGTTTCCTCGAAGCCGTGCCGGCTCACCATCACGCCGAGCCTGCCGTGCTGCATGGAAGTGACGAACACGTTCTTCACCTGGTTCGAGTCGCCCGAAACAGCTTCGACAAAGAACACACGTTCGGAATTGGCCGATTCGCGGAATACGCCCGGCGCGATGCGCGCCAGCTCATCGCGGCTATCGAGCTGGCGCCGGTAGTCTTCGCTTTGCTTATTGGCCCAGGGCGCGAGGAACAGCGACAGCAGCGCGATCAACAGCACCAGCGGCGCCGCGAACAGCAGCACCGGCCGGACCCAGGCCGTGAGCGGCAGCCCCGCACTGAACCAGATCACCATCTCCGAGTCGCGGTAACTGCGGCTGATGGTCATGAGCACGCTGATGAACAGCGTCAGCGACAGCAGCACCGGCAGGTAATTGAGCGCGGAGAACCCGAGCAGCGCGAGCACCGCCTCGGACAGGAGCTTGCCGCTCGCGGCCTGGCCGAGAAAGCGGATCAGCTGGGTGGTGAGCGTGATGGCGAACAGCGTGGCGAACACCGCAACCGCAAGATTGCCGAATTCGCGCAGCAGGGAGCGCTGAAAAATTGCCACCTAGGACCTCTTACGACATGGGGGGATTTCTCCCCTCATGTCCCTCCGGCTCGGCCCGCCGCAAAATTCATTTTGCGGCGCACAGCAAAGAACATACCCCGGCTGCGCCTTCGCGCCGATGCCGCGTTTGGCCGCAACGGCTTTGACTTGACGGGAACAAAGCAGGGATAATCGGGCGTAGTCGGTCGTCGATTGAACAGAAGGAGCTGCCCTTGCAATTTAGCACAAAACGCGGCGCGCCGGAGATGCGCGCCACCCCCTGCATCGCAGTGGGCGTGTATGCAGGCCGCAAACTCAGCGCCGCCGCCGCCGCGCTCGACCGCGCCGCCAAGGGGGCGCTGCACGAAATCCTCGGCCGCGGCGACATGGAAGGCAAGCTCGGTTCGACGCTGATTCTGTATCGCCTCCCCGGCATTGCAGCCGAGCGCGTGCTGCTGGTCGGATTGGGCGAAGAAGCCGACCTGCGCGAGCGCGAATTCCGCGACGCGGCACGGGCAGCCGTCAAGGCGGCGCAGGAGACCGGTGCCGGCACGCTTACCTTGTGCTTCACCGATATTCGTGCAGGCCGCCGCGACGCCCTGTGGAAGGCGCGCCAGGTGGCACTGGTGGCGGCCGAATGCGCCTACCGTTTCGATTCCATGAAAAGCAAGAAAACCGACCCGCGCCCGCTGGCGCAAATCGAGCTGCTGGCTGCGGCGCGCGACGCGGCTGCCGCCGCGCGCGGGCTGGGCCAGGGTGCGGCTGTAGGCGCGGGCGTGAGCCTGGCCAAGGACTTGGGCAATCTCCCGGGCAATGTCTGCACGCCTACGTTTCTCGCCGAACAGGCGAAGAAACTGGCGCGGGAATGGAAACTCGATGTCGAAGTGCTGGAGCGCAAGGACATGGAGAAGCTGGGTATGGGGTCCCTGCTCTCGGTCGCACAGGGTTCGCGCCAGCCGCCGAAGCTGATCGTACTCAACTACGCCGGAGGTCCGAAAAAAGCGAAACCCGTAGTGCTGGTCGGCAAGGGCATCACCTTCGATACCGGCGGCATATCGCTCAAGCCTTCGCCGGAAATGGACGAGATGAAATTCGACATGTGCGGCGCCGCCAGCGTTCTCGGCGCGCTGCGCGCCTGCGCCGAAATGAAGCTCAAGCTCAATGTGATCGGCATTATCCCGACCACGGAAAACATGCCCGGCGGCGCCGCCACCAAGCCGGGGGATATCGTCACCAGCATGTCGGGGCAGACGATCGAAGTCCTCAACACCGATGCCGAGGGGCGCCTGATCCTGTGCGACGCGCTGACCTATGCCGAGCGCTTCGAGCCGGAGGCGGTGGTCGACATCGCCACGCTCACCGGCGCCTGCGTGATCGCGCTGGGCCATGTTGCGAGCGGCCTGTACAGCAACAAGGAAGCGCTCGCGCGCGAATTGCTGGCCGCAGGCGACGAGGCCTACGACCGCGCCTGGCACATGCCGCTGTGGGACGACTACCAGGAGCAACTCAAGAGCAATTTCGCCGACATGGCCAATATCGGCGGCCGTCCGGCGGGCAGCGTCACCGCGGCGTGTTTCCTATCGCGTTACGCGAAGAAGTTCGACTGGGCGCACCTGGACATCGCCGGCACCGCCTGGAAATCGGGCAAGGACAAGGGCTCTACCGGGCGGCCGGTCGGGCTGTTGACCAGCTTTCTGATGAAACGGGCGGGGAAAGGGCAGTAGGCGGTGTTCGCCGGCGCACAGGCAACATCGCCGCAGCCCCTGCCGCAAGCATCATGACGCGCATCGACTTCTACTTCGAGGCCGAGGACAAGCTGCAGGTCGCCTGCCGCCTGTCGGCGAAGGCCGCGCAACGCAAGCTGCGCGTGCTGATCTACACCCGGGACGAAGTCGAGGCGCAGCGGATCGACAAGCTGCTGTGGACCTGGCAGGCCACGGGCTTTCTGCCGCATTGCATGACGCGCAGCGCGCTCGCGCCGCAGACGCCGGTGCTGATCACCCACGACCCCGAGGACACGCCGCACGACGAGGTGCTGCTGAACCTGCATCCCGCGTGGCCGCCCGCGTTCAGCCGTTTCCAGCGGCTGGTGGAAATCGTGAGCCGCGACGAGGACGACCGCGCCGCTGCGCGCGAGCGCTTCCGCTTCTATCGCGACCGCGGCTACGCAATCGCGAAGCACGATCTGTCCCAGGCGCATGGCTGACGACGATCTGCTGAGCAAGGCCGACGCGCTGATGGCGCGCCACAATCCGGCGCGCGCGACCGCCGCGCGCCATGCCGAAATCCCGGTGCTCGACGAAATCGTGAACCCCGCTGCGGCAAGCGACGATCTGCCGCTGTTGACCGACTATGTTCCGCCCGAGCCCGCGGAAGAGGCGCAGACCCAGGCGCTGATCGCGAGCATGGGTACGGCGCTGTTGGCTGAACTGCAGCCGCGTATCGATGCGCTGATCCGGGAACGGCTGCAGGGCAGCCTGGCGCCGCTGGTCGAAGGGCTGGTCGACGAGCTGCGCGGCAGGCTGCAGCCGCTGGCGCGCGAAATCCTTGAGGCCGCCATCCACGGCGCGGTCGAGCAGGAACTGCAGCGGCGCAAATCCGGCGGCTAGCGGCGGCGCGCCGCATCAATCCGCTATAATTCTCGCTTCGCTCATTCGAGCCGGGCGCTTTGCCGACAAGGTGCCGCTCGATGCGCTTTGCCCCCAGAGAAAAGATGGAATTAGCCAAGAGCTTTGAACCGCAGCCGATTGAGGCGCACTGGTACCCCGAGTGGGAGCGCCGCGGCTATTTCGCGCATTCGGCCGATCACGCCAAGCCGGCCTACTGCATCCAACTGCCGCCGCCGAACGTGACCGGCACCCTGCACATGGGCCACGCGTTCCAGCAGACGCTGATGGACACGCTGGTACGCTACCATCGCATGCGCGGCTTCAATACCAATTGGGTCGTCGGCACCGACCATGCCGGCATCGCCACGCAAATCGTGGTCGAACGCCAGCTGCAGGCCGAGGGCAAGTCCCGCACTGAACTTGGACGCGACAAGTTCCTGGAGCGCGTGCGCGCCTGGAAACAGGAATCCGGCTCGACCATCACGCGCCAGATGCGGCGCCTGGGCGTCTCGGCCAACTGGACCTATGCCGATACCGAGGGCCAGCACGCCGGCTACTTCACCATGGACGAGCGCATGTCGCACGCAGTGGTCGAGGTGTTCGTGCGCCTGCACGCCGAGGGCCTGATCTACCGCGGCAAGCGCCTGGTGAACTGGGATCCGGTGCTCGGCACCGCGGTGTCCGACCTCGAGGTCGACAGCGAGGAGGAAGACGGCAAGATCTGGGAAATCCGCTACCCGTTCGACGACGGCAGCGGTTCCCTGGTGGTGGCGACGACCCGTCCCGAGACCATGCTCGGCGACGCTGCCGTCGCGGTCCATCCCAAGGACGAGCGCTACACGCAGCTGATCGGACGCCAAGTCCGGTTGCCGCTCAGCGGGCGCTCGATCCCGGTCATCGCCGACGATTACGTCGATCCCGAGTTCGGCACCGGCTGCGTCAAGATCACGCCGGCGCACGATTTCAACGACTACCAGGTCGGCCAGCGCCATGGCCTCGCGCAGATCAACGTGCTCACCCTGGACGCCAGGATCAGCGACAGCGCGCCCGCAGCCTATCGCGGGCTGGACCGCTTCGAGGCGCGCAAGCTGATTCTCGAGGATCTCAAAGCGCAAGGGCTGCTGGTTTCTGAAAAACCCTACAAACTGCGCGTGCCGCGCTCGGGCCGTACCGGCGTGATCGTGGAACCCATGCTGACCGACCAGTGGTTCGTCAAGATGGAGGGCCTGGCGCAGCGCGGCCTGCAGGCGGTGGCCGCGGGCGAGGTCAAGTTCTACCCCGAGCACTGGAGCACAACCTACAACCACTGGCTGGAAAACATCCAGGACTGGTGCATCTCACGCCAGCTCTGGTGGGGCCACCAGATTCCCTGTTGGTACGACGGCGCGGGCAATGCTTATGTCGCACGCAGCGAAGACGAGGCCAGGACGCAGGCCGCGGCCAGAGGCCATACCGACGCACTCAGGCGCGACGAGGACGTGCTCGACACCTGGTTCTCCTCGGCGCTGGTGCCGTTCACCTCGCTCGGCTGGCCGGAGAAAACACCCGACCTCGACGCCTTCCTGCCGTCCTCGGTGCTGGTCACCGGCTTCGACATCATCTTTTTCTGGGTCGCGCGCATGGTCATGATGACCCTGCACTTCACCGGCAAGGTGCCGTTCCGCCACGTCTACATCAACGCTTTGGTGCGCGATGCCGAGGGGCAGAAAATGTCGAAATCCAAGGGCAATACCCTGGACCCGTTGGACCTGATCGACGGCGTGAGCTTCGATACGCTGCTCGCCAAATCGACGCAGGGCCTGATGCTCGCGAGCCACAAGCAGAAGGTCGAGAAATACGTGCGCAAGAATTATGCGAACGGCATCCCCGCGTTCGGCGCCGACGCGCTGCGCTTCACTTTCGCCTCGCTCGCGAGCTTTGCGCGCACGCTCAACTTCGACCTCGGCCGCTGCGAGGGCTACCGCAATTTCTGCAACAAGCTGTGGAACGCGACGCGCTTCGTGCTCATGAATACCGAAGGCAAGGACTGCGGCGCGGACGAGTCGCTGCCGCTCGCGCCCTCGGTCATGGACCGCTGGATCGTGAGCCGGCTGCAGCGCGCGGAAGCGGAGGTGTGCGCGGGCTTCGACAGCTATCGCTTCGACCTCGCCGCGCGTGCGCTGTACGAATTCGTGTGGGACGAGTACTGCGACTGGTATCTCGAGCTAGCCAAGGTGCAGCTGCTACATGGAAGCGAGGCCGAACAGCGCGCCACGCGGCGCACGCTGGTGCGCGTGCTCGAGGCGGTGCTGCGGCTCGCCCATCCGGTCATCCCGTTCATCACCGAAGAGCTGTGGCAAAGAGTCGCCCCGCTTGCGGGACGCAGCGGCGCAAGCATCCTGCTCGCGCCCTATCCGCAATCGAAAATCGAGCGCATCGACGCCGCAGCCGAAGCCGAGGTCGCCGTATTGAAGGAGCTGGTCGGCGCCTGCCGCAACCTGCGCGGCGAAATGAACATATCCCCGGCGCAACGCATTCCGCTGCTCGCCAGCGGCGGCCGGGCCCGGCTGGAGGCGCTTTCGCCCTATATCAAGATACTGGCGCGGCTGTCCGAGGTCGGCGTAGTCGACGCCCTGCCTGCGGCCGATGCTCCGGTCGCGGTGGTCGGCGACTGCCGCCTGATGCTCAAGATCGAAATCGACAAGGCGGCGGAACGCGAGCGCCTGCAAAAGGAAATCGCGCGGCTCGAGGGCGAGATTGCCAAAGCCAAGGGCAAGCTCGCCAACGCCGGTTTCGTCGCCCGCGCCCCGGCGCAGGTGGTGGCGCAGGAGCAGGAACGCCTGGCCGCCTTCGCCACCACCCTGGATAACCTCAAGCCCCAGCTAGCAAAACTCAGTTAGCCGGCGCGCGCGGCCATGCATCCGATCCTGCGCGGCTTCGAGCATAGAAATTTCCGCCTGTTCTTCATCGGCCAGTCGCTGACGATGATAGGCACGTGGATGCAGTACATCGCCATTTCCTGGCTGATGTACCGGCTGACGCACTCGGCCTTCATGCTCGGCATGACCGGGTCCGCGCTGCAGATTCCGATCCTGCTGGTGTCGCCGTTTGCGGGGGTGTGGGTGGACCGCTACAGCCGGCGCAAGCTGCTGCTCATCACGCAGGCGCTGGCGCTGGCGCAGGCCTTGCTGCTCGCGCTCCTCACGTTCGCCGGCCTGATCCAGGTATGGCATATCCTCGCGATCTCGCTGTTTCTCGGAACGGTCAACGCGTTCGCCAACCCGAGCCGCGGCACTTTCCTGCTGGACATGGTCGAGAGCAAGGAAAACCTGCCCAACGCGATCGCGCTCAACTCGCTCATCATGAACAGCGCGCGCTTCGTCGGGCCGAGCATCGCCGGCGGCGTGCTTGCGTTCGCCGGCGAGGCCTGGTGCTTCCTGCTCAATGCGCTGTCCTACCTGGCGCTGATGCTTGCGCTCATGATGATGCGGGTGAAGCACAGCGCAGCGCACGCATGCACATTGGCTGGAAGAGTTGAAACAGGGCTTTCACTACGCCTTCGGCTTTCTCCCGAGCCGGCGCCTGCTGTTGCTGGTCGCGGCGGTAAGCATGACCACCTCGCCCTATCAGCACATGATGCCGATCTTCGCCGGCGAGGTATTCGGCGGCGATTCGCGCACGCTGGGCCTGTTGATCAGCGGTGCTGGAGCCGGCGCGCTTGCGGGCACGGCCTATCTCGCCGGGCGCACTTCGCTGCGCGGCCTGTCGCGCATCATCGTCGGCGCAAGCTTTTCGGCCGGCATCGGGCTCATGCTGTTCTCGCAGTCGCGGCTGCTGTGGCTGTCGCTCGTGCTGATGCTGCCCATAGGCTTTGGCCTGATCGTCACTGCGACCTCGACCAACACCATCCTGCAGACCGTCGCCGACGAGGACAAGCGCGGCCGCATTGTCGCGATCTACGGCATGTGCTTTCTCGGCGCGGCACCGATCGGCAATTTCATCGCCGGCTCGGTCGCGAGCCGCATCGGCGCGCCCCACACCCTGCTCCTGCTGGGGGCGCTGTGCACGCTCGCGGCAACGGCGTTCGCGCTGCGCCTCGCGTCCTGGCGCGCCGCGATCAGGCCGGTGTACCGGCGCCTGGGCGTGGTGAAATAGCGGCCCTGCGCGCGCCGCGCACGAACTCGATCAGCGCGCGTCTTCCTTGCCGCCCACGGTCAGCGCCAGCGCGGCGCGCATGGCTTCTGGCGCCTTCATGATGTTCATGAAGCTGTTCGCTCCCATCATGGAAAGGTCGGGAAAGGAAATGGCGATGCGGAAACGCGCGTACAGCGCGTAGACCTTGTTGCCGGAAACCAGGATGTCGTAGGGCAGGTGGGCGGTAGACTTGACGTCCTTGAAGTCGATCTCGCTCATGATGTACTTGTCGTCCATGTACTTGTTGTCGCCTTCGCCTTTCATCGCGACCCCGAACAACGTTTCCTTCTTGCCGGCGATGTCGATGCGATAGACCTTGGTCACGCCGTATTTGCCCGCGGCGAGTCCCGCCTCGACCGCTTTCAGCGCGCCCTCGTAGCTCGCGTAGCTCGCGAGCGTGTTCGGCTCGTTGAAATACTCCATGCCGAACATGTAATGGTATTGGCGCAGCTTGGCCGAGGTGAGACCTTTGGCGCCGAATTCCTCTACTTTTCCAAGCGCGGTTTGCAGCTTCGCCGCGGTATCCTTGAGGTCCCCCGCCATGCGATAGGCATTCGCGAGATAGAGCGGATTGGTGTAGGACACCTGGATCTGGTCGCCGACCTTGGTTAGGGCAACGCGCATCGCCGCGCCGAAGCCACTGTGTTCGGACTTTGCGGCGTTGCTGCGCAGTTCGTCGTCGGTGACGCCGATCACGGCCGCCCCCGGATAGGGCGAATAGCTGCCGGCCACGGTAAAGCCGGCCTTGGTCAGCGCCGCCTTGGTGGCTTCCAGCTTCTGCGCCAGATCCCCCGGCCCGGCGGAAGCCAGCACGAACGGCTTCAGGACCGCATCCTGGGCCAGTGCAAGCGTGGCGCACAGCGCCAACGCGGCCGCGCCCAGAGCTCTACGAATGATGGACATGTTTCTCCCCCCGTTTGAGTCGGTAATGTTTTTTGGATTTGCGAAAAAAAAGGCTGAAGGCGTCTTCGCCTTCAGCCCCTATTCTGTTGCGCCTTTCCCCTTCGCTAGCGCCTACTTCAGTTTCATGCTGTAGGCGATGCCGAGGGAATTCTGATACATCTTGAGCGTTTCGGTGCCCCCCACGCCAAGCAGCGACGTTACCGACGGCCCCGTCACCGAGTTACTAAAGGCATGCATGTAGGCTACGGTCAGTTCGTCCTTGTTGGCCAGCGTCCAAGTGGTGCCCAGCGTCAAATGCTGTTCCACCACGCCCGGAGCGAGGATGTTGAAGGTCACGTCATTGAGGGTATCGCCGCGCACCGGCGACTTCCCATAGTTGTAACCGGCGCGCAGGGTCAGGTCCTTGTTGTACGCGTATTCCACCCCCAGCTTGAAAGCTGTCTGGTCGCGCCAGGCGAAGCCGGAACCGTTGGACTCACCCAGGCGGTTGGGGGTCACGGGGAAACCAGTCGTCGGCATGCTGGCAAGGCTGTTGGAAACGCCATTGGCGATAGACTTGACGCCGGAATAGTTGATCTGCTGAATATCGAATGCGATGGTCGCTTTGGGCGTGGCCTTTACCGTAATGCCGACGCTGTAGTTCTCCGGGATGTCGAAGCCGCCCGCTTCGGCGAACAGGCCTTTGTACTTATCGAACGCGCTCATGCGCATCTTGCTCGAATAGGCCGCGCCCAAGCTCACGGTGTCTGAGAGCTTGCCGAGCCAGCCGATACGCACACCCCAGCCGGTCGAACTATCGTAGCCTTTGTTGGTCACGTTGCCCTGGCTGCTGGTAAAGGTTCCGCCGCCGCCAAACGGAAGCGTTTCATCAAAAGCCTGCAGGCCGTCGACCTTGAATCGCTGATAGCCAAACAGTGGGGAGATACCAAGGGAGTTGCTGGCGTTGATCTTATATGCCAATGTCGGCGCAATGATCAGCTGCGTCAGATCGACCCCGAGCTTGCCGCAACCGAAAAGCATATTGGACGGCGCACCCTTGCAGGACGGCGCAAAGGACGGCGCACCTGCCCCGCCAGCCTGGGTGCCGTTGAAATTGGTGTTCATGCCGCCGTTGCCGTATACGGTCACGCCGGCTGACATGTTCCAGCCTAGCATCCTGTTGTAGCCGAACTCGGGAATGAGGAAGTAGTTGCCGTCGCTGTTGACGCTGCCGTCATAGCCGCCACCGAAGCCGGTGCTGCCTTGACGCGAAACCGACCGCCTCGGGCTGAATAGGTCCACTCCCACATCTAGCCGATCACCGGCCCATACCATGGCCGCCGGATTGTTGGCGCCGCCGAAGGTGTCGCCGGTTACCGCCGTCGATGCGCCGCCCATGCCCTTGGCCTTCATGCCGTAGCCATGGGAAAAATAGCCGTCCGTCGCCAACGCAACCGACGGGATCGCGAACACGGCGAGCAGCGCCGAGGCCATTACTGTGCGTTTCATTTCAGTCCCCCTTCCCTTATTGTAATTGCAACGATCGTTTTAAACGAGTCTAGACAAACAGCGAGACGTCGGCGTCCTGCGCCATCGGCAGGAAGTGAGCGGCGCCGCAGTATTCCTTCACCTCGGGGATGAAATCCTCGCGGGTATAGCCGAACAGGTCGACCGTCATCTGGCAACCGATCATGTTCACCCCGGCCTCCAGGCACAGCGAGCGCAATTCGGAAATGTCGGCGACGCCGTTGTTCTTGATCGTTTGCTGCATCAGCGTAGTGGCAAAGGATTCGAAACCGGGGATGCCGGCCTGAACCAGATTCGGGATGTTCCAGTTGATGCCCTTGAACCAGTCCGGGCCGAAAGGCATTTTCATCGGCATGCCGGGATTGCCGAGCGGGCTGATCTTGAGATCCGAGATGTCCTTCTTCAGCAGCTGCAGGCCATAGAACGTGAAGAAAATCGACACGTTCCAGCCCAGCGCCGCCGCGGTTGAAGCCAGGATGAAGGGAGGATAGGCCCAGTCCAGCGTGCCCTTGGTGGCGATGATGGTCATCGAAGGCGTCTTGTTCGCCTTCATTTCCGCCAGTTTTTCCTCGATCTTCTGCGGCAGGATTTCGTCCAGGCGTTGCCGGACGATTTGCTCTATCAGAGCGACATCAGGTGTGGCACCCATATTTCCCTCCAGTGTCGGTCCCCGTCGGCGACGCGCCGCAGCGGACTCTTGTTCGATTGGCGGCAATCATCCCGAATATTCCGACCCAGTTCCACCGGAAATATCTTATTGCGCAATAGCTTTGCTTGATCCGCCCCCTCCAGCTACGCGCGCCGCAACGCCTCCGCCCAGCATAACAGCTCCGCGGCCGGGCGCAAGCGCCGCGCCGCGGGCACCGTTTGCGCGCGGTAGCGCCGCTTACTTGCGTTTCAGGAAGAACGTGAACTCGTTGCTGGCCTCGGTCTGCGACAGCAGCTCGTTGCCGGTCTGCTTGCAAAACGCCGCGAAATCCTTGACCGAACCGACATCGGTCGAAACGATGCGCAGCACCTGGCCGCTTTGCATTTCCGTCAGCGCTTTTTTCGCGCGCAATATCGGCAGCGGGCAGTTCAAGCCGCGCGCATCCAGGTCTTTGTCGAAATTCATGTTCCTTGGCTCCTTGTGATCGGTTGATCTATCGCAGTTTGCTATTGTAACCAAGGCGGGTGCCGCTGACACGCATGGCGTGGACGGGCGGTTAGGCAGTGCCTTCGCGCCTTGCCGGCCGTGGTAGTATTTCTCCGACAGGGGAAACAGCGCCGGTCAGCCGTGCTGCCGGCGCGAGCGGAGTCTTTATGAACGAGCCGGGCATGCGCCTGTTGCACACTAGCGGGTCTGCGCGTGAAACCGATCTGCAGGCCTTGCGCGCGCTGTCGGAACTAACCGCCGTGCTCGCCGAGGAGCACGACCCGGAGAAGCTGCTGGAGCGCTCCCTCGGCACCATGGTCCGGCTCGCCGGCGCCCAAGCCGGCGCGGTGCGCGTGGTGACCAGCGATGGCGCGCACCTGCGTCTGGTTGCCTCGCACGAGCTCGCGCCGGAGGTGGTCGAACAGGAGCAATTGGTGCCGCTGGACTGCGGCGTCTGCGGCGCCGCGGTGAGCGATGATGCGGTGCGCCAGAGCTTTGAATTGCACTACTGCGCGGGGCGCACCGGTTCGGACTATTTCAGCCGCCTCGGCACTGCCGTCGTGATCCCGCTGCGGCACATGGGCAAGGTGCTCGGCGCCTACACCCTGTTCTTCGACGAAAAGCACGAAACGCCGGAGGAGCTGGGGCTGCTCTACCGCTCCATCAGCGAACATCTGGGCATGGCGCTGGAAAACACGCGCCTGCTGCGCGAGAACATGCGCATGACGCTCATGAGCGAACGCCAGCTGATTGCCAACGAAGTGCACGATTCGCTGGCGCAGACCATGGCCTATATGAAAATCCGGCTCGCCATGATGCAGGAGGCGCTGGAGGCGAGCGAACAGCAGCGGGCGCTCAAGCACGCGGGCGAAGTGCAGCAGGCGCTGGACGGCGCCTATGCCGACCTGAGGGAGCTGCTGTCGCAGTTCCGCAACCGCATGGATCCGCTCGGCCTGGTGCACGCGCTGCAGGAACTGCAGACGAGGTACTACGACCGCACCGGTATCGTGCTCGTGTTCGACAACCGCACCACCGACCTCGGCTTGAGCGTGGAGGAGGAAAGCCAGGTGTTCCACATCGTGCAGGAGGCGCTCGCGAACGTGGCGCGGCACTCCGGCGCCAAGCATGCGCGCCTGACGATGGAGCTCACCGGCGGCGAGTACCGCTTCGCCGTCGAGGACGACGGACTCGGATTTTTTGCCTTCGGTCAGCGCCTCGGCGGCGCCGAGCACCATCCGCATCTGCGCCACCACCTCGGCGTCAACATCATGCGCGAGCGTGCGCAGCGCCTGAACGGCGCAATCGAAATCGTCAATCTGCCGCAAGGGGGCGCGCGCGTCACCCTGGTGTTCCCGGCACAAAGTGGCGGCGCTGCATGAAGACCGTGCGCGTCATGCTGGTCGATGACCATACGCTGTTCCGCCGCGGCCTGGCGGAACTGCTGCACGGGCGCAACGGCATCGAGGTGGTCGCAGCCACTGCCGGCGCCACCGAGGCCGCCCGCCTGATGCAGGAGCAAAAGCCGGACGTGCTGCTGCTCGACCTGAATCTGCCGCCGCACGGCGGGCTCGCGCTGCTGCGCACGCTGCAGGATTACGGCTGGAGCGGCCCGACGCTGATCCTGACGGTGTCCGACTCAGAAGACGATCTGGCCAACGCGCTGCATGCCGGGGCGCGCGGCTACCTGCTGAAGGACATGGAACCCGAGGACGTGACCGACGCGATCCTGCGCGCGGTGCGCGGCGAGACTGTGGTGGCGCCGGCAATGACGATGAAGCTCGTCGATCTGCTGCAACCGGGGCGCCAGAGCAAGACGCGGGAAAACCTGCTGGCGCAGCTGACCGAGCGCGAGCGCGAGATCCTCGCGCACCTGGCCCAGGGCATGTCGAACAAGGCGATCGCGCGCGCGCTCGACATCAGCTACGACACGGTCAAGCTGCATGTGCGCCACATCCTGTCCAAGCTGAACTTTACCTCGCGCGTCGAAGCTGCGGTGTTCGCAGTCGAACAAAGGAGCGCGCCGCAAGTCTCGGCCGAGCCGCGCAAACCCTGATCCGGACTAGCGCGTGAGCGCCTGCGCGCGCGCGGGCTCGCCTGCGCCGGCCTCCGCCTGCGCCGCGGACGACTCGTACCATGCGAGTATTCCGTGCAGCCGCACCACATCGCCGATGATGATCAGCGTCGGCGGCGCGAGCCGCGCGGCCCGAGCCAGCTGCGGCAGGTTCGCGAGCGTCCCCACCACCGTACGCTGGCTGCTCGTAGTGCCGTGCTGCACGATCGCCGCCGGCGTCGCCGCCGGCAAGCCGTGCGCCGCGAGTTCACGGCACAAAGTGGGCAGACCCACCAATCCCATGTATACGACGAGGGTGCGCCCGGGGCGCGCCAGCGAGTCCCAGTCCAGGTCCACGCTGCCGTCCTTGAGATGGCCAGCCACGAACAGGCAGGAATTGGCGTAATCGCGGTGGGTGAGCGGAATGCCGGCGTAGGCGGCGACGCCGCAGGCCGCGGTGATACCGGGCACCACCTCGAAGGCAATGCCGGCCGCGGCCAGCGCCTCGACCTCTTCGCCGCCGCGGCCGAAAATGAACGGATCGCCGCCTTTCAGGCGCAGCACGCGCTTGCCCGCACGCGCGAGCCGCACCAGCAGCTGATTGAGCTCGGGCTGACTCAAAGTATGGTTGCCGCGCTCTTTGCCGGCATAGATGCGCTCGGCCGCGCGCGCGCCGAGTTCGAGTATCGGCGCCGACACCAGATGATCGTAGACGATGACTTCGGCTTCGGCAAGGAGCTTGGCCGCCCGCAGCGTCAGCAGGTCCGGATCGCCGGGTCCCGCGCCGACCAGATAGACCGTGCCCGGGCGCATGGCACGGGAGGCGGAAGAATTGTGTGTCACGTTCACCTCAATGTACTGTGTTTAACGGCGCCGCCGCCGCAGTGTGCGCCGGGGCGCTGCGGCGCACGAATTCGACGAAGCGCTCGGCCCAGTCGCAGCTGCCGGCGCTGCGCAAATGCGCGTAGTTGGCGAGGAGGTTGTTGACCAGGATACCGTCCGATTTTCCGTCGGTACCGTGACCGCGCACCATGCGGTAGGCATAGCGCGTGTCCGCCGCCAGGCCTTCGATGCTCGAGTAATGAAACTCGTGCGCCGCGACCTCGCGCCGCTCCTCTCCCCGATCCAGCCAGGGGTGGGCCTCGGTCGGGGCGAGCTTGACGTAGCCGCGGCCGACCGGCCTCTCGTGCATCACCACATCGCCCGCGATTGCGCCCACCATGCGGCGCGTGTCGCCGCGCCAGCAAAGCGAGCGCGCCAGGTACATGAGCCCGCCGCATTCGGCGTAGGCGGGCATGCCCGCCTGGATCGCGGCGAGGATCTCGCCGCGCAAGCCCGCGTTCGCCTCCAGTTCGCGCATGAACACTTCGGGAAAGCCGCCGCCGATGATCAGGCCGTCCACCCGCGGCAGGCGCGCATCGCGCAGCGTGTCGAAAAACACCAGCTCCGCCCCCGCGCGCTCCAGCGCCTCCAGGTCGTCCGCATAATAAAAACCGAACGCGCGGTCGCGCGCGACGCCTATGCGCACCCCAGAACGCCTGGACTGCGGCAGCAATGGGGCGCCGCCTAGCGCCGAGCGGCTGACGGTGGCGGCAAGCAGGCGCCCGAGATCCACCTGCGCGGCGACGGTCGCCGCGAGCAGCGCAATGCGCTCCTGCGCCGCACCGTCCTCGTTGGCCGGCATCAGGCCGAGGTGGCGTTCGACGATGGCCAGGCGCGGATCCTCCTGCACCGCGCCCAGCACGGGCACGTCGGTGTAATAATCGATGACCGCACGCAGCTTGGATTCATGGCGCGTGCCACCGAGCCTGGACAGGATCACGCCGGCGATGCGCAGCGAGCGGTCGAAAGCCTGATAGCCCAGGATCAGCGGCGCGATGCCGCGCGTCATGCCGCGCGCGTCGAGCACCAGCACTACCGGGAGGTCGAGCAAGCGCGCCAGCGCAGCGTTGCTGTTCGCGCCGTGCAGGTCGAGGCCGTCGTACAAGCCCTTGTTGCCCTCGACCAGGCACACGTCCGCGCCCGCACCATGGCGCGCGAACTCCTGCCGCAGCTCGCGCGGCGTGGAGAGGTTGAAGTCGAGGTTGCGCGAGGCGCGTCCGGTCGCAGCCGTATGCCACATCGGATCGATGTAATCCGGCCCCTTCTTGAACGTCTGCACCGCTAGCCCGCGCCGGGTCAGCTCGGCGGCCAAGCCGACGCTGACGCTGGTCTTGCCCGAGGACTTGTGCGCCGCGGAAACGAGGAACCGGTGCATACGAACCTCCCCTAGACTGGCGCGCAGCCTTTTAGGCCTGCGGCTCGGCCGGCACTTCCAGGCGCGTGGGCAGCAGCGCGAGCGCGCGCAGCGCGACGGCGATGATCGCCGCCGCCAGCGCCATGCCGCCCAGACCGAGCAGGACTTCCACCAGGCTCGGCGTATACGGATGGATCTCGCCGTCGAAGAAGCTGCTCGTCTCGACCATGCCGGGGAACAATATTTGCGGATACGCCTGGCCGCCGATGAGCGTGACGTACATTTGCGCCAGACCGCCCAGCACCACCAGTGCGCAGGCCGCGGCAAGGGCGCTGCGCGAAAACTGCGAGCGCACGAGCAGCGCGAGCGGCACGATGCAGCCGATGACAAGCTGGCCCAGCCACAGCAGCGCCGTGTACACGCCGCCGTCGAAGAGGAGGAAGCGCGCGACGTCGCGCGAACGCGCAAGCTCGTACTTGGAAGACAGGAACAGCACGGCGAAGAACAGCGAAGCGCCGACCGCAATGCCGAGCAAATTCTTGAACCGGCGCAACAACGCCTCGGCAACAGGCCGCTCCTCCCAGCTGCAAACAGCAAACAGGATCAGAACCAGCACCGCGGTGCCGTAAGCCGCGGCAAACGCGATGAACATCGGCGCGTACAGCACCGAGTCGTAAGCGGCGCGAAAATTGAAGCCGAACTCCAGGCCCGTGCTGGTGATCAGCAGCAGTTGCCACAAAAACGCCACGATCGCCGCCGGCCGGATATAGCGGTTCATGCGCCGCTCGAGCAGGAACCACAGATAGACCCCCACGCTCACCATATAGCCATCGTAGAAAATGACCCTGCGGGCGAACAGCGACGCTGGATTCAATTGCGTTATCGCCACGATCATGCGGTCGGAACGGCCCAGATCGAGCATCAGCAGCGCGAGGCCGCCGACCAGCAGCGCCAGCGAGACCAGCGCCGAGAGCGGCGCCACCGGCCTATATACCGGCTTGCCGAACACCGAAGCCGCCATGGCGATATTGAGCGCGCCGGTGGCGGCGACGACGAGAAAGACTGCGAACACATGCGGCATGCCCCAGACGATCTGGTTGTCCATGCCGGTCACGATATGGCCGTAGTGCTCCATGTAGAAGTAGGCCACCGCACCCAGCGCGAGCGGAACGGCGAGCAGCGCGAGCAGGCTCCAGAAGCGGCGGCTGGGCCCGCCCAATTCGCGATAGATTAAGGAATCGGCCATGTCACAGTCCCTGATAGCGCACGCCGGGATTGAGCTGGAGATCGGCCCGGATCTGCGTGCTGGCGTATTTGGCGACGCGCTGCGCGATCTCGCTATGCGGATCGTTCAGATCGCCGAAGATCATCGCATTGTGTCCGGCCTTGGTGCAGGCCTCGACGCAGGCTGGCTGCTGGTCGCGATCTACGCGGTGCACGCACAGCGTGCAGCCCTCGGCGCAGCCGTTGCCGCGGGGCACGTCGGGATTCTGGTCGCTAATGCTCTGAAACACGATCGAACGCGCCTTGTAGGGGCAGGCCATCATGCAATAGCGGCAGCCGATGCAGATATGCCGGTCGACCAGCACGATGCCGTCGGCGCGCTTGAACGAAGCGCCGGTGGGGCAGACGTCGACGCAGGGCGGCTCTTCGCAATGCTGGCACATCACCGGCACCGAATTGGTGCGGCCGGTGCGCATATCCTTCAGTTCGACTTTGCGTATCCACTGCGCGTCGGTGCGCGGATGCCCGGTATTCTTGAGTCCGTTCTCGGTGGCGCAGGCTTTGACGCAGTCGTCGCAGCCCGGCGCGCATTTGTTGGTGTCGATCAACAGGCCCCAGCGAACTTTCCTGGACACCGGCTGCTCGGGCGCGCGCGCAGCGGCGATTTCGATCAGCCGGACCCCGGGCGCAAGCATTACTCCGCCCAGGGTGGCTGCGGAAATGGCGAGAAATCCGCGCCGGCTCAGGACCTCGTTCGTGTCTGCGCTCATGGCGTTGCTCCCGCGATGCGCTTCGGTTTGGAGGCATGGCAGTTGAAGCAGTCGATCTTGACGCTCGCGTACTCATGGCAGCTCTGGCAGAAGCCGTTGTTGCCGAGCACGCTGCCGGTCTTCGTACTCGCGTGGCAGCTAATGCACTCTTTCAGGCTATGCTTCTGCGTGCGTATGCCTTCGTGCATCGTCAGATCGCGCTGATGCTTGAGCATGTCCGGGTGCTCCCGCCGCATGGTCGCCGTGTCCTCCACGCACTTGCCCGGCCTGGCAATGTCGATGACCGGCTTGGGCACGCGGTCGGAGGCGAACGCGAGAACGGGCAGCAGCAGCGCGAGCAGACAGATCGCGCGCGCGATACGGCCGGCCGATGCTCCAATCCCGTTATGCTTCACTTGTCACTCCCAGTTTCTACTCACCCAGCCCCATCTTGATGTAACCGGTCGGACACACGTCGGCGCATATATGGCAGCCGACACAGCGGTCGTAGTCGGTATACACGTAGCGCCCCATGGTCGCCTGTGCTTTGGGCACCTTCTTCACCGCAATCTGCGGGCAATACACCACGCAGTTGTCGCACTCGAAGCACTGCCCGCAGCTCATGCAGCGCTTGGCCTCGGCCTGCGCCTTTGCTTCGGCGAGTGCGACGATGCGCTCGTCGAAATTCCCTAGAGCGGTCTCCTTGGTCAGCGTGATCGTGTTGCGTTTATTGCGCTCCACGCTGGGAAAGTGGCCGAGGAACAGCTCCTCGTGCGGAATCACATGCCGGTCGGAACGGTTGTCGTAGTTGTGCACGGCGGCGTCGGAGTTGCAGGTGCCGCGCAGCGGTTCCAGTTTCTGCTCGACCGCCTTCAGCCCCTTCTCGACCATCTTGCGCACCAGGTCGAAATGATGCACGTCGATCCTGGGGCGCTTTTCCATCGCCTCGTTGCGCAGGAACCGGTCTATGCCGTCTGCCGCAATCGAGCCGTGGCCGATCGCGGTGGTCAACAGATTCGGCCGCACGATATCGCCGCCGACGAAGATGCCGGGCATGCCCGCCACCTGGTAGTTCTTGTCCGCGGTGACTGCGCCCTTGCCGTTGTTAAACTCTTCCAGGCCGGTGAAATCCACCGCCTGGCCGATGGCGGAGACGAACAGGTCGCCCGGTATCTCTTCTTCGGTGCCGGCAATGGGCTTGACTTCGAGCCTGCCGCCGACAAATTTCGCTTCGCACTTAGCCACGCGCAGCGCGGTGGCACGGCCGTCGGCGCCGCACACCACCGCGACCGGGACCAGACTGCCGCGGATGGTGATGCCTTCGGCAGTGGCCTGCTCGACCTCGTGCTTGTTCGCCTGCATCCCGTCGACCGCAAACACCGAGGTGAGCACCACCTCCGCGCCCTGCCTGGCAGAGACTTCGGCGACATCGTGTGCGCTATAGCTGGCGATCGCGCGCTCGGGCTGGTCCGCATCGTGGGCATGCACAATGTGACCCAGGCGCCGTGCGACCGTGACGACGTCAATCGAGGTGTCGCCGCCGCCGACCACGACGACGCGCTTGCCTACGTGACGCATGCGGCCGTCGTTGAACGCCTGCAGAAACGCGGTGGCGGTCACGATGTTCGGTGCCTCGTTGCCCGGGCAGGGAAGCGGCCGCCCCGACTGCGCACCCAAGCCGAGGAACACCGCGTCGTACTCGGCGCGAATCTGCTCCATCGTGATATCGACGCCGACGCGGCATTTCAGGCGCGTCTGCACGCCGAGGTCGAGAATGCGCTGGATTTCGGCGTCGAGGATCTTGCGCGGCGTGCGGAAACCCGGAATGCCGTAGCGCATCATCCCGCCGAGCTCCGGATGTTCATCAAAAACGGTGACCTCGTGGCCTTTGCGCGCGAGCTGGTAGGCGCAAGACAGGCCTGCTGGTCCGCCGCCAATCACTGCCACGGTCTTGCCGGTAGTCCGCGTCGGTTTCTCGTAGCTGAAATTCTTGGCGATCGCATTGTCGCCGAGGAAGTGCTCCACCGAGTTGATACCGACGAAATCCTCGACCTCGTTGCGGTTGCATCCGGATTCGCACGGAGCCGGGCACACGCGCCCCATCACCGACGGGAACGGATTCGCGCCGGCGAGGCGGTGAAACGCATACTCCTGCCACGTTTGACCCGCGGGGGGCTTTTCCACGCCGCGTACGATGTTCAGATAGCCGCGGATGTCCTCGCCCGAAGGGCAACTGCCCTGGCAGGGGGGCGTGGCTTGTATATAGGTCGGGCACTTGTGCGAATGGTCCGCATCGAAAATCTGCTCCTGCCAGCGCTTCCATTTCCCGTCGCCGTCCTTGAAACGGCGAAAAGTGATTTTGGCGCTGCCTTGTTCGGTGGTGCTCGGCACTGTTGCTGCTCCTCTGTGTTGTGTTATTTGGAATTACGCCGGTTCGTTTGCCGGCTGATGCGTGCGCTGCGACATCTACATCTCCAGCCCCATCTTGATGTACCCGGTCGGGCAAACATCCATGCATATATGGCAACCGATGCAGCGATCGTAGTCGGTGTAGACGTAGCGCCCCATGGTTGCCTGCGCCTTGGGCACCTTCTTCACCGCCACCTGCGGGCAATAGACGATGCAGTTGTCGCACTCGAAGCACTGGCCGCAGCTCATGCAGCGCGCAGCCTCTGCCTGCGCCTGCGCCTCGGTCAGCGCCACGATGCGCTCCTCGAAGTTGCCTACCGCGCTCTCTGCGTCCAGATGGACGATTTGGCGCTCGTTGCGCGGCGTGTGCGGAAAGTGGCCGAGGAACAGCTCCTCGTGCGTAATCACGTACCTGTCGGAACGGTTGTCGTAGTTGTGCACCGCGACGTCCGAAGCATAGGTGCCCCGCAGCGGTTCATGTGCCTCCTCGATCTTGAGGCCTTTTTCAATCATCTTGCGCTCGAGGTCGAAGTAGTGCACATCGATCTTCGGCCGCTTTTCCAGCGGCTCGCCCATGAGATGGCGGTCGATGCCTTCCGCGGCGATCCAGGCGTGGCCGATCGCAGTGGTCAACAGATGCGGGCGCACGATGTCGCCGCCGGTGAACACGCCGGGCTTAGCCGCAACCTGGTAGTTCTTGTCCGCGCTGACCAGCCCGCGCTCGTTCTTGAATTCCTCCAGGCCGGTGAAGTCCACCGTCTGGCCGAGGGCGGAGACGATCACGTCGCAGGGGATGTCGAATTCGGAGCCGGCTTGCGGCACCATTTTCTTGTTCACCCAGTCGACCTTGATCACCCGCAGCGCGACCGCGCGTCCGTCCGCGCCGAGCACCGCCGCGACCGGGGCGACGCAGGTCATGATGCGCACGCCTTCACGCGTGACGGCTTCGACTTCGTGTTTGGTCGCCGGCATTTCCGCGACGGTCCTGCGGTAGGCGATGAGTACGTCGGCACCTTCCTGCTGCGCGGCAGTGGCCACATCCTGTTCCATCTGGCCGAGGACAGGGTCCTTCGGCGCCGACTCCTCGCGACCGCGTGTGATATGGCCGAGCCGGCGCGCCACCGCGGCGACGTCCATGGCGGTGTCGCCCCCGCCCACCACCACGACCCTCCGGCCTACATGCTTGAGCCGGCCGTCATTGAAGGCGCGCAGGAACGTGATGCCGTCGATGCAGTTCGGCGCCTCGCCGCCGGGTATGGGCAGCGGGCTGCCCGACTGTGCGCCGAGGCCGACGAAAACGGCGTCGAAGTCGCGCCGCAGCTCATCCAGGCTCACATCCTTGCCGACCTGGGTGTTGAGGCGCACTTCCACGCCCATGTCGACGATGCGCTTGATCTCGCCGTCGAGCACGTCGCGCGGCGTGCGATAACCGGGAATGCCGTAGCGCATCATGCCGCCAAGGTGCTTGTTCGAGTCGAAGATGGTGCAAGCGTGGCCCTTGCGCCGCAGCTGGTAGGCGCAGGCCAGTCCAGCCGGGCCGCCGCCGATGATCGCCACCTTCTTGCCCGTCTCGTGCTCCGGCCGGGGGAACTTCAGGCCTTGCGCAAGCGCCCAGTCGCCGATGAAGTGCTCGACCGAGTTGATGCCGACGAAATCCTCGACCTGGTTGCGGTTGCATCCGGACTGGCACGGCGCCGGGCACACCCGGCCCATTACCGCCGGAAACGGGTTCGCCTCGGTGAGCCGGCGGAACGCGTATTCCTGCCACGGGACGCCCGCAGGCGGCTTCTCGATGCCGCGCACGATGTTGAGCCAGCTGCGGATGTCCTCGCCCGAGGGGCAGCTGCCCTGGCAGGGCGGCACCGCCTGAATGTAGGTCGGGCATTTGTAGGAATGGTCGCCCTCGAAGATCTTGTCCTGCCAGCGCTTCCACGTTTCATTGCCTTCGAGATAGCGGCGGAAGGTCTGTTTGCTGCTGGACTGCTCAGTTGCGGTCGACACGTTTGGTCTCCTCAAAAGTGCTTTATTACTTGGGCCCGAGCCGGATCGCGTTGCCCACCAGCTGGTGCACACCGCCCACCATGCTCATATTGAATTTGTAGTACGGCAACACCTTGCTGAACTGCGCCTTGCAGATGGCGCAGATGGTCGCCATGAAGTTCACGCCGTCGGACTCGACCACTGCCTGCAACGCCTCCATGCGCGGCAGTGCTCCCTTCACGCGCAGGTCGAGCAGGTCGTCGGTGAGCAGGCCGCCGCCGCCGCCGCAGCAGAACGTCTTTTCGCGTATGGTCTCCGGGTTCATCTCGACGAACTTGTTGGCGACGGCGCGCACGATGGCGCGCGGGATTTCGAACTGGCCGCCCGGCATGCCGCCCATGCGCGAGGCGCGCGCGACGTTGCAGGAATCGTGGAACGTGACCACGTAGCGGTCGTTCGCGCTCTTGTCGAAGCTGATCGCGCCGCGCTGGATCAGGTCGTAGGTCAGCTCGCAGATGTGCTGCGGCACCGGATAATTCGGGTCGAGAAAATCGAACGGGCCGATCAGCGTGTTCCAGAAGTTGTAGGCTACGCGCCAAGCGTGGCCGCACTCGCCCACCACCAGCCGTTTTGCGCCCAGATCCAGGATGCCTTCGCGCACGCGCGTCGCGATCTTCTGCATCTGGCCGTAATTTCCGATGAACAGGCCGAAGTTGCCCGCCTCCGAGGCATGGGTTGAGAGCGTCCAGGAAATGCCGGCCGCGTGGAACACCTTGGCGTAGCCCATGAGGCTGTAGACGTGCGGCTCGGCGAAAAAATCGGCCGACGGCGTCACCAGCAGCACCTCGGCGCCTTTCTCGTCGACCGGAAGGCGTATGTCCAGCCCCGTTTCTTCCTTGAGATCTTCCTCGATGCTGGACAGCGTGTCGGCGAGCGCCGGGCCGGGAAGCCCGAGATTGTTGCCGACCTTGTGCACCTTGCCGATGATCTCGTTGGTATATTTCGCCCCCAGGCCGATCGAGTCCATGATCTCTCTCGCCGCCATGGTGATTTCGGCCGTGTCGATGCCGTAGGGGCAAAACACCGAGCAACGACGGCATTCCGAGCACTGGTTGAAATAGGAATACCAGTCGTCGAGCACCTCCTTGGTGAGGTCCTCTGCGCCGACCAGCTTCGGAAACCATTTCCCCGACCAGGTGAAATGGCGGCGATAAACCTTGCGCAGCAGATCCTGGCGCGCCACCGGCATGTTCTTCGGATCGCCCGTGCCGAGGAAATAATGGCATTTGTCGGTGCAGGCGCCGCAGTGCACGCACGCGTCCAGATAGACTTTGAGCGAGCGGTATTTTCCCAGCAGCTCACCCAGCTTGAAGATCGCCTTGTCATGCCAGTCTTCGACCAGCTCACCGGGAAAGCCGAGCGCCTGCTGCATCGGCGCGTTCGCCGGAAACGTCTTGGTCTTCCCCATCGCCCCGACTTCGAGGATAGGGATGACGGGATAGGGTTTCAGCGGCGGCGCAGTAACGGTGGCGGCCATGTCAGACCTTTGCCTTATCCAGCGCAGCCGCCCAAGGAGCGAGATGGCGCTGCTCGCGCGGGTTATCGGACTGGTTGCGTCCGGGGCTGAAAAACACGCCCGGCGCGTGCAGCAACTTCGAATACGGAAAGATCGCGATCAATACGGCAACCAGGAACAGGTGCACGAACAGGCCGGGATGCACGGGCAGCGGCTGCCAGTCGAACAGAATCAGGCCGAGCGCGAATTCCTTGACTGCGATGATGTCCGTGTGGGCAAGGAATTTCATCGACAGGCCCGAGATGCCTATGCCCAGGAGCAGCGCCAGCATCAGGTGATCCGAGGGGGTGGAGATGTAACGGATGCGCTCGACCAGAAAGCGGCGCGCCCACAGCGCGGCGAGCCCGGCCACCATAGCCAGGCCGCCGTACATTCCGAAGGGCTGGATCCACTCCACCCAGAACCACACCGGCTGGGTGAAATAGCGCAGATGGCGCGCCAGCACCAGCGCAAGCGCCACATGAAACATCCAGCCGAACAGCCAGATCCAAAGATTGGCCCTGAACAGGCTCTCGAACAGCGTGACCTCGCGCAGCATGCGCAGCACCACGCCGCCGGTAGTCGTCGGCGCCGGCGTGGTCGGGATCTTGAGCGGCGCCGGCGTCCGGGCATAGTCCCGGATGCGCCATACAAGCCCGGCCGCGCCCAGCAGCGCAGCAGCATAGAGCAGCAACGCGAAGAAGACGGTCGCCGGCGTCATCGCGCGCTCATTTCAGCGCAGCCTGCCCACGGGCTCGAGGGAGAAAACCAAGGTCTTCATTGCGAAAACCTTTGCGTTTTCTGCGGAAGCGGGCTAAATGCAGCCGGTCGGCTTGGGCAAGCCGGCGATCTTGCACGCCTGCTTTGCCGGGCCATAGGGAAACAATTCGTACAGGTACTGGCTGTTTCCTTTTTCCGGTCCAAGCTTCTTGCCGATTGCCTTGGTGAGCACGCGCACCGCCGGAGCGATCTGGAACTCGTTGTAATAATCGCGCAGAAAGTTGACGACTTCCCAGTGGTTCGGTGTCATTTCGATTTTCTCGCCTTCGGCGAGGACCTTGCCCACGTCCTCGTCCCATTCGGCCAGGTTGACCAGATACCCCTCTTCGTCGACCTCGTAGCTCTTGCCGTTTACGTCGATAGCAGCCATATGCGCTCCTTTGAACTCGTTTCAAAATGAGGGGATGGTGCCCCTCATGCTTCCCCAACCCCACCCGCTCGCGTCAACTGCGCTATCGCGGTCCAGATTGGCTCCGATTACAGCCAAGACTGGCAATTCTTGTGCTTCACCACCAAATCGACAAACCCGGCGTAATCGACCGGCTTCACACCCTCGGTCAGCGATGCCCCCATGCCGCGCGCCTCCAGATCCGGCGCAAGCACATAAATTTCCAGCCGCTCGGAGGCCGAGCGCAGCTTGCTCTCGGCCGCGTTGCCGCGCGTCGCGGCATACACCCCGTCCTCGATCAGCAGTACCGCCGCGCCGGACTGCGCCGCCGCGAGACAGCTATCCAGGGTGTTGCGCTCCAGCGGCGACTTGTTGACGATATGCAGCATAGGTCTCCTATTCCTTAAAAGCTCAGCAGCACATCCTGCTCTTCCATGAGCTTGCCGATCTCGGCCGCGCTCTTCACTTCCACCGGCACGCACATGTCCGCTTCCGACAGGCCGCGCGCTTCCAGCGCCTCCTTTTCCACGTACAGCTTGTTGACGTCGTAGTCGTCGAGCGCGCGGTAGGTGGGCTGGAAGTTCTTCACCTCGATGCCCTTGGTCTGGTGACCCTTCTTCAGCTGGTACACACCGTCGTCCATGAACACCAGGCTTACGTCCTGGTCGAACGCGGCGGCAATCAACACCACCTCCAGCGATTCCAGCGCGTAGATCGTTCCGTACGGAGCCTTGCGGTTCACGTACATGATCTTCTTTACGGTACCCTCTCCCACTGCGCTTTGCCTCCCCAGGTATGTCAGTCGCCGAAGGTAACCAGTCGGTCGGCCTGGATACTCGACTCGATCAGCTGGCCCAGGCCCGAAATGCGGAAGCCCGGCGCCAGATTCTCGTCCTTGATGCCGCGCCGCAACGCCGCTGCCACGCACACCACCAGATCGACCTTGTGATCGGTAGCAAGCTTGGACCAGCGGTTGACGATGTTACGGTCGTCCTGCGGCGGCTCGGTCAGCCGGCTCGCGTTGTTAACACCGTCGTGATAGAAGAACACACGCTGAATCTGGTGCCCCGCCGCCAGCGCCGCCTTGCAGAACTGGTAGGCGCTGTCCGAAGCCTCATGCGTGTACGGACCTTCGTTCACCAGGATGCCGATATTCATAGTTTCTTTCTGCAACTCCGATTTGTGGGATCTCGACCTTGCAGGTCTCGATCACCGTCGCGGGGAAGTCCCCTCGCGGGACAAGTGGCCCCGGGTGGGAAGGGAAGGGTCCCACCCCTTCCCCAGGTCCCCTTGTTCACTTTTCTCCTAGAACCTGATATGCGTCGACGCGTTCAGATTGGCGCGGCTGCCGCGCCAGTCGTCAATCAGATACTTGGTGAACGTCAGCCCGGTCTTCTCGAAAAAGCGCGGCCAGCCGATGCGCTCGACCCAGTCGGACAGGCGTTCCCACGAGCGCGCGTCCTCCTTGTAGACGTGCAGAATCTTCTTCACCACGGCGGCCACTTCGGGCCAGCGCGGCGGGTTGTTCGGCAGTCCGGAAGCGACCATTTTCATGAACGTCGGCCTGCCGCGGGCGTTGGAGTTCTTGCCGCCCACCCAGATCGCGAGCTTGGTGTGCTCGGGATCGTTGATCTGCATCGGCGGGCACGGCGGATAACAGGCGCCGCAGCACATGCATTTCTTCTCGTCGATCTCGAGCGAAGGCTTGCCGTTCACCAGCGCCGGCCGGATCGCCGCCACCGGGCAGCGCGCCACGACCGACGGCCGCTCGCACACGTTCGCGACCAGATCGTGGTTGATCTTGGGCGGCTTGGTGTACTGCACGATAATGGCGATGTCCGCCTGGCCGCCGCAGTTGATCTCGCAGCAGGAGGTCGACATGTGCACGCGGTTGGGCATTTCCTCGCGCCTGAACTCGTCGTACAGTTCGTCCATCAGCGCCTTCACCACGCCCGAGGCGTCGGTGCCGGGGATGTCGCAGTGCAGCCAGCCCTGCGTGTGCGCCATCATCGACACCGAGTTGCCGGTGCCGCCCACCGGAAAGCCGTTTTTCTCCAGCGTCTCGATCAGGGGCGCAACTTTTTTCTCGTCGGCGACCATGAACTCGATGTTGGAGCGGATGGTAAAGCGCACGTGACCCTCGGCGTATTGATCGCCGATGTCGCACAGCTTCCTGATGGTGTGCACATCCATCTGGCGCTGCGTGCCTGCGCGCACCGTCCACACCTGGTCCCCCGAGTGCGACACGTGGTGCAGCACGCCGGGGCGCGGCCGGTCGTGGTATTTCCAGTTGCCGTGATTCTTCACCAGGGTCGGATGCATGTATTGCTTGTTGTCCGGAACCCCGGTTTCCTTGGGCTTGCGCATCTGCTTTTGTGGTTCAGCCATTATTTATCTCCAGGCATGCTGTAGGTGGGCCGACTCTAGGCGGCTGCCTTCTTGGCCTTGATCTTGGCCACTTCCTCGTCCCAGCCATCGGTGCGGACGTACGGGTTGGAGCGCGGCGCTTTCACCATGTTGGCGTCCACGTCGAGGCCGATCCCCTCGAGGAAGTTGGCCAGACCGATACGTTCGATCATCTCGCCGGTGCGCTCGTGTTCGAGCGCGTTCTCGGCGAAGAAGTCGATGATCTTCTGCCCCAGTTCGACGATCTGCTCGTAATCTTCTTCGTTCTGCAGCGGCTGGAACGGCACCACCACGGTGCCCATCTGGTCGCCGATCTTCAGCGTGCGCTTGCCGCCGCAGAGGATCGTCGCGCCCTTGTCCTTGCCCGGCGCCAGCGCACCGGTCATCACGTTGATGCAGTGCATGCAGCGCACGCAGTCGCGGTTGTCGATCTCCAGGGCGTGCGTGTCGTTCACCGCGACCGCAGACACGGCGGCGTCCTTGCGCACTTCCTTGATTTCTTTCAGCTGGATTGCCCTGGTCGGGCAGTGCGCGACCACGTCGTTCACGAGCTCGTTCATGCCGTGCTTGGCAAACCACTTCTTCGCCAGCGCCTCGTCGGTGCGTATGTTGTCGCGCCAGGTGCCGATGACTGCCAGATCGGAGCGCTGGATCGAGTTCATGCAGTCGTTGGGGCAGCCCGAGAACTTGAACTTGAACTTGTACGGCAGCGCCGGACGGTGGATGTCGTCGAGGAAGCTGTTGATCACCATGCGATGCGCCTTGCCCTCGTCGTAGCAGGACTGCTCGCAGCGCGCCGCGCCGACGCAGGACATGGAGGTGCGCAGCGCGGGGCCCGCTCCGCCGAGGTCGAAGCCGGCTTCGTTGATCTCGTCGAAGGCCTTCTGTACGTTCTCGCTGGTCGCGCCCTGGAACATGATGTCGCCCGACTGGCCATGGAAGGCGATCAGCCCGGAACCGTGCCGTTCCCAGATGTCTGCGAGCTTGCGCAGGATGTCGGTGCTGTAATGCATGCCTGCGGGCGGCATGACGCGCAGAGTATGGAATTCCGCCGCGTCCGGGAACACCGGCTTGCCGTTCTCGTCCTTGATCTCGGTAAAGCGCGGGATGACGCCGCCGCCATAGCCGTAGACGCCTAGCGTTCCGCCTTTCCAATAACCCTTTCTCGTCGCATACGAATGTTCCAGATGACCGAGGAGGTCGACTACGGAGTCTTTGTCCTTGGCCAGACGCTTGAGACCGGTAACGAAACTCGGCCACGGGCCTGATTCGAGCGCGTCCAGGTTGGGCGTGTCATGCGGTTTTTTCGCCATCTGTGTTCCTCCATTCAGGAAAAAAGCAATTTGCTCGGCTTAGGAGCGCCTTTTTTTTGACGATACTAAATGGCGCCGCCCTGCTCAACCATTACTCGTGCAGGGGGGCGTGCACACTCTCACGGGTAATGCTGCACCTACCCGAAGGGAGTATCCGCACCTTATCCAAGTCGGTGATTTGCATGGCATGCGCCGGGTGCGATAGTGCCTGCCAGCATCGAGCGGAGCGCATGGCATGGACACGACCCGGAGTCTGGACAAGTTCACCTGCCCGTTCGGAGGCCAGCAGGTGGAATTGGTGCAGGTCGAATACGAGTCCGGGGGCATGCCGCTGTTGCGCCTGCGGATCCGCGAGCGCGGCGCCCGTTTTACCATTTTCGAGATCGATCCGGATACCGCTGCGCGCTGGGGGCAGGCGATGCTCGCCTGGTCCCAGACGCAGGAGAACAGCTGACAGATGGACATGGTCGATGTGGCGTTTGCGCTGCGCGGTGGTAGCATACCCGCGGATCACGGCTGGAATCTGTTCCGGCTTCTGAGCGAACGGCTCGACTGGCTCGCGGCTGAGCCCGACGCCGGCGTACACCCGATCCGCGGCGCGCGCGCGGTCGCAGGCGAGGTCCACCTCGGCACCCGCGCGCGGCTCATGCTGCGCTTGCCGCGCAAGCGGGTGGAACAGTCGTTTGCGCTCTCGGGCGCGCGCCTCGATCTGGGCGACAGCGTCGAGGTAGGCAGTGCGCAGGTGCGGCCGTTGTTTGCCCACGGCACCCTGTATTCGCAGTTCGTCACGACGGCGACGCCGGATGAGGCTCGGTTCCAGCGCGACGTCAGCGCAGAGCTGCAAAGCGCCAGCGTAGGATGCAAGGTGGTTTGCGGCAACATGCGCCGCGCGCAGACACAAGGAGCGGAGATCGTCGGTTTCAGCCTGATGCTGCATGAGCTCTCGCCCGAGGATTCGCTCAGGATGCAGGCGTCGGGACTGGGCAACGGACGCAAGTACGGCTGCGGAATTTTCGTTCCGCACAAATCGGCCGCAGCAGTAGGCTCCTGATGGGCGCGCGGTTCAACGCGGGAACGTTCGCACAAGCGAGAGGAATTGCCATGAGCGCGGAAAGGAATTCAGACAAACCCCTGGTCACGCTGGATTTGTGCGGGCTGAATTGCCCGGCGCCGCTGCTCGGCGCGAAGCATGTGATCGACGATCTGCAGCCGGGGCAGGTGATGCAGCTGATATCGGACTGTCCGGGTACGCCCGACGACCTGTTCGCGTGGAGCCGCCACACCGGCAACGAGGTGATCGGCACCGACCGGCTGGGCGGACGCAGGGTGGCATACACGATCAAACGCGGCAGCGGCGCGAAACGTCCGGTGGCCAATGTGAGGCTGGACATACGCGGTGTCAGCTGTCCCGGGCCGATCATCGAGGCCAAAAAGTTGCTCGACGGAATGAAAGCGGGGGAAATCCTGCTCCTGATGAGCAACTGCCCCGGCTCGCCCGACGACGTCAATTCATGGGTGAAATCGACCGGTCTCCAGTTGCTCGCCAAGCAGGAAGTGGCACCGGGGACCTACGAGTTCTTCATTCGCAAGACTTAGCGGGAGCATGAGGGGATAGATCCCCTCGTTTCGAAATAAGCTCCTGGAGGTCGGGGGAACCGGCCGACTGACCAGCAACGGAGGATCGCAACATGGCTTATGTGGTGAACGGCGCGGAACTGGAAACCGATGCGGAAGGCTATCTGCTCGCGCCCGAATACAGCGAAGAGACCGTGCGCGTTATCGCGCAGGCCGAAGGCATCACGCTGAACGACGATCACTGGAAAGTCGTGCAATACCTGCGCGACCAGTATAAAGAGCACGGCCAGACGCCGAATTTCCGCAACATGCTCAAAGATATCGCCGACCTGATGCCGGGCTGCGACAGCAAGGCGCTATATGATCTGTTCCCGCTCGGACCGGCCAAACAGGGCGCGCGCGTCGCAGGCCTGCCCAAACCGTTCGGCAAGGGCGGATATTAGTGCGCCGCACCCGCTAGCAGGGCACCTTGGCCATCCGCATCCGCAGCCGCTTCCACCGGGGAGCAGGCGAACGCACCATGCCCGAGCTGGCCAGCGTCATCGCCATGCTCGGCTGGAAGCTGTCGCAGGATGCGATCCGGCGCATGCGCGCGGCGCAATTCGACATCGACGTCGGCACGCAGTACTTCGATTTCGTGTGCGAGTACCTCGCGTTCATGCTGCACGCGGCCGACCGCATCGCCTATCGGGCACTCGCCGCCGACCAGCGCATCGCGTTCACCACCGCGCTCGCACTGAAGCTGGCGGAGGTGGTAGAGGACAACCGCGACATGCTGCCGGTCGAACCCGAGCCCGACCGCTGCCGCCGCCATTTCATAGACCTCGCCAACCAGCGCGGCGGCGAATACGCCGATTTCGCCTACGACGAAAAAGAGGGCCCCGATTTCGGCTTTCGCCGCTATTTCGGCAGCCGGCTGCTGGAAATCGTCCCGGAGAAGGATCATGCCTGGGTGATCGATCAGATCATGGAGATCGAAGCCCCTGAAGCGGTGAAGGCGCTGGAGCGCACGCTCGAAGGTCTGTTCGCGCCCGCCGACGAAGAGCACCGGCCGCGGCGCGAGAGCCACATCGGCGAATGAACGCGCGCATGAATGTGCCGGCGGGCGCGGCGTTCGATCTCGCCGACGAAGCCGCGTATCTGGCCTGGCGCGCCGAAAAGCTCGCCCATTTTCCGGCAACGCTGGCCGAGCTCGTGGTTGAAGTGCGCGACCCGCGCTCGCTCAGCAAGGGTGAGCGGCAGGCACTGCTCGAACGCTGCCGGCGCGCCAACATGGCGGTCTACGCAAGTCCGACCGGGGGCAGGCCGGACAAGGACATTCCGCGGCAACTGGGCCTGCAGTTCGGATTGCGCGACCTCGATCCGAACTTGCTGGCCGACGACGACGGCATTTCGCCGCTGGCGGTCGCGCAACACGGCACGCGCGGCGAATTCATCCCTTATACCAATCGCGGCATCAAGTGGCATACCGACGGCTACTACAACCCCCGCGAGCGCACCGTGCGCGCGGTGCTGCTGCACTGCGTCGAGCGCGCCGAGACCGGCGGCGAGAACGAGCTGCTCGATCACGAAATCGCCTACATCCAGTTGCGCGACCGCGATCCGCAGCACCTGCGCGCGCTGATGGCGCCCGATGCCATGACCGTTCCGGCGCGCATCGAGCAAGGCCGCGTGGAGCGGGCGGCACAATCCGGTCCCGTGTTTTCGATCGATGCCGGCGGCTATTTGCACATGCGCTACACCGCGCGCGCAGTCAGCATCGAGTGGAAGCAGGACGCGGCCACGCAGGCGGCGCTGGCCGCACTCGAAGACATCCTCGGCGGCGCTTCGCCCTGGGTATTGCGCGGTCGGCTGGAGCCGGGCATGGGCCTCATCAGCAACAACGTACTGCACACGCGCATGCCGTTCACCGACTCGGCGCAGCATCGTCGCCTGATCTACCGCGCGCGCTACTACCAGCGCGTAAAATGAGATTCTCGACATCCTCGATATAGGCGGCTGGCAATGAGCGACGCTCTGAATTATCTGGTCAAGGTGCGGCCGGATGCGATCTCCCACTACTTCAAGTTCCTCAAGGAGGCCGGTAAACATCTCGACCCCAAGACGCGGGCGCTGATCTCGGTCATTACCAAAGTCCACTCCCAGACCGAAAACGGCCTGCGCCAGTACCTGCTGCGCGCGCTGCGCGACGGGGCGAGCCCGATGGAGGTGCTCGATGCGCTGATGATGGCATTCCCGGCGCTGGGGCTGGCCAAGATCGTGTGGGCGGTGGACGTCATTCTCGCGCTCGACCTGCCCGAGTTCCGTCCCGAGAACATCGGCAGCGCTGCGCGCTGGCACGACGTAGCGCCGGCCGCGCAGATCACGGACGGTGAGGCCACGCGGCTCGACTGCGACGGGCGCAGCCTGTTCGTCTACCGCAAGGGCAAGACCTATCGCGTCTACGACAGCCGCTGCCCGCATCAGGTCACGAACATCCCGCACCTCGCGCTCGAGGGGCTGGAGCTGACCTGCCCTAAGCACAAGTGGGCGTTCGATCTGACTAGCGGCGCCTGCGTGAAGAAGGGAACCCAGCCGCTGAAGCGCTTCGAAGCGAAAGTGGACAAAGGCCGCCTGCTCGCCTACTGGTAGCCCCTCGCTGGAGGTGGAGCGCGATCAGAGCGAGAGCCCGCCGGGATCCTCGCTCCAGGCCGCGATGGTCTCCTCGGCTGCGGCTGGATCGCTTTCGCGTACGCGCAGCAGGCGCAACGCGGCCTCATGCCAGTGCGTGCCGCCCGCCTGCGCCGCGTCGCGCAAGGGAGCCGGATTTTCCGAATCGCGCCAGACGCGGTATGCCTGCGCCAGCAGCGGAAACAATTTGCTGCGCACGCCCTCGAAGTTGGCGAAGTAAAAGTGGATCGAGCCGGCTGCGCCGCGCTCGATCAGCCGCGGCAGCGTCGAGAGGCAGTCGGCCAGGTTGTCGCGCACGGCGCGCGCGACGATCTCCGCGCGCCGGCCGGTGAACGAAGCGACGAGTTCCCGCCAGGCAGACCCGAGCAGCGGCTCGGCCATGGCTTCGCCGAGTTCGTGCAGGATCAGCGTTTCCGCCTCGTGTTCGGACATGCGCTCGACCGCATGCTCGGCATCGGCTGCAAAGCCGTAGCTATCCAGCGCCGACTTCAGCGCGCCATCAGCTTTGCGCACACCCCAGATTTCGATCTTGTCCCACAACCAGCGCCGCAGCGCGTCGCGGCGCAGGTACACCGCACTGTCCAGCAGCGTAGCCGGCGGAGCGGTGAGATCGCGCGCATACTCGCAGCCCGACACGAACAAGGTGAGCCCCTGGCGCTGCTCGCAACGCTCCAGCTGCGCCAGAAAAAAATGCGGTTTGCCGAAGCGGCCGTAGCCGGCGCCGTAAACCAGGCCCTGCGGTACCAGCGCAGCGTTGATGGCCGCCACGTCGAACGTGCCGTAGCTGCGCTCGCCCACGCACAGCGGCTCCAGGTCATCGGCCTGCAGCCCGTCCCACAGTGCCTCGCGTTCCGAAATCCAGGTTCCCAGTTCCTGCCGCGGCAATGGCCGCGCAAGCGGGACTTCGTGCTCCCAGCGGTAGAACTCGCGCATCTCCAACAGGTAGTTGCACAGCGTCGTCTCGCGCGCGTGACGCGCATCGGCAATATTGCAGTTGCGCTGCACGCTCTGTACCAGTTGCGGGAAATCGGGCAAAGGCATCATCGCTCCGCGCGGCGTCGCCGGATTTCATAGGCGACGACCGATTGAATTATGCGCGCGAAGGGCAGATGGTGCAGGCCCCCGAATTTCTCCTGCGCCGCCAGCACCAGCTCGTGCACATCGAGCCCTCGCCCCTCCGGCGCCAGCTCGTCCGCGGATGCAAGTTCCGCGGCGCCGAGCGCCTGCTGCACGCCGCGCAGCCCCCCACATTGCAGCTTCATCTCCTTGGCATGGGGCAGCGGCGCGTCGATCCGCACCAGTTTCAGCGCGAATGCGGACTTCTGCCGCAACAGGGCGCACAACAGCGCGCATTGCCCGTGCGCCGGAGGCGAAGTGCAGGTCACTGCCTCGCGCTCGGCGATGTTGCGCCGCGCGGCCAGCGCACAGGAACAGGCGCCGGCGAGCATCGCCTTCTCGAACGCGCAGGGGCGCGGAGACATCATATCCCGCGCCTGCCGGAAAGCGGCTTCATCCATGCCGGGGACTAGCGCTTGCAAGCATCGCGCGTAGACAGGCGCTCAGTCGTCGTCCGGGTTGGGCTGCGGCGCGCGCTGCTGCGAAAGGAGATCTTCGGCATGCAGTTCATTGTCGGCGAGTATCACCTTGATCGAGCCCTGCTCGGCCGAGCTTAGCGCGGCGCGCAAAGTCTTGGCCCGGGCGGAGGCGTCACGGAAAGCGTCATGCTGTTCGAGTTTCTCCAGCCTGCGGATGGGAAAGCTGGAGACTTTGTAGAGGTAATAGGGCATGGTCAGAAGATCGCGGCGCTCAATTGCGTTTCGGGAAATCCCTGCTCGCGCAGGGCCGTTGTGGCGGCGTGGATGAAAGCCTCGGGTCCTGCCAGATAGATGTCGAACCTGTTCAGATCGGCGTGGTCGGCGCCGATGCGGCGCACCAGTTCGAGCGCGTCGCATTGCTCGGCGGCGACCGGAACATAGGTGAAATTATCCAATGCTTCGGCCCAGGAGCGGCAGAGGTTGGCAAGATAATGGCCGGTCGATTGCGCCGCGAGCCAGTACAGATGCAGGCGCTCGGCCGATTCCAGCGCCATCGCGTGCTCGAGCAGGCTCTTGATCGGCGCAAAACCGGTGTCGCAGGCGATGAACACAATCGGGCGCGGCGAGTCCGCGCGCAGCACGAAGTCTCCCCACGGGCCGAACAGCGCGACGCTGTCCCCGGCCTTAAGCGATCCGAATACTTGCTGCGCGAAACCGTCCTGCGCATTGCGTGCAACATGGAATTGCAGATTGCGGTCGTCGCAGGGGCAACTCGCGATCGGCAGCTGCGCCGAGGCCTCGCCCGCGGTCAGGGTCAAATTCTGTCCTGCCAGAAAGCGCAGGCGATTGGCGCGCGGGGTCTGCAGTTGCAGCAGCATGAGCTCGTCGCCGAGCGGCTGCACCGCCTTCACCCGCGCCGGGATCTGCTGCGCCGGAATATCCCCCGGCTCGGCGGACTCGAGCGCTTCGATCACCAGATCGCCAACGGCCGTATGCGAGCACATCAGCGTATAGCCCTGCTGCCGCTCCGCCTCGCTCAGCACGTAATCGTGGTGGCGGACCTTCTGCACTTGGCCGGAGACCACGCGCACCTTGCACAGGCCGCAATTGCCGTTGCTGCAGCCGTAGTTCAGGGCGAGGCCGGAGCGCAGCGCGGCATCGAGAATGGTATCGGCGCCGTCGACGAAAAACTCGTGGCGGCTCGGATGGACGACGACATGGGCAGACATCACGCGCAGCATATCATCCATTACGGCAAGCGCGGTTGGCGCCGCTGTTTCACCGAGCACGGACTGCAGCGCCCGGGCGAGGAATGCGCCGAGTTCCTGCGCCGCAGCGGAGCGCGCCACACCGACCAGCCGCGCCGCCCGCGACAAGCTAAGCCGTTGCCGCATACCGCGCTCCGGAATCGGTGACGTGACAGGAAGGACTGCCGCTATCGAGGCCAAACCCGGGCGGAGGCATTGTACAGTCGCAGCCGCGCGCGCGCCGTCGGCGCGGTGCGCCGCGGGCTGGAGCGTGCGACCCGGCCGCCGCGGCGGCCGGGCCGGACCGGACAGGCGATCTTGACTCAGGTCCTGCGCGCGTAGCTCTCGTGCATGTGCTGTCCGAGCGCGAGCATGAAACGCAGCGTTTCCTGCGTGCGCGGATCGGTCATCATCTTGTACATGGCAACGATACCGCCCTGAGTGCGCTCGGCCTCGGCCTGCTTCGCGGCCGATTCCATGGCCTCGAGGAGCCCGCCGACCATGTCGAGCCGGTCGACAAACGTGGGCAGCAGCGCGGCGACGCGCTCCAGCGACCCGCTCGCCTCCAGCTTCGCCAGCATCTCGACCAGCCGGCCGGCGCCGCCGCGGTTGAGCCGGTCCAGCAGCGACAGGCCTTCGCTCATCGCCTCGGCCAGGCGGCCGACGATTTCCTCGGACAGCGCGTCCTGCGCCGCGCCGTAGACGCGCGCAAGCTGCGCCAGGCGCTCCATATCGCCGTCTGCGACCAGCCGCGTCAGCGTCGGCAGCGCCTTTTCCAGTCCGGAGCGGTTGACCTGGTCCATCAGGCTCAGGCCGTCGCTCGCCGCCGCAGCGATGCGGCCGACCATTTCCTCGGTCAGCGCGTCCTCGGCGGAGCCGTAGACGCGCGCGAGGTCGACCAGACGCTGCAGGTCGCCGTTTTCGACCATCTGCGCCAGCTGCGGTATCGCCTTGCCCAGCCCGCTGCGGTTCACCTTGTCGATCAGATCCATCGCGCCGGCGGCGCTGTCGGCAACGCGGCCGATGATGTCCTCGGTCATCGCGTCACGCGCGGCGGTGGCGACGCCGGTGAGTTCCTCCAGCGTACCGGTGAGGTCCTTGTTTTCTGTGTTCATGTTCCCTCCCGGCTACAGCAGTCCACGTGCGGAGGCCCAGTACAGTTTGTTGTAGGCCGCCTTGAACCAGTGCATGGCGCGCGTCGGCGCCTTCGGGTCAGGCGGATTCTGGTAGTTGAACATGGCGTAGGTCGCACGGTCCAGGCCCGCCTCGATGAAGCAGAACACCTTGCCGTCGTAATCGCGCATCGGACTGGTGATGCCCATTTTCACCATGGCGGCGATATTCTCGCCCAGCGTCTCGGCTTCGAAGTGCGCGGTGGAGCCGGCTTTGCTGATCGGGATGTTGGTCGTGTCGCCGATGACATAGACGTTGGTGCGCCCCTCCATGTTGAGCTTGGTCTTGTTGGTCGGAATCCAGCCATTCTGCCCGAGCTTGTTCTTCTCGATCACGTCCATGCCGCGGTGCGCGGGGATCGCGACCAGCAGATCGAAGGGCACTTCGGAGCCCTCTTCGCTGCGCAGGACTTTCTTCGCACCGTCGACTTCCTTGATGTTGAAAAAGGTTTCGTACTTGATGCCCAGGCGGTCGAATTCGGGCGCGGCCCACTTGGCGACGTTCTCCAGGCTGTGCACGCGGCCGATCGGATAGGTGTAATGCATTTTCACCTTGTCGGCAATGCCGCGCTCCTTGAAGTAATCGTGCAGCATGAACGTGATTTCCAGCGGCGCCATCGGACATTTGTGCGGCACGCCGACGGTGATCACCACGTTTCCGCCCTGGAATTCCTGCAGCCGGCGCATCATTTTCAGCGCCGTTTCCTCGGTATAGAAGAACTCGGCGTTTTCCGCCAGGCCTTTGACTTCCTCGGGCACCATGCGCGAGCCGGTGGCGATCACGAGCACGTCGTAGCCGTAGGTCTTGCCGCCCTTGGTCACAACCTTGTTGTCGTCGAGCTGGAACGTTTCCACCGGGTCCACATGGAACTCGATACCCTGCTCAAGCAGGCTGGCCTGGTCGCGATACAGCGCATCGGGCGTGCTTCGGCCGATCGCAAGATAGAGCAGGCCGGGTTGATACAGATGCCGGTCCGAAGCGGACAGCATGGTGATACGGGCTTTGCCCGAGCGCAATTCGGTGCTTAGCCGCCGCGCGAGATTGTTTGCCAGGATGGTGCCGCCCATGCCGCCGCCGATGATGAGTATTTTCATTTATGTCTCCTCAGGTTGACATCGAACACTACAACTCCCATGTGGCTTTGCTTCGCGCTACTTGGTTTTCCTCACCGTTATATGCCAGACGCCCGCCTCTTCGGTCGTCGACACGTGCTCGTGGCCCACTTTGCGCACCCACTCCGGAATGTCTTTGGCCGAGCCCTTGTCGTTGGACAAGACCTCGAGCTCGTCGCCGATCTGCGACATTTTCAGCACGCCGATCAATTCCATCAGCGGGCCCGGGCAGAAGCTGCCCCGGCCATCGATGATTTTCTTTTCCGCCATGGTTGCATCTCCTCGGTTCGATTTGCAGGCCATCTCGGCTTGACCGAAATGGCCCTGGTTTAGACGAGCGTGAAGGGGCGTATCCCCTCATGCTCAAACAAACTCTCAGAAAGTCCAGACCTGGGCATCTGCGGCCGCGTTCAGGAACGCAGTTAGCCCGGTCGGCTCGCCCACGAACGGCTCCAGCGTGTCGGTCTCGATGCCGGCGATGTCCAGCGCCATGGAGCAGGGCAGGATCTTCGCGCCGCCCAGTTCGACCGCTTGCCGGAACAGCGTCTTGAAATCCGGCGCCTTCTTTTTTACCAGAAGGTCGCCGAAAGCGCCCTCGCTGGGCGCATCGGCCGTGGCGCCTTTGACGAAATGCGGCACCGCGTTCATGGATAGAAATATGGTGACTTCGATGCCGCTCACGGCGGCCACTGAGGCCGCCATGGCCGCCATTTGCAGGCGCTCGCGGGTTCCGGAAACCACTACCACGCAGATCTTTCGTGCTGCCACGGCCACTCCTCCAGACGAAGTCGAACGAGGTTTCGACACCAGCGATGACAGCGGTGGCGGGGCTAAGTCGCCCTTCTATCCACCGCAGGCTGCAGTTTCGCCCGCTGCCGCAGCCCTGGATCGGCTGTGGCGGCGCGCTGCGAATTCATCGAAAAAGACTACGCCGGGGCTAGGGATTTAGCAATCCATAATAAGGACTGTTCGAACCAGCAGTAATACCAATTCTCACCTGGCGACCGCGTCCCGCGCGGCCGCAGCAGCTGCGCCGGTCACTTACGCTTGAGAAAGAAGGTGTACTCGTTGCTCGCCTCGGCTTGCGACAGCAGTTCGTTGCCGGTCTGCTTGCAGAAAGCCTGGAAATCCTTGACCGATCCGACGTCGGTCGAAACAATGCGCAGCACCTGGCCGCTTTGCATCTCGGTCAGCGCCTTTTTCGCGCGCAATATCGGCAGCGGGCAGTTCAAGCCGCGTGCGTCCAGGTCTTTATCGAAATTCATGATCGCTACCTCTCTCGGTGGATGGTTCGTGGGTGGGTGATGCTGGCCTATGCTTAGCGCTTATTTCGTCAGGATATGGCCTGATAGTAAAGGTTCTGCGGGTGCCGCGCTTGCGCGAAAAAGAACCAGCGCTCGATCAGCAGGCCCAGGTACTGCAGCAGGAAAGCCGCCGCCAATACCGGCCAGGATGCCAAGGCCGCCCCCCCCGCGAGCAGCGCCAGCGGCAGCGGGAACACCAGCAGCAGGAATCCCCATTTCACCAGGCGCAGCCAGGCAAACGACTTCCCATGAAAGAAGTCGCGCGTATTGAACGATCCGCCCATGAAACCCTGCGCCTTCTGCGCGATGCGCGGGTGCTTCACGCCGATGGCCGTTTGCAGTGTCGACTTCGGCCGCAGGCTTGCATCGCGCACGAGCGCGGCGCCGCGCATTACCAGGGCAACCAGCGTGACTCCGGCGGTCCATGCGGCCGCAGTCACCAACAGCGCGGGCGCCTGCACCGCCGCCCAGGCCGTGCTCAGCAGAAAACCGGAGGCACAGCCGAGCAGCAGGTAGTTGATCACCGTGAGCGGCGTATGCCATTCCTGCAGAAACGGCAGGCAGGCGTAAATCATGCCGGTGCACACGAACAACAGCAGCGCCAGCGCCACGCCCGCGCCGCCGAGCGTCAGGGTCAAGTCTCCCGCGCCGCGCAGATGATGCGCCAGGCCGTAGGCCGCCACCGCGGCCATGAAGAGAGGGAGCACGATCACCTCGCGCGACAGCCACGAGTTGCGCCACATCGCGGCCGAACGCCAGGCGCGCTCGGGGCGGCCCAAATGGAAGAACGAGGCGAACAGTCCTGCGCCAAGCAGCGCGAGGACAAGCACGCAGCCCAGCGAAAAGTATTGCGCCGAGGGCATGGCCCAGAAACTCAGCCAGGCACCGAACTCGGCCGAATAGAGCGCGACGAACAAGCCCTGCCCTGCGCCGATGAGCGTGGTGAGAAAAATAACGGAGAAGGCAGGACGCATCGCGCTTACCAGGTAGTGCTGTCGTCGAGCGACGGCGCTTTGACGTCGGGCTTGGGCAGCTTGCCGTCGATCTTGAGCGGATTGTCCACGCGCTCGAGCTCGTCGCGATGCAGCGTGATCTCGGTCTTGCGCCGCGGCAAGTAGTGGTTGGCCGGGTGCGTGCCCCACTCGGGCATCAGCGCATAGCCGCCCGCGTCGCGTATCGCCCGCGACACCGCCGACTCCGCGTCGTGTACGTCGCCGAACAGGCGCGCGCTGGTGGGACAGGCCATGACGCAGGCGGGCTTGCGCTCCGCCGCAGGCAGGTGCTCATCATAAATGCGGTCCACGCACAGAGTGCATTTCTTCATCACCTTCTGGTGCTCGTCGAGCTCGCGCGCGCCGTAGGGACAGGCCCAGCTGCAGTACTTGCAGCCTATGCACTTGTCGTAGTCGACCAGCACGATGCCGTCCTCGGCGCGCTTGTAGCTCGCGCCCGTGGGACACACCGGCACGCAGGGCGGGTCCTCGCAGTGCAGGCAGGACTTGGGGAAATGCACTGTCTGCGTATGGGGAAACTCGCCCACTTCGAATGTCTGCACGCGGTTGAAAAAAGTGCCGGTCGGATCGCGGCCGTACGGACGGTCATCCGAAAGAAAACCGGCCGCGCCCGAGGTGTTCCATTCCTTGCAGCTGGTGACGCAGGCATGGCAGCCGACGCAGACATTGAGGTCGATCACCAGTGCGAGCTGCTTGCTCATTTCTTCTTCCCGGCGACGAAGGCGAGCCAGGTGTTGCGCACCCGGTCCATGCCCGGCAGGGCGCCAACCGCGGCGACCTGCGGCCAGGACTGCTCGGCCTCGTCTGCGCCTGCCTTGCAGATGCGCACGCGCACGTCGTACCAGCCGGCCTGGCCGGTTACCGGGTCGGAGTTGGACAGCGGTCTTCCCGGAACGGCGCCTTGCGCCCGCGCCTGCGCCGGGCGGGGCAGTTCGTCGCTGATCAGATGATTCAGCAGGAAGCCGAGCCCGGCTTCGTTGGCGCCGGGCGCGAGGTTCCAGGCGCCGGGCGCCTTGCCGATCGCATTCCAGGTCCACACCGTGCCCGGCTCCACCGCCTCCGAGTAGCGCGCCATGCAGCGCACCTTGCCCCACATCGACTCGACCCAGATCCAGTCGTCGTCGGCAATGCCCTGCGCGCGCGCCGCGGCCGGATTGACGAACAGATAGTTGTGCGCGTGAATCTGGCGCAGCCAGGCGTTCTGCGAGTCCCAGGAGTGGTACATGGCCATCGGGCGCTGCGTAATCGCGTTCAGCGGGTACCTGTGCGTGTCGGTCGCCTGCGCTTCGAGCGGCTCGTAATAGAACGGCAGCGGATCGAAATAGGTTTCGACGCGCTTTGCCAGATGCGCCGGCGGGCGCCGCTTCGACGTTCCCCTGCCCTGCGCCGCCATGCGGAATTTCTGCAGCACCTCGGAATAGATTTGGATCACGATCGGATCGGCGTGGCGGCGCAGACGCGTCCTCTGCGCCCACTCGTGATAGCCCTTGTTCCAGTTGCGCATGTACTGGTAGGAAGGCGGCAGCTTGAGCTGGAACACGCAGTTGTTCTTGGCGTACATCTCCCATTGGCGCGGATTGGGCTCGCCCTGCATGAACTTTTCCCCGCCCTTGCCGCGCCAGCCGGCGAGAAAGCCTATGCCGGAACCGGGCTCGGTTTCATAGTTGACGATGAAATCGGGGTAGTCGCGGTACTTGCGGCTGCCGTCGGCGTTGACGAACGCGGGCAGCTTCAATCTGCCGGCGAGTTCGATCAGCACTTCCTGAAACGGCTTGCACGCACCCGTAGGCGGCAGCACCGGCACGCGCACCGAGTCCACCGGGCCTTCGAATTCCGAAATCGGCCGGTCGAGCATGGACATCACGTCGTGGCGCTCGAGATAGGTGGTGTCGGGAAGGATCAGGTCGGCAAACGCCGTCATTTCCGACTGGAACGCATCGCACACCACGATGAACGGAATCTTGTATTCGCCGGCGCCGTCGCCGTTCTTGTCCCGGTCGTTGAGCATGCGCCGTACTTCCATCGTGTTCATGCTCGAGTTCCACGCCATGTTGGCCATGAAAATCATCAGCGTGTCGATGCGATAGGGATCGCCGCGCCAGGCATTCGTGATTACGTTGTGCATCAGGCCATGCACCGACAGCGGGTATTCCCAGGAAAACGCCTTGTCGATGCGCACCGGTTTGTTGTCGGCGTCCACGAATAGGTCGTCGGGATTGCCCGGCCAGCCGAGCGCGAGTCCGGCAAGCGGCGTATCGGGCCGTACGCCCTCGGGGCCCTTGGGCGTCTTCGCCAGCGGCGGGATGCCGCGCGGAAATGGCGCCTTGTGGCGAAAGCCGCCCGGCCGGTCGATGGTGCCGAGCAGGCTCATCAGGATCGCGAGCGCGCGTATGGTCTGAAAGCCGTTGGAGTGCGCCGCCAGACCGCGCATCGCGTGGAACGCGACCGGATTTCCGGTGATCTTTTCGTGCTCGGTGCCCCAGCTGTCGGTCCAGGCGATCGGCAATTCGATCTTCTGGTCGCGCGCGGTCACGCCCATTTCGTGCGCGAGGCGGCGTATGGTCGCCGCGGGTATGCCGGTGATGCCCTCGGCCCATTCCGGCGTGTAATCCTTTACCCGCTCGAGCAGCAACTGGAACGCCGGCTTGACCGGCGTGCCGTCGGCGAGCGTGAATTGTCCGAGCAGATAGGGATCCGCCTCGGGTTGGTGGCAGGGTGCGGGCTGTTCGCTCAGGCGGTTCCACCAAAGCATGTTGCGCGGGTATTCGGGTATCTCTTCGTGGCGGCTCGCATCGCGCACCGGCATGCCGCGCGATTCCGACGTCGGATCGGTGTCGATCAAGTACCCCGCATTGGTATAGCGCGCGAGGAATTCCCGGTCGTAGAGGCCGGTGTGGATGATTTCGTGGGTCAGCGCGAGCAGCAGCGCGCCGTCGGTGCCGGGCTTGATCGGCACCCACTCGTCGGCGATGGCCGAATAGCCGGTGCGCACCGGGTTGATCGAAATGAAGCGCCCGCCGGATCGCTTGAATTTGGAGATCGCGATCTTGAGCGGATTCGAATGATGGTCCTCCGCCGTGCCTATCATCACGAACAGCTTGGCGCGCTCCAAGTCCGGGCCGCCGAACTCCCAGAACGAGCCGCCGATGGTGTAAATCATGCCCGCCGCCATGTTGACCGAGCAGAAACCGCCATGCGCGGCGTAATTGGGCGTGCCGAACTGGCGCGCGAACAAGCCGGTCAACGCCTGCATTTGATCGCGGCCGGTAAACAGCGCAAATTTCTTCGGGTCGGTCGCGCGGATGCGCGCGAGGCGTTCCTGCAGCAGATTGAACGCCTCGTCCCAGCTGACTTCTTCGAACTGGTTGTCGCCGCGCGCCGAGCCGGGCTTGCGCATCAAGGGCCTGGTCAGGCGGGCCGGCGAATACTGCTTCATGATGCCCGACGCACCTTTGGCGCAGATCACGCCGCGGTTGAGCGGGTGTTCCGGATTGCCGTCGATGTAGCGCACTTCGCCCTCGCGCAAGTGCACGCGTATGCCGCAGCGGCATGCGCACATGTAGCAAGTGGTATGCTTGACTTCGCTGCGGACGGAGGAGTCGGCTGCTGCTGTTTGTGTCACGGTTGGGTTCGGCAATGCGCCCTTTTGCAGAAAGGGGGCTACTCTATATCAACGTTTTTGCGGCACAAGCTGAGAAATCTGATTTCTCCATAAGCAAGGGTAATGTTTCCTACTTATGCATAGTGGTAACGTTGTGTTTATTGGCAATCTTTTAACGATGGACACCATGAAAGACCCAGTCAAGCCGATACCCGATTTCAACTCCGCGGAACGCTGGGTGATCGAATCGGCGCTAAAGGAGCGCTATGGCCATTTCGTGCCCATCGAGTTGGCCGACAGCGATCTGAAACTCGATCCGGGGGCACCGGTGCTCACCACCTGTCCGACCGTTTTCTGGAGCGAGCGCGGCTGCAATTTCCTCGTCTTCAAGACTGCGGAAGATCGCTATCGCTGCCAGTTCTTCTACTCCGACGAGGAGCACTACGGCACCGGGCGCGACGAATACGACGAACTCGCCGAGTGCGTCGGCCTGCTGCTCCAATTGCAGGCCGATCATGAAAAGCAGCGCCAGGGCATCCACAGCGGAATGACCGGCAGCCAGATCAGTTAGCGCAAATCCGATGACTCTGGAGAAAGCAAAGAAGCTGCTCGCCGTGCAAGCCGACTTCGGCGGCTTCTATAACGCCAACGGCGCGAAACTGATCCTGGCCGAAGTGCAGCGCGAGCACGGACAGGACGCAGTGAACGCGCTGATCCGCGAACTCGAGCTCGAGCGCATATTCGGCTTTGCGCCCGGAACGACGTTCGACGGCTCGCTGCTGGTGAAAAGCAAGTTCGGCTGACAAGGTTGCACCGCGAAGGGTGCGGAGGTCGTCAAAACCTGCGCGCTACGCGCGCCAACCGTGTTTTGCGTACGGATGAAAAGCGCATCCGTACGGAAAACACGGTTACTTGTAAACACCAGTCATGGCGTCGGGCTTCCACCCAAGATCGTCGATTGCGCAGGGATACGCTTTTCATCCCTGCGCAATCGACGATCCGCGCGGACGGGACGCCGGCCGCGCAAGCCGGATCAGCGCGGGTCGAGAGCGGATTTACATGGTCTATCCGCCTATCAGTACATTCAGGGGGCAAGCACTGCATGCCGTGTAGATAGTCGCGCACGCCTCGGCTAAAATTCGCGTGCGAATAAAAGAAAGCAGAGCCGGAGGTAAACGCATGACTGAAGTCGTAGCAACCAATCAGACCATCCTCGTGGTCGGCGGCGGCATCAGCGGCATGACCGCCGCGCTCGAAGCCGCCGAATGCGGGAAACAAGTGGTGCTGGTGGAAAAATCCCCCACGCTGGGCGGGCGCACCGCGCTCTTGTACCGCTATTTCCCCAAGCTGTGCCATCCGATTTGCGGCCTGGAAATCAACCTGCGCCGGATCAAGGCCAACCGCAACATCCGCGTGCTCACGCTGGCCGAGGTCAGCGCGATTTCGGGCAAACGCGGCGACTACAGCGCGACCGTGAAAATCGCGCCGCGCTACGTCAACGAGAATTGCACCGCCTGCGGCGACTGCGCCGGCGCGGTAGCGGCCGAAGTGCCCAACCCATACAACTACGGCCTGGACAAAATGAAGGCCGCCTACCTGCCGCACGCGATGGCCTATCCGCAGCGCTATGTGCTCGACGCCTCGGTCATCGGCACCGCCGACGCCGATAAAGCCAAGGCCGCGTGCAAATACGGCGCGATCGATCTGGAGATGCGCGAGGAGACGATCACCATCAAGGCCGGTGCGGTGATCTGGGCCACCGGCTGGCAGCCCTACGACGCGGCGAAAATCCAGCCCTACGGCTACGACCGTTTCGCCAACGTGATCACCTCGCTCGAGTTCGAGCGCCTCGCCGATCCCCACGGACCGACCGGCGGCAAGATCCTGCGCCCCTCGGACGGCAAGGAAGCGAAGAACATCGCCTTCATCCAGTGCGCCGGCTCGCGCGACGAGAACCATCTGCGCCATTGCTCGCGCATCTGCTGCATGGCTTCGCTCAAGCAGACCCAGTATGTGAAAGAGGCCTGGGGCGAGGCGGCGAAATCCACGGTGTATTACATCGACATCCGCGCCATCGACCGCTTCGAGGACTTCTACCAGAAGGTGCAGCGGGATCCGAGCGTGAGCTTTCTCAAGTCCAAGGTGGCGAAAGTCACCCAGGACAAATCGGGCGACGTGATCCTGCACGGCGTGGACACCGAAGGCTACCACCGCTACGCCAATGCGCACGACATGGCGGTGCTCGCGATCGGCATGCAGCCCAGCGTGGCGGGCGTGGACATCCCGGCGGAGATCGTCGCCGATTCGAGCGGCTTCATCGAATCCTCGGCGGCGGAGTCCGGATTCTTCGGCGCCGGCTGCGCCACCAATGCGCTCGACGTGAACCGCGCGGTGCAAAGCTCCACCGCGGCGGCGTTGCGCGCGATACAAGTCATCAACAAAGTAGCTAGAGCAGAGGCATAACACAAATGGCCGACATGAAAACAGCCGCCTACATCTGCAAGGGCTGCGGCATCGGCGAGCGCGTCGACACCGCGCAAATGGCCAAGATCGCGACCAAGGAAGGCAAGATGCACCTCGTGCGCGAGCACGACTTCCTGTGCAGCGCCGCCGGCGTGCAATTGATCCGCGACGACATCGACAAGGAAGGCGTCACGCACGCGGTGATCGCCGCTTGTTCGCGCCGCGCCAAGACCGAGGCGTTTTATTTTCCGAGCGCGGCGGTCGCGCGCGCCAATATCCGCGAAGGCGTGATCTGGGCCCGGCCCGATACCGCGGAAGCGCGCGAAACCACGCAGGAGATGGCCGACGACTACCTGCGCATGGGTTGCGGCGAACTGAAGAAGATGAAGCTGCCCGGAGGCAACCCGGACACCGGGCACGCGAAGCGCCTGCTGGTGGTGGGCGGCGGCGTCTCCGGCCTCACTGCCGCGCTGGAAGCCTCCAAAACCGGCTACCAGGTGGTGCTGGTGGAGAAATCCGGCAGCCTCGGCGGCTGGGCGGCGACGCTGCATAAGCGCATGCCGGTGCGCGAACCCTATGCCGATCCGCAAGACAGCGGCATGAACGAACTCATCGCGGCGGTGAAGGGCGACCGCAACATCAAGGTCCACACCAACGCCGTCATCGCCAAGACCGACGGCGCGCCGGGACGGTTCAAGGTCGACATCAGCGTGGAGAGCGGTTCGTCCGTGACCGAGGAAGTCGGCGCGATCGTCCAGGCGACCGGTTTCACCACCTACGACATCGCCAAGCTGCCCGAACTCGGCGGCGGCAAGAGCGCGAACGTGATCGACCAGGCGACCCTCGAACGCCTGGCCGCGGATGGCGCGGCCAAGGGGCAGCCGATCCGCCGGCCTGGCGACGGCGGCGAAGTGAACACCGTGGTGTTCGTGCAATGCGCCGGGCAGCGCGACGAGTCGGGCAAGCACCTGGCCTACTGCTCCGGTTTTTGCTGCGGCGCGAGCGTCAAGCAGGCGATGTATTTCAAGGACGCCAACCCCGCGATCAACACGGTGGTGATCTACGACGACCTGCGCATGCCGGGTAACGGCGAGGACTTTTACCGCAGCGCGCAGAGAAAGGGCGTCATCTTCACCAAAGGCAAGGTGACCTCGGTCGAAGCCCAAGGCCAAGGCTGCGAGGTGAAGTTCCGCGACCTGATCCTGGACGAGGACGCCACCATCGCCGGCGCCGACCTGGTGGTACTCGCCACCGGGCAGGTGCCGAATTCCGGGGTGAACATCGACATCCCCGAGGAAGAAGTGGCGAAAATGGAAGTGAAGCCGGTGTCCATCCTCAACCTGACCTACCGCCAGGGCAAGGATCTGCCGCAGCTTACGCAGGGCTTCACCGATTCGCACTTCATCTGCTTTCCCTATGAAACGCGCCGCACCGGCATCTACTCCGCCGGCCCGGTGCGCCGCCCGATGGACGTGGCGCAGGCGACCGAGGATGCAGCCGGCGCCACGCTGAAAGCGATCCAGGCGATGGAAAACGCCGGGCTCGGCCGCGCCGCGCATCCGCGCTCGGGCGACCTTTCCTACCCGATCGTGCAACTCGATGGCTGCACCCAGTGCAAGCGCTGCACCGTGGAATGCCCGTTCGGCGCCATCGACGAGGACGAAAAGCGCTATCCGGTGTTCAACGAAAGCCGCTGCCGGCGCTGCGGTACCTGCATGGGCGCCTGCCCGGTGCGGGTGATCTCGTTCGAAAATTATTCCTGCGACACCGTCGGCGCGCAGATCAAGGCGGTGGACGTACCCGACGAGTTCTCCGAGAAGCCGCGCATCCTGGTGCTCGCCTGCGAAAACGACGCCTATCCGGCGATCGACATGGCGGGGATGCAGAAGAACTGCTACAGCGCCTTCGTGCGCGTGATCCCGGTGCGCTGCCTCGGTTCGGTCAACACCATCTGGATCACCGACGCGCTCAACGCGGGCTACGACGGCATCATGATGCTGGGCTGCAAGCACGGCGACGACTACCAGTGCCACTTCGTCAAAGGCTCGGAACTTGCCAGCGTGCGCATGAGCAAGGTCGACGACACGCTGAAGCAGCTCTCGCTCGAAGCCGAGCGGGTGATCAGCCACGAGGTTGCGATCACCGACATCGCGCGCGTGCCGCAGCTGATCAACGACTACGCCGCCAAAATCAACGAGATCGGCATGAGCCCGCTGAAAGGATTCGCATAGCCATGGGCGACCTGAACACGCAGATGCTGGACAAGTACCGCAACAATTTCCTGCGCGAAGTCGAGGAAAAAGTCGACGACGGCGACTGGGTGAAAATGTGCATGCAGTGCGGCGTATGCGCCGGCTCCTGCACCTTCGGCCCGGATTGGGAGCACACGCCGCAGAAGATCTTCATGATGATCCGCGCCGGCAAGCGCGAGGAAGTCCTGACTTCGCATTCGATGTGGTTATGCACGTCGTGCTACAACTGCATGGTGCGCTGCCCGCGCAAGCTGCCGATCACCCATATCATGCATGGCCTCGCGAGCTACGCGCACCGCCTGGGCCTGGCGCCGAAGAACCAGCCGACACGCGACTTCTCCATGATTTTCTGGGAGAACTGCACCAAGACCGGACGCGTGAACGAACTCAAGATGACGATCAGTGTCTACTTCCGCGAAGGCTTCGTTTCCGGCATCAAGAAAATGTGGACGCTGCGCAATATCGGGCGCGGGCTGTTCTTTGCCAAGCGCCTGAACCCGCTGGAGCTGTTCGTGAGCCATGGCTGCAAGGACAAGGACGGCCTGCGGCGCGCGCTGAAAAAGGCCGATGAGATCGAAGCCCGCCGGCGCGGCTACGCAGTGCAGCCGCGCGGTTACAGCAGCTGATTTAAGGACTGGAAGACGATGGCAAAAAGAGAATACGCGTTCTACCCCGGCTGCTCCTCGCAACTGCGCGGCTCGGCCGCCAATTACCTGGTGTCGGTCGAATCGATGTGCGAGAAGCTCGACGTCAAGATGACGCAGATCCCGGACTGGAACTGCTGCGGCGCTTCGATCAGCTACGCCGGCTCGAGCGAACTCGCGCGCCATGTACTCTCGGCGCGCAATTTCGCACTGTCGGACAAGCACCTGCCGGGCCAGGACATCGTCGCCACCTGCGCGGCCTGCTGGCTGGGTGGGCGTGAAACCATCGAGAAGCTCGACGCCTCGAGCCAGTTGCTGGCCGACACCAACGAAGCGCTGAAGGAAGCGGGCCTGCAATACAAGCCCGGCACCGAGATCCGCCACATGGTCGAGGTGCTGGTCGAAGACCTCGGCTACGAGGAACTGGGCAAACCGGTGGTGAAACCGCTCGACGGCGTCAAGGTCGCGGGTTACGTCGGTTGCCAGACCAACCGCCCGTTCGGGATCGCCGGCGAATCGTTCGAAAATCCCATGTACCTCGACAAGCTGATCGATACCGTGGGTGGCGAATCCATCGCCAAGTACGAGGAAAAGGTCAGCTGCTGCGGCGGTTCGCTCGCGTTCTGCGAGCCGGAAAAGGCGGAGAAGCAGATCAAGAACATCGTCGAGTCGGCCTACGATCACGGCGCGGACGTGATCTGCACCCCCTGCCCGCTGTGCCAGGCCAACGTCGAGGTCTACCAGTCCGAGATCAACAGAAAGCAGGGCACCAAGCTCAACATGCCGGTGGTGTATTACAGCCAGCTCCTTTCGGTCGCCTACGGCGGCACGCTCAAGGAAGCCGGTCTCGACGGCCATATCATCCAGCCGAAGAAGCTGCAGGACATCGCGGTCAAGGTCGTCAAGAAATAAGCCGCATCGCGCGTCACGCGAGTGCGCGCGCGACCCGGGCTGAGCCGCCTGCGCCTGGTGCAGGTACACTTCGGCAAAACATGAAGCCCGTCCTGCTCCTCGTCTGCGCCGCACTCGCCGCCTGCCTTTACCTGGTCGGGCTCGCGCTCGACCTGTTCTGGCTCAAGCTGCTCGCCAAACCCTGGCTCGTGCTCGCGCTCGCCGCTGCGGTCTGGAGCCGAGCCGGCCCCGGCGCCGGACGCAAGATCGCGTGGGGCCTGCTCGCTGGCGCGGTGGGCGATGTGTGCCTCGCGCTGCCCCATGCCTTCCTGCCCGGCATGATCGCATTCGCCATCGGCCACGGCCTCTATGTCGCCGCATTCTGGCAATGGAACCGCACGCCGGCGCCGATGCTGCTCGCGCCCGTATTGCTTTACGCCGCTGCCGGCCTGTGGCTGATGCTGCCCGGCGCCGGCGCGCTCGCGCTGCCTTTGGTCGTATACGTGCTCGTCATCGCCGCGATGATCTGGCGCGCGGCCGCCTGCGCGCTGGCATCGCGCGCAAGCCCGTTGCTGCGCTGGGGTCCGCTGGCGGGCGCGCTGCTGTTCGGCTTTTCCGACACGCTGATCGGGATCCACCGCTTCGCCCAGCCTCTGCCCGGAGCGGCGTTTGCAATCATCCAGACTTACTGGGCCGCGCAGGCGCTGTTCGCCGCAACCGCGATCGAACGCAGGCGGCAACTCGCCGTTTAGGAAGCGCGCCCCCTTCCGGCCGCTGCTGCGATGGAGTCCATCTTGCTGTACCCATTCCCGCAATGAACTTGAACAGCGATTTCGATCAGCGCGTGGTGCAAAGCGCGCGCGATGCGGTCTGGACGCCGTCGCCGTTGCCGGGCGTGGAGCGGCGCATGCTCGACCGCATCGGCATAGAGGTCGCGCGCGGCGGCTGCACCCTGTTCGTCAAACTGTGGCAATTCGCAGCGGACGATCTCGCGCCGGTGCGCATCGATACGTCGAAAGCGTCCTGGCACCCGGGCCTGGTCCCGGGTCTATCGGTGATGCCGCTGCACGAGCACGAGGGCGTGAGCACGGCGCTGGTGCGCTGGGCGCCGCAAACGCGCTTCAATACGCACACGCATCCGGGCGGTGAGGAAATTCTGGTGCTCGAAGGCGTGTTCCGCGATGAACTGGGCGAGTATGCCGCTGGTACCTGGCTGCGCAGTCCGCGCGGCAGCCGCCACACGCCCTACACCGGCGCGGAAGGCGCGCTCATCTACGTCAAGGTCGGCGCGATCGGCGCAGACTTTATGCCCCTGAGTGCGGCGCGGCGGCAGGCGCAATGAATAGCGAGGCTGACAAGGACCAATCGATGTCGATCGAACAGGACGTGGACAAGGAACTGGTGCATACGCGGCAGATCACCTGCCGCGGCTACCGGCGCCGGGACGGGTTGTGGCAGATCGAGGCCAGCGTCGCCGACGAGAAGGGGCAGGCGGTGCCGTTCAGTTCTCGGCCTGCGGTGTTGCCGGGCGAACTGATCCATCATTTTTCGCTCTGCGTCCTCATCGACGACGACTATCAGATCCGTGACGTGGCGGCGAAGACGCTGGCGGCGCCGTGGGCGGTATGCACCGATATCGCCGCCGATTATCGCAAGCTGATTGGGCTGCGCATCGGCCCCGGCTTCACGCGCGCCGTAAGGGAGATCCTCGGCGGCAGGCTGGGCTGCACGCACTTGACCGACCTGCTGGGCCAGGTCGGCAACACCTACATGCAGGCCTCCTATCCCGACCGCCTCGCGCGGCAAAAGCTGCATGGCGCAGACCCGCGCCGGTGGCCCGACCAGGGCACGCTCGCGTTCGTTGACGGCTGCCATGCCTGGCGCAAGGACGGGCCGGTATTGGCGGGCGAGTATCCACGACTGGCGCGCGGCGACGAGCCAGCCGGGGCATGAGATCGGCGTAGGCGCCGGCTCGCCATCCATGCATCGGCTGCCGTCGAGACTGATCCGTTTGCAGATTGACCGGGATCAGGTCGAACGGGCCAGGGACCGCAGCCCTTCCAGCGCCAGTGGCATGACCGGATTATCCAGATCCTTCGGGTAGACCATGTAAGTCGGGTGCGGATAGCGGGGCGCGTCCGCCACCGCATACAGGCGCCCGGCGGCGATCAGCGGCTCGGCCATGCGCGCAGGCAAATAACAGGCGCCGCCGTTGGTCAGCATGAGCTGCACGCCCAGCCAGCCGACGCTGACGACCTGCGGCGGCGGCTCAAGATCGGGATAGCTTTGGGTGTGCTGGATGTCGAACGCCGGCCCCCATTCCACATAAATGTAATCGTCACCGGGATGGGTATCGCCCGAGCGGCTGCTCACCAGCAGCAGCGTCTCGTCGAACAGATGTTCGACGACTAGGCCCGGGCTGTGAGTGGGGCTGTACATCAGGCCGATATCCAGCGTGCCCTCGATCAGGCGATGCATCAGGTCCTCCTCGAAACCGATCTCGCCGCGAATGGCCACGTCGGTTGCCTGCCGACGCATCCAGCGCACCCAGGAAGGCAGCAGGCCTTCCCAAAGTGCAATGCGCCCGCCGACCCCAAGCGTCGCGCGATAGCGGCTGGGCAGGCCCACATGGTGGCGAGCCTGCTCGGCCGTCAAGACCAGGCGTTTGGCGTACTCGGCGTAGCGTCGCCCGCCTATGGTGAGAATGGCTCCGGCGCGATTGCGCACAAACAGGCGCACCCCCAACTCTTCCTCCAGGCGCTGGATGCGCGCACTCACCGTGGATTGCGTCAGATGCAGATGTCGCGCGGCTTCGAGAAAGCTGCCATAGGCGGTGATGGCCAAGAACGTACGCGCCTGGTCGACATCCATACCTGACCATCCCTGATGTATCGAATAATTCGATATTATCTACAAAATAATATCGCTTGACTGCTATTTATATTTCTAGCTAGTCTTGGCGACCAAAATTCTTCAGCGCCGCGGGCGAGCCAGTATGCTTAGGGAGTCAGCATGAGTACGGAAATATCGGTAGAACGGGATCTTGAGGGCTATCTGGTCAACCCCGAGAGCTGGGACGACGAGATAGCGCGCGAACTGGCGGCAGAAGAAAAACTGGAACTCACCGACCCGTATTGGACGGTCCTGCGCTTCATGCGCGAATATTGGCGCGAGCATCAGGTGGCCCCGGATGTCCGCCACGTGGTCGGGTTTCTCAGCAGCAATCAGGGTCTGGACAAGAAAGTAGCCAAAGAACAGTTGTTCCAGCTGTTTCCATACGGATATGTGCAACAGGCCTGCAAGATCGCGGGCATGATAAAGCCGCGTGTCTGGAGCACCGGCTGACGCAGCGCGTTCAGTAGTGCGGCGGGATCTCGTTGCCGGGGCTACCCGGCTCGGCCGGAGCGGCTTCCTGCAGCTGCTGGCGCAGCGCGCGTATGTCCTGCTGCAACTGGTCGATCTGCTGCTGCTGGCGGTACACGGTGCGGTTGAGCGCGTCGAGCAGGTCTTCGGCAAGGCTCAGTTTCGCCTCGAGCTCGTTCAGTCTGGCTTCCATGATTCGACTTGCGTTGGCTAGGGCTTGGTCAGATCCAGCTCGGCGCGGAATTCAGAATCGGCCCGCTTCAGCTTGAAGCCGCATTTGCGCGAGACGCGCTGCATGGCGACGTTGTCGGCGAGGATGGAGGCGACGATGCGCTGCAGTTTCTCGTCGCGCCCGATCTGCACCAGCCGGCGCAGCAGCTCGCCGCCAAAACCGTGCCCATGATAGGCGTCGCTGACCAGAATCGCGAACTCGGCCTCCGTGGACTGGTGCAGTTTGCTCAGGCGCCCGATCGCGAGTATCGCGCGCTCGCCGGTCTTCGGGTCCTTGCGCTCGACCACCAGCGCCATCTCGCGCTCGTAATCGATGAAGCACAGGCGCGTGAGCCGTTCGTGCGCGACGCGCTGGTTGTACTGGATGTAGTGGAAATAGCGCATGTACACGCTTTCCTCCGACAGCGTCGCATGGAACTGCACCATCAGCGGCTCGTCTTCCGGGCGGATCGGACGGATGCAGACCGCCATGCCCGTCTTCGAGGTCCAGTCCGAAGCGTAGCGCGCCGGGTAGGGTCGGATCGCGAGGCGCGGCAATTGCTCCTCGGTGACTTCGGCGCCGTGCAGCACCACGCGCGCATCGAGCGCGATAATGCCCGCATCGCCGGGGCCGGCGAGCAGCGGATTGATGTCGATTTCCTTGATCCAGCGCTGCTCCACCACCAGCTGGCTGAACTGCACCATCAATCCCGCGAGCGCGGCGAGGTCGACCGGCGCGCGCCCGCGCACGCCGAGCAGCGCCTTGTGAATCGTCGTTTGCTCCATCATGCGCCGCGCGAGCGTGGTATTGAGCGGCGGCAGCGCGAGGGCGCGGTCGCGGAACACCTCCACCAGCTGCCCGCCCGCGCCGAACAGCAGCACCGGGCCGAACTGCGCATCGATGCTGCTGCCGACGATCAGCTCGTAGCCTTCGAGCTTGACCATGGGCTGCACCGCCACGCCGAGGAAGTGCTTGGCGCCGCGCGGCCACGACGGCGAAGCCGCCTTGGCCGCGGCTTCGATGGCGCCGGACTCGATCGTGCGATAAGCGCGCCGCACCGCTTCGGCATCGGCAATATTGAGCTGCACGCCGCCGACGTCGGTCTTGTGCGTGATCGTATGCGAATGCAGCTTCAGCACCACCGGATAGCCGATGGCGGTGGCGCACTTGACCGCTTCGTCTACGCTCGCGGCAATGCGCGTAGGCACGGTCGGGATGCCGTAGGCCGCGAGCACCTGCTTCGACTCGAATTCCGACAGCAGCGTGCGTCCGCTTGCGCGCGCGGCGGCGATGAGCTCGGGCACCCGCGCGCGCTCCGATGCGGCTTGCGCCGCGGGCGCGACCAGCGTCGGCGTTTCGTACAGGCCGCGCAGATTGTAGGCATAGCGCCACATCAGGGTGAAAATGCGCGCCGCGGTATCGGGATAGCCGAACGTCGGTATGTTCGCCTGGTTCAGGATCGCCTCGCCCGCGACCACGTCCTTGCCGCCCATCCAGCTTGCGAGCACGGGCTTGCCGCGCGTCATCGCGAACGGAATCATGCCGCGCGCGGTCTCGGTCGGATCGGTCATCGCCTGCGGCGTGAGCGCCACCAGCAAGCCGTCGCTGTTCGGGTCCTTGGCCGCGATCGCGAGCGCCTGCGCGTAGCGCTCCGGATCGGCGTCGCCGAGAATATCGATCGGGTTGCCGTGGCTCCAGTGCGGCGGCAGCACCTGGTTCAGCGCCGCCAGCGACTCCGCCGACAGCTCCGCCAGTTCTCCGCCCATGGCGATGAGCGTGTCGGTCGCGAGCACGCCCGGCCCGCCAGCATTGGTGACGATGGTCAGGCGCGGGCCCGACGGACGCGGCTGCTTCGCCAGCACTTCGGCCATGTAGAACAGATCGGCGATGGAATTCACGCGCAGCACGCCGCAGCGGCGGAACACCGCGTCGAGCACGTCGTCGCTGCCGGCGAGCGCGCCGGTATGCGAGGCCGCGGCCTTCGCCGCGGCCGCAGTGCGCCCGGCCTTGATCACGATGATCGGTTTCGTCAGCGCGACTTCGCGTGCGGCCGAGATGAACGAGCGCGCATCGCCTATGGATTCCATGTAAATCATGATGCTGTGCGTGTGCGGATCGTCGCCGAGATAATTGATCAGGTCGCCCCAGTCGACGTCGAGCATGGAGCCGACCGAGACGCAGGCGGAAAAGCCGACGTTCTCGCGGAAACTCCAGTCGAGCACCGCGGTCAGCAGCGCGCCGCTCTGGCTGATGAAACCGACGCTGCCCGGGCGCGCCATCGCGCTGGCGAACGTGGCGTTGAGGTGCGTGCGCGGGCGCATCACGCCGAGGCAGTTCGGGCCGATCAGGCGCATCTTGCCGCGCGCCTGGTCGGTAATGCGGCGCTCGAGTTCCACGCCGGCCGCGCCCGCCTCCTTGAAGCCGGCGGAAATGATGATCGCGCCTTTCACTCCGGCGGCGACGCACTCGGCGACGATATCGGGCACCGTCGCCGCAGGCGTGACGATAACCGCGAGGTCGACCTGCTCCGGCACCTCGCCCACGCTCGCGTAGGCTTTGATGCCGAGCACGTGATGGTGGCGCTTGTTGATCGGATAGACCGTGCCGCCGAACGGATTGCTGATCAGGTTCCACAGCACGGTGCGCCCGACCCTGCCCTCCTGCTCGGTCGCGCCGATCACGGCGATGCTTTTCGGCGAAAATATCGCGCGCAGCGCGTCGCGCTCGAAATGCAGCACGTCCAGCGCGCGGTCGGCGATGTCGGCCGGCTTGACCGTTGCGGATTTCTTGCTGCTCTTTTTATCCAAGTCGCTCATATGCGCTCCTGATTCTTGCACTCGCGCGCCAGGGTCTGTTGACATTCATCACATGAACGCGACGGGAGTAATTTTGCCTGCGGCGCAAGGCGCGCCAGTGTTGGGGCGGAGGGGCACCAACCCACGCCGTTTGGTTATTCCAAACAAGCGACGAACAACGCCGCGCTGCGCCTAAATTATCCCCTGTCGCTTCGGCTTGCCTCCGAATGCGGCGCCTGCGGTGAATGTCAACAGACCCTAGCAACAGAATACGCGCTTCAGCCTGCGCTTGCGCCCTCGATCGCGCGGCGCAGCTCGCCGTAGTCGCGCGTCACCGGAAACTGCGGAAACTCCGCTGCCACGTTGTCGGGCGGGCAGAACAAAATGCCCGCATCGGCCTCGGCCAGCATGCTGGTGTCGTTGTACGAATCGCCGGCGGCGATGGTGCGGAAATTGAGCTGCTTGAACGCCTGCACCGATGCGCGTTTCTGGTCCTTCATGCGCAGGCGGTAGTCGCTCACGCGGCCGCCCGGCTCGACCAGCAGCTCGTGGCAGAACAGCGTCGGATAACCGAGCGCTCGCATCAGCGGCGCCGCGAACTGGTAATAGGTATCCGACAGGATCACCACCTGATATTCCCGGCGCAGCCAGTCGAGGAACTCGCGCGCGCCGGCGAGCGGGCGCATGCCCGCGATCACCTCCTGGATATCCGGCAGGCCGAGCCCGCGCGCGGCGAGGATGTCGATGCGCCCGCGCATGAGCTTGTCGTAATCGGGCTCGTCGCGCGTGGTTTTCGCGAGTTCCGGAATGCCGCTGCGCTCGGCAAACTCGATCCAGATTTCTGGAATCAGCACGCCTTCCAAATCAAGACAGACGATCTGCAACACAGGCTCCAGGAGGTAGGATGATCAGGATAGGCGGGATGGCGTGTGGACCGGGAGAATACTCCCGCAGCCCGAATTGTAATCCATGCGCGGCCTGCGCCCAAGCTTGCCGCCGCAACGGCTGCTTCAGCTGGTCAGGCGCCGGTACACTTCTGCCGTTTTGAGCGGCAGCTGGCCGGCATCGTCGATCAGCACCCAGCTTGCCGGACCGTACATATGCGGCAGGTAGTCGCGCGCCTCTTCGTCGATGGTGACGCAGAACGGATGGATGCCGGACTGGCGCGCTTCGAGCAGCGCCTGGCGCGTGTCCTCGATGCCGTAGTCGCCGCGATAGCCGTCATGAAAATCGTCGGGCTTGCCGTCCGAGAGCGTGAACAGGATGCGCGTCTTCGCCTCGGCTTCGTTGAGGATCCCGCTGAGATGGCGGATCGCGACGCCCATGCGCGTGTAGTCGCGCGGCTCGACGCCGGCGATGCGCGCGCGCACCGCCTCGCCATAGTGCTCGCCGAACGTCTTGATGCGATAGATGTCGCAGCGCTTGCGCGTCCAGCCGGAAAAACCGTAGATCGCGTAGCGGTCGCCCAGCGCTTCCAGCGCCTCGCACAGCAGCACCAGCGCCTCGCGCTCGCAGGCATTGATCCAGCCCTTGGTCGAGCCGCTCATGTCGACCATGAACATCGCCGCGATGTTGCGCTCGATGCGCCGGCGCTGCACGAACAGGCGCTCGGAGGCTTCGATGCCGCTCGCGCGGTCGGCGTAGGCTTCGACCAGCGCGTCGAAGTCTATGTCCTCGCCCTCGTGCTGGCGCCGCGCGAGCCGGTCTTCGCCGCGCAGCGCCTCGAAGCGCCGGCGCAGCTGCGCGATCTGCCCGGCGTAGCGCGCGCGCACGCCCGCGACATAGGCGGGATCGCCCGGCAGCACCTCGGACTCGAACAGCACGCACCAGTCCTTGCGGTAATCGCGCCGGCGGAAATCCCATTCGTCGTAGAGCCGGCCGCCCTCGGCGCGGGATTCGGCGAGTCCGCTCGCGTCTTCGCCCTGCGCCAGCGCATCGGGCGCGTAGGCGCCGGGGCCGGAGGCGAGCAGGTACTCCTCGGGAATTTCGCCGAAGTCCTGGATGATCGAGCGCATGAGCCTGGCGACTTCCTCGGGCGGCGCCACCGCCTCGCCGTCGATCTGCAATTCGAATTCCAGCGTCTCGAACGAACTCTCCACTTCCAGCGCGGCTTCGCCATCCTGCAGTTCGGGCCGCTCCGCCTGCAGTGCAAGCCGCAATTGCTCGAGCTCGGTGTACAGCGCTCGCCGCTCTTTCGCGATGCGCTCGCCGCGCACTTCGGCCGCGCGCTGCGGATAGAGGCTGCCCATGTAGGGAAAGGGCTCGGGCAGCGGCAGCGCATGAAATTCGCGCAGCAGCGCCACGCTGTGCGCAACCGACGATTCCGCGTGCGCCAGGCGCGCCTGCGCCGCGGCGAGCCCGGGCGCAAGCTCGCCGCGCAGCGCAGCGAGCAGCGCGGCAAGGCCCGGAAACCCGCGTCCTACCTGGCTCTCCAGCCGGATCGCCTCGAGCAAATTGAACCAGGCGAGCGCGCGCTCCGGCACCGCATAGGCAGCGAGCACCGGCGCGAGATCGAGATTGAAGCTGCCGTAGCGCGCCTGGGCCCAGTGGTGCACCGCGATCGCCTTGTACAGGCGGAAATTCTGCGCGCGCTCCGAGTGGCGCGCGATGCGCTCGGGCAGGAAAATGGTCCCGGTATCGGTCCAGGTCTCATCGGAGGCTTCGAGCTGCAGCCTGCGCCCGGCGAGCCCGCGCAGGAACAGTTCGAGCACGCGCGCGACCTCGGCGAGCGCCACGCCCGCGCCCGCCGCATCGGCGCGGCGCTTGAAGCCGGCGAGGTCTTTCAGCGCGGCGCAGGCCGGGTACAGCCCTTCCTTGTCGTAGGCGTCGAGCGCGGCGAGCAGCCATTTCTCCGTGCCGCCGCGGCCGAGCAGCGCGAGCGCCTGCGGCGCCTGTGCCGTGAACTGATAGCCGAGTTCGGCCACGTTCTGCGCCGCGACTTCGGCCCAGGCGAGCACGAAGTCCTGCTGCGCGCGGGGAAGCGGCGCGATCCCCGCCGCGATCGCGGCCGCGCTGCGCCGCGACGATAATGCGGCGCAGAGGATGTCGTCGAGTTTTTCCTCGAGTTCCTGTTGCGACAGCGATCTGAGTTCGGTCAACGTGAGCGCCTAGCCATGCTGCGGTCGCGACGCGCTGCTAGAACACCGCCGACGCGAGCTCGTCGATAGCGGCGAGCATTTCGGGATCGTCGGAGAGCGCGAGCGAGATCGCGGCAGTGCAGGCGGCGTGCGCCGCGACGCCGCGCTGCATCAGCTGCGCCGCATGCACCAGCAGGCGCGTGCTCGCGCCTTCGTCCAGGCCGCCGCCCTTGAGGTTGCGCGTGAGCGCGGCGAATTTCACCAGGCGCTCGGCGATGTGCAGATTGATGCCGCTCTCGCTGACCACGATCTTCGCCTCGAGATCGGCGCGCGGATAGTCGAATTCGATCGCGACGAAGCGCTGGCGCGTCGAATGCTTGAGTTCCTTCAGCACGCTCTGGTAGCCCGGGTTGTAGGACAGGATCAGCATGAACTCGTCGGGCGCGCGCAGCAGTTCGCCGCGCTTTTCCATCGGCAGGATGCGGCGGCTGTCGGCCAGCGGATGGATCACCACGGTGGTGTCCTTGCGCGCTTCGACGATCTCGTCCAGATAACAGAGGCTGCCCGAGCGCACCGCGCGCGCGAGCGGCCCGTCCATCCACACGGTCTCGTTGTCGACGATCAGGTAGCGCCCGACCAGATCGGAAGCGGTGAGGTCGTCGTGGCAGGACACGGTCACCAGCGGCCGCGCCAGGCGCCACGCCATGTGTTCGACGAAGCGCGTCTTGCCGCAGCCGGTGGGCCCCTTGAGCAGCACCGGCACGCGGCTTTTCCACGCGGCCTCGAACAATGCCACTTCGCTGCCGATCGGCTCGTAATAGGGTTCGGCTTCGATGCGGTCCAGGTCCGCGTCCAGCCGCCGCAGTGCCTGCGGACCGCTCATTCGTCGTCTTGGCTCTCGTGCTTCAGGCTCTCGTACTGCGCGTCCTGATCCATCGACTTGCGTTCTGCCGCTTCGCGCTCGAGCTGCTCCATCCTTTGCCGATAGCGCTCGCGCCGCTTGTCCGCCGCGTCCGCCCGTATCGGGATGGTGATCTCCCCGAACAGCGCCTGCTTGAGGAAACGGAACGCGAAGCGCAGCAGCGCTTCGTCGTTCGCGAGCAGCAGCTCTTTTTCCGCCGGGTCGAGTTCGAACAGCTCGGTGAAACCGGGCGTGGAGATGAAATCGCGAAAGCCGTCCAGGTTGTAACTCGCCAGGAAGAACAGCTCCATGCTGCGCTCGGAGGGCTTGCCCACGGTCGGGCCGCTGGAGCGCTTCTTCAACACGATCTGGCGCCACTCGCGGTTGATCGCGTCGTAGTCCTCCAGCCCCTGCTCGCGGCGATAGTCGCGCACCGTCTGCGTCTTCGGCTCCTGGTGGCCGAGGCAATGGTCTTCCTTCACCACGAAATACGAATCCTCGTCCGTGGGCGAATCCTTCTTGCGCATGGACAGGAGGCCGAGCGCGTAATAGCGGCAGGCGGAGGGACGGTCGGCGTAGACGCCGCAGCCCTCGGGCGTGAGGAACACGCAGGCAGGGGATTCGTCCTTGGTCGCGAGCTTGAGCCCCGGCATGCCGTGGCCGTCCATCGCGAAATCGCGGGTGAAGTTGTCGATGAAATCGCGCGAGCTTATGCCCAAGCGCTTTTTCAGGCGCAGCAGGTCATACGGCGCGAGCATGATGTCGATGTTCTGGCAGCATTTGTTGAAACAGGCGATGCCCTTGTGGCAGCTGAACTGAAAGCTGTCGTCCTGGGTGAGCTGCACCGGCTGTACCGGCGTGACCGGGCTGGGGTCGCTGTATTCCTCGTTTACGAGCCGGTCCGGTCCGGGTTCGGGCGGTGGCAGGCGTATGTCGATACTCATTGGGGGTGTCCGGTTGTGTGGCCAAAAAACAAAGGGTCTGGGTAGATTATACCCAGACCCCCGACTGGACTAGCGCCTGGTCGGCGCAGAGGCTACTTGATGACCTGCACGTACGGGACCTTCTTCAGCGTCCATTTCTTCGTCGCCTTGTCGTAGCGCGAGTTGCTGAAGCATTTCCAGTTTTCGTCGTCGATATAGTTGTGGTCCATGCGGTAGTAGAAGCCCGGATAGCGGGTTTCCTCGCGGAACTGAATGTGCTTCATGTGCGCCTCGGCGGACATGATGCGATGGTAGTTCTCCCAGGCACGCAACAGTTCGTGCAGGTCCTTCGCGCGCATCTTGAGCGAGTCTTCCTTCAGCATTTCGAGCTTGAATTCCGCGATCTCGAGCAGCTTCTTGTTGGTGCGGTAGTAGGTGCCCACGCCGGCCACGTATTCGTCCATGATTTTCTGCAGCCGGAACTGCAGCATCTTGGGCGTGATGTAGTTCGGATTGATGTCGATCGCCGTCGTGTAGTCCTTGTGCTCGAGGAAAGTGCGCACCGGCTTGTAGATTTCGTCCGCGATTTCCTGCGGCGTGCGATCAAGCGTGGGCTTCCAATCCTTGTTGTCGAGACAGTACTTGACCATCGCCTTGCCGGCGATGCGCCCTTCGGCGTGAGAGCCCGAGGAGAACTTGTGGCCCGAGGCGCCGACGCCGTCGCCGGCCGAGAACAGGCCTTTCACCGTGGTCATGCTGCGGTAGCCCCAGGACCATTCCCTGGGCACGCCGGGCAGGTCGGTCGGGCCCGACACCCACAGGCCGGCGCAGCCCGAGTGCGAACCGAGCAGGTACGGCTCGGTCGGCATGATCTCCGACATGGTTTTTTCCGGCTCGACGTTCTCACCGGCCCAGATGCCGCACTGGCTGATGGTCATGTCGAGGAAGTCCTCCCACGCCTCGGATTCGAGGTGCTTCAACTCCTTCGGCGTCATTTTCTCGCCCAGCTTCGCCAACGCCGCCGGGGTGTCCATGAAAATCGGGCCGCGGCCGTTGATCATCTCCTCCAGCATGATGTGGTTCCGGAGGCAGGTGCCCGGCACGCCCTGGCCGTACTTGCCGAAGCGCTTCTCGTCCTTGATGCTGTCGCCGCGCAGCGCGTTGTAGTCCTCGCCCATGCCGTTCATGACTTTAGCCTTGAACAGCAGGAACCAAGCGCCCACCGGGCCGTAGCCGTCCTTGAAGCGCGCCGGGACGAAGCGGTTTTCCATCATGGTCATTTCGGCGCCGGCTTCGGCCGCCATCGAATAGGTCGAGCCGGCGTTCCACACTGGGAACCAGGCGCGCCCGCCGCCCTCGCCCACCGAGCGCGGGCGGAACACGTTCACCGCACCGCCGGCGGCGAGCATGCAGGCCTTGAACTTGTAGATGTAGAGCTTGTGCTCGCGCACCGAAAAGCCCGCCGCGCCGGCGATGCGGGTGGGGTCGTTCTTGTCGTTGATCAGGCGCACGATGAACACGCGCTCCTGGATGTTATCCATGCCGAGCGCCTTCTTCGCCGCCTCGGCCACGATCCACTTGTAGGATTCGCCGTTGATCATGATCTGCCAGCGGCCGGAACGCACCGGCTTGCCGCCATTGCGCAGCGATTTTTCCTCGTCGCCCTGAGCCTTCCAGATCGGCAGGCCCCAGTCCTCGAAATTGTGCACCGAATCGTCGACGTGACGGCCGACGTCGTAGATCAGATCTTCGCGCACGATGCCCATCAGGTCGTTGCGCACGTAGCGCACGTAGTCGGCGGGATCGTTTTCGCCGAGGTAGGTGTTGATCGCCGACAGGCCCTGCGCGACCGCGCCCGAGCGCGACAGCGCCGCCTTGTCCACCAGCTTCACCTTGAGGCCGGTGCCTTCGATCCAGCGCGGGACCTCGAATGCGGTGCCGCAGGCGGCCATGCCGCCGCCGATGATGAGCATGTCGACTTCTTCTTCGACGATTTCAGGATTGCCAAACACATATTCAGCCATTGCAGATTTCCTTTATCAATGCGGCTTGGGCTAAACCCGGTAGCCCTCTGCCGTTAAAAACATTTCGGCCCGAAGCGCGGCTGCCGGATGCAAAGCCCGTCCGGCGCTCCACGGTCTGTTCCTTATCCCTTGACGAACTGGCTGCGATCGCCTCCATGCACGGCCTTGGTGAACAGCACCTGGTCATTGGCGATGTCGGCCATGTTCGCCTTCGGCTTGCCGCCGTAGGGATCAGCCGAGCCCTCGGGCGTGGTGCGGATCGGGAACTTGAAGCGCTTCATGGTGCCGTTGCGGAACTTGATGGTCCACATGATGGAATCGGTTCCGCGCAAGGGCTGCACCGAAGCGCCCAGCGGCACGATGTCGGCGTAGTGGCGGCACTCGATCGCGTTCTGCGGACAGATCTTGACGCAGGAATAGCACTCCCAGCACTGTTCCGGCTCCACGTTGTAGGCCTTCATCGCATGGCCGGTCACGGAACCGTCGCGGTCCAGATGCATCAGATCGTGCGGGCAAATGTACATGCACGCGGTCTTGTCCTGCCCCTTGCAGCCGTCGCATTTTTCGGTACGGACGAATGTCGGCATCGTTACTACCTCCTAGAAAGAAACAAAATCAAGTTCAACAATTAAAACCAAACAAATCCTGCAACTAGCGCGCCGAATGGCCCGCGAGCTTCACTTCGACTTTTTCGTGCGCTTCGAGCGTGGCGTAATACTGCTGCAGAATCGCGAGCACTTCCGGCCGGCTGAATTCGGCAGGCACCGGGCTGCCTTCGGACAGCCACTTCCTCAGCTTGGTGCCCGAAACGTTCAGGCGGTCCTTCTCATCGTGCGGGCAGGTGCGCGCCGACGCCATGCCGCCGCATTGGTAACACCAGAAAGTCCAGTCGATCTTGAGCGGCTCGGTCTCCAGCGATCCCGGCGGAATCTGATCGAAAATATGATGCGCATCGAACGGGCCGTAATAGCTGCCCACGCCGGCATGGTCGCGGCCGACGATCTGATGCGAGCAGCCATAGTTCTGGCGGAACAAGGCGTGCAGCAGCGCTTCGCGCGGGCCGGCATAGCGCATGTCGAGCGGGTAACCCGCCTGCACCACAGTGTTCTTCACGAAATACTTGTCCATCAGCACCCCGATCGCCTCGGTGCGCACCTCGGCAGGGATGTCGCCCGGCTTGAGCGCACCCAGCAGCGAATGCACCAGCACGCCGTCGCAGGTTTCGATCGCGACCTTGGCCAAGTACTCGTGCGAGCGGTGCATCGGATTGCGTGTCTGGAACGCGGCCACCTTCGACCAGCCCAGGCGCTCGAACGCGGCGCGCGTCTCGGCCGGGGTCATGAACAGCGCACCGTACTTCGCCTTGAAACCGCCGTCGGAGAGCACCTTGACCGGGCCGGCGAGGTTGACTTCCCCCTGCGCCATGACCATCTTCACACCCGGATGCGCCTCGTCGGCGGTACGAAACACCGACATGCATTCGTGCGCTTTGTCGATTGCGTATTTCTCGGTCACCTTGATGGTCGCGAGAATCTCGTCCGAATCGGGGTCGATGAGCGCGAGCTCGCTGCCGGTCTGGATACCCGCGGCAGTCGCCTTGGAAGCGGAAAGCGTGATCGGAATCGGCCAGAACAGGCCGCTCGCCATGCGGTAGCCGTCGCACACGCCTTCCCAGTCGAGCTGGGTCATGAAGCCGTCGAGCGGCGTGAAGCCGCCGATGCCGAGCATGATGAGATCGCCTTTTTCGCGCGAGGATACGCGCAGCCGCGGCAGCTTTTGCGCCCGCGCGAGCTCCGCTTTCAGCGCGGCCCCGGTGAGCAGCAAAGGCTTGAGCGAACCTCCTCCGTGAGGATGGACTAGTTTGGACATGGGCTTGCCTCTTTTTCGAACTGGATTGATGGCCCGGCCGCAGGCCAGACGCGCAGGCATGCGGCAGCAAATTGCGATCATTGTGCGCAGTGACGGGCGCACTCACAAGCCAGAGATTTTGATTTGCTGATAAGGCCGGCTGATTAGGGCCTCTTGGCTGGAAGCAGCTTGCCATAGTTGCTAAAATCCGGTATCCGAAGGGAGCAAGCATGGACCATGCGGCCGCGGCAAAAAATGTCCAATTAACGCGGCCTTGGCGCGCCCGGCCGGGGCAGTAGCCATGGCCGCTGACGGCGCCAGAGCCGAAGCGACGCGCTGGCTCGCCTATGTCACCACGCTGCCCACCGACGACCCGGCAGCGCGCATGAGCGTGCTGCGCACGCTCGAATCGCTCGGCTGCGCGGTGCTGCGCGACGGCGTGTTCCTGCTGCCCGACACGCCAGCTGCGCGCCAGGGCCTCTCCAGCTTGTCCGAGCACATTGCGCGCATCAACGGCTCGGCCCACCTGCTCTCGCTCAACAGCCTGGACGAAGCACAGACGCAGCAGTTCCTCGGCCTGTTCGACCGCACGCACAAATACGAAGAACTGATCAAGACGGTGGACAGCCTGCGCTCCGGCTTCGGGGTCTCCGATCCCGGGTCGATCATGCGCCTGCTCGCCAAGCAGAAGCGCGAGTTCAAGATCATCAGCACGCTGGATTTTTTTCCGTCGGAGACGAAGGCGCGTGCGGCGCGCGCGCTGGAGGAAGCCGAACAGGCAGTGCACGCGCTGATGTTCCCCGAAGCACCGAAGAAAGCCAGCGCGCTCGATACCACCGGCAAGCTGTATTTGCAGCGCGTGTGGGCGACGCGCAAGCCGCTGTGGGCGGACAAGCTCGCTTCGGCCTGGCTGATCCGGCGCTTCATCGACCCGGAGGCGAAGCTGCTGTGGCTGGACAAGAACCAGGAATGCCCCGCCACCGCGATCAGCTACGGCTACCACGGCGCAACGTTCTGCAACAGCAGGGAAAAAGTCACATTCGAGGAAATCCTCGCCGGCTTCAAGCTGGAAAAGAACAGCGCTCTGGCGCGCATCGGCACGCTCATTCATGCGCTCAACGCAGGCGAGACCAAAGTGGCCGAAGCCGCCGGGGTGCAGACGCTGCTGCAGGGCGCCGCGCGCCGCACCGAGAACGAGGACCAGCTGCTCGCCGAAACCGAAATGACTTTCGACCTGCTGTACGAGGCCTATTTCGAAGCGCCCGGCAAGGCCGGCTAGAACGCCGCAGCGGGTTTACACAGCTTACTGCTTGTCCTTCTTCTCCTGCAGCAGCTGCGCGCGCAGTTCGCGCAGGCGCGCATCCACGCTGGAGAGCTGGTAGAAGTCGCCATCGCCGCTTTTTTGCGCAAGCTGCAGCTGTTCGATCGCCGCAGGCAGGCTGCCCTGCAGCGCGTAGACTTCGGCCTGCGCCTGGTGCTGCAGCAGGCGTTTGCCCAGGGCGGCGTAGCCCTGCGCGCGCAGCGCGTACAGGCGCGCATCGTGCGGATAGTTCTTGATCTGCTCGTCCACCATCGCGGCCGCTTCGGGATTGCGGCCCAGGCGCTGCAGCGACTCGATGCAGGCGTAGGTGAGCGCGCGATTGTTCGGATAGCGCACCAGCGCCTGCTGCAGCACCGCGAGCGCGCCGCTTTCGTCGCCGCTCGCCTGCTTGATGCGCGCATCCAGTCCTACCAGCATCGGATCCTCGGTGGTGCGCAGCAGCGGCGCGAGCGTTGCCGCTGCGCGCGCGGGCTGTGCCGCGCGCAACATCGCCGCGGCAACGCCGTAGCGCGCCGCCGTTTCGTTGCTGTATTTCTTGTCGCGCAGATCGGCTTCGAGCCGCGTCAGCGCATCGTGCGGCGTGCCCTGTTCGGCGCGCAGCTTGGCGCGCACCAGCTGGAATTCGAGGCTGTCCGGCGTCTGCTTGTAGGGCAGCCCCTGGATCCGGTTCTCGGCGTCGGCGATGCGCTCGCTGGTAATCGGGTGCGTGCGCAGATAGGCCGGCGCATTGTTTTCGTACAGACGCCCCGCTTTTTGCATGCGCTCGAAAAACGCGGGCATCGCGCGCACGTCGAAACCGGATTTCTGCAGCGTCTGGAATCCGATGCGGTCGGCTTCGCGCTCGAACTCGCGCGTGAAACCGATCTGCGCCGTGATCGCGCCCGCCTGGCCGATGGACGCGGCCGCCAATCCGGCCTGGGAGTTGCGCGCAAGGACCGCCAGCACCATCGCCGCCAGCGCCGCGGTCGACAGCTTGCCTTGATTGCTCGCCATGCGCGCCATATGGTGCTGGGTCACGTGGGCAATTTCGTGCGCGAGCACTGCGGCGAGTTCCGATTCGCTCTGCGCGTTGACGATGGTGCCGGTGTTCACGCCGATATAGCCGCCGGGCAGCGCGAACGCATTCATCGTCGGATCTTTTTCCAGGAAGAATTCGAAGTCCTGGCGCGCGTCCTGGCTGTTGGCCACGAGGCGGTTGCCGAGCACGTTCAGATACGCGCTCGCCTCGGGATCGTCGTCGTAGTCCGCATCGTGCAGGCGGATGTCGCGCATGATCGATTCGCCCACGCGGCGCTCCATCTGCGGCGTCAGCGCGAGCTGCGCCGTATCGCCCAGGTCGGGCAGGCCATCGGCCAGGGCGCGCGTCGTGAACGCCAAGATCAACACGAGCAAGCTACTGATACGCATGATGATATGATACTCCGCTATGAAACGAAGTTCCCCGGCGAAGACGAATAAGCTGACGCATTTCGACACGCGCGGCCAGGCGCATATGGTCGATGTCGGCGCCAAAGCCGAGACGCGGCGCATCGCACGCGCCTGCGGCGCGATACACATGCAGCCGGCGACCTTGCGCCTGATCTTGGAGGGAACGGCAAAAAAAGGCGATGTGCTGGGCGTCGCCCGAGTAGCCGCGATTCAGGCGGCAAAACGCACCGCGGACCTGATTCCGCTGGCGCACCCGTTGGCACTGACCCGCGTGGGTGCCGAATTCGAACCCGACGCGGCCGACTGCAGCATCAGGCTGAGCGTCACCGTGGAAACGCTGGGCCGCACCGGCGTCGAGATGGAGGCCCTGACGGCGGTCGCAGTCGGCCTGCTCACGATCTACGACATGTGCAAGGCCGTGGACCGCGGCATGCGCATCGACGCCGTGCGGCTGCTGGAGAAGCAAGGCGGCAAATCGGGGCACTACCTCAACCCCGAGGCCTGAGCCGTTCCCGGCCGCACCGCTACTTTCCCGCATCGGCCCGTGGCAGCCCGGCAGCCGCGTCGCTGCGTTTCGGCTGCGCCTGTGCCTGCGCTCCAGCCGCCTCCCAGCGCCGTAACCAGTTGTACGCTCGCGCTCATGCGCCGACCGAGCAGGTCTACCGCGGTCCTCTGATTCGCCAACGCGGTCGCCTGCGCCACGACCACGTTGAGATAGCTCACCGTGCCGGCCTTGTACTGGTTGAGCGTCAGCGCCAGCGTCTGCTGCGCCGACTTCACCGCCTCGCCCTGCACTTCGGCCTCCTGTTCGAGGATGCGCAGCGTGGCGAGGCTATCCTCGACCTGCTGGAATCCGGCGAGCACGGTCTGGCGGTAGGCGGCGACGCTCGCATCATAGGCCGCCCTCGCCTGTGCCGTCTGCGCCCGGCGCAGGCCGCCGTCGAACAGGCTCTGCGCGATGGCGGGGCCGAAGGACCAGTAGCGGCTGGGCGCGGTCAGCCAATCGGCCATGGTCGCGCTCTGGTATCCGGACGCGGCCGACAGCGTCAGCGCGGGAAAATAAGCGGCTGTGGCGACGCCGATCTGCGCGTTCGCCTGCGCCATGCGCCGCTCGGCGGCGGCGATGTCGGGACGGCGCTCGAGCAATTCCGACGGCAGTTGCAGCGGCAGCGCCGGCACGCTCGCCTTGAGCGGCTCACGCGGAATGGTAAGCTCGGCCGGCGGCTTGCCCACGAGCACGGCGATCGCGTGCTCTAGCTGCGAGCGCTGCGCGCCCAGGTCGATGGCCTGCGCCTGCGCGGTCTTGATCTGGGTTTGCGCCTGCGCCAGATCGGTCTTGGCCACGATGCCGGCGGCGTACTGGTTCTGCACCAGCTGCAGCGATTTTGCGTATGCAGCGACCGTGTCCTCCAGCAACAGCTGCTGCGCATCCAGCACGCGCAGCTGGAAGTAGCTTTGCGCCAGCGCCGCCTGCGCCGACAGCCGCGCGGCTTGCACATCGCCCGCGCTGGCCTGGGCGCCGGCCTCGTTCGCCTCGACCGCGCGTCTGATGTTGCCCCACACGTCGGGCGCCCAGCTCGCCTGGAACGGGATGTTGTGATTGGTGACCACGCCCCTGGACACCGGCGTCGCCGACGGCTGCGCGATGGTCGTCGCCGAGGCGCGCGAGCGCGCGCTCGATGCGCCGCCGCTCAGGTTGGGGTAATAGCCGGCGCGCGCCGACTGCACCAGCGCCAGCGCCTGGCGGAACTGGGCTTCGGCCTTCGCCAGGTTCTGATTCGATACGTCGACCTGTTGCTGCAGGCGATCGAGCAGCGGGTCCTGGTACACCTCCCACCATTTGCCGCGGCTGAGTTCATCCCTGGGCTGGGCCGGTTTCCATTTTTCCTCCTCCTTGTACGCCGCGGGCATCTCCACCGTCGGCCGCACGTAATCCGGGCCGACAGCGCAGCCGGCGAGCACAACGGCCGCGAGCTGCAGCACGAGCATCTTGGCATTCGGTTTCATAAGCACTCCGCGCGCTGTCTTGTGCATGGCGATTTCATCGGTCTGCCGGCGCCGGCGCGATCGCGATCGGCCGGCCGCCGCGCGTCGCCCAGGCGCGCCGGCACCACAGCCGGAAGCGGTCGAGGTAGAGATAGACCACCGGCGTCGTATACAGCGTGAGCAACTGGCTGAACACCAGGCCGCCGACGATCGCGATGCCCAGCGGCCGGCGCAGTTCCGCCCCCTCGCCCAATCCGAGCGCGAGCGGGATGGCGCCGAACAGCGCCGCCATGGTGGTCATCATGATCGGGCGAAAGCGCAGCAGGCAGGCGGCGAAGATCGCTTTTTCCGGCGGCAGACCCTGGCTGCGCTCGGCCTCGAGCGCGAAGTCGATCATCATGATCGCGTTTTTCTTGACGATGCCGATCAGCAGGATCACGCCGATCAGCGCGATGATATTGAATTCGGTGCGGAACGCGAGCAGCGCCAGCAGCGCGCCGACACCGGCCGAAGGCAGCGTCGACAGGATGGTGATCGGATGCACGAAACTCTCGTAGAGCATGCCGAGCACGATGTACACCGCGAGCAGCGCGGTGAGGATCAGCAGCGGCTGGCTGTCGAGCGATGCCTGGAACGCGCGCGCCGTACCCTGGAAGCTGCCGTGCACGCTGGTCGGCACGCCGATCCGGTCGAGCGCATCAGCGACCGCGCGCGTCGCGTCCGACAGCGACAGGCCCGGCGGCAGATTGAACGAGATGGTCGAAGCGGCGAACTGGCTCTGGTGATTTACGCCCAGCGGCGTATTGGTCGCGCTGTAGCGGCTGAACGCCGACAGCGGCACCTGCGCGCCGCCGGCCGCGCTCACGTATACCTGGTCCAGCGTATCCGGGCTCTGCCAGAATCGCGGCGCCGCCTCCATCACCACCCGGTATTGGTTGAGCGGATTGTAGATCGTCGACACCTGGCGCTGGCCGAAGGCGTCGTTCAGGGTCGCGTCGATCACGCGCGGCGTGACGCCGAGCCTGGCCGCGGTGTCGCGGTCGATCACGAGCGAGGTCTGCAGGCCCTTGTCCTCCTGGTCGGTGTTCACGTCGACGAGCTGGGGCAGATCGGCGAGCGCGCGGCGCACGCGCGGCTCCCAAGTGCGCAGTTCCTCCAGATCGTCCGCCTGCAGCGTGAACTGGTATTGCGCGTTGGCCTGGCGCCCGCCGACGCGGATGTCCTGCACCGGCACCAGGAACAGCGCCGCGCCGGGTTCACGCGCAAGCTTGACGCGCAGGCGCGCGATCACCTGGTCGACGGCGAGCTTGCGCTCACCCAGCGGCTTCAACACCGCGAACATGAAACCCCGGTTGCGCTGCGAGCCGCCGGTAAATGCGACCACGTTCTGCACGTCCGGGTCCTGGCGCACGATCTGGGCGAAATCGGCCACCTTGCGCCGCATCGCCTGGAACGAGATGCTCTGATCGGCCTGGATGATGCCGATCAGCCGGCCGGTGTCCTGCTGCGGAAAGAAGCCCTTGGGCACGACGATATAGAGGTAAACGTTAAGGCAGATGGTCGCGGCGAGCACTGCCAGCGTCAGCAGTCCGTGCCTGAGCACCCAGGCGAGCGACGCTTCATACCAGCCGAGCAAGGAGTCAAAAGCGCGCTCGCTCGCGCGATACAGGCGTCCGTGCGCGCGCGCGGCCTCTGGCCGCAGCAGCCGCGCGCACATCATCGGCGTCGCGCTGAGCGAAACCACGAGCGAAATCAGGATTGCCACCGACAGCACCACCGCGAACTCGCGGAACAGGCGCCCGACGATGCCCCCCATGAGCAGGATCGGGATGAACACCGCAATCAGCGACAGGCTCATCGACAGCACGGTAAAACCCACTTCGCGGCTGCCCTGCAACGCGGCTTGCATCGGCGCCACGCCTTCCTCGATGCGGCGCGAAATGTTCTCCAGCACCACGATGGCATCGTCGACGACGAAGCCGGTGGCGATGGTAAGCGCCATCAGCGACAGGTTGTCCAGGCTGTAGCCGAAGAGGTACATGACGCCGAACGTGCCGACCAGCGACACCGGCACCGCCACGCTCGGGATCAGCGTCGCGCGCCAGTTGCGCAGGAACGCGAATACCACCATGATCACCAGCGCGATCGAGACCATGAGCGAGCGACCGGCGTCCCGCAGCGAAGCGCGGATCGTAGGCGTGCGGTCCAGCACCACCGCGAGATCGATCGCGCTCGGAATCGAGGCGGCGAGCGCGGGCAGCTCCGCCTTTACCCGGTCGACGGTGTCGATGATGTTCGCCCCGGGCGCGCGGTTGACGATCAGCAGGACCGCGGGTTTGCCGTTGGACGAGCCGTCGTTCCTCAAGTCTTGCACCGAGTCGACCACCTCGCCCAGATCCGACAGGCGCACCGCCGCGCCCTTGCGGTACGACACGACGAGCGGCAGGTAGTCCGCGGCCTTTTTCGCCTGGTCGTTGGCGAGGATCTGCCAGTGGCGCGCGCCGTCCTCCACCGCGCCCTCGGGCCGGTTCGCGTTGGTCGCAACGATCGCGGCGCGCACTTCCTCCAGGCCGATGCCGTACTTGTTGAGCGCGGCCGGATTCAGCTCCACGCGCACCGCCGGCAGCGAGCTGCCGCCCACGCTCACCTGCCCCACGCCTTTTACCTGCGACAGCTTCTGCGCGAGTATGGTCGATGCCGCGTCGTACATCTGGCCGCGGTCCATGGTCTTTGAGGTGAGCGCGAGGATCAGCACCGGCGCATCGGCTGGATTCACCTTGCGGTAGGTCGGGTTGCTCGGCAGGCCCGTGGGCAGGAGGCTCCTCGCGGCGTTGATCGCGGCCTGCACGTCGCGCGCCGCGCCGTCGATGTCGCGATTGAGGTCGAACTGCAGGATGATGCGCGTGGTGCCGAGCGCGCTCGAGGACGTAATCTCGGTGATGCCGGCAATGCGCCCGAGCGCGCGCTCCAGCGGCGTCGCCACCGTCGCCGCCATGGTTTCCGGACTCGCGCCGGGCAGGCCCGCCTGCACCGCTATCGTCGGGAAATCCACCTGCGGCAGCGGCGATACCGGCAGCAGGCGGAACGCGAGCGCGCCGGCGAGCGCGATGCCCAGCGTGAGCAGCGTGGTCGCCACCGGCCGTTGGATGAAGGGCGCGCTGAAGTTCATGCCTCGGCCTCTGCACGCGGGTCGCCGCTGCCGCGCACGCGCCGCGCGAGGCGGTCGAACGCAAGGTAGATCACCGGCGTGGTGAACAGCGTCAGCACCTGCGACACCAGCAGCCCGCCCACCATGGTGATGCCCAGCGGATGGCGCAGCTCGGAGCCGACGCCGCTGCCGAGCATCAGCGGCAGCGCGGCAAGCAGCGCCGCCATGGTGGTCATCAAGATGGGCCGGAAACGCAGCAGGCAGGCCTGGCGGATCGCCTCGCGCGGGCTCTTGCCCTCGTCGCGTTCGGCCGCGAGCGCGAAGTCGATCATCATGATCGCGTTCTTCTTGACGATGCCGATCAGCAGGATGATGCCGATGATCGCGATGATGTCGATATCCTTGCCCGCGAGCAGCAGCGCGAGCAGCGCGCCGACCCCGGCCGAGGGCAGCGTCGACAATATCGTCACCGGGTGGATGTAGCTCTCGTAGAGCACGCCGAGCACGATGTACATGGTCACGATCGCCGCGAGGATCAAGAGCAGTGTGTTGTCGAGCGAAGCCTGGAACGCGAGCGCGGCGCCCTGGAAGCGCGTCTGCATGCTCGCCGGCAGGCCGATCGCGCGCTGCGTCGCGCGGATCGCGTCGACCGCGTCGCCGAGCGCATAGCCCGAGGCGAGGTTGAACGACACCGTCGCGGCCGGGAACTGGCCCAGATGGTTGACCAGGAGCGGCGCGGTCTTCTCCGACACCTGCGCGATCGCCGACAGGCGCACCTGATCGCCGCCGGACGAACTGACGTAGATGTTTTCCAGCGCGGCCGGGCCCAGCTTGAACTCGGGCTTCACCTCGAGCACCACGCGGCACTGGCTGGTCTGGGTGTAGATGGTGGAGATCAGGCGCTGGCCGAACGCGTTGTAGAGCGCATTGTCGATCGCCCCGGGCGTGACTCCGAGCCGGCCGGCGGTGGCGCGGTCGATGTCCACATAAGCCTGCAGGCCGCGGTCCTGCAGGTCGCTGGCGACGTCCGCGAGCTGCGGCAGCGCGCGCAGGCGCTCGACCAGCTGCGGCACCCAGGCGGAGAGTTCCTCCGGGTCCGCGTCCTCGACGCTGAACTGGTACTGCGTGCGGCTGACGCGGTCTTCGATGGTCAGGTCCTGCACCGGCTGCATATAGAGCGATATGCCTTCGACGCGCGCGAGCCGGGGCTGCAGCCGGCGGATCACCTCCAGCGCGCTCGCATCGCGCTGTGCCAGCGGTTTCAGGTTGATCTGCACGCGCCCGCTGTTGAGCGTGGTATTGACGCCGTCGACGCCGATGAACGAGGACAAGCTCTCCACCGCCGGGTCCTGCAGCACCACGCGCGCCAGGGCCTGCTGGCGCTCGGCCATGGCGGCAAAGGAGATCGATTGCGGCGCCTCGGATATGCCCTGGATCACGCCGGTGTCCTGCACCGGGAAAAAGCCCTTGGGCACGAACACGTACAGCAGCACGGTGAGCGCGAGCGTGCCCAGCGCGACCAGGAGCGTCGCGCGCTGGCGCTCCAGCACCCAGTCGAGCATGCGCGCGTAGCGCGCGATCACGCGCTCGAGCAGCCGCCCGCTCGCGCGGTAGAACCAGCCCTGTTCCGCTTCGGGCGTGTGCTTGAGCAACTTCGCGCACATCATCGGCGTGAGCGTGAGCGAGACCACCGCCGAGATCAGGATCGCCACCGCGAGCGTGATCGCGAATTCGCGGAACAGCCGCCCCACCACATCGCCCATGAACAGCAGCGGAATCAGCACCGCGATCAGCGAAAACGTGAGCGAGATGATGGTGAAGCCGATTTGCGCCGAGCCTTTGAGCGCCGCCTGCAGTGGTGTCTCGCCCTCCTCGATATAGCGCGAGACGTTCTCGATCATGACGATGGCGTCGTCGACGACGAAGCCGGTGGCGATGGTGAGCGCCATCAACGTCAGGTTGTTGATGCTGAATCCGGCGAGATACATCACGCCGAACGTGCCGACCAGGGACAGCGGCACCGCAACGCTCGGGATGATCGTCGCAGACAGGTTGCGCAGAAACAGGAAAATCACCAACACCACCAGCACCACCGCCAGCACCAGCTCGAACTTCACGTCCCTGACCGAGGCGCGGATAGTGGTGGTGCGGTCGGTGAGCAGGTGCACGTCCACTGAGCCCGGCAGCGTCGCCTGCAACTGCGGCAGCAACTGCTTCACCCGGTCGACTACCTCGATCACGTTCGCGCCGGGCTGGCGCTGGATGTTGACCAGCACCGCCGCCGTCTCGTTGGCCCAGGCGCCCAGGTGCACGTTCTCGGCGCCGTCCGTGGTAGCGGCGACATCGGACAGCCGCAGCGGCCGGCCGTTCTTGTAGCTGATGATGAGATTGCGGTACTCGTCGGCCGTCTTGAGCTGGTCGTTGGCATCGATGGTGGAAGCGCGCGCCGGGCCGTCGAAGCTGCCCTTGGCCTGGTTCACGTTGGCATTGGCGATCGCGAGGCGCAGGTCGTCCAGGCCGAGGCCATAGGCCGCGAGCGCCCGGGGATTTGCCTGGATGCGCACCGCCGGCCGCTGGCCGCCCGACAGGCTCACCAGGCCCACGCCCGGCAGCTGCGAGATTTTCTGCGCGATGCGCGTGTCGACCAGGTTCTGCACCCTCGGCAGCGGCAGCGTCTTCGACATCACCGCCAGCGTCAGGATCGGCGTGTCGGCCGGGTTCACCTTGTTGTATATCGGCGGCACCGGCAGGTCGGTCGGCAGCAGATTGCCCGACGCATTGATCGCCGCCTGCACCTCCTGCTCGGCCACGTCCAGCGACAGATCCAGGCTGAATTGCAGCGTGATCACGGACGCGCCGCCGGAACTGGTCGAGGACATCTGGTTCAGGCCCGGCATCTGGCCGAACTGACGCTCCAGCGGCGCGGTGACGGACGAGGTCATCACGTCGGGGCTGGCCCCCGGATACAGCGTCACCACCTGGATCGTCGGGTAATCGACCTCGGGCAGCGCCGACAGCGGCAGCAGGCGGTAGGCGACGATGCCCACCAGCAGAATGGCGAGCATCAGCAGCGATGTCGCCACCGGGCGCAGGATGAAGATGCGCGACGGGTTCACCGCGCTGACTGGCTGCCGGAGTTGCCCGCTTCGCGCTGACGGCGCAGTTCGGCCATGCGCCGCATGCGCTCCTCCGGTGGAAGCTTCTTCATTTCCTCGCCAAACTCGCCGCGGTCGATGCGCGCGTTGATCTCGGCCCAGCGCTTGCGCTTTTCTTCGTCCGGAGGCGCCGCCTTCGCCGCGGGCGCAGCAGCACTCGCGCTGGCGGGGCTGCCCTTGTATTCCACGTTCGCGCCGCCTTTGCGCGCGCCGGCAGCGCCCGGCGCCGTGTCCTTGCCCACCGGCTCGATCTTCGCACCTTCGCGCAGCTTGTCCGCGCCGTCGACCACGACCTGCTCGCCCGGCGCCAGACCCGCTTCGATCGCGACGTCGTCGCCCTGGGCCGGTCCCAGCTTGACTGTGCGCACCGTGACCGTGTTGTCGGGCCTGACCAGGTAGACGAACGTGCCCGGCGTGCCGCGCTGGACGGCGGCGCCCGGCACCAGGGTCGCGCCGCGCTTCACCTCGAGCAGCATGCGCACATTGGCGAACTGATTCGGGAACAGGCTCAGTTCGCGGTTGGCGAACTGAGCCTTGAGCTTGACCGTGCCGGTTGCCGGATCGATCTGATTGTCCACCGTGAGCAAAGTACCGCTGGCAAGCTTGCGCTGGTCCGCGCGATCGTAGGCGTCGACCGCAAGCCGGTCTGCGGCACGCAGTTTCTGCATCACCGGCGGCAGGCTGTCTTCGGGAATCGTGAATACCACGGTGATCGGCTGCAGCTGGGTGATCACGACCAGACCCGCCGCATCGCTCGCGTGCACCATGTTGCCGGTGTCGACCTGGCGCAGCCCCAGGCGTCCGCCGACCGGCGCGGTAATGCGGCAATAGGTCAACTGCAGCCGGGCATTGTCGATCTGCGCCTGGTCCACACGGACGCTGCCCTCATACTGGCGCACCAGGGATTGCTGCGTGTCCAGCAGCTGTCTGGCGATGGAATCCTGCTCGAGCAGGACGCGATAGCGCTCCAGATCCATGCGCGCGTTCTGCAGCAACGCCTGGTCTTTGGCCATCTGGCCCTCGGCCTGCGCCAGCTGCACCCGGTACGGGCGCGGGTCGATTTCGGCGAGCACGTCGCCCGCGCGCACCGTCTGCCCTTCGCGGAACAGCACTTGCATCAGCTGACCGTCGATGCGGCTTCTGACCGTGACCGTGGCGACCGGCACCACCGAACCGAGGCCGCTGACGTATACGTCCACGTCGCCCTTGCGCGCCGACGCGGTCGCCACCGGCGTGCTGCGGCCGGCTGCGTTGGGCCCGCCGCCGCGGCCAGGATGCGTTGCGCCGTTACCGGTCGCCGCCGGCCGCAGGAAGCCGTACCAGTAGCCCGCTGCGCCGGCGAGCAGCACGCACACAACGGCGAGCCAAATTCGGCTGCGGCGCGGTGCGCGCTGCGCGGATTGCGCTGTGGTTGGGGAAGCGCCGGCTGCTGAATCCTGTGCTGGTGTCGTCATGGTGGGGCGTGCGATCCTGGGAGATCACTTCAGTATGAAGGAAACCTGGGCACTACAGATGCGTGTTCTGTGTTCAATCCGTCTTATAACTTCAGCCGGCTTGCACGGCAAATATCAATTGTTACGATTTGTTGCAACCGAGGCTGCCGCGACAATCTCAAGCAGCGCGCCGCCTTGACAATTGTCAGATGCGCCCTGAACCGCGCTGCTATACTCGGCGCATTGATTTTAACGCTGCGCGCGCGGCTGCGCGGCTCGCAAACGCGCCGTCGCCAGACCGGCGTGCGTGTCCGGCGCCTGCGGCAGCAGTCTTGGTTGAAGCGATGAAAAAAACCCCGCTGCTGATCATCGCCGGCACGATCCTGGCGAGCGCCGCTTTCGGCGTCTACCGATATCTCTCCGACCAGGGCGAACAGCCCGCATACCGTCTGGCCAAAGTGGAGCGGGGCCCGATCGCGGCGGCGGTGTCCGCCACGGGCACCCTCAATCCGGTGGTGTCGGTGCTGGTGGGCTCGCAGGTTTCGGGGCAGATCAAGGAACTGTACGTCGACTTCAACTCGCCGGTGAAGAAAGATCAGGTGATCGCGCGCATCGACCCGGAGTCGTTCGAACTCCGGGTGCGACAGGCGATGGCCGACCTCGAAGCGACCAAGGCGACCGTGCTCACGCAGATGGCAGGCGTAGGCGCGCAGCGCGCCGAGGTCTCGCGCAACGAAGTCAACCTCGCCGATGCCAAGCGCGACTATGAGCGCAAGCAAATGCTGGTCGAGAAGGGTTTCATCGCCGTGGCCGACCGCGACAAGACGCAGGCCGTGTACAACGCCGCGCAGGAGCAGGTCAAGACCGCGCGCGCGCAACTCGCCGTAGCCGAAGCGCAGGCGAAGAACGCCGAAGCGGTGGTCAAACAGCGCGAATCGCAGCTCGCGCAAGCCAAGGTCGATCTGGACCGCACCATCATCCGCGCGCCGGTCGACGGCGTGGTGATCAAGCGCAGCGTGGATGCGGGCCAGACCGTGGCCGCAAGTCTGCAGGCGCCCGAGCTGTTCCAGATCGCGCAGAATCTGCGCGAGATGCAGGTCGAGGCCTCGATCGACGAGGCCGACGTGGGCCGCGTCAAGGTCGACCAGGACGCGACGTTCACCGTCGATTCCTTTCCCGTGCGCACGTTCAGCGGCAAGGTGATGCAGGTGCGCAAGGCGGCCCTGGTGGTGCAGAACGTGGTCACCTATACCGTGGTGATCTCGGCGGCGAACCCCGATCTGCAGCTGCTGCCGGGAATGACGGCGAACGTGCGCATTACCACCGATCAGCGCGCCAGCGTGCTCAAGCTGCCCAATGCGGCGCTGCGTTTTCGCCCGGCCGGTTTCAGCGACAGCAGCACGCCGGCCGCCGCCGGCGCAACTGCCGCGCCCCCCGCGGCCGGCGCCGAGGCGGGACAGCAGCTGCGCACGCGTCTGGTCGGCGCGCTGAATCTGGACGCGCAGCAGCAGGCGCAGCTCGATACCATACTCGCCGAGTCGCTGCCGAAACTGGCCGCGCTGCGCGAACTGCCGGAAGCCGATCGCGCCAAAGCGGGCGAACGCACGCGCAGCGAAATGCGCGCCCGGATCACCGAAATGCTCAAACCGGAACAGAAGCGGAAATACGAGGAGATCGTCGCCGAAGGCGCAAGCCGCCCCGCTGGCACGACCGCTGCACGCGGACGCGTGTTCGTGCCCGACGCCGGCGGCCAAGCCAAGGCCATCAGCGTGCGCACCGGGCTCTCCGACGGCAGCATGACCGAACTGGTGGGCGGCGAACTCAAAGAAGGCGATCCGGTCATCATAGGCGCGGCGCAGGCCGGCAGCGGCGCGCAGCCCAGCGGACCGCGTTTGCCGTTCTGAACGAAAAGGGCGAGCATGGCTGGCGCGCTGATCCAAACCACGGATCTGGTCAAGGAGTACCTGGTCGGCGAGCAGACCGTGTCCGCGCTGCGCGGCGTATCGGTATCGATACGGGAAAACGAGTTCGTCGCCGTCATGGGCCCGTCGGGCTCGGGCAAATCGACGTTCATGAATCTGATCGGCTGTCTGGACAGCCCTACGCGCGGCGAATATGTGCTCGCCGGCGAACGCATCTCTTCGCTCTCGGGCGACGCACTCGCGGCGATCCGCAACAAGCGCATCGGCTTCGTATTCCAGCAATTCAACCTGCTGCCGCGCACGACCGCGCTGGACAATGTCGAACTGCCGCTGCTCTATGGCGGCGTGCCTGCTGCCGAGCGCCACGAGCGCGCGAAACGCCGTCTGATCGAAGTCGGCCTCGCCGAGCGCATGGACCACAATCCGGCCCAGCTCTCGGGCGGCCAGCAGCAGCGCGTCGCGATCGCGCGCGCGCTGATCAACGACCCGGTGCTGATCCTCGCGGACGAACCGACCGGGGCGCTGGATTCGCGCACCAGCCTGGAAGTGATGGCGCTGCTGCAAAAGCTCAATCGCGACGGCATGACCGTGGTGATCGTCACCCATGAGCAGGACATCGCGACGTTCGCCCAGCGCAATATCCATTTCCTTGACGGCCGGGTAGTCGAAGATCATCCTGTGCGCAACGTCAGCGATGCGGAGGCACTGCTGCACCAGGCGCGGACACCCGAAACGGTGACTTGAACCATGGATCTGCTCGCCACACTGCGCATCGCCCTGCGCGCGTTGAAAGTAAACAAGCTGCGCTCGATCCTCACCATGCTCGGCATCATCATCGGCGTCGGCGCGGTGATCACCATGATCGCGGTCGGCGGCGGCGCGCAGGCGCGCGTCGAGGAACAGATCAAGAGTCTGGGCTCCAATCTCATGATCGTGATCCCCGGTTCGACCACCTCGGGCGGAGTGCGCCTGGGCGGCAGCTCCGCCCAGACCCTGACCGAGGACGACGCCTGGGCCATCACGCGCGAGGTGCACGAGGTGCAGGTTTCGGCGCCGTCCAACCGCGGCAGCGGCCAGCTGATTGCCGGCAACAACAACTGGTCCACGGTGGTGCAGGGCGTGACCCCCGAATTCCTCGAGGTGCGCGAATGGCCCATCGTTTCGGGCCGCGGCTTCGAGCCGCAGGAAGTGAGCGGCGCAGGCAAGGTCGCGCTGGTCGGCCAGACCATCGTGCGCGAGCTGTTCGGCGGCGCGGATCCGGTAGACCAGCAGATACGCATCCGCAAGGTTCCGTTCACGGTCATCGGCGTGCTCGACAAGAAGGGCCAGAGCATGATGGGCCAGGACCAGGACGACGTCGTGCTGGTGCCGCTGACCACCGCGAGGAACCGCCTGTTCGGCAACCCGCAGGGCAAGCTGCGGCGGGTGGGCGTGATCTCGGTCAAGGTGCGCGACGGCCAGAACATGAAGGACGCGGAAGGCAAGATCCGCGACCTGCTGCGCCAGCGCCACAAGCTGCAGCCGGGCGCCGACGACGACTTCAGCATCCGCAACCTGGCCGAGATCCTGCAGGCGCAGGAAGCCTCGAGCAAGGTGCTGACGCTGCTGCTCGCGGCGGTCGCCTCGGTGTCGCTGCTGGTCGGCGGCATCGGCATCATGAACATCATGCTGGTGTCGGTGACCGAGCGCACGCGCGAAATCGGCCTGAGGATGGCGGTGGGCGCGCGCGCCGGCGACATCCTCAAGCAGTTCCTGGTCGAGGCGGTGACGCTGTCGCTGATCGGCGGCCTGCTCGGCATTACGCTGGGGCTCGCGGGCTCGCTCGCGATCGGCCAGTTCGCCGGCTGGCGCACCAGCCTGTCGCCCGAATCGATCGTGCTGGCGGTAGGCTTCGCCGCGGCGATCGGCATATTTTTCGGCTTTTATCCGGCGCGCAAAGCCTCCAGGCTGTCGCCGATCGAAGCGCTGCGCTACGAGTAGCCCTTTGGCCTTCGGCATACTGCGCAATCTGCTCAAACGACGTGGCGCGACGCCGGCCGCGCAGGGCGAACATCCGCTGCTGCAAGCGGCGATCCGCGAGCACCAGGCCGGCCGCCTGGCCGCGGCCGAGCTGGCCTACCAGCAAATCCTGCGCGATGTTCCCCAGCATCCGCTCGCGCTGCATTATCTCGGGCTGATCGCGATGCAGTCGGAGAACTTCGATCTGGCGCAGGAACTGATCGCGGAGTCGCTCGAAGTGAACCCGGGCGAGCTGCGCGCGGTTGAAAGCCTGGGCCAGGTGCTGCGCGCGCTCGGCCGCATCGACGACGCGATAGCGCTGTATCGCGCCACCCTGGAAACCACGCCCGGGGCCGCGCGCATTCATTCGGCCCTGTGCTTTGCCGCCTGCTTTTCCGCACACTGGGATGCGCAGGCCATCTATGCCGAGCACTGCGCCTGGGCGCGGCGCCACGCGCCATCCACCGCGGCCAGCGCCCATGACAACACGCCCGAGCCGCAGCGGCGCCTGCGCCTGGGCTATGTTGCATTCAATTTCAGCAACTACATCAACGGCTGCTACCTGGAGCAAGTGTTCCGCCATCACGACCGGGACGGCTTCGAAGTGTTTCTCTACCAGAACGGCAAATGGCAGGGCCCTTGGAGCGAGCGCCTGCGCGCTCAGGCTGCGCACTGGCGCGAAATCCGCGAGCTCGATGATGCGGCCGCCGCCGCCGCGATCCGCGCCGACCGCATCGACGTGCTGGTCGATCTGTCCGGCCATCTCGGCGACAACCGCCTGCTCACGTTCGCGCAAAAGCCGGCGCCGGTGCAGGTCTCCTGGCTGAGCTATCCGGCGACCACCGGGCTCGCCGCGATGGACTACCGCATCACCGACCCTTATTGCGATCCGCCCGGGCTGACCGAGCAGCTGTACACCGAAAAGCTGGTGCGGCTGCCGCATACCTATTGGTGCTATCAGCCCGCGATCGCCAGCCCGGTCGCGCCCCTGCCTGCGTTGAACAACGGCCATATCACCTTCGGCAGCTTCAACGCCTGCGCCAAGCTGAGCGAACCGACGCTGGCCTTGTGGGCGCGCCTGCTCGCAGCCGTGCCGCAGGCGCAGCTGTTCATCCTGACCGTGCCGCGCGGTTCGGCCAGCGCCGCGCTGCGCGCGTATTTCGGCCGCCGCGGCATCGCGCCCGAACGCCTGCAGCTCGAAGCCGGCGTGATCCCGGACCGCTTTCACGAAATGTTCGCGCGCGCCGACATTGCGCTCGATCCGTTTCCCTGCAATGGCGCCACCACCACGCTGGAATCGCTGTGGAACGGCCTGCCCGTGGTCACGCTGGCGGGAGCGAGCTGTGTCGCGCGCGCCGGCGTGAGCATGCTTTCCAACATAGGGCTGCCCGAGCTGATTGCGCAGGACGAAGACGCCTACCTCGCGATCGCGCTGCGGCTGGCGCAAGACCTGCCGGCGCTGCAGCAGCTGCGCCAGGGACTGCGCGCGCAGCTGCAGGCCTCGCCCATGATGGATGCACCGCGCTTCACCGCCGACCTGGAAGCAGCCTACCGCGGGATGTGGCACGCCTGGTGCGAGCGGCCCCTCTAGCGGTCCGTTGCAAAATGAAACAATCTGATTTTTCTTTCGTGCGGGCCCCGCCAAGACCATGCGCGCTGCGCGCGCCAACCGTGATTTCTGTACGGATAGAAAACATCCGTACAGAAATCACGGTTATTGGTAAAAGCAACCAAGGCCTTGGTCGGAAACAAGATCGTCGATTGCATGCGGATAGTTTCATCATCCGCATGCAATCGACGATCCGCATGGACGGAATTATCGTCCGTGCAAGAGCGTGCCAAGTCATTCTGTAACCGTTACTAAGGCAGGGATTTCAGATACAGCTCGCGCGCGAGCTCGACCAGTTCGTGCCCGTTCGCGCCATAGCGCCGGTAGAACAATTCGCACATGGGCCGCAGGCGGTTGCGCTTGGACACGCTGTCCACCGCCTCCTCGCGCACGCGCACTTCGGTCGTCATTTCCATGATTTGTGCGAAGTCAGTGCGCAGCGACAGGCGCAGCAGCAAATCCCAGTCCTCGGCACAGGGCAGTGTTTCATCGAAGCTGCCGCAGGCGTCGAAACATTCCCTGCGCACTGCCCAGTTGTCTATCGGCATGCAGTTGCGCACCAGCAGCAGCGCGCGCGAATAACGGTACCAGGGCGATGCCGGGCCGCGCCTGAGATCGACCCGCTTGCCCTCGGCCAGCCGCTCCCACACGGCCTCGGCCCGGGTGTAGCCCACCGCCGCGCCGGATTTGCGCAAACCGTCGACCAGCTGCGTCAGATGCTCGGGCTTGTACAGATCGTCGTCGTCCAGAAATGCGACGATGTCGCCGCGGGCCGCCGCGACACCGCGGTTGCGCGCGCGCGCCTGGCCTTCGGCTTGCGGCGACTGCAGCGCGATCGTTTTCGCCGCCGCTGCGGGCAGCGAACGCAGAACCGGCGCGATATCCTCGCCGCCGTCGTTGATGACTATCGCCTCCCAATTCTGATAGCTCTGCGCGCACACCGATGCGAGCGCGTCGCGCAGCAGTGCAAGCCGGTTCTGCGTCGGCAGCACGATGCTGACCAGCGGCGCCGCGGCCAGGGGTGGCAGCGTCAGCGTGGCGCCCGCGTCCGCATAGTGCTCGTCCTGCAGGATCTCCAACAATACTTCCAGCAGCATCGGCTCCAGGCCGGGGATATCCGGCGCGAGCCGCCGCGCGGCGAGAAAGCTCGCGACCGACGCACGCAGCTTGTCCTGATACACCAGAGACAGCGCGATATTGAAATGGGCTTCGTGCATGTCCGGACGCAGTGCGGCCGCGCGGCGAAACGCCTGCTCCGCGTCGACGTGGCGTTCGCACATGCCGCGCGCCTGCCCCAGCGTGAACCAGGCCTGCACTTCGTCCGGGCTGCGCGCGGTGAGCGCTTCGAGTTCGGCCACAGCCGCGGCAAGCTGCCCCTGCTCGATCAGCGCCTGCGCGTGAGCCAGCGCATCCGGTGGCGCTGCCGGCGTGGGGTTCAATTGGGCGGCCCGTTTAACAAAAGGATGCTGCGCCGGTGCCGGATCGCTTCAGCCAGCGGCAAGAAAAGCCTGCAGCAGTTCGCGCGGCAGTCTGACATCGCATTCGGCCAGCATCGCATGCGAAGCGAATTCCGGCTCGGCGCACAGATAAGTGAAATCCTGTCCGATCGGCGCCGACACGTAATAGTGTCGCGGCTGATACAGGCCGCGTGCAACGATGACCCCGACCCGGGCATGCGCCGGCGCCACTACCAGATTGACCAGTGCGGCACCCTCCACGCCGAGGATGAATTCGGCCGACTGGAACAGCGCCAATTGTTCGGCCGCGCTCATGCGTTCCGGATGCACCACGGCAAAGCCGTACTGCGCGAGCAGCGGCAGCAATTCCGCCTCGTTGACCAGCCTGCGCGTTGCCGCGCCTGCGCGCGACAGATAGATGCGCCGCGGCGCATCGGCTGCGGGCGCCACCAGGCGCGAAAATTCGCGCCGTAAATGCTGGATCGCCACCGGCGATATGAAATAGCCAACCGATACCAGCGAGGCCGCGTGCAGTTCACGGCATTCGAGCATGGCATCGGCCGGAACTTCGATGCGGCGCTCGGCGCCATAGCCCAGCAGCTGCAGCAAGTCCTGCTGCCAGGTGCTCAGCCCCGCTTGCACAAGCAGCGGCAGCGCCTGCAGTTCCGGCTGCTGCTCTATCGCCCACAGCCGCGCGAGCGACTCGAACACCCACTGGAAATGGTTGCTGCCCGTGCCGAGGCAGATGCAGGGCTGCGCAATCGGGATTGTGCGCGCGGGGAGCGCGAGCAGCAGGCGGCCGTCGTCGGCGCAGCGCCGGATCGCTCCGCCGTCACGCTGCGCGTACTGCTGCGCGAAGCGCACGAAGCCGTCGAGGAACAGCTGGCCGTCCGCCGACAGCAACAGCAGCTCTTTGGGCAGCACGCGCGCTTTGCTCACGCGCGCGAGAAAAATTTCCAGCGCGAACGGCTTGGGCAGCGCGAAATGGGCCGACAATTCTTCGGGCAGCGCCTTGGGCTGCGGCAGGCGCAGCCATTGCGGCCGCGCCAGGCGCGTATAGCTCCCGTTGTTGGCAGCGCACCACAGGTCGATCTGGCCCAGGCGCGCGCGTTCGGCGCGGCCGGGCGCCGCGCCGCCGGCTGCGCTTTGCTGTCGCAGCGCTTGATCGAGGTGCGCCAGCGCCGCGTCCTCATGGCATAGCTCGAAGTTCACTTTCGCGGCGAGCGCGGGAGCCGCCGCATGCGCGGGCTGCAATTGCAGGGCCGCGTCCAGGCTGGCCAGCGCGCCGCGCGTGTCGCCCTGGGGCAGCAGCGCGCGCGCGAGCAGAAAATGCGCCTCCGCATTGCCGGGCTGCAGCCGCAGCGCCTCGTGCAGCCGCTCGGCCGCGAGCGCGTGCTCGTCCTCGTCCAGATGGATGCGGCCCAGATGAACATGGGCCGCGGGTGTATTCGGGCGCAGCTCCAGCACGATCTCGAGATGGGCTTTCGCCGCCTGCGGCAATCCCTGATCCAGCAGCACCAAGGCATAATTCAAGTGCGCTTCGGGAAATTCCGGATCGAGCGCAATGGCCCAGGTGATATGCTGCGTCGCCTTGTCGAGATCGCCCAGCGCGCGATAGGCGACGCCGCAGTTGGTGTGAATCGCTGGGTTAGTCGCGCCGCCGGCGAGCGCCGCTTCCATCAGCGCCACGGCCTCGCGATGGCGGCCGCGCTGATGCGCGATCACGCCGGAAAGATGCAGCGCCACATGGTGCCCCGGCGTCTCGCGCAGCAGCTCGCGGTACAGCGCTTCGGCCGCGTCCAGCTTGCCTTGGTTGTGCAGGGCTAACGCTCGTTCCAGCTTGTGCTCGTTGCTTTCCTGGTCCATTTTGGCGGTGCGCCGCGCTAGAAATGTGTGGCCAATTATAGCAACCTCGCTCGCAGGTGCGCCGTGACGAAGTCACTGGTTCGGGTATTGAATGTCCGCTAGAATCCGGTCGTCATCTTCCTGGCCGCTCACATGCGTAACGGCGCCGCACCGATACCCCTGTTCAAGGTCTTCATGGCGCCCGAGGCCGCGCTGATGCCGCGCCTGCGCGAGGTGCTCTACAGCGGCCAGATTTCCGAAGGCGCGCCGGTGGCCGAATTCGAGCAGCGCTTCGGCGCGTTCGCGGGCCAGCCCCGGGTGCTGTCGTTCTATTCCGGCACCGCGGCGCTGCACGTCGCGCTGCTGCTTGCGGGCGCAGGACCCGGCGACGACGTCGTATCCACCGCGATGACCGCCGAGCCGACCAATCTCGCCATCCTGCATGCCGGCGCGCGCGTGGTCTGGGCGGATGTCGATCCGCGCAATGGCAACCTCTCGGCGGCGGCGATCGAAGCGAAGATCACGCCGCGCACGCGTGCCATCCTGGTGGTGCACTATGGCGGCATCCCGGCTTCCATGGCCGCGATCCGCGCCGTCGCCGAGCGCCACGGCGTGGCCGTGATCGAGGACGCCGCGCATGCGCTGGGTGCGCGCTACGCCGGGCTGCCCATAGGCAGCCAGTCGGAATACACCATGTATTCGCTGCAGGCGATCAAGCATCTCACCACGGTGGACGGCGGCATGCTCGCCTGCCGCAATCCCGAGGACTTGCCGCGCGGCCGGCGCCTGCGCTGGTTCGGCATAGACCGCGCCGCGCCGCGCACCGAGGTCGACGTGGCCGAGGTCGGCTACAAGTACCACATGAACAACGTCAACGCGACCATCGGCCTGGTGCAGCTCGAATACATCGCGCCGGTGATCGAAAGCCACATCGCCAACGGCAAGTATTTCGACGCCGCGCTGCGCGGCATACCCGGCCTGGAACTGTGCGCCTGGGATGCGGCGGCCGAGCCTTCCTATTGGTTCTACACCGTGCTGGCCGAGCGCCGCGACGAACTCGCGCGCCGCCTCGACCAACTCGGCATCGGCAACTCGCTCGCGCACAAGCGCAACGATCGCCACAGTGTATTCGCCGCGAGCCGCTGCGAACTGCCCGGCCTGGACCGCTTCTACGGCTCCATGCTGCACATTCCCTGCGGCTGGTGGGTGGGCGAGGCCGAGCGCGAGCGCATCGTTTCCGCGCTGCGCCAGGGCTGGTAAGTTCGAATGAACATTCCGTTGTTCAAGGTGCATATGCCGCCGGGCGCGGCCGCGGCGCTCGAATCGACGCTCGCGAGCGGCTATCTCGCGCACGGCGCCCAGGTCGAGGCGTTCGAACGCGCGCTCGGCGCCTATGTCGGCAATCCGCGCGTGAACGCAATGAGCGAAATTTCGGGCGCGCTGACGCTGGCGCTGTACCTCGCCGGCGTACGCCCGCAGGACGAAGTCATCGTCTCGCCCATGGTCTGCCTCGCGACGAGCATGCCGATCGCGAATCTGTTCGCGCGTCCGCTCTGGTGCGACGTGGATCCAGCGACCGGCATGCTCGATCCCGCGCGCATTGCCGCACTGGTGACGCCGCGCACGCGCGCGATCCTCGCCTATCACTGGTCCGGCGACGTCGCCGATCTCGACGCCTTGCAGGCAGCGGCGCGCACCCATGGCCTGAAGCTCATCGAGGATGCGTCGGAGGCCTTCGGCGCCGAATATCGCGGCGCGAAGCTCGGCAATCACGGCAGCGATTTCTGCATCTATTCCTTCGCGCCGGTGCGCCAGATCACCGCCGGCGACGGCGCGGCGATCTTCTGCGCCGGCGCGCAGGCTCACGAGCAGGCGCGCCGGCTGCGCCGCTACGGCATCGATCAGGCGAGCTTTCGCCTGCCCTCGGGCGATCTCAATCCGGACAGCGATATTCCGCTTCCCGGCTTCAATAGCTGTATGAACAATATCGCCGCGACGCTGGGCCTGGCGCAACTGCCGCAGGCTGCCGAGGTCGTGGCGCGCCAGCGCGCCAACGGCCGCTATTACGAGGGCGCGCTCGCCAGCGTCGCCGGGCTCACGCCGCTCGCGCGGCGCGCCGACGCAGTGTCGGGTTACTGGACTTATTCGCTGCGCGCCGAGCGGCGCGCGGACTTGATGCGCAAGCTGCATGAGGCCGGCATAGGCTGCCAGCGCCTGCATGTGCGCAACGACCGCTATACCTGCTTCGCTGCCGCGCGCCGCGACGACGCGCTGCCCGGCGTGGACCTGTTCGACCGCGAGAACCTGTCCCTGCCCTGCGGCTGGTGGCTGTCGGCCGAGGAGCGCGAACGCATCGTCGCCTGCATCCGCTCGGGATGGTAGCCCCGGTCGAAATCCGCAACTGCACGCCGGCCGAATTGCCGGCGCTCATCGCGCTGCTGGACGAGGAATTCATTTTTTCCAAAGGGCGCAGCGTCTCGCTCGCGCAGCGCTTTCCCGCTGCGTTAAATGCGGCGAACTGCCCGAATATCCTCCTTGCCTGCCGCGGCGAGGACATCGTCGCGGCGATCGTGATCAAACGTTTTGACTGGATCACGCCCGAGCGCAGCTGGCGCGGCGCGATGATAGGCATGGTATGCACGCGCGCGGCCGAGCGCGGGCAAGGCCTGGCCTCGCAGCTCATGCGCGCGGCGCAACAGCAGCTGCGCGCCGACGGCACCGCGTTCGCCGTGCTGTTTACCGCGCAGCCCGGGTTCTACCGGGGCCTCGGCTGGACTACGTTCGACTGCGGCGTGTTCGGCACCTACGCCAGCGCGGGTAGCGCTGAAGCGGGCTGCATGCCGGCCGATGCGAACGCCATCGAGGACTTGCGCCTGCGCAGTGCGGAAGCCCACGTGCTGCGCGGCAGCGCGAGCTATCGCGCGCTGCCGCTCCCCGCCGAACGGCTGGAGATGCGCGCCAGTACTCGCTCCGCGGCCTATGCGATCTATGGCTTGCGGGCCGATTGCGCCTATGTCTACGAGTTCGGCGGCGAACCGTCTGGCCGGGCGGCGCTGTGGCAGGACATCCGGGCTGCGGCCGCAACGGTATACATCAACGAGCGCCGCGGCAGTCCGTCCGCGCAGTGGTTCTCGCGCATCCCAGGCGTCGCCTGGCGCAACCAGGCGCTCGCCATGTGGCTGCCGCTGGCCGAGCCAGCCTGCGCACGCCACTTCGGTGACTGGTATATCTCCTATCTGGACCGTATCTGACCGCGCGCTTGCACAGCGGAAGCAGGCGCGAGAATCGCCCCAACACCCAAGCGCGATATGTTTAACCGTTTAGGAAAGGGGGACTTCCGCAGATTGCTCAGGCAATCATGCCGTGATGGCAAGATAGCTCAGACCGTGACGGGGTGAACCCGCAGTGCCCAAAGCACTTCGAGTGCGAAATTCCGATGAGGCCCTGTCAGCCGATTCCATCAGGGTCCTAGGCTTAGGCCTCATGCAAAGTCCGGATCTGTGGCTGCAATCTTTACCTTCTGCTCGTCATAAATCGATCGCTTGGCAAAACGGGGGCGTCCATCTATGGGCACTGCTTCGAGGCGATCTCTCATTTCCGACTGGACGGAATCGACACCGATCAATCTGCCAGGTGCACACGTTGCCGACTCAACGTTCCAATCAACACGGACTGCGCGGATCGATCGATGCGAACGGCCAATATTCGGCGATATTGTCCACCGTACTAAAAAGAAGATTGACGATGAACGGACTGCGAATTTGCGACGCGGGCGGGATAAGTTTTGGCAATGAATTCGAATAGTATAAACCGAAGGTTGAGTAGCCAAACCCTTCGATGAAACGCCGTAAGCTCTGTTGTGTACAACCCATTTTTTGAAGGCCGAACTCGTGCAATTCAGCCACAATAAATGGAACCTTGCAGTCCGCAATAAGCTTTATGGCCCCTTCAAGAACCCTTTGCTCGGCACCTTCGGTATCGATCTTGATAAGCTTTGGAATGGGGAGGCCTAGCTTCGTCCATTGCTCATCGACTGTAGTTGCAGGCGCCGATATCCGTATAGGATTGGCTCGACTTTTTTCGTTCCCCGGAAATTCACCCGGATCCCACAGCGCGTTGCCGCCACTGTTATCGCTGTTTAAATAAAAATCCGTCTCGCACGCATACGCCATCGCAATCTGCTCGATCACGGTCACGTTAGTCAGTTGGTTGAGGTCCACATTTCGCCGTAATCGGTCGGCGCACGTTGCCGCCGGCTCGAAAGCCAGAACGTGTCCGTTCCGGCCGACAAGCGTTGCCGCAAGAGTAGTAAAGAACCCAACGTTCGCGCCAACGTCTAGGGCAACATCATCTGGCCTGAGAACGTTAATCATCAACGTTGCAACATCCTGTTCGTACAGAATGCCGGAATTGTGGGAATCGAGAATAGCTCTTTCCGTAAGATCACCACGATCGAGTGACATTTGGAATTCGAATTTGTCTCCTGCCCGTTGAATTTGCCAGGTTGCAGGATGCGGATCGATAGATGCCTGCGGAACGGTCGTATCGGTTAGCATATCTAATCCTTGCGAATGCAAATTTTCACCTTTGCGCGTTGGACGTCTATGCATCCCGCCAAGACAGCGACGCTTGCCGGTATTGGGGGTGCTTGAGCAACTGCCGCTTTTTCCGAGAGAAACGACCCTTCCAAGAGCGGAAATCGTGCACTGAGGAACGTCGATACACGGCATGGAACGGATACTGACCTGATATGTGGGCCGAATTGCCCGCAGGTGGCCGGCCGTCGCGCGCTAGCACCGGACCGCATGCCCGAGAGATTTCCAAAACGGCACGGCTGACACATCAATACACCTGCGCCCATATCGGCGCGGAGCGGCGGAAACCTGGAACAAAGTACCGCGTGAGTCGCGCCGTCCACTAGACTGACCCCAGCAGGTACCGCTTGAAGGCTGCTGCGTGATTGCGCCAGGTACGGCCGTTCTCTACGATCCATTCAGCACCGCGTGCGCCGATGCGCTTGCGCGCCTGCGTATCGGTGTAAAGCAACTCGAGCGCGGCGATGACCTCATCGACACTGCTCTCGCCCCAGCCCTCGGTGCCGCAGCCAGCCACGGGTGCGACGGCAGTCTGTCGGCGCAGCGCGACGCAGTTGTCGATGTCAACCAGATCCCGCACGCCCGTGTTGTCCGCCAGGATCACCGGCACGCCGCAGGCCATGGCCTCTTTTGCCGGCAGATTGGTGCACGCCTCGGCGCGCGATACCTGCAACGAGCAGTCCATCTCGCGCAGAATCGCCGGCATCATCTGATTGGGCATCAGCGGCAACTCGACGAACTGTTCGTTGCGTATGCCGTTCTCAACTACCCAGCGGCGGATCTCAAGGCGCCCCTGCCCATCAACGCGCAACGGCGCTGCAAGCCCGCCCTGAAAGCCCACCGAGACCTGTGGCCACGGCGAGTGCCAGGCCGCCACAAGCACCGCATCGTCATGCCGTGCCGCAAACTCGCGGAAGGCCAGCAGCGCCAGATCCTGCGCCTTGCGGTGCTCGATCTTGCCGCCTGTAAAAACAAAAAAACGCCCCGCATTCATGCCCGATCGGGGGCCCGGGAAGAACATTGCATGATCGATGCCCTCGTGGATCATCGTTACCGGCTTGCTGCTGCACGCCCGCAGCAATTCGGCATTCCAGCGCGAGGCGCATAGCAGGCTGTCGTACTTGGCCAGGCCCGCTTCGGCGCCATCGGTGCGCGTGTTCTCAAAGATGCAACGACCAACGTTGCGGATACCGACTCTCTGCGCGTTTTCGCACGTAAAGCCATTACCCAGCGCATCCACCGTCACAACCTGCAGATCGCGCAACAATCGCGGACCAATCCTTTCGAGTTCGGCGAGAAACTGATTCGAGTCGTTGCGCGCGGAAGCAAGCGAGGCGATTCGCAGCGGATCGACGCACTGCACGCTGCCGTCGCTGATCGGAAAACCCATCAGCGGCTGTACATCGGAATCGTTGGCCCATTGGGCAAAGATATTGAGGCCGAGCAGGCCCCAGCCGAAGGTGTTGCTGGCCTCCCAATTCATTAGGATCGGGCGTCGCATCAGATGTCCTCTCGCCGAGCCTTCGCGACCCTAGTTCTCAAACAGCAACTCATCTACGTAAGATCGAGCGGCGCTAACAGGTGAAGTTCAAGGTGCGTCTTGTAGCGTCCTAAGGTCCCTGCGTGAGTTCGATTCGCATCGCCCGCCGACCGATCACCGCTGTGAACGCGCAATCCGATTACGCGAGGATTCAAGTATCTTTGATCGCAGCGTCTCGGTCAATATCGGTTCTCCGCAGCGCATGCTTAAGCAACCCTGAGTCGCATCGTTCTCGCATGTGCACTAACGAGATTCATCGGCGGTGCGATACTCATGCCCTGCATGCGCGTTGCGAAGATTCCACCGGCAAAGTATAGTGCATTGCAAAATATTCTCGCGAATCGCCTAACTTCATGCTCCTAGGGAAAATCGCGGCGCTGCTTGGGCTGCCGCGTTCATGAACCTATCTAGCGCAGCCGCACTGGCTGAACGTGGCGCGGTGTTGCAGTCGAATGGGGACTGGGCCGGAGCAGTCGCAGCCTACCGCCTCGCACTCGCCGCGGACGCCAGTTGTTGGCCGGTCATGTGCAACCTAGGCGCGGCGCTTCACAAATGCGGCGATCTCGAGGGCGCCAGTGACACCCTTGCCCGGGCGCTTGAGATCTGCCCGGAGAGCGCAGAGGTTCGTCTGAATCTAGGGCTCGTCCAGTACGAGTTGGGCGAGATCGATGAAGCGGAAACACATCTTCGTGCGGCGATCGAGCTCCGTCCCGACATCGCCGAAGGGCATTTCAATTTGGGCAACCTGCTTAGTTGCCGGCTTCGCTTCGAAGATGCGATTACCGCTTATCGACGCGCGATCGAACTCAGGCCCGACTACGCGGAGGCGCACTGGAACCTCGCTCACGACCTGCTCTACCAGGGAGACTGGATTAGGGGCTTCGAGGAGTTCGAGTGGCGCTGGCGGATACCGGAGATGCAGCGCTATGCGCGCGCGTATCCGCAGCCGCAATGGGGAGGAGAGGACGTCGCCGGGAAGACCGTGCTGCTGTGGTGGGAACAGGGCTTCGGCGATACGCTGCAGTTTCTACGCTATGTTCCTCTCGTTGCTGCGCGTGGCGCCCGGGTTATATTGGATGTCCAGCCGGAGCTCGCAGGCTTGGCGACTTCGGTCCCTGGCGCGAGCCTTGTAACCAGGGCCGGCTTTGTGCTGCCGCCTTTCGATGTGCATTGCCCTGTGATGAGTCTAGCCCGGATATTCGGTACCTTATCCGACAAAGTGCCGGGCAGCACCCCTTTTCTGAGCGCGAGCGCGGAGCAGGTGGTGAAATGGCGTACCCGGCTGGGAAGCTCGTCAAAGCTACGCGTCGGCGTTGTTTGGTCGAGCGACCGACGCGAGTACGACCGGACCCTGTTCCTTGCCGGCGTATCGAAGAGCATGCCGCTTGCGTTTCTCGCTCCCTTGGGGCGCATACGCGGCGTCGAACTGCACAGCCTGCAGGTCGGCGCATCCGCGGTGCAGGCGCGAACCCGGCCGCACGGCCTTCGAGTTCGCGACTGGAGCGCGGACCTGCAGGATTTCTCCGACACCGCCGGACTGATCGCCAACCTCGACCTAGTGATTACGGTCGACACCTCGGTGGCGCACCTCGCCGGCGCGATGGGCAAGCCGGTTTGGGTGCTGATGAAGCCAGTGCAATGCTGGCGTTGGATCGGAAACACCGAGCGGGCCGCATGGTATCCGACCATGCGCATTTTCCGCCAGCGCTCCCCCGGCGACTGGTCGGCTCCTGTCAATGATGTATCCAGCGAGCTTGCTTCAAAGGCAACCAGCCACAGCAATTTGGGTTTGCTTGCCAGGCTTAGAAACTGGCTTTGAGAGTAGCGTAGCGAGTTCATTCCGGACACCAACGCTGTATATGGACCGAGAAGCCAAGGTGGCGTGCGTTACCATTGGACTGACAGTGTTGCAGGTCGCATGTTTCGTATCCAAGCCATCACGCATGGATCGATAATGCGGAGTGGCGAAAGTATCCAGGGAGCTCAAGGGGGTATGTCGTGGTTCTGGCAATTCTGGCGCCGGAACAGGATCGCGACGGGAGGCGCCCGATCTGATTCGAGGCACCTTGACGCCATTGTCGAGCAAGGGAACAAGGCATGGCAGGCGGGTGACCTGGCACGGGCCGAGCAATTGTTTCGTCTTGCCCTTGCAACCCGCCCCGCGTATGCGCCCGCTCTCGCCAACTTGGGCATGGTTGTTTTCGAGTCGCAGCGCCGCGAAGAGGGCTACGCCCTTCTGATGCATGCTGTAGAGGCGGACCCCGCGCTTGCCGGCGCCCATCTCGCCGGCGCAATGGGCAAACCGGTCTGCTTGCTGCTGAACCGGCCAGCAGCGGTGCGCTGGATGCTCGACCGCGGCGATACGCCGTGGTACCCGTCGATGCGCCTGTTGCGCAACACCGGTTCCGCTCCCCGGGGCGACCTGCTTGCGCAGGCCAAAACCGCGATGCGCGAATTCTGTTTAGACTAGTTTCCCGCGGCGGTTATCCTTTCGATCAGGACGGAGCCGCGGCGGCGCGATCTGTAGCGCGATCACGCCAACTACCGCGGCCCGGCGCGATTAGGCGCTCGCGATGTGGCTGTCGCTCGCCGCGCCCGCATGCGCGCGCAGCTTCGACTGTTGGTGCGTTTCCTTTCTCGAACGCATCTGATACGGCATCTCCATGATCTGCGTTATTGTCCGCGCTTGAAGCGATAGATGGCGATTCGACCGTCGTCTCCAGTCAACCGAAATCCCGCGGATTGATGGAGCTTGATCGAAGCAGTGTTTGTCAATAGAATCTCCGCCGTAAGATCAGCGCAGCACTCCTGTGCGAAGCGGACTAGTCCTGTCGCTACTCCAGCCTCGCGGAAGCGCTCATCGACCGCCTCGGTGATGAAGCAGCTTGTGGATTCCCGGCGCAGCAGCAGATAGCCCGCCCGTTTGGCACCCATCCACGCTATGTACAATTTGATGTTTGACGGTTTGCTGAGAAAGAAGCGGAGCTGCTGCAAATACCCGATCGCGTCGGGACTATTGGTCATCCGGTCCCGGACTCGATTGCGCAAGCGCCTAAGAAATAGATAATCGGATATCGATCTTGCCGCGCAAACGCGGAATGTGTCACTGTCAGAGGATGCCATGGCTAGAGCCCCAAAAAATGATCTTCCGATGATGTCCACCGAGGAAGGCATCGTACTCTTTCACCCTCACATCCCCAAGAAGGCGAAGGAATACGTTTGTGACACCCTCGATAGCCGCTGGATTGGACAGGGCCCGAAGGTCGACCTGTTCGAGGCACGCTTCCGCGCCCAGTTTCACCAGCCCGGCCCCTGCATATCCACCGGTTCGGGCACCGACGCGCTGCATCTGGCCTATCTGCTCGCCGGCATCAAGGCTGGCGACGAAGTCCTGGTCCCGCTGTTTACCTGTACCGCGACCAATATCCCGCTGCTCTACATCGGCGCCAAGCCGAAGTTCGTCGATGTCGATCCGCGCACGCTGAATCTCTCGGTCGAGGATCTGAAGCGCAAGATTTCCGACCGCAGCAGGGCGATCGTCTGCGTGCATTACGGCGGCCTGCCCTGCGATATGGCCGAGATACGCAGCCTCGCCGACCAATACGGCATCCCGATCATCGAGGACGCGGCGCATGCGCTGGGTGCGACGTACGCTGGCAAACCCTTGGGCGCGATCTCCGAGTTCACGATGTACAGTTTCCAGGCGATCAAGCACCTCACGACCGGCGACGGCGGGCTGGTGACCTTTCTCGACGAAAGCCTCGCCCCTCTCGCCCGCCGGCTGCGCTGGTTCGGCATCGACCGCACGGACAAGCAAAAGGGCATCTGGGAGAACGACATAACCGAGGTGGGCTACAAGTACCAGATGACCGACATCGGTGCCGCCATCGGCCTCGCGGGCCTGGAGGAATTCGACGAGACCCTGGCTTACCGCCGCGCGCTCTACCGGCGCTACGTCGAAAACCTGAATCATGTTTCCGACGTCAGGATCGTCGATGACTTCGATCCGAGAAAGGAGCACGCCGCCTGGCTGTTTACGATTCTGGTCGAGGCGCGCATGGACTGCCAGCTCAAACTGCGCAGCCGCAGAATCGAGTCCGCGCAGACGCATTTTCGCAACGACCGATATACGGTATTCGGCTGCAACGAGACCTTCCCGGCGATGGATTCGATCGACGACAGGTATCTCGTCCTCCCCCTGCATACCAGGATGAGCCTGGAGCAGGTGGACGGCATATGCGAGGTGTTGCGAGAAGGCTGGTAACGCCGGCGTCTGCCGCGCAGCGGAGAATTCACACTGCCCGGCACGTGCGCGGGGATGCGCAGCCAGGCGCGGAACGCCCCGGCCGCGATCCATATACGCCGCCCTCGATCGGGCGGGTCCGCGGGCATCGTATGTATAATGCGATCAAATCAACGCGGGCTGCGCGCGAAAAGAAATGCGGGGCCTTGCCCCGTACCCGGATACGCCGTTAGGTGCAAATACGTGGAATTCAGCAGATATTCGGACGCATTGATGTGGCGCAGAATGCACCGCGACACCGCTGAAATCGGGGAGTCGGCAGAGCACGTCGATCCCCTCGTCCGCCGGACGCGGAGGGGGAAGAGACGATGAAGGAAGGCTTGTGCTACGTCATCGCAAGCTGGACGGGAACGCGGCGCGGCCGAGACAGCAGGTATGAGTCGGATCCGCTCATATACGCCCGCGAGCACCTCCGCCGCCTCAATCTGCTGCAGCACTCCATAGACAAAATCGTGGTCTATTTTCCGCTCATGCAAGATGAGCCGGCGCATATCACCCGCGCGATCGACGAGATGAGGAGACATGCCGGTCCGCTGGTGGACATTCGCAGGCGCGAGAATCGCGGCCAATCCTACGGCTCATATCACGACGCCTATGAGGCGTATCGCAGGGACGGTTACAAGTGGTGGTTCTTCGTCGAGGACGATTACGTAGCCACGCAGGACAACTTCGACCAGGTCTTCCTGGACATATTTCAAAGCGAACCAGGGTGCAGCCTATCCACGCCGCTGAACATTGGCGCCGAGTTCCCCCAGTACGGCTATGTGGAACACCCCGGGGCTGGCATCGGATTCACCAGTTCCGCGATTCTGGAGCGCATCTGGACGAGAAACGGCGGGTTCAATCACGAAGCCGGCGATGTGGACTACAACATCGCAGATCAACTTCTCTGGGGCGTAGTATTCGGGGAGCAAGGCAAGATCCTGGACACGCGCGGCAAGTACTGCTTCGCCTTCAGAGCGGGGCGCGCGGGGACCTGGATATACCACGATCCGGGACTCCCGCTCATTTTCGCGCCACAACAGGATCCGGATCTCTTGGCAAATCACGCGCTGCGGTTCGGCATGTACAATTTCCCGTTACCCCCGGCGCCGGCAAGCCCGCAGTCGAGCACGATGTTGTCGGCAAAACCGCAGACCGACGGGCACCGGCGCCTTGCGCCGCTCCCGCTCCGCACTTTCTTGGGAAGGTTGCTGCGCCCGTCGCAGCCCGCGGCGCCGCGCGCGCCGCAACCCGCCCAAACCAAACATACGCGCTTCGAATTTGGCCGCGCACATCGCGAAACGCTGGCGCCGGCCCTCATGGATTCAGTCACCTGGCGCGCCGAGCCTTCGCCGCAACAGCCGGCGGGGCCGTTGTTCTCGATCTGGTCCAGGTTTCCGCACGGCCAGAAATGGCATCACTATTTTCCAATCTATGAACGCACCTTTGCGCCGCTGCGCGCGCGGCCGATCAAAGTCATGGAAATCGGCGTTTACCGCGGCGCTTCGCTTAAGCTTTGGCGCGAATATTTTCATGCCGATACGCAAATTGTCGGTATCGATATCGACCCGCGCTGCCGTGAATGCGCGGACCCCGCGCGCGGCATGCATGTGCGCATCGGTTCGCAGGCTGATCAGCCGTTCCTGCAATCCGTGGTGGAGGAATTTGGTCCGTTTGACTTGATCATCGACGATGGAAGCCATGTCGCCTCGCACATGCTCGCCAGCTTCAACTATCTTTTCCTCGAAGGGCTGAACGACGACGGCATCTACTTTGTCGAGGACACGCATTCGAACTACTTCCAAGCCTTTCGCGACACCGAATTCTCCTTTATGGAGATGGCAAAGTCGCTGGTCGACGTCATGCACGCACATTATATCGAGGATGCCGCTCACCCCTCCAAGGTTCGGGCATTCATACTGGATGACGAGAAACGGCTGGCGGCGCTCGACGTGCCGCGCATCACCACGCTCCTCGACGAAATCCGCTTTCACGACTCGGTCGTGATCTTTTATCGCAAGCCGAGGCATGCGCTGCCGGTGTCGCAGATCGCGAAGGACTAGGATGCCGCGTTTCGCGCGATGGCCGGGCTGATCAGGCCCCGCACGGCATTGCGCGGCGGGACCAAGACAGGAACGCAGCGCAACGCACACGGCGGCGCTGGGCCAGGCCGCCCCCCCCCCCCGCTACTCGCCGACC
>JAJZPQ010000133.1 GCA_021811085.1 Pseudomonadota bacterium | reverse complement strand
CCAGCAGTTCGGCCATGCCGTCGAACAGCCGCGTATCCACGCAAATGTCGGCTGCGTAGAATTCGAGAAACTGCGACTTGAGCGCCTCGTAGCGCGCATCCTCGGGCTCCAGGCCGAATCCGACTTTGAGCAGGCCGCGCGCGCCGCTGGAAGTGTAGGGCCGGGTGGTTTCGACCGGCATCGGCCCGAGACCATGCGCGGCGCGCACGCGATTGAGCGCGCGCGCGAGGTCGGGCGCCGTGTCCGCGAGCGTGCCGTCCAGATCGAACAGCACCGCGCGGGCGGAAACCTTGAGAGCGTGTTTCAAGGCCAGACGCAATGCCGATTAGACGAGAGATACTGCAAACCCGCTTGACTCTGAAACACGCCCTGACTTAGGGGAGCACGAGGGGATGCGCCCCGAAGGAAGTCCCCTCGGGGGATATCCCCTCGTATCGTCAAACCGCCTAAGCATCGCGCACGCAGTGCATCAGGTAATTGACGCTGGCGTCGTCGTTGAGCGCGTAGACTTTGGTAATCGGGTTGTAGCCCATGCCGATCACCGATTTGAGGGTCAGGCCCGCGGCGCGGCAATGCCGTGCCAATTCGGAAGGTTTGAGGAATTTCGCGTAATCGTGCGTGCCGCGCGGCAGCAGGCGCAGGATGTATTCGGCGCCGATCACCGCGAACAGGTAGGACTTGGGGTTGCGGTTGATGGTGGAAAAGAAAACATGTCCGCCCGGCTTGACCAGCTTGGCGCAGGCGCCGACGGTGCTTGCGGGATCCGGCACGTGTTCCAGCAGTTCCATGCAGGTGAGCGCGTCGTATTGCCCCGCCTCGCGCTCGGCCAGGCGCTCGGCGCTGATCTCTTCGTAGTTCACCTCCAGGCGCGACTCGTACAGGTGCAGCATGGCGACTTTCAGCGCCTTTTCCGAGAGGTCTATGCCTTTGACGCGCGCACCCAGCTTCGACATGGCTTCGGCCAGAATGCCGCCGCCGCAGCCGACGTCGACCACGGCTTTGCCGTTCAGTGCGGCGATGCCGTCGATCCAGCCCAGGCGCAGCGGATTGATTTCGTGCAGCGGCTTGAACTCGCTGCTCGGATCCCACCAGCGGTGGGCCAGTTCGCTGAATTTGGCCAGTTCCTGCGGGTCGGCGTTCATGGTGTCTACAGTCTAAATAAAAAAGCCCCGCTTGCGCAGGGCTTTTTAAAGGCTAGTGGAGGCCTGCTTTAATTGCCTTGACGGCTTCCGACCACTTCGATTTCGACGCGGCGGTTCTTGGCGCGTCCTTCCTTGGTCTTGTTGTCGGCGATAGGCTGCGTTTCACCCTTGCCTTCGGTGTAGATGCGGTTGGCTTCAATGCCTTTGCTCACCAGGTAAGCCTTGACCGCGTTGGCGCGGCGCAGCGACAACTTCTGGTTATAGGCCTTGGTGCCGATGCTGTCGGTATGGCCGATCGCGATGATGACTTCCAGGTTCACCGCCTTCAGTTTGCCTACCAGGTCATCCAAGCGGGCCTTGCCTTCGGGCTTGAGCACGGCTTTGTCGAAGTCGAAGTTGGTTTCGGCCGCCATGGTCACTTTTTCGGTGACGGGCTTCGGTGCGGGTTTAGGCGCAGGCGCCGGCGCGGGTGCTGCAGCGGGCGCCGGCGCGGGCGCGGGGGCGGCTTTCTTCGGCACCAGGTCCGGATCGCATTCCAGGGTCGCCATGGCCGGCGTCCAGTAGCCGGTGTGCCAGCACAGGCCGAACGGATTTTTGACTACGACACCGGAGGTCGGTGCCACCAGATACCCCTCATTTTCCGCATAGGCGCTGGTCAAGCCGAGGCCGAGCATAAGCGCGGCGGAAAGGACTAAAGCGAATCGTTTTGCTGTGTTGTTCATGTTTTCCCCTCGTATAAAGTTCAAATCGTTTTCCACCGCAGAAACTGCTTACGGATTTCGGCTTAACGCTAAACCCTTGTTTCGGTTGACAACCTATTTTGCCACAAAACGATCAGGTTTTCCAGATCATTTTTCGGGCGGTTTCTCAGCTCTCTGCGCTCTACCAGCAGGCGCCCGGCGACCCAGACGTGGCTGACATTTTCGCGCCCGGCGACATAGACCAGGTGCGAGATCGGATCGTAGCAAGGCAACATGTCAGGCGCGTTAAACTCGACCGCGGTCAGGTCGGCGAATTTACCGGGTTCGACCGACCCGATCGCATGATCCAGGCGCAGCGCGCGCGCGCCGTCCAGCGTTGCCATGGACAAAGCCCGCTGGGCCGGCAGGGTGTGCGCGTCGCCGCTCAGCGCCTTGGCGAGCAGCGCCGCCAGCCGCATTTCCTGGAACAGGTCGAGGCGGTTATTGCTGGCCGAACCGTCGGTTCCGAGGCCGACGTTGAGGCCCTGCGCGAGCATGCGCGCCACCGGCGCAAACCCGTTGGCGAACTTGAGGTTGGACGACGGGCAATGCGCGACCGAACTGCCGTTTTGCACCAGCAGCGCGATTTCCTCCGCTGTGAGCTGTATCGCATGCACTGCGATCAGGTTGGGACCGACCAGGCCCAGGCGATGCAGCCGGTCCAGCGGGCGCATCCCATGCTGCGCGATGCTGCGGCCGATCTCCTCCTGGGTTTCGTGCACATGCATGTGCATCGGCAGGTCGAGTTCCTCGGCCAGGGTGATGAGCCGTGAAAAAGTCTTGTCGCTGACGGTATAGGGCGCGTGCGGCGCCATGCAGAACGAAAGCAGCGGTTGCTCGCGCAAGCTGTCGCGCAGGGCCAGGCCTTTGGCTATATAGTCTTCGGCGTCGGAGGCGTAGGCGGTGGGGAGATCGATCGCGATCAGGCCCAGCGCTGCGCGCATGCCCATGTCGAGCGCGGCGCGCGCCGCCTCGCCGGGGTAGAAATACATGTCGTTGAAGCAGGTGATCCCGCCGCGCAGCATTTCAGCGCAGGCGAGCAGCGTGCCGTCATAGACGAATTGCGGCGTCACGTGCTTGGCCTCGGCCGGCCAAATACGGTCCTGCAGCCAGTGCATTAGCGTCATGTCGTCGGCCAGTCCGCGCATGAGCGCCATGGACGCATGGGTATGCAGATTGACCAGGCCGGGAATGAGCGCATGATCGGGCAGCGCTACGCGCTCGGCCGCAAGATAGGCTGCATGCGCCTCGGCCGCCGGCAACACGGCGAGTATGCGCCCGTCGTGCACGGCGACGCTATGGTGTTCCAGCACGCGCCCGGCCGGGCTGACCGGGATGACCCAGCGCGCGTCTATCAGCAGATCTATGGCTTGCACGTTCGCACCAGGCAATTCGTTGGGGCTTCCACGCCGCGGTTGGGCCGCAGGATACCGCAGAACCGCGATTTGGGGTTGGGCAAACGAGTGCGGCGAGGCCGAAATTCGCGCAGTTCGGATGGCCAGAATGGTGCTGCGCGTGCTAAACTTCAATGCTTTTTTCAGCCGCGAATTGCGGCACTTTTTTTGGGGTAGTGACGATCCGGGGACAGGTTCCTCTGAGCGCCCCAGTTTTGCAGCAACCAATCAAATAATCCGCTGGTCATGGAACAGTTTGCCAAAGAAACCCTGCCGGTAAGCCTCGAAGAGGAAATGCGTCGGTCGTACCTCGATTACGCCATGAGCGTGATCGTGGGGCGGGCCCTGCCGGACGTGCGCGACGGCCTGAAGCCGGTGCACCGGCGCGTGCTGTTCGCGATGCACGAATCGAACAATGTATGGAACCGGCCTTACGTGAAGTGCGCGCGTATCGTGGGCGAGGTGCTCGGCAAGTATCACCCGCACGGCGATTCGGCCACTTACGAGGCGCTGGTGCGCATGGCGCAGGATTTTTCCATGCGCTACACGCTCATCGACGGCCAGGGCAATTTCGGCTCCATCGACGGCGATTCGGCCGCGGCCTACCGCTACACCGAGTGCCGGCTGGAGCGCATTTCCTCGGAGTTGCTTGCCGACATCGACAAGGAAACCGTCGATTTCGTCCCCAATTACGACGGCAAGGAGATGGAGCCGACGGCGCTGCCGACGCGCATCCCGAACCTGCTGATCAACGGCTCCTCGGGCATCGCCGTGGGCATGGCGACCAATATTCCGCCGCACAATCTGGCCGAGGTGGTCGACGCGGGTCTGGCCCTGCTCGCCAACCCCGGCATCAGCATCGACGAGCTGATCGAGATCATTCCGGCGCCGGATTTCCCCACGGCCGGGATCATCTACGGCCTGGCCGGCGTGCACCAGGGCTATCGCACCGGCCGCGGCCGCGTGATCATGCGCGCGCGCACCCATTTTGAAGACATGGAAAAAGGCAACCGCCAGGCGATCATCGTCGACGAGCTGCCCTACCAGGTGAACAAGAAGAGCCTGCTCGAGCGCATCGCCGAGCTGGTCAACGAGAAAAAGCTCGAAGGCATCAGCGAAATCCGCGACGAGTCGGATAAATCCGGCATGCGCGTGGTGTTCGAATTGAAGCGCGGCGAGCTGCCCGAGGTGGTGCTCAACAACCTGTACAAGCAGACCCAGCTGCAGGACACGTTCGGCATCAATATGGTGGCGCTGGTCGACGGCCAGCCGCGCCTGTTGAACCTGAAGCAGATGCTCGACGCGTTCCTGGCGCACCGGCGCGAGGTGGTGACGCGGCGCACCGTGTTCGAATTGCGCAAGGCGCGCGAGCGCGGCCATATCCTCGAAGGCCTGGCGGTGGCGCTGTCCAACGTCGACGAGATCATTGCGCTGATCAAGCAGTCGCAGACGCCGCCCGAGGCGAAGGTGGCGCTGATGGCGAAGGCCTGGCGCTCGCCGCTGGTGGCGGAGATGCTCGAGCGCGCCGCGGCCGACGCTTCGCGCCCGGACGGCCTCGCGGCGCATTTCGGCCTGGTCGAAGGCGGCTATCACCTGTCCGACGCGCAGGCGCAGGCGATCCTGGAAATGCGCCTGCAGCGGCTCACCGGCCTGGAGCAGGACAAGATCGTGGCCGAATACAAGGA
>JAJZPQ010000132.1 GCA_021811085.1 Pseudomonadota bacterium | reverse complement strand
CCAGCGGTATTCCGGTGCAGGACCTGTCGATGAACGAGCTTACCGGCCAGCTCGACGCCTTGTCCAAACATGTGGAGAACCGTTTCGACTACATGGACATACTCGAGAACCGGCTGTTCGACGCGACAGCCAAGAAAAAGCTCATGCCGACGGCACGGCCCGTGGACGTGGACTGGAACGCATCCAGTTTCGGCTGGCGCATCGACCCGATCACCGGGCAGAACGCGATGCACGAGGGCATCGATTTCATGGTCGAAACAGGCACTCCCGTACACGCTGCGGCGGGCGGTGTAGTGGTTGTCGCGGAATTTCATCCTCAGTACGGCTACGTGGTCGACATCGATCACGGCAACGACTTCACCACCCGCTATGCGCACAACTCGAAACTGCTGGTCAAGGCGGGCGACGTGGTGCAGCGCGGTGCGGTCATCGCCCTATCCGGATCCACCGGGCGCTCCACCGGGCCGCATGTGCATTTCGAAGTGCGCTATAAGGGCGTGGCGCAGAATCCCAACCGCTTCCTTCACGCTTCGGCCGCCGGCGCCAAGACGAAGCTGATCGCGGTGAAATAGAAGGGCGGTGCCGCGCGGCCGCCGCGGCAGCGCGCGCATTCTTCATTCAGTCGAGCGTTGCGTTTGCGCAGCGCTCCGGGTGTGTGCACGGATTTCCTGCTGCTTCCTGACTGGACTGTTTCGGCCGTTTTGGCCGGGGTAGGCATGGTAAAATCCGCGCTCTTTCCCGGATTCTCCCCCCACACCTGTTAATGTTCACCCGCATCCTCACCCGCATTTTCGGCAGCCGCAACGACCGGCTGATCAAACGCTACAACAAGTCGGTTCAGCGCATCAACGCACTCGAGCCCGAGATATCCGCACTGTCGGACGAGGCGCTGCGCGCCAAAACCGCGGAATTCAGGGAGCGCTTGGCCAAGGGCGAGGCGCTGGACGAGCTGCTGCCGGAAGCTTTCGCGGTAGTGCGCGAGGCGAGCAAGCGCGTGCTCAATATGCGCCACTTCGACGTGCAGCTGATCGGCGGCATGATCCTGCATGCGGGCAAGATCGCGGAAATGCGCACCGGCGAGGGCAAGACCCTGGTCGCCACGCTGCCGGCCTATCTGAATGCGTTGCCGGGCAAAGGGGTGCACATCGTCACGGTGAACGATTACCTCGCGAGCCGCGACGCCGAATGGATGGGCCGCGTCTACCGCTTCCTCGGACTCACGGTCGGGGTGAACCTGTCGCAGAGCGCCGCCGACGTGAAGCAGCAGGCTTACGCGTCCGACATCACCTACGGCACCAACAACGAATTCGGATTCGACTATCTGCGCGACAACATGGCGATGCAGGTAGCCGACCGCTACCAGCGGCACCTGCATTACGCCATCGTCGACGAGGTCGACTCGATCCTGATCGACGAGGCGCGCACGCCGCTGATCATCTCCGGCCAGGCCGAGGACCACACCGACCTGTATTACCGCATGAACGAAGTCGCGCCGCTGATGGTGCGCCAGATGGAGGAGAACGGCCCGGGCGACTTCTCCATGGACGAGAAATCGCGCCAGGTGCTGCTGACGGAGGCCGGGCACGAGCATGCCGAGCAGCTGCTCGCGCGCGTCGGCCTGCTGCCCGAGGGGCGCAGCCTGTACGAGCCTTCTTTCATCAACCTGATGCACCACCTGTACGCGGCATTGCGCGCGCACCATCTGTTCCTGCGCGACACGCACTACGTGGTGCAGGAGGGCGAGGTCATTATCGTCGACGAATTCACCGGGCGCCTGATGTCGGGGCGGCGCTGGTCCGACGGGCTGCACCAGGCGGTGGAGGCGAAGGAGAACGTCTCGATCCAGAACGAGAACCAGACGCTCGCGACCATCACGTTCCAGAATTATTTCCGCATGTACGAAAAGCTCGCGGGGATGACCGGCACGGCCGACACCGAGGCCTACGAGTTCCAGGAAATCTACGGCCTGGAAACGCTAGTGGTGCCCACGCACAAGCCGATGGTGCGCGACGACCGCGAGGACCTGGTATACCAGACGACCAAGGAAAAAAACGACGCCATCATTGCAGCGATCAAGGAGTGCTACGACAAAGACCAGCCGGTGCTGGTCGGGACCACGTCGATCGAGAATTCCGAGCTGCTCGCGGGCATGCTGGAAAAGCACAAGCTGCCGCACCAGGTGCTCAACGCGAAGCAGCACGCGCGCGAGGCGGAGATCGTAGTGCAGGCCGGCCGGCCGAAGATGGTGACCATCGCCACCAATATGGCCGGCCGCGGCACCGACATCGTGCTCGGCGGCAACGTCGAGAAGACGATCGATATTCTGCGCGCCGACGAGGGCGTGGACGAGGCTGAGAAAGAGCGCCGCATCCTGGCGCTGCGCGAGGAATGGCAGCAGCTGCACGCCAAGGTCATCGCCGCCGGCGGCTTGCACATCATCGGCACCGAGCGCCACGAGTCGCGCCGCATCGACAACCAGCTGCGCGGCCGTTCCGGCCGCCAGGGCGATCCGGGCTCGTCGCGCTTTTACCTGTCGCTGGAGGATCCGCTGCTGCGCATATTTGCCGGCGACCGCGTGAAGGCGATCATGCAGCGGCTGAAAATGCCCGAGGGCGAGGCGATCGAAAGTTCCTGGGTATCGCGCTCGATCGAGTCGGCGCAGCGCAAGGTCGAGGCGCACAACTTCGACATTCGCAAGCAGCTGCTCGAGTACGACGATGTCGCCAACGACCAGCGCAAGGTCATCTACGAGCAGCGCAACGAATTGCTCGAGAGCGGCGACGTGAGCGAAACCATCACTTCGCTGCGCCAGGGCGTGGTGAGCGATATTTTCCGCGCCCACATTCCGCCGGAAAGCGTGGAGGAGCAGTGGGATGTGCCCGGCCTGGAGAAAGCGCTGGCGGCGGAACTGCAGTTCGTGATCCCGCTCAAATCCTGGCTCGAGGCGGACGCCAATCTGGACGATCAGGCGCTGCTGGAAAAAACGGTGGCCGAAGCCGACCGCTTGTACCAGGAAAAATTCGGACCCGCGCCGGCCGAAGCCCTGCACCAGTACGAACGCTGGGTAATGCTTACCACGCTGGACCAGCATTGGCGCGAGCACCTGGCCGCGCTCGATCACCTGCGCCAGGGCATACACCTGCGCGGTTATGCGCAGAAGAACCCGAAGCAGGAGTACAAGCGCGAAGCGTTCGAGCTGTTCGCGAGCATGCTCGAAAGCGTCAAGCTGGAGGTCACCAAGACGCTGGCCGCGGTACAGGTGAGCTCGGAGACCGAGCTGGCCGAAGCGGCGGCGGAGCCGGTGGCCGCGGTCGAAAACGTCAAGTACCAGCACGCCGGCTACGACGAGGCGCTGGCTGCCGATGCGAACGACGAGACTGCCAAGGAGAAGGCCAAGGAGCGTCCGTTCGTGCGCGAGATGGGCAAGATCGGGCGCAATGACCCCTGTCCCTGCGGCTCGGGCAAGAAGTACAAGCAATGCCACGGGAAACTCACCTGAACCGGAGTGGGCAGTGGCCGTCAATTTAGTTCCGCCGAAACCCGAAGACCTGCTGCCCGTGAAGGGCGCCGCCCTGGGCGTGGCCGAGGCCGGCGTGCGCAAGGCGGAGCGCAAGGACCTGCTGGTCTTGCGCCTGGCCGAGGGCGCGAGCGTGGCCGGCGTGTTCACGCAGAACCGCTTCTGCGCCGCACCGGTGATCGTGTGCAAGGAAAATCTCGCGCTCGCCCAGCCCATACGCGCGCTGCTGGTGAACACCGGCAATGCCAATGCCGGCACCGGCGACGAAGGTCTGGCGCGCGCAAGACAGACCTGTGCCGAGCTTGCTGTCTTGCTCGGCTGCAAGCCGGCGCAGATCCTGCCGTTTTCCACCGGCGTGATCATGGAGCCGCTGCCGCTGGAGCGCATCGTGGCGGCGCTGCCGCGCGCGCTCGCCGATTGCCGCGAGGACAACTGGGCGCGCGCGGCCGAGGCGATCATGACCACCGACACCGTGCCCAAGGCCTGCTCGCGTCGCCTCAGTCTAAGCGGCAAGAGCGTGACCGTGACGGGAATCGCGAAGGGCGCGGGCATGATCCACCCGGATATGGCGACCATGCTCGGTTTCGTCGCCACCGACGCGGCGGTAAGCCCGGCGGCGCTGCAGCGCATGCTGGCACTGGTTGCCGCACGCTCGTTCAACCGCATCACGGTGGACGGCGATACCTCGACCAACGACTCGTTCATGCTGATAGCGACCGGCGCCGCGGGGACAGAGACGATCACCGGCGAGAAGCACCCGGATTTTGCGCTGCTCGCCGCGGCCGTCGGCGAGGTCGCGCTACGGCTGGCGCAGGCGATCATCCGCGACGGCGAGGGCGCGACCAAGTTCATCACGGTGCAGGTTGAAGGCGGCGCGAACGAAGCCGAATGCAGCAAAGTCGCGTACGCAATCGCGCACTCGCCGCTGGTGAAGACCGCGTTTTTCGCCTCCGACCCCAATCTCGGGCGGCTGCTTTGCGCGATCGGCTACGCTGGCATTGCCGATCTCGACGTCGGCCGGGTGCAGCTGTATCTGGACGAGGTGCAGGTGGCCAAGGACGGCGGCCGCAACCCGGCCTACCGCGAGGAGGACGGCCAGCGCGTGATGCGGCAAAGCGAAATCACGGTGCGCGTGGAGCTCGGCCGCGGCAAGGCCGAGACCACGCTGTGGACCTGCGATCTTTCGCACGAGTACGTTTCCATTAATGCGGATTACCGCAGTTGAACAGCATGGACGAATTAGCCAAATTTCTGCAGCGCGCCGAAGCGCTGGTGGCGCGCCTCGAAGTCCTGCTGCCGGCGGTGCAGCCGCCGGTGGATTGGAACGCGAGCATCGCCTATCGCTGGCGCAAGGCGGGCGGCCACGGCCATCTGCAGCCGGTCGCGCATCCGCACAAGATCCGGCTGTCCGACCTCTCCGGCGTCGATCGGCAAAAGCAGCTGATCGAACA
>JAJZPQ010000131.1 GCA_021811085.1 Pseudomonadota bacterium | reverse complement strand
GCTGGCGCAGCGCGTGCTGCGCGATTTCGTCAACGAGAACACCGGCCGCATCCTGATCGATTCGCGCGAGAATTTCATCAAGCTGCAGGCGTTCGCGCGCGATTACATGCAGAACGTGCTCGCGCGCGTGGACCACTATACCGGCGAGCGGCCGCTGTTCGACTTGTACGGGGTCGAAGAGGAAATCGAAAAGGCGCTCGCGCGCCGCGTCAACCTGAAGTCGGGCGGCTACCTCATCATCGACCAGACCGAGGCGATGACCACCATCGACGTCAACACCGGCGGCTTCGTCGGCCTGCGCAATTTCGACGACACCATTTTCAAGACCAACCTGGAGGCGGCGCAGGTGATCGCGCGCCAGCTGCGCCTCAGGAACCTCGGCGGCATCATCATCGTCGACTTCATCGACATGGAAAGCGCGGAGCATCGCGCCGCAGTGCTCGCCGAATTCAACAAGGCGCTCGCGCGCGACCGCACGCGCATGACCGTGAGCGGCTTCACCCAGCTCGGCCTGGTGGAGATGACGCGCAAGCGCACGCGCGAATCGCTCGCGCACGTGCTGTGCGAGCCCTGCCCCACCTGCGGCGGCCGGGGCGAGGTCAAGGCCGCACGTACCGTGTGCTACGAAATCCTGCGCGAGATCCTGCGCGAATCGCGCCAGTTCAACGCGCGCGAGTTCCGCATCCTCGCGGCGCAAGTGGTGATCGATCTGTTCCTGGAGGACGAGTCGCAGTCGCTCGCGATGCTCGAGGACTTCATCGGCAAGCCGGTGTCGATGCAGGCCGAGTCGAGCTACAGCCAGGAGCAGTTCGACATCGTGCTGTTGTGAGCTTCGGCAATGGCTAAGGACAAGCTCTCCGCGCGCGAAGCTGCACTGATCGCGCAGGCGCGCGCCGAGTTCGCGCCAAATCCTGCAACCGCGCAGCCGCGCGCCGAAGCAAAACCGGCGCCCGCAACTGGCGCGCCCGCATCGCCCAAGCACGCTGCACCCGGCGCCGCGCCCGGCGCCGCCGCCGCTGCCGATCCGGCCGCGCGCCTTGCCGCTCTGATGGCAGCCGCGCGCGCGGAGTCCGAACGCCTGCGCCAGCGCCAGCGCCGGCTCTATGTGTGGGCGCCGGTCGCGTTCATGTCGATGCTCGGCCTGTGGGCGCTCGCGTGGCTGTGGCACCGCTTGTGACTGCAGCCGGGAGCACGTTGTAGGAGCGAGCTTGAGCTCGCCTGCTACAGCCGGCGCGAGGTCGAATCGATGTAGTCGGGGGGCGGCGCGGGCGGAGGCGGCGGCGGGCGCAATACCAGCCAGCTTGCCACCGACGAAATCAGGCTGTAGACGATCGCGCCCCAGAATGCCGACCAAAAGCCGCCGACGCGAAAGCCTTCGACGAACGAAGCCACGAACCAGAACAACAGGCCGTTGATCACCAAGGTGAACAGCCCCAGGGTGAGGACGGTGAGCGGCAGAGTGACGAGGATCAGCAGCGGCCGGATCAGGGAGTTGATCAGTCCCAGCAGCAACGCCGTCACCAGCGCGACGTAGAGGCTGTCGACGCGGACCGAAGGCAGCAGATAGGACACCGCCAGCAGCGACAGCGCGTTGATCAGCCAGACTGCGAGCAGCCGCATTTGCCTTGCGCCCGCGCTAGCGCTTCTCGCGCCCGAGGTTGTAGAACTCGTCGTTGGGCCGCATGTTGATCAGGTTGGCCATGCGGTTCGACAGCGCGAAGAACGAGGCGACGCCGCCTATGTCCCAGATGTCTTCGTCGGAAAAGCCGTGGCCGCGCAGCGTGTCGAAATCGGCATCGCTGATGGTCCAGGGCTCGAGCGCGGTCTTCATCGCGAAATCGAGCATCGCGCGCTGCTTCGGCGTGATGTCGGCCTTGCGGTAATTGACCGCGACCTGATCGGCGAGCAGCGGGTTTTTCGCGCGTATGCGCAGGATCGCGCCGTGCGCGACCACGCAGTACTGGCACTGGTTGGCGCCGGAGGTGGCGACCACGATCATTTCGCGCTCGGCCTTGGTCAGGCCGCTTTGCTTTTCCATGAGCGCGTCGTGATAGGCGAAGAACGCGCGGAACTCGTCCGGGCGGTGCGCGAGCGTGAGAAACACATTGGGCACGAAGCCCGATTTTTCCTGCACCGCGACGATGCGCTCGCGGATGTCCTGCGGCAGGTCTTCGAGTTTGGGGACGGGATAACGGCTGATGGCGGTCATGCTGGGCTCCTGGTTGTGCCCCGCGCGCTGCGGCGGGATGGCGGCCGGATCCAAACTATACAGGCAGCGGGCTCCGGCGTATCAGCGCAGATGCTAGCCCAGGCCGCTGCGGCACGCTTGATCTAAATCAACGGCGGGCGCGCGCCGCCGCGCGGCCGAATCAGGCCGCCCGCGATGCAGACGCGAAACCGAGGGCGTAGCGCCCGAACGGTCCGTCGCTGTCGGTCATGTGATCCACCAGCCAGGCGCTGATCAGCGGCATGAGTTCGGCCTTCATCTCCTGGCGCAATACCCTGTGTTCGAGCGCCGCAAACTGCTTCAGCACGTAAAGATGCTCGGCGCGGTGCGCGACGAGCCGCGGATAATTGACGATCTGCATCAGGGACTCTTCCACCGCGAAGTGGAATTTGACGAACTCGCGCGCGCGCACGATCAGCGGCTGTACCGTGTTCCAGTGCACCTTCCCCGCGACCGCATCCTCGAATTCGGTGACGAATTCGATCAGGGTCTGGTGCTGCCTGTCGATTTCCGCTATGCCGATCGCATATTCTGGTTTCCACTGCATTGTTGGTGCCGCCTTGTGCGGGAGACCGCTGCCGATGGCAGCTTCGAGCCTGCCCGAAATATTTGCGCTGCGTATTTTGCGGCGGCGACGAACGCTTTTGCTTGATCCAGGTCAAACTGCGGACCGGTTGCGGGATGCGCCGGTGCGCACAAATGGCGACAATAAGGCAAGCTGCGAAATCCCCTTGCGTCCAAGGCAGGAAAAAACCATGGTCGATCCGCTCGCCGGCAAACCGGCCCCCGCTGCAGCGCTGATAGACCTCGCCGCCCTGCTGCGCGCCTATCGCGACGCACCCGACGCGAACGACCCGGCGCAGCGCGTCGCGTTCGGCACCAGCGGCCATCGCGGCAGCGCGCTCGCGCGCAGCTTCAACGAGGCGCACATCTTCGCCATCGTGCAGGCAGTATGCGAGCAGCGCGCGCGACTGGGCATCGCCGGCCCGCTCTACCTCGGCATGGACACGCATGCGCTGTCGGCGCCGGCGCAGAAGAGCGCGCTCGAAGTGCTCGCGGCCAATGGCGTGGACGCGCGCTTCCAGAGCGGCGCGGGCTACACGCCGACGCCGGTGATCTCGCGCGCGATCCTCGCGCACAATAGCAAGAACAACGGCGCGCGCGGCGCGGCGCGCGCCGACGGCATCGTCATCACGCCCTCGCACAATCCGCCGGCGGACGGCGGCATCAAGTACAACCCGCCCAACGGCGGCCCCGCGGATACGGACGTCACCGGCTGGATCGAGCAGCGCGCCAACGCGCTGCTCGCGCAGGGCAATAAAGAGGTAAAGCGCCTGCCTTATGCCGAGGCGCTCGCTGCCGCGAGCACGCGCGCCGAGAATTTCGCCGCGCCCTACATCGCCGACCTCGGCAGCGTGATCGACATGGACGCGATCCGGGCGGCCAGACTCAAGATCGGCGCCGATCCCTTAGGCGGTGCGGCGGTCGCTTACTGGAAGCCGATCGCGGCGCATTACGGGCTGGACATCGATGTGGTCAATCCCAAGGTCGATCCGACGTTCGGTTTCATGACGCTCGACCACGACGGCAAGATACGCATGGATTGCTCCAGCCCCTACGCGATGGCGGGCCTGGTCGGCCTGGCGCAGCGCTTCGACATCGCCTGGGGCAACGACACCGACGCGGACCGCCACGGCATCGTCACCCCCTCGGCGGGCCTGATGAACCCGAACCACTATCTCGCGGTCGCGATCCACTATCTGCTCACGCACCGGCCGCAATGGCCGGCGACGACCGCGGTGGGCAAAACCCTGGTGTCGAGCGCGCTGATCGACCGCGTGGTCGCGGGCCTCGGCCGCCGCCTCATCGAAGTGCCGGTGGGTTTCAAGTGGTTTTCGGCGGGCTTGCTCGACGGCAGTTTATGCTTTGGCGGGGAGGAGAGCGCCGGTGCAAGCTTCCTCTCCCGCGACGGTTCGGTCTGGACCACGGACAAGGACGGCATCATCCTCGGGCTGCTCGCAGCCGAAATCACCGCGACCACCGGCAAGGATCCGGGACGTTATTACCAGGCGCTCGCGGCGCAGTATGGCCGGGCGCACTATGTGCGCGTGGACGCGCCGGCCACGCCGGCGCAAAAAGCCGCGTTCAAGCACTTGAGCGGCGACAGCGTCAAGGCGACTGCGCTCGCGGGCGATGCGATCGTCGCCAAGCTCACGCGCGCACCGGGCAACGACGCGCCCATTGGCGGGCTCAAGGTCGTCACAGCCGCGGGCTGGTTCGCCGCGCGGCCCTCGGGCACCGAGGACATTTACAAGCTCTACGCCGAGAGCTTCACCAGCGCGGAGCATCTGGCGCAAATCCTGCGTGAGGCGCAGGACATCGTGAGCGCGGCGCTGCAAAGCTAGCGATATACCTCGCCGCGATGGCCGACGCGGATCACGTACACCACCAGCTCACGGTCGACCAGGTCGCAGACGATGCGGTAATCCCCCACGCGATATCGCCAGGCGTGCGCGTCGCCTTGCATGGCTTTGCCCCTGCCGCGCGGATCGCCCTGGGCTATACTTCGAGGAACTTGAGTATCCGGCGCTGCACCTGCCGGTCGAGCTTGGAAAGCTGCTTTTCCGCAGCCGCGGTGAGTCTAACCGCCCAGGCCAAGGCGCTGCTTTACCTGGTCGAGCGTGGCGGTGCGGCCGCGGCGCTTGCGCGATGCGAGCACCGCTTGATAGTCGTCGGCGTCCTGCAGGTACTGCGCGACGGCGTCGAGCACAAGGGTAGCCTTGGATTTGCGCGCGCGCTTGGCTTCCCGCGACAAGGCGGTATCGAGTTCAGGAGTGAGCTTCACTTCTAACATGGCAGCCTGATCCCCCAGCTAATCCATTATTCGCAATGGAATTGGCGCGCCCGACAGGAGTCGAACCTGTGACCTTTGGCTTCGGAA
>JAJZPQ010000130.1 GCA_021811085.1 Pseudomonadota bacterium | reverse complement strand
CTGGCGGGCGCGATCGATCCCGCGTCCTTGGCGCTACAGGAAGCCGGCCGGCGTTCCATGGAAACGCTGCTCAACTGTTATTGCCGCGAGGTCGCAGGGCTGGAGGGGCAGTTAAGCGTAGGCCCATTGTTCGGGCAGAGCGACAGTCCAGCATCGGTGCACTTGGCCCTGCGCCGCACCGGCGGCCGTGCCATGCACATCCGCCTGCCGCTTACCGGCGAACGCGTGCTGACTGTGGTCGACAACGCGTGCGCCACCGGGAACTACCGCTACCTGTCGCCGATGTATTGCAAGGCCCCGGGCAAACCCTGGGCCCTGCTCGACTGGCAGGCGCTGGCGGGGCTGGTGCTGCGTGAACTATCGGTCAAATACGGCCAGCCGGCGAACGACGAATTGATGCAACAGATACAGGACAGCGTGGCGGTCACCTCCGCCGTGCTGAGCGCGGCGTGCCCCAAGCCGTTTTCGCCGACGCCCTTGCAGGCGTTCGTCGAGTCCGAACAGTCGCTGGTGTTCGGCCATCCGTTCCATCCCGCTCCGAAAAGCCGCCAGGGGATTTCGCATGAGGACATGCAGCGCTATTCTCCGGAAATGGGCACGCGCTTTGCGCTGCATTACTTCGCCGTACGCCGCGAATGCCTGCTGCAGCAATCGGTGCTCGCCCAGCCGTGCGACCAGATCATCGCCGGACAGGCGCCGGCCGGACTTGCCGCGGACGAGGACTTTTTCCTCATTCCAACCCATCCCTGGCAGGCACGCCACCTGCTTACCCATCCTGGCCTGGTTGAGGCGATTCGCCGCGACCGCATCCGCGATCTCGGACAGCAGGGCGCACACTTTTACCCGACCTCGTCGATCCGCACGCTGTTTCATCCCGCCAATCCCTATTTCTACAAGTGTTCGCTCAACGTCCGCATCACTAACTGCGTGCGCAAAAACGCGCTCTACGAGCTTGAGGGCGCGCTGCAGGTCACCCGCATCATGCGCGGTCTGACGCCGCAGTTGCAGCAGCATTTCCCTGGCATGGCGGTCATGGAGGAACCCGCATTCATCTCGGCGGATCTGAAAACGGGCGACGCCCATACCGACAAGGCGATCACCGAAGGCTTCGGCCTGATCCTGCGGCGCGGCTTCGACGACGTGCTGCATCCTGGCGTGACGCCGTTGCTCGCCGGGGCGCTATTCGGCAACCACATCTACGGCGAAGCGCGGATGGGCGAGTTGCTGGGCGCGATGCCGCGGTGTGGCGGATCGTCGCGCGAAGAGACTGCCGTGACGTGGTTTTCGCGCTACGTTGGCGAACTCATGTACCCGGTGCTCTACTGCTATTTCGCACACGGCCTCATTTTCGAGCCGCATTTACAGAACGTGGTGATCGGTGTCACAGAGGGCCAGGTGCGACAGATCTTCCTGCGCGACTTCGAAGGCGTAAAGCTGGTGCAGGAGCGCTACAGCGCCAGGCAACTGGACGGTATCAGCCCGCGCGCCCGCGAAGCGCTGTGGTACAGCGCCGAGCAGGGCTGGAAACGGATCGCCTACTGCCTTTTCGTCAACAATTTCTGCGAGGCGATCAATCAAATCGGCGCTGGGAGTCCGGCATTGCAAAACCGCCTGTGGGCGGTGGTGCGCCACCATCTGCATGCCTACCAGAGTCAGTACGGGAACGACGTCTCGGCACGCTGCATCAACGCCCTGCTTAACGGCGAGGCATTTCCCGGAAAAGCCAATCTGATCAACCGCTTCTTCAAGCGTCCGGATCGCGCGTCCGGTTATCTTCCGGTCAACAACCCACTGGGCACGCTGGGGGAGAACCAAGCGTGGAGTTGAGGCTCGCCAAAGTGTTCGACAGCCTGCGCTCCGCCCGTGCGCAAGCCGGCGCGCCACTGTGCGCGTATGTTTACGATCTGGCCGCGCTGCGCCGGCATGCCGCCAAACTGGCCGGCAGCCTGCCGGACGGCTGCGAACTGTTTTACGCGATCAAAGCCAATTCCGACCTGCCGATCCTGCATACACTGGCACCGCTCGTGGCCGGATTCGAGGTCTCGTCGGGCGGCGAACTCGCCTGGGTGCGCACGAATTTCGCCGAGGTGCCGGTGATTTTCAGCGGGCCGGGCAAGCTCGACCATGAACTCCGGGAAGCACTCGAACAGAACGTCGATTGCCTGCATGCGGAGAGCCTGCATGAATTGCAGCGGATGGCGGACATCGCCGCCCGGGCCGGGCGAACGGCGCCAGTGTCGTTGCGCATCAACCTGACGCTCGACACGCTTGCCGAGACAAGCCTGATGATGGGCGGCAAGCCGACGCCATTCGGAATTCCGGCGCAGCAATTGCCCGAATGCCTGGAATGGCTGCGCGCCCGCCCCGAAATCAGGCTGCGCGGTTTTCATTTCCATCTGCTGTCGCACCAGCTCGACGCGGCCGCCCATCTGCAGCTCGTCGCGGCCTATCTCGAGCAGGCGCGCCGCTGGTGCGACGACCATGGTCTGGACATCGATCACATCAATGTCGGCGGCGGCATCGGCATCAACTACCGTCAGCCCGACCGGCAGTTCGACTGGCCGGCTTTCAGCGCGGGACTATCCGCGTTGCTGAACGAGCGCGGTATGCCGGGCGTCGCGGTGCGCTTCGAATTCGGCCGCTACATGACCGCGGCCTGCGGTTACTACGCGATGCAGGTCATCGACATCAAGCGCAGCCACGGCAAGACCTTCGTGGTCGGCCGCGGCGGCTCGCATCACTTTCGCACCCCCTATGCGCAAGGCCACAGCCACCCGTTTCACGTGCTGCCGGTCGACGAATGGCCGTATTCGTTTGCGCGCCCGTACGCGGAGGACGAAACCGTCAGCGTGGTCGGCCAGCTTTGTACGCCGAAAGACGTGTTGGCGTTCGACGCCCAGGTCGAATCGGTACGCTGCAACGACGTACTGGTGTTTCCCTACGCCGGCGCCTATGCCTGGCACATTTCGCATCACGATTTTTTGCGCCACCCGCATCCCGCGCAGTGGTATTTGCCCGTCGAGTGAGCCCGTTATGTTGCAGACCAACCCACTGAAACGCGCGCTGGCCGCCGGCAAGACCGTATTCGGCTTGCTCAATTCGATTCCGTCGCCGCTGCTGGTCGAGATGATCGGCTACGCCGGATTCGATTTCGTCATCCTCGATATGGAACACGTTTGCCTCAACCCGGAGACGCTCGAAAACATGGTGCGGGCGGCCGAATGCGCCGGGGTCTCGTCGTTGGTGCGGGTGCCGAGCGCGGCGCCCGACGTCATTTTGCGGGCGCTCGATTGCGGCGCGCAGGGCATTGTCGTGCCGCACGTGCGCACCGCCGCGGAGGCAGCGCAGGCCGTCGCGGCAAGCCGCTACGCCCCGCTCGGGACGCGCGGCATCAGCGGCGGCCGCACCACGGGCTTCGGCACCCTCGACTTGCCGACCTATTTCGCCCGCGCCAATTCGGAAATCATGGTGGTGGCCATGATCGAAGACCGGGAAGGAGTCGACAATCTGGAGGCCATCCTGTCTGTCGCTGGCATCGACATGGTGCTCGAAGGCGCAATCGATCTGTCGCAATCCTACGGTGTACCGGGGCAGGCGCAGCACCCGATCGTGCAGGACGCCATCGAAAAAATTGCGGCGAGCTGCCGCCGCCACGGCATTCCGTTTTGTGCCATTCCGCGTGTCCCCGAGCAGGCGGCCGCGTGGCAAGCGCGCGACGTGCAGGCATATGTGCTGGGGGACGACCGCGGCGTCAGCTTCCGGGCGATCAAGGCTCATCTGGAGACATTCAGGCAATGACCGCCCACGGAACAATCCCCTCGTCGCGGATCATGCCGGGGTCGGCACGCCGATTCGTATTCAAGCTCCATCTCTATACCGGGCTGCTGATCGGACTGCTGCTGGTGCTGAGCGGCCTGAGCGGCAGCGTGCTGGTGTTTCGGGACGAAATCGAGGCAATTGCCTATCCGGAATTGCTCCTCACCGAAGCACGAGGTGAGCGCATCGCGGTCGACGAGGTGTTGCAGCGGGTGCGGCGCGCCTATCCCGACGACCTGCCCTTTGCCATCCGCATGCCGCGCACGCCACAACAAACTTATATGGTCAAGCTGAATGGCGCGCACGATCTCTTCGTCTACGTCGACCCCTACACCGGCAGGATCCCCGGCGCACAGCGGCAGATGGATTCCCCGACCGGATGGATATCGCTGCTGCATACCCAGCTGCTGAGCGGAGAGGCCGGCGAAACGGCACTCGGTATCGGCGCTTTACTGCTCATCGGCCTGTGCGTGACGGGGCTCGTTCTTTGGTGGCCGAGAAACGGAAAAATTTCGCAGGGTTTCAAGGTTCAGTGGTCCGCGCGCTGGAAAAGGCTGAATTTCGATCTGCATCGCGCATCGGGCGTCTATGCGGCGCTGCTTCTTTTGCTCGCGGCGTCGACCGGCGCCGCGTTCGTATTCAACAAGACCGCGACCGGCTTGGTCGATACCGTGACAGCGAGCGCGCCACGGGCAGCCCCGCCGCGTACCCTTCCATCCCCCGAAGGGATGCCCGCGCGTGCGCTCGACAGCCTGCTGCATCAGGCCGACCGCGTGCTGCCGGCCCCGACTACATGGATCAGCCTTCCCCAGACGCCGCAGGCGCCGCTCGTCGTACGCAAGAAGCTTCCGCAGGAACTTCATCCGAACGGCAGAAATTTCGTTTTCCTCAATCAATACTCAGGCAACGTAATCCAGGTTGAACACGCCTTGGCCGCGCCGCTCGGTACAAGGGTTTTCAACACGTTTTATCCACTGCACACCGGCGCCATGGGAGGAACGCCTACGCGAATCCTGCAGGTCGTCGCTGGCCTCGCACCGACCCTGCTGCTGGTCACCGGCTTTGTCATGTGGAAAAGCCGCAAGAAAGGGAAATATTAGCTTTCTCCCCATCCTCCATCCCCCATTGACCTAGCTAATAAGAACCATTATTATTCGCATTGTTGTTAGTTCGCTCAACCCTTGCTGCCGGGATGGTCTGAGACACCTTGCCGGCACAGGCTTCGTACCCCTTCGATGCGTCCCCAGCATGCACTGTTTGATATTTGAAAGGGACACGTCTGGGATGACAGCTTCACTTTCCGCCCCATTTACCTTGAAACCCGATTCTGGGGTTGAGCCGTCGCGCCCGGCATCGTCGATGTTCGCGCGCTCGCG
>JAJZPQ010000007.1 GCA_021811085.1 Pseudomonadota bacterium | reverse complement strand
GGGGAAAGCTGGGTCTTGATGTTTGGGATCGGAGTTTCGGTGGCGGGGGTTTATACAAGAGCGTCGATGGCGTGCGGATGTGCTGTTCATCCGCACGCCATCGACGCTCCGCGCGGACGGGACGCCGGCCGCGCAAGACGGGACGCCACAGTTCGAACTGCCGGAATGCAAGCGGATGTCGTCAACGCGCAAACATTGCGCGCTCCGCGCGCCAACCGTGTTTTTGGTACGGATGCGTTTCTTATCCGTACCAAAAACACGGTTATGGATAAAAGCAAGGGCGGCTTGGGGCGGCTTTTCTCGATCGTCGATTATGCGCGGATGTGCTTTTCATCCGCACGCAATCGGCGATCCGCGCGGACGGGACGCCGGCCGCGCAATAGGAGCCACGTATAATCAGTTTTTTGGAGAACGCAATGCCGCACAATCTGCATAACACCCTGCAAGAATTCAAACTCGCTTCCGGCAAGACCGGCAAGTTCTATTCCCTGCCGGCGCTGGAAAAAGCCGGCCTGGGCAAGATCTCGCGCCTGCCGGTGTCGATCCGCATCGTGCTCGAATCGGTGCTGCGGAACTGCGACGGCAAGAAAGTGACCGAGGCACACCTGCGCCAGCTCGCGGCGTGGAAGCCCAATGCCGCGCGCAGCGACGAGATCGCATTCGTGCTCGCGCGCATCGTGCTGCAGGACTTCACCGGCGTGCCGCTGCTGGCCGATCTCGCCGCCATGCGCGGCGTCGCGCACAGGATGGGCAAGAATCCAAAAGTGATTGAGCCGCTGGTGCCGGTGGACCTGGTGGTGGACCACTCGGTGCAGATCGACAACTACGGCAGCAAGAACGCGCTCGACCTCAACATGAAGCTGGAATTCCAGCGCAATCAGGAGCGCTACCAGTTCATGAAATGGGGCATGCAGGCGTTCGACACGTTCAAGGTCGTGCCTCCCGGCGTCGGCATCGTGCACCAGGTCAACCTGGAGTACCTCGCGCGCGGCGTGCACAAGAAAGACGGCATCTATTATCCGGACACCCTGGTCGGCACCGACAGCCATACGACCATGATCAACGGCATCGGCGTCGTCGGCTGGGGCGTGGGCGGCATCGAAGCCGAGGCCGGCATGCTCGGCCAGCCGGTGTACTTCCTCACCCCGGACGTGGTCGGCGTGAATTTGAAGGGCAAGCTGCGCGGCGGCGTCACCGCTACCGACCTGGTGCTCACGGTCACCGAAATGCTGCGCAAAGCCAAGGTGGTGGGCAAGTTCGTCGAATTCTTCGGCGAAGGCACGGCCAGCCTCGCCCTGCCCGACCGCGCGACCATCGCCAACATGGCGCCGGAATACGGCGCGACCATGGGCTTTTTCCCGGTCGACGACAAGACCATTGCCTATTTCGAGGGCAGCGGCCGCACGCCTGAGGAAATCGACGCGTTCAAATCCTATTTCAAGGCACAGGGTCTGTACGGCATTCCCAAGGCGGGCAGCATCGATTACAGCCAGGTGCTGGAACTGGACTTGGCCGGCGTGGCACCTTCGCTCGCTGGCCCGAAACGGCCGCAGGACCGCATCGAAATCGGCAAGGTCAAATCGAAATTCGCCGAGCTCTACGCCAAGCCCGTAGCCGACAACGGCTTCGCCAAGAAACCGGAGGATCTTGCCAAACGCTTCAAGGCGCGCAGCGGCGTGGAAGTCGGCTCGGGCGACGTGCTCATCGCCGCCATCACTTCCTGCACCAACACCTCCAACCCGAGCGTGCTGCTCGCCGCGGGGCTGCTGGCGAAAAAAGCGGTCGAGCGCGGCCTCACAGTGAAGCCGCACATCAAGACCTCGCTCGCACCCGGATCGCGCGTGGTCACCGAATACCTCACCAAGGCGGGGCTGCTGCCTTACCTGGAGAAACTGGGCTTCGCCGTCGCCGCCTATGGCTGCACCACCTGCATCGGCAATGCCGGCCCGCTGGCCGAGCCGATCGAAGAGTCCATCGTACAAAACGACCTCGTCTGCGCCGCGGTGCTCTCGGGCAACCGCAACTTCGAGGCGCGCATCCATCCCAATCTGCGCGCGAATTTCCTCGCCTCGCCGCCGCTGGTCGTGGCCTACGCCATCGCCGGCACCATGCTGACGGATCTCATGACCGAGCCGCTGGGCCGCGGCAAGGACGGCAAGGACGTGTGGATCGGCGATGTCTGGCCCACGGGCGAGGAAGTCGAAGCCTGCATGAAGTACGCGATGAATCCCAAAACGTTCCAGCGCCTGTACACGAACCCGGGCAAGGACAATCCGCTGTGGCAGAACATCAGCTCGGCTTCCGGACAGGTGTATGACTGGCCCAAATCGAGCTATATCGCCGAGCCGCCTTTCTTCGAGGGCTTCGGCATGCAGCCGGGCAAAGTCGGCAACATCACCGGCGCGCGCGCCCTGGGCATTTTCGGCGACTCGGTCACCACCGACCACATCAGCCCGGCTGGCTCGATCAAGCCGACTTCGCCCGCAGGCGTATATCTGCTCGAGCACGACGTGCCGGTGATGGATTTCAACAGCTACGGCGCGCGCCGCGGCAACCATGAAGTGATGATGCGCGGCACGTTCGCCAACGTGCGCATCAAGAACCTGATGGTTCCGCTCAAGGCGGACGGCGGGCGCATCGAGGGCGGGGTCACGCTGATGCAGCCTTCGGGCGAGGCGCTACCGATCTACGACGCGGCGATGAAATACATCGCGCAGGGCACGCCCACCGTCGTGTTCGGCGGCGAGGAATACGGCACCGGCTCGAGCCGCGACTGGGCGGCCAAGGGCACGCAGCTGCTGGGCGTGAAGGCCGTGATCGCCAAGAGCTTCGAGCGCATCCACCGCTCCAACCTCGTCGGCATGGGCGTGCTGCCCTGCCAGTTCAAGAGCAGCGATACCGTCACTTCGCTCGGGATCAAGGGCGACGAGGAGTTCGACATCCTCGGCATCGACGGCGCAATCAAGCCGCAGCAGGACGTCACCCTGGTGATCAAGGGCAAGGACGGCAGCCGGCGCGAAGTCCCGGTGCTGCTGCGCATCGACACCGCGATCGAGGTCGATTACTACCGCCACGGCGGCATCATGCCCTATGTCTTACGCGAACTGCTCGCAGCCGCGTAAGACACGCAATTCGGCGCCTACCCGGCGCCAGCCCCAAAAGCCCGGCATTCACAAGACGCCGGGCTTTTTTTTGCGCTGCAGCGTTGAGGGGATCGTTTGGCCGATTGCAGGATTCCAAAAATAGGTCAAGAATAAAGGCATTCAGATAATCGTGAACAAGGTTCCGGAGGAGGTGCCATGTTTATCGAGAATCGCCTGGCGCAATTGGCCTTGCACCTAAGGCAATCCCAACCAACGCCCTTGCGGCTTTCGCTGTGGAACGGGCGCAGTCTGGATTTCGGCCCGGATCCGAAAGTGACCATCGTGGTCCCGCAAAAGAAAGCGCTGCGCTGCTTCCTGCCGCCCGACCTGATGAAGCTCGGCGAAGCCTATGTCGAAGGCAAGATCCGCGTCGAAGGCTCGGTGCGCGATATCTTCGAGGCCAGCGCCCGCTTCGTCCAGGCCGCGGCGCGCCCCGATCGCATCGGCCGCCTGCTGCGCGCGGTCAGCCACACGCCGCAGGGCGATCGCAAGGCGATTCAATATCACTATGACGTCTCCAACGAGTTCTACCATCTGTTTCTAGACAGCAACCTGGTGTACTCCTGCGCCTACTTCCGCAGCGACACCGACACGCTGGAGCAGGCGCAGGAACAAAAGCTCGATTACATCCTCACCAAACTGCACCTGCAGCCGGGCCAGCGGCTGCTCGACATCGGCTGCGGCTGGGGCGCGCTGATTCTGCGCGCCGCGGCCAAATACGGCTGCATCGCCACCGGCGTCACGCTGTCGCGCAATCAGTACGAATTCGCGCGCGAGCGCATCCGTGTCGAAGGGCTGGACGGGCGCTGCGAAGTGCGGCTGCAGGACTATCGGGAAATTCCAGAGCGCGGCTGTTACGACCGCATTGCGAGCATCGGCATGTTCGAGCATGTGGGCCTCAAACACCTGGGCGAATATTTCCGCAAGCTCGACGCCTTGCTTGCCGATGACGGCGTGGCGCTCAACCACGGCATCACCGCCGCCCACACCGACAACCGCATCGTCGGCATGGGCGTAGGCCAATTCATCGACAAATACGTGTTTCCCGACGGCGAACTGCCGCATATTTCGCTGGTGCTGCGCGAAATGGCCGAGGCCGGTTTCGAGATCGCCGATGTGGAAAGCCTGCGCCGCCACTATGCGCGCACCTGCGAGCACTGGGCCGCGAACATCGAGCGCAATCGCGCCGAGGCCGTGCGCATCGCCGGCGAGAAGCGCTACCGCATCTGGTCGATCTACCTTGCGGGCTGCGCCTTCGGCTTCGCGCGCAACTGGATCAACATCTACCAGGTGCTGGCGGTCAAGGCGCGCCGCCCGAACCCGCTGCCGCCCACGCGCGACTGGATCTACCGCGAGAGCGTTTGGGGTGGCCCTGCCTGAAAGCCAGACGCAGAGCGGTTCTCCAGGCAGTTAGTAACCGTTGCAAAATGAATTTTGCAACGACCGATTTAGGGGAGTATGAGGGGAGGCGCCCCGAAGGAAGTCCCCGTAGGGGATATTCCCTCATTTTCCAACAGACTCTTAGCCGGCTGCGCTGCCGCAAAAGCGGAAACTGCTGCCGGCCTGCTTGGCCCGGTACATGGCGGCATCGGCGGCCTTGACCAGCGCCTCGGCATCGCGGGCGTCGGCCGGGTAGAGCGCGATGCCGATGCTGGCACCGATGCGGATCTCCTGCTTATGGCTGGCGAGTTGGAACGGCGCGGCAAACGCATCGACGATCTTCGTGGACACCGTCTCCGCCTCCTTGCTCCCTGTGATGTCGGGCAATATCACCGTGAACTCGTCGCCGCCGACGCGGGCCACCGTGTCGGATTCGCGCACCTGGTGCCGGATTCTCGCCGCCACCGCCTGCAGCAGTTCGTCGCCGACAGCGTGACCCAGACTGTCGTTCACCGGCTTGAACCGGTCCAGGTCCAGGTACAGCAGCGCGAACTGGCGCGAATCGCGTTTGGCCAGACTGATCGCCTGGCCTAACCGGTCGTTGAACAGCAGGCGGTTCGGCAGACCGGTGAGGCTGTCGTGATGCGCGACGCGCTGAATTCGCTCCTCGGCCAGCTTGTGTGCCGTTATATCGGTGGTCACCGCGAAACAGCCGAGGATCTTCCCCTGATCGCCGATATGCGGCAACAACCTGACTTCGATATGACGCAGCTCGCCATCGGGAAACCTGCGCGTCCTTTGGTACGTGACCGGACGGCCCTGCAGCGCCTGCGAGAAATAGCCTTTGACCTCCTGGTAGACGTCCTCCCCCAGGACCTCGCGCAGGTGCTTGCCGAGTATCGTCCCCGCGCCCAGATCGAAAAATTCGGTGAACACCTTGTTGGCGAAGCGGCAGCGCAGACTTTCATCCCAAAATACGGTCATCGCCGGAACGTTGTCGGCGAACAGGCGCATCTGCTCCGCACTGTCGCGCAAAGCCTGCTCGGCCCTCTTGTGCTCGGTGATATCGGTCGTCACGGCGAAACAGCCCAGGGTCCGCCCGCGCTCGCCGATATGCGGCAACAGCTTGACCTCGAGGTAGCTCGCCTTGCCGCTCGGCAGTTTGCGCGTCCGTTGGTAGGTGACCGGATGGCCCTGCAGCACCTGGGCAAAATGTCCCTCGATCTCGCGGTATGCCTCCTCCCCGACCACCTCGCGCAGATGTTTGCCGAGTATGGTCTGCGGCGTAAATCCGAAATACTCGGCGAACGCCTTGTTGGCGAAGCGGCAGCGCAGGTTCTCGTCGTAAGAAACCGTCATCGCCGGAACGTTGTCGGCGAACTGGCGCAACTGTTCGGCGCCGTCGCGCACAGCCTGTTCCGAATTCTTGCGCGCAGTGATGTCGCGCACGGCGGTGACCATAATCCAGCCGGTGCTGGAACGCTGCGCGCTGCGCCTGAGTTCGACCCATACTTGCGTCCCGTCCCTGCGCCACCGCAGCATTTCGACCGGCGCCCCGGCGCCGCCGCCGGCGATCACGTCGTCGTATGCGCGCGCCAGTTCCTCGCGCGGGATAGCCAGCACACCGTCGGGGCCGAGCGCGAGCAGTTCCGCACGCGAGCGGCCTTGCATGCGGCAAGCAGTCTGGTTGACGTCGACGAAGCGCATGCTGGTGCGGTCGACCAGATAGATCGCATCGGCGCTGGCATCCATCGCCGCATGAAAGCGCTGCAGTTCGTCTTCACGCCGCCGGCGCTGCGACAAGGCGGTCATCAGCCCGGCCATCGCCAGCAGGCCTACGCCGCTGGCAAGCGCCGCGACGATGTAATAATTGCGCGCGCGCTGGCGGAATGCCGCCAGGGTCTCGGCTTGCGACATGCCCACCGCGACGATCAACGGGTACTGCGGCAGCGTTCGATAGCTGTAAAAGCGCGACACGCCGTCGATATCGCTCGCATCGAATATATCGCCGGCGGGACTTTTCGCCGCTTGTGCAAACAATGCGCTATTGCGCATGTCCTGTCCGTAGCTGCCTACCTGCCCGACGCGGCGCGCGCGCGTGATGCCATCCAGGCCGACCAGCGTGACCAGGCCCTGTTCGCCCAGGTCGGCCTTCTGATAAAACTCGGTGAAATACTCCGGATCGATGGCCGCATACACGACACCGCCGAACGATCCGTCCGGCTTGTTGATGCGCCGCGTCATGTGAAACGACCACTTGCCGGTTACGCGGCCCAACACCGGCTTGCCGATGAACATCTGCTTCGTGTCCCGCTGCCGATGGAACGTGAAATACTCGCGGTCGCCCAGATAGACGGGCTGGAAGTCGCTGCTGCCGGCCACCAGCTTGCCGTGCTCATCGACCACGCCGATGAAAGTGAACAGGCTGGCGTCGACGGTGCCGCCCTGGGTCATCCTGCGGATATCGAGCTTCAGCCCGTACGCGTCGTACCGATCCTTGACCAGCAGCAGCGCGAGGTCGACGCCTCTCAGGGTGCGAACGGTGTGTTCCTCGAGCGCGATGGCGAGGTTGGCGTTCTGTTTCACCGCGCTCGCGATCGTTTCGCCGCGCTCGAAGCGCACGCGCTCCACCGTCACCGCCCACACGACGCCGATCAGGGCGAGACAGAGCGATCCGAGCGCGAAGTTCACGCGCAGATCCCTCGCCCAATGGCTTCGCAGTCTTTGTCTGAAGGACGTCAAAGGATGCTTCCGGACGGGTGAAACTGTTCCTGTGTATGCTCGGCGTGCGCGCGAGAGCGCCGGTCCCCAAAATGTATCCAGCCTGTTCTGGCCCAGTAGGTTACATATCGACGGCGCTGTCAATACCTATTTGCGCCAAGGATAGGCGGCCGGCTTGAGCCATTATGCGGCAGTCCGCGCCGACCCGGCCGCTCCCGCGCCGCCGCATCGCGCTGCCGTTCATACGCAGCCTGGCGCGCCCGCACGGGCGGCGCAGAGCCGTTCTCCAGCCGGTTGGCTGCTTCAGCCTAGGCCCTGCTGCTGCAGGTAGTCCTCGTAGCTGCCGCGGAAATCGGTGATCGCCGCGCCGACCTGCTTGCCCTCGCCCGGCTTCATTTCGATGATGCGCGTGGCGAGCGAGGACACGAATTCGCGGTCGTGCGAGACGAAGATGAGCGTGCCTTTATAGCGGTCGAGCGCGCCGTTGAGCGACTCGATCGATTCCATGTCGAGGTGGTTGGTCGGCTCGTCCAGCAGCAGCACGTTGGGCATTTGCAGGATCAGCTTGCCGAACGCCAGGCGCTGGCCTTCGCCGCCGGAAATCACTTTGATCGACTTCTTCGCGTCGTCGCCGGTGAACAGCAGCCGGCCCAGGGTGGCGCGCACCAGCTGGTCGTCGTCGCCCTCGCGCCGCCACTGCCCGACCCAGTCGAACAGCGTGGCCTCTCCGGCGAAATCGGCGGCATGGTCCTGGGCGCAGTAGCCCGGGCGCGCCTTTTCCGCCCATTTCACCGTGCCGTAGTCCGGTTTCAAATCGCCCCACAAGCAGCGCAGCAGCGTGGTCTTGCCGATGCCGTTGGGGCCGATGATGGCGACTTTCTCCCCGGCTTCGATAGCGAGGTCCAGGCCTTTGATCAAAGGCTTGTCGTAGCTCTTCGCCAGGCCCTTGACCTCCACCGCCAGGCGGTGCAGTTTCTCCTTTTCGTCGACCTCGAAGCGGATATAAGGATACTGGCGGCTCGAGGGTTTGACGTCCTCGATTTTGATTTTCTCGATCTGGCGCGCGCGCGAAGTGGCCTGGCGCGCCTTGGACTTGTTGGCGGAGAAGCGGCGCACGAAGTCCTGCAACTCGGCCACTTTCTCCTTCGCCTTGGCATTGGCCGCGAGCACCTGTTCGCGCGCCTGCGTCGAAGCGAGCATGTAGTCGTCGTAATTGCCGGGATAGACGCGCAGCGTGCCGTAGTCCATGTCGGCCATGTGGGTGCACACGCTGTTGAGGAAGTGCCGGTCGTGGGAAATGATGATCATGGTGGAGCCGCGCGCATTGAGCACGTCCTCGAGCCAGCGGATCGAGTTGATGTCGAGGTTGTTGGTCGGCTCGTCGAGCAGCATGATATCGGGGTCGGCGAACAGCACCTGCGCCAGCAGCACGCGCAGCTTCCAGCCCGGCGCGATCGCACTCATCGGCCCGTTGTGCTGCTCGATCGGGATGCCCACGCCGTGCAGCAGTTCGCCCGCGCGCGCCTCGGCGGTATAGCCGCCGAATTCGGCGTACCTCGCCTCGAGATTGGCGGCGTGCATGTAGTCCTCTTCGCTCGCGTCCGGATTGGCGTAAATCGCGTCGCGCTCGCTCATCGCCTGCCACATTTCTTCGTGCCCCATGAGCACCACGTCGAGCACGCGCGCATCCTCATACGCAAACTGGTCCTGGCGCAGCTTGCCCACGCGCTCGTTGCGGTCCACCGCAACGCCGCCTGCGCTCGCCTCCAGGTCGCCGCCGAGGATTTTCATGAACGTGGACTTGCCGCAGCCGTTGGCGCCGATGAGGCCGTAGCGGTTGCCTTCGCCGAACTTGGCCGAGATGTTCTCGAACAAGGGCTTGGCGCCGAATTGAATAGTGATGCCTGAGGTGACGATCAAGGTGAAATCCGCTTCTGGGGTAGGCCGAAAGAGGCGCGATTCTACCGGAAAGCAGGGATGCGACTGTGCTTAAAATCAATTACCGGTAAAGCGGTGGATCAGCCTGCGGTCCTTCTTCGTCGGCCGGCCCTTTACGCCCGCGCCCGGATGCGCCTGGACTTTGCGCGCCGCGATCGCCGCCTCGCGCCGCGCGCGGCTGTCCTCGCGTTCGGCGTAAAGCAGCACGGCCTGCGCCGCCGGGCCGCGGCTCTTCGACAAGGCTCTGACCTCGACGACCCATTCCAGCTCGCCCACGCGCAGCGCGAGCTCATCCCCGGGCTTGATCGCGCGCGCAGGCTTGGCGAGCGCGCCGTTCAGGCGCACCTTGCCGCCGTCCACCGCCTTGGCCGCCAGGCTGCGCGTCTTGAAGAAACGCGCGGCCCAAAGCCACTTGTCCAGGCGCAGGGATTCGTCGTCCACATGGTCGTCATCCATATTGTCCGATATGATACCGCCGCCCTCGGGCGCGAGCTCAGCAACCGGCTGCGCCGCGCCAAGCGCGTCATCTACCAGATGGACAACTGAGCCCAGCGCACCGGCGCGGCTAGGACGGTGCTTTCTGCGCCAGCGCCGCAACGCTCCCTTCGGCCTCGGCGGCGCGCGCCATAGCGATCGACGATGAAGCCGGCCATGGTCTGCGACATGCCGGACACGGTGTACATCACCGAGACCATCAGACCGAACGCGGCATAGCCGACGCCGAATTCATCTTTGAGCAGCGGAAACAGCGGCGCCAGGATCAGCTGCAGGAAATGCGAGAACAGGTGGGCGAAGCCGACCAGGCCGATGACTTCTGCGTCGCGTCTGATTTCGGCCGTGCTTGCGCCCATCGCTGCATTCCCCGTGGAAATCGAGCGTGTGATTCTGCGTCAAGGCCCTGAATGGCGCAAGCATAACCCCCGCGGCGGGAGGGTGATTGTGGGCCTGCACGCTCTCGCGCATAATGGCGCGGCCCGAATATACGCAAAAGCGAATCATGCCCTCCTTTCCCCGCCTGTTCCAGCCGCTGCAAGCCGGCCCGCTCACGCTCAAGAACCGCATCATCATGGGCTCGATGCACACGCGCCTCGAGGCCGAAGCCGACGGCAGTGCGCGCGCCGCAGCCTTCTACGCCGAGCGCGCGCGCGGCGGCGTGGCGCTGATCGTCACCGGCGGCTACTCCCCCGATGCCTACGGCCTGCTCGAAGCCGATGCGGGCGCGCTCGACCACCCGGACAAGATCGCCGAACATCGCGTCGTCACCGATGCGGTGCATGCGGCAGGCGGCAAGATCTGCCTGCAGATCCTGCACGCGGGGCGCTATGCCAAGCACGATGCGCTGGTCGGCGCCTCGGACATCCCCTCTCCGATCAACCGCAGAAAACCGCGCGCGCTCACCACCGCCGAAGTGGAGCAGACGGTGGCGAGCTTTGCCGCCTGCGCCGCGCTCGCGCGTGCAGCGGGCTACGACGGCGTCGAGATCATGGGTTCCGAAGGCTATCTGATCAGCCAGTTCACGGCGCTGCGCACCAACAACCGCAGCGACCGCTACGGCGGCGCTCTCGAGAACCGGCTGCGCTTCCCGCTCGACATCGTGCGCGCGACGCGCGCGCGCGTGGGCGCCGATTTTCTGATCCTGTTTCGCATGTCGGCCCTGGACCTGGTCGAAGGCGGCCTCAACGCGGAGGAAACCCTGCAGCTTGCGCGCGCGCTCGAAGCCGCGGGCGTGGACGTGCTCGATACCGGCATCGGCTGGCACGAGGCGCGCGTGCCCACCATCGCCTACATGGTGCCGCGCGCGGCCTGGCGCGCTGCCACGACGCGCATCAAGTCGGCCGTTTCGATTCCGGTCGTCGCCACCAACCGCATCAACACGCCGGAGCTCGCAGAGGAATTGCTGCGCGAGGGCGTGGCCGACCTGGTATCGCTCGCGCGCCCGCTGCTGGCCGATGCAGATTTCGCGCTCAAGGCGGCCGAGGGGCGCGCGGACGCAATCAACACCTGCATCGCCTGCAACCAGGCCTGCCTGGATTTTCTGTTCCGCAACAAGGTCGCGAGCTGCCTGCTCAATCCGCGCGCCTGCCGCGAAACCTATTATCCGAAAGTCACAGCACTACGCGCCAAGCGCGTCGCCGTGGTCGGCGCCGGCGCCGCGGGCCTTTCCTGCGCCCTCACCGCGTTCGAGCGCGGCCACAGCGTCACCCTGTACGAGACTCAAGGCGAGATCGGCGGACAGCTGAACCTTGCCAAGCAGGTGCCGGGCAAGGAATTTGCGGAGACCCTGCGCTACTTCCACCGCCGCCTGGCAAAGAGCAGCGTGCAGTTGAAAACCGCGCATTGCGTCGGCGCGGACGAGCTGGCGCAGGGCGGCTACGACGCCGTGGTGCTCGCCAGCGGCGTGCGCCCGCGCCTGCCCGACATTCCCGGCATCGACCATCCGAAGGTGCTGCGCTACGACGAAGTGCTTTCCGGCGCGAAAGTGCCGGGTGCGCGCGTCGCCATCATAGGCGCAGGCGGCATCGGCTTCGATGTCGCGGAATTCCTGAGCGCGCCGCCTGCGAGTGCCCTGGTGCCCGAATTCCTCGATGCCTGGGGCGTGGACCCGCGCGGCATGGGTGACGGCGGCCTGGTTGCACCGAAGCCGGAAAAAGCATCGCGCTCGATCGTCATGCTGCAAAGAAAATCTGCCGCGCCCGGCAAGACTCTGGGCGCCACCACCGGCTGGGCGCTGCGCATGGAGCTTGCACGGCGCGGCGTTCCGGTGCTCTGCGGCGTGAGCTATCAGCGCATAGACGATGCGGGCCTGCATATCCTGCATGAAGGCCAGCCGAAGCTGCTGGCGGTCGATCACATCGTGCTCTGCGCCGGGCAGGAGCCAGTCAATACCCTGCGCGCAGAACTCGCGGCCAGGGGCATAGCCGCAACGCCCATAGGCGGGGCCGAGCGCGCCGAGGAAATCGACGCCCTGCGCGCGATCGCGCAGGGGATGGAAGTCGCCTATGCCCTGTAGCTTCTGCTAAGCTTTAGCGCATGATCCTGCGCATCAGCCTGTTTGTCGCCGCCGCCTTGCTGCTGGGCGCGCATTTCCTGCGCTCCGGCAATTGGCTCATGGTCGGCGTATGCCTGGCTGTGCCGCTGCTGTTCCTGTGGCGCAAGCGCTGGAGCCTGATCGCGTTGCAGCTGCTGGCCTATTGCGCAACCGCCACCTGGATCGCCGTGGCGATCGACCTGGTGCAGATGCGCCAGCAACTGGGACAGCGTTGGACTGCGGCCGCGATCATCCTCGGCTCGGTCGCGCTGTATACGCTCGTCGCCGGATTGCTGCTGAATTCGCGCGCGATCAGGGAGCGCTACCCCTACTAGCCGGCGCCGCGAAACATGCTGCGCGCAAGTTCAAACAACGGGCGGCAGCGTATCTGGATCGTCCTGCCAGGTCGTGGAAGGGCGCGGCGTCAGTGCAATCCATTTGTCCAGGGCGGCGACGTGCTCCGCCTCCTCGCTCGCGAACTCCAATGCGAGGCGCCGCACCTCCGCATCGCTTGAGCCTTCGGCGGCCCAGCGATAGAACTGCATCGCCCGGACTTCGTTGGCGTGCGCGTATTTCAGCGCGTTGTAGGGCTCGATCATGTAATCGAATCCCTCTTCCCCGCCCACTTCCGGCGGCGAACTCCAGCGGTATTCCCAGGACTTGAGTTTTGGCAGTTCGATGGAGCCGATCCTGAGCTTGATCGAGTCGCAATGCATCTTAGAAAACCGGGTCATGCTGCGGAACACCGACGAAACCGCGTCGTTGCGGTGCGCCTCCATCATGTCCGCAAGTTCCAGGTAGCGTTCGGCGGCCTCCTGCTCCAGGGCCACTGCGTGGGCCAAAAACTCGGGCAATGCAAAATCCATATGTTTCCTTCCGTGCGATCGCCATCGTCCGAAGCTGCCGCCGCATTATAAGAGATTCACCGATTCGCGGCAGGATTGAACTCCGGTACAATCTTCCCATGTACAAATTCAACTCGGCATGCGCGCGGAGCTTGGTACTCGCCGCAGCCGCAATCCTCGGAGCGAGCTTCGCACCGAGCGCATGTGCGCATGAACCCTGCGCTCCCGCAGCGGCATGGACCGTCCCCGGCGGCGCGCGCATCGCCGCGCCGGAAATTCTCGCGCGCGCGGCCGGCGCGCAAGTCGCGCTGCTGGGCGAAACCCACGATGACCCCGATCACCATCGCTGGGAGCTGCAGACCGTGGCCGCGCTGGCTGCGCTGCACCCGAAACTCGTGCTCGGCTTCGAGATGTTTCCGCGCCGCGTGCAGCCGGTGCTGGAGCGTTGGGTCGCCGGCGAGTTGAGCGAGGCGGATTTTCTCAAGGCCGTCGACTGGCCGCAGGTGTGGGGCTACGATGCGGCGTTCTATCTGCCCTTGTTTCATTTCGCGCGCATGAACCGCGTGCCTATGGTGGCGCTCAACGTCGAGCACAGTTTCACCCGCTTGGTCGGCGCCAAAGGCCTCGCGGCCGTGCCGCAGGACCAGCGCGAAGGCGTGTCCGAGCCGGCGGCTGCGAGCGAAGCCTACCTTGCGCGCCTGTTTGAAAGCTACAAGCAGCACCCGGAGAACAAGTCCTCCCCTCCGGCGCGCAGCGATCCGGAATTTCGGCACTTCGTCCAGGCGCAGCAGGTGTGGGATCGCGCCATGGCGCAGGCGCTCGCGGATGCCGCCGCGCGCAATCCGGATGCGCTGGTGGTCGGCATCATGGGCAGCCAGCATATCGCGCACGGCTACGGCGTGCCGTCCCAGCTCGCGAGTCTGGGCGTCAAGCGGGTGGCCTCGCTGCTGCCCTGGAGCGCGGACAGCGATTGCGGCGATTTTTCCGCGGACCTCGCAACCGCGGTGTTCGGCCTGCCGCCTGAGCCCGCCGAGCCGGCCGCGCCTGCGCCGCCGCTGCTGGGCATACAGATCGAAGCCGTCCCCGCCGGCATCCGCGTCGTGGCCGTGAACCCGGGCAGCATCGCCGCTGCGAGCGGCTTGCAGGCCGAAGACGTGCTCACCCACGCGGCGGGCAGCGCGGTCAAGACCACGGGCGACCTGCGGGCGATCGTGGTGCGCATGGCGCCGGGCACCTGGCTGCCGCTCAAGGCAACGCGCCAGGGCGCGCCGATCGAGTTGACGGCCAAATTCCCCCCCGCCAAATGACCCGCACGGCCGCGCGATTCGCCGCAGTCGTATGCGCGCTTGGCCTCGCTTCGGCCGCGCTCGCCGCCGCACCCGCAGCGCACCGGATCAGCGTGCGCATAGAACCGGATACGCAGGAACTTCAGGGGCGCGACCGCATCCGCTTCGATACGGCGCGCGCCGCAACCCTGGTCTTGTCCTCGCGTTTTCGCATTGCCTCGCTCGCCGTGGACGCCCGCCGCATCGACATCGCGCCCAAGCTCGTCGATGGCATGCAGCATCTGCGCCTGCCTGCGGCGCGGCGCATCGACCTCGCCTGGAGCGGCAAGCTCGCGCCCCTCGATCCCAGCCTGGATCATCGCGACACGCTCACTTACGCCGAGCCCGCGAGCGGCAAGGAAGGCACGTTTCTTCCGTCCGGCTCGGGCTGGTATCCCGCGGTGGACGGCGCGCTCGAACGCTATCGGCTGGAACTCGACCTGCCTGCGGACCAGCGCGGCCTGGTGCCGGGGCAGCTGGTGCAGGAGCGCCTGGAACACGGACGCTATCGCGCAAGCTTCGAATTTCGCCAGCCGGCCGAGGGCATTTCGCTCATGGCCGGCCCCTACCGCATCGAGGAGCGGCGCCTGCGTACCGCGGCCGGCACCAAGCTGCGGCTGCGCACTTATTTTCATCCCGCGATTGCGGATCTCGCCTCGGGTTACCTCGATGCCGTCGCGGGCTATCTGAATCTGTATGAGCGCTGGATCGGCCCTTATCCCTTCACCGAATTCAGCGTCGTGTCCAGTCCCACGCCCACCGGCTTCGGCATGCCCGCGCTCACTTACCTCGGCATCGACGTGCTGCGCCTGCCCTTCATCCGCGCGACTTCGCTCGGCCACGAAGTGCTGCACAACTGGTGGGGCAACGGCGTCTACCCGGACTATGCGCAGGGTAACTGGTCCGAAGGCCTCACCACCTTCATGGCCGATTACGCCTACCGCGAGCGCGAGGGCCCGCAGGCCGCCGCAGCCACGCGCCTGGCGTGGCTGCGCGACTATGCCGCCCTGCCGCCCGGCGAAGACGCGCCTCTGGCACGCTTCACCTCGCGCACTCACGGCGCATCGCAAATCGTCGGCTACAACAAGTCGGCCATGCTGTTCTTCATGCTGCGCGATGTGATCGGAAAGGATGCGTTCGATGCCGCCCTGCGCGAATTCTGGACGCAGTACCGCTTTCGCATCGCGTCCTGGGACGACTTGCGCAAGGCCTTCGAACACACCTCGGGCAAAGACCTCGGCGCTTTCTTCGCGCAATGGCTGCAGCGCAGCGGCGCGCCTGACTTGCGCATCGTCGATGCCAAAGCGGAAAAATCAGCAGGTGGCTGGCAGCTGAGTGTGACGCTGGATCAGGGAACTCCGGCTTATGCGCTTTCCGTGCCGCTAGCCGTGCGCAGCGCGACTGGCGAATTCACGCGGCGCGTCGCGCTTACGCAGGAACGCGCGACGGTGGTGCTCGACGTGCCGGCCGAGCCGCTGGAAATTGCGCTCGATCCGCAACTGCGCCTGTGGCGCCGGCTCGCCGCGAACGAAGCGCCGCCGATTCTGCGCGACGCCATGCTGAGCGAGCGTCCCGCACTGATCACTCCGGGTGCCGATGCCGCCGTGCAGGCAGCCGCGCACGAGCTCGCCTCGCGGTTGCTCGAGCGCGCAGGCGCTTCCACTGCCAACCCCTCCGCATTGCTGATCGTCGGCTTGCACGCCGACATCGACGCCTGGCTCGCGCGCGAAAAACTTGCTCCGCGGCCGGCAACGCTTGCGCCTGCGCACGGCAGCGCGCAGGTATGGACCGCGCGCACCCGCGACGGGCGCGTCGCGGTGCTGGTGTCGGCGCGCGACGCGCAATCGCTCGCCGCACTGGCGCGGCCTCTGCCGCACTACGGGCGCGAGAGCTATCTCGTGTTCGAGAGCGCGCACATGCTCGAACGCGGCAGCTGGCCGGCGCAGCCCCAGGTGTGGCGGCTCAAGGCACCGCCGGGCGCACGGTGAAGGCGCGGCACGCCGCCTAGCCCAGCACACTAAAGGCTGCAACGGCAGCGCTACTGCGGGCTTTGGCACGCGGCCTGCGATTTGCGTTTTGTCAACTGCCGCCGCGCCCGGCCGTGCTCCAATCAGGCTGCATGAATGCGCAAGCGCAAGGTATCCGTGGCGCGATCAGCGGCCGGTGGCACGTGCCCGCGATGTTGGCGCTTGTGCTGATTGCGACGAGCTTCTACAGCTACCTGCTGTTTCACACGCTGCTCGAACTGCTGACCGTGCTGGTTGCGATGGCCGCTTTTGTCGTCACCTGGCATACGTTTCCGGCGTCGCGCAACCACTACCTGCTGCTTCTTGGTTGCGGCTATTTCTGGGTCGGCGCGCTCGATCTGGTACACACGCTCGCCTACCGCGGCATGAATATCCTGCCGTCGGTTACCACGTCCAACGAGCCGACTCAGCTTTGGATCGCGGCCCGCTATAGCGAAGCGCTGCTGCTGCTCGCGGCACCACTGGTCATTGCGCGCCCGCTGCACCGCAGCCTGAGCTTCGCGCTGCCCGCTGCGGTTGCAATCGCCTTATTCAGTCTCATCATGAGCGGGAATTTCCCGGATTGCTTCGTCGAAGGCAAAGGCCTGACGCCGTTCAAGATCTACAGCGAATATCTGATTATCGCGATCCTGTTCGGCGCCATGGCGCAGCTGTGGCAGCGCCGCGCCGCGCTCGATCCGCGCATCGTCGCCGGCATCCTGCTCGCCAATGCGTTCACCGTCGGTGCGGAGCTCTGCTTTACCCAGTACGCGAGCGTTTTCGGGCCGGCCAACCTGCTCGGCCATATTTTCAAGCTGTTCGGTTTCTGGATGATCTACAGCGTGCTGGTCGAGTTCGCATTCCGGCACCCGCAGCAGGCGCCCGCGCCCGACGCGCCCCCTTACCGCCCGGCGCCGCGCGCGTTTTGGCCGCTGGCATCGGCTGCCGTGCTCGTGCCGCTGCTCATATTCTGCGCCGTCGCCTGGCAGGGCTACCAGCAGACCATGCGCGAGACCCAGGTCGACGCGCAAAGGTCTGCGGAAATCTTCTACCGCCACGCGCGCAATGTATTCCAGACCCACGAACTCATTGCCGAGCGCGTAAGCGAGCACCTGAGGGCGATGTCGTGGGACGAGATCGAACAATCGAACGGCATCCGCGGCTACTTGAAGCAAATTACCGTCGACTTCCCGCAGGCGCAGGCGATCTGGCTCGCCGACGGCTCCGGCCGAATCCGCAATGCGAGCGAGCCGCTGCCTGCGTCGCCGCTCAGTGTCGCCGACCGCGACTATTTCAATGCGCTGCGCGCGCGCGACCGCGGCACCACTATCGGGCAGCTGGTCCAGGGCCGTGTCATAAAAGGATGGAATTTCAGTACGGCGCGCCGGCGCGAGAGCGCGAGCGGCGCCTTCGACGGCGCGGTCATCGTCACCATCTACGAGAATTATTTCAGCGATTTCTGGAACCGGAGCGCAGCCGAACCGGGGACGGTGGTCGCGCTGGTCCGCGGCGACGGCCAGTTTCTGGCGCGCGCGCCGCGTATCGAGCCGAACGCGCTGGCGATTCCTGCCGACGCGCCGCTATTCCAGTATCCGCACACCGTCGAGCAGGGTGCCTACCGGACACGCTCCAGGACCGACGGCGTCGACCGGTTCTACGTCTTCCGCAGACTGCCGCGGTACGATGTACTGCTGCTGTACGGCAACAGCATCGACGCAGCGCTGGCTTCGTGGCGGGCGGAAATGGCCGTCTATGCGGCGCTTTTCGGTTCTGCGGCCCTCGCATTGCTGATGCTTGCGCTCGCGACGCTGCGCACCCAGCGGCAGGCCGAAATGCAGGAGCGCAACGCCATACTCGAGGCGCACGTGCGCGAACGCACGGCCGAGCTAAGGGAAAGCGAAGCGCGCTTTCGAGCGATTGCCTCCAATTCTCCCGACCACCTCATCGTGCAGGACAAGGAACTGCGCTATGTCTACGTCATGAATCCGCAACTCGGCCTGACCGAAGCGGACATGCTCGGCAAGACCGATCGCGATTTTCTGTCAGCGGAAGATGCGGGCAAGCTTGAAGCGGTCAAGCGCCGGGTGCTCAAGGACGCCAAGCCGGTGCAGGTGCAGACGTTCCTGCGCGACCGCAGCGGAGATTTGCAGTGGTTCGAGGGCACCTACGTCCCCAGACTGGGCGAAGACGGCCAGCCCGATGGATTGATCGGCTATTTCCGCAACGTCACCGAGCGCAAGAAGACCGAGGCCGAGATTCAACGCCGCACTGCGGAACTCGATGCCGCAAACAAGGATCTCGAATCGTTCTCCTATTCGGTGTCGCACGACTTACGCGCGCCGCTACGCAGCATCGACGGATTCGCGCGCATGCTGGAGGAGGACTATTCGGCGAAAATCGATGATGAAGGCAAGGACGCGCTGCACCGCGTGCGCAGCGCGGCACAGCGCATGGGAGAGCTGATCGACGATCTGCTGAAACTCTCGCGTTTGTCGCGCTCGGACATGTACGCAGAACCGGTCGATCTGAGCGCGCTTGCCCGGTCCGTGGCCGAGGACCTCAAAGCCAGCGATCCGGGGCGCAACGTGATCTTCGACATTCCTCCACGGCTCGAGGCGCACGGAGACAGACGGCTGCTCACGGTGCTGCTCGAGAACCTGCTGGGCAATGCCTGGAAATTCACGGGCAGGCACGCGCACGCGCGCATCGAACTCGGCGCGCTGCAGAAAGACGGCAAGCCGGTCTATTTCGTGCGCGACGACGGCGCCGGCTTCGACATGACCTATGTCGCGACGCTGTTTGCCCCTTTCCAGCGCCTGCATCTCGCCGCGGATTTTCCCGGAACCGGAATCGGCTTGGCCACGGTCAGGCGCATCGTGCAGCGCCACGGCGGCCGGGTCTGGGCCGAAGCTGCCGTGGAGCAGGGCGCGACGTTCTATTTCACGCTTGAACCGGAGTCGACGGTCGCGGCCGCCACTGCGGCGCAGCACATTTGACGGAGGCCCCAATGACTGCCGGACTGATCCTGCTGGTCGAGGACAACGCGGACGACGAAAAGCTCACGCTGCGCGCACTGAAAAAACACAACATTGCCAACCCGATTGTGGTCGCGCGCGACGGGCAGGAGGCAATGGATTACCTGCTCGATTCCAGCAAGCAGCTACCGGCGGTCATCCTGCTCGACCTCAAGCTGCCAAAAATCAGCGGACTGGAGGTGCTGCGGCAGGTGCGTGCAACCGCGCGCACTCAGTTCGTCCCCGTGGTCATTCTGACGTCTTCCAACGAGGATGCCGACCTCATCGCCGGATACAAGGGCGGCTGCAACAGCTATATCCGCAAACCGGTCGATTTCGACCAGTTCGTCGAGGCCGCGCGCACGCTCGGGCTGTACTGGCTGGTTTTGAACGAGGCGCCTCCGGTCTCCTGCTAGCGCCACTGGTCAAAGGAGCGATCCCATGACAGAAACGGCCACACCTCTCAAGGTTCTGATTGTCGAGGATTCCGAGGATGACGCACGCCTGCTGCTGCGCGAACTGCGCCGCGGCGGCTACGCGCCGGAGCCAGCACGCGTCGACTCCGCTGCTGCAATGCGCGCGGCGCTGGCGGACCGCACGTGGGACATCATCGTCTCGGATTACATGATTCCGGGGTTCGGCGGACTTGAAGCGCTGGCAATCGCAAAGGAAAGCGGACTCGACTTGCCCTTCATTCTGCTCTCCAACAAAGCTAGCGAAGAAACGCTGGTCGAAGCGATGCGCGCGGGCGCCACCGATTTCCTCATGAAAGACCGGCTTGACCGTCTCGGGCCCGTGGTCAAGCGCGAGCTCATCGACGCCGCCGCGCGGCGCGACCTGAAGCAGGCTCAGTTCGAATGGAGAACTGCGTTCGACGCGGTGCAGGACGCGATTTTCATCCACGATGCCGAATTCCGCATCGTTCGCGCCAATGTCGCTTACGCCGCGCTCGGCGGCCTGCCGGTCGCGCAGGTGGCCGGCAAGCGCTACTGGGAAGTGTTTCCGAAGCGCGCAGGACCGCTGCCGGGTTGCCGCAGCGTCACGGCGACCGGCGGCATGGTGGAGGAGCGCATCGATTGCCCGGACGGTACTACTTATGCATCGCGCGCATTCTCCGTCAAAGGCGTCCCCGGCAAAGCCCCTTTTTCGGTGCACGTGATCCAGGACATCACCGAACGCAATCGCGTGCAGGAAGCCCTCGCCAGAAGCGAGAAGCACTTCCGCGCCCTGCTCGAACACGCGTCGGATCTCGTAGCCGTCGTCGATGCGAACGGTCTGATTACCTATATCAGCCCCTCGGTCAGGCAGCTTGGCGGCTACGAGACCGATGAGCTAATGGGCAGGAGCTACCTCGAGCTCACGCACCCGGAGGATGCACCCGGCGCCGCCAACAGGTACGCCGAGCTCATTCGCAGTCCGGGCGCTTTGCGCAAAACACATTTCCGCTTTCGCCGCAAAGACGGCTCCTGGATCCTGCTCGAATCGGTTGCGCGCAACGCGCTCGCGGACCCACTGATCGCCGGCGTCGTCATCAACGCGCGCGACGTGACCGAGCGCGAGCGCGCGGAGCGGCGCACTGCGGCCCTGCTGCAGCTGTCGGTGGCGGCGCAGGCGATCGACGTAGAAACGCTGCTGCGGCAGGGACTGGATACGATGCAGCAGCTGACCGGCAGCGCCATCGGCTTTCTGCATTTCGTCAGCGAAGATCAGACTCAGGTCGAGCTGGCAGTATGGAGCACCGATACCCTGGCGCACTATTTTCAGGCGGAATTCGACCGCCACTATCCGATCGCCGCCGCCGGCATCTGGGCCGATTGCGTGCGCCTGAAGCAGCCTGTAGTCGTGAATGATTACGCAACAGCAGCCGGCATAAAGGTCCTGCCGCAAGGACACGCAGAATTACGCCGCTTCATCAGCGTTCCCGTTATCGAGGATGAGCGGGTGCGCATGATCGTCGGCGTGGGCAATGCGGCCGATGCCTACGGGAATGGCGATGTCGAAACGATAAGGCTATTCAGCCAGGACCTGTACAGCCTGGTGCAGCGCCGGCGCGCGGAGGAGCAAGTCAAACTGCACTTGACCCAACTGCAAGCCGCGTTCATGCGTACGGTCGAGGTCGCAACCAATCTAAGCGAAATGCGCGACCCCTATACCGCCGGCCACGAACGGCGGGTCGCGGATATCGCCGCGGCCATCGGCGCCGCGCTCGGCCTCGACGCCCACCGGCTGGAGGGCCTGCGCATCGCGGGCCTGCTGCACGACGTGGGCAAGATCACCGTCCCGGCGGAGATTCTGGTCAAACCAGGCAGACTGACACCGATCGAACTCGAATTGGTGCAAAGTCATGCTCGAGCGAGCTACGACGTGCTCAAGGACGTTCAATTTCCCTGGCCGGTGGCGGAGGTCGCGCTGCAGCATCACGAACGCATGGACGGCAGCGGTTATCCGCAAGGTCTGAAGGGCGATCAGATCCGGCTCGAAGCGCGCATCCTTGCCGTAGCCGACGTGGTCGAAGCAATGGCCTCCCACCGGCCCTACCGCCCCGGCTTGGGCATTGCGGCGGCGCTCGCCGAAATCGAGCGTGGAAAAGGCAGCGCTTACGATACTGCGGTCGCCGACGCCTGCCTCAAGCTGTTCCGCGAAACGGATTACACCATCCCGACCTGATCGCGCCCGGCGCCAATGCCGGAAGCACCGCGTCAGCTGGTGCAACGCCGCACGAATTCGACGATAGCGGACACGACCTTATCCGCCATATCCTTATGCGGCGAATGGCCGCAGTGCTCCAGTTTCAGCAATTCGACCGGCCCGCCTGCCTGGCGCGCGATCGCATCGAGCTGGGCCATGCTGCCGTATTCGTCGCCATCGCCCTGGATTGCGAGCAGCGGGCAGCGGATCGCAGGCAGGTAGTGTTCGATGTTCCAGCCGCGGAACGCGGGCGCGAGCCACACGTCGTTCCAGCCGTAGAACGTCTTCGCCGGGTCACGGTGATAGCGCGCGAGTTTTTGCGGCAAGTCGGTGGTCTCGAAGGCCTGCTTCGCCGCCGCGATGCCTTCGATGCTGATGTCTTCGACAAAGACATGGGGCGCCAGCGCCACCAGGCCGCGCAGCGCATATCCGGAACCGGCGTAGATGAGCGCAATCGATGCGCCGTCGCTGTGGCCGATCAGGATCGGGCGCTCGATGTCGAGCGCGCGCAGCAGTTCGGGCAAGGATTCGAGCGCCTCGCGGTGCATGAAATCGACGCCGAAAGGCTGTTGCAGCACGTCCGATTGGCCGTAGCCATAGCGCGCATAGACGATAGCGGGCAGGCCGGTCTCCTGCGCGATGTGCGCGGGAAAATCGCGCCACTGGCCGATCGATCCGAGTCCTTCATGCAGGAACACCAGCGTCGGCGCGCGCGCATCGCCCGTGCCCAGCCGCTGGTATTCGAGCCTGTGGCCACTGACATTGAGGAATGAACTGCGCATTGACATTGTGCAAATTCAAGCATTGTCATTCTGAGCGAAGCGAAGAATCTGCTTTTCGCGAGGAAGCGGAAGCAGATTCCTCAGCCTGCGGCTTCGGAATGACAGGCAATTTAGTAATGGCGCAATAAGCTACGTTTTTCGAGCCGCAAGCTTACCCGAAAAAGAGCGAAGCTCAATAGCCTGCTAAAATTCCACAACATCGCGCCCGCGCGGATACCGACCAACCCATGCGCCTTTGCTGCGCACCCCGGAGCAATTCATGACGGCCACCATCATCGATGGCAAACAGCTCGCGCAGAAATTGCGCGGCGACTGGAAATTGCGCGCCGACCGGCTCAATGCCGCCGGCATCGCACCCGGACTCGCGGTGATCCTGGTGGGCGAGGATCCTGCCTCGAAAGTCTATGTGCGCAACAAGATCAAAGCCTGCCGCGAGGCCGGCATACGCTCCGAAGAGCATGTGCTCGCCGCCGACACCAAGCTCGAAGCGGTCATCGCGCTGATCGAACGGCTCAACGCCGATGCGCGCATCCACGGCATCCTGGTGCAGCTGCCGCTGCCGGCGCATCTGCCGCAGGCGGCCGTGATCGAACGCATCGCGCCCGACAAGGACGTGGACGGGCTGCATGTGAGCAATCTGGGCAGCCTGCTCGCCGGACACGCGCGCTTCGTGCCCTGCACCCCGGCGGGCATCATGGCGATGCTGAAGACGACCGGCATCGACCTGCGCGGCAAGGAGGCGGTCGTCGTGGGCCGCAGCAATATCGTGGGCAAGCCCGTCGCGCTGTTGCTGCTGCAAGCCGGCGCCACGGTCACGCTGTGCCACTCCCAAACCAGGGACCTGGCGCATCACACCCGGCGCGCCGACATACTCGTTTGCGCCGTGGGCAAACTGCACATGATCGGCGGCGACATGGTCAAATCCGGCGCGGTGGTGATCGACGTCGGCATGAACCGCAACGCCGAGGGCAAGCTGGCTGGCGACGTGGACTACGGCGCGGCGCTGCAGCGCGCGGGCTGGATCACGCCGGTGCCCGGCGGCGTGGGCCCGATGACCGTGGCCATGCTGCTCGGCAACGCCGTGCTCTCGGCCGAGCGCCACGCCGCGGAGCAAGGGATCAAGCTTTAAGCCTGAGCAGAGCGCACCTGCGCGAAGACCGTCTTGAATAGGCGCAGCACATGAGCACGCCCAAGCGCTTTCCCCAACTCACGCTAGAAACGCTGGACCCGCAAGCGCGTCCGCTGGCTGAAGAAATCCTAAATAGGCGTCGGCCGTTGGCAGCCATTATCGGCCGCAGAACCAGTAAACACGCGGCGTTCCGGCTAGATTGTCTTAAAACGGTTGCCGACCAGGGTCGCCGCGACGACCAGCGCGGTGGAAATGCCGATCATGACTAGGCCCAGCGCCGACAGCTTGCCCCACAGCCCGTCCTCGGCAAAGCGCAGGATCTGCACCGCAAGGACCTCAGTGCCGGGGCGCGACAGCACCACCGACAGCGTCGGTTCGCGCACGAACATCGAGGCCATCAGTATCCATCCGGACACGATGCCCGTAATCAGCAGCGGCACAGCCTCCATCAAGGCGGACAGTTCCACCGCAGACCGAACTCGCCAGGCGGGCGACGCGGTGAGAATGTGACGCGTGAATCAGCGACTGCGGTTCACCATCGCGAGTAACCCTCCGATCATCGCGATCGCACCAGCATGAGGATTCCCGTAATCATGCACAAACCCGCAGCCGTGTGCCGCAACGCCGTCACGCTGGCCGCGTGCGCAGCGCGAGTGCCAGCCAGCGTGCCCGCCAGTTCGAACAGCACTACCCAGCCGGCGAGCCGGAAATCGATCGAACCATACTGCAGGTTGCCCAAGCTGCCAGATAACGCAGCGACGACCTGCAGCACCTGGCTCGCGCCGATGGCCGCGAGCGGCACGAATCCCGATAACAGCATCATCGGCACCGAAAACAGCGGCCCGCCCGCTCCGGACAGACCGGAGCCGAAGCCTGCGAGCGCCCCCACGGACAAGAGCAACAACTGCTGCCGGCGGGAGCGGCCGTCGCGGTAGCCCGCATTGTTTTGCCGAATGGGCAGCAGAATGTAAGCCCCGGCGAAGACGACGACGAGCGCGATGATCAGCGTCAGCGCGTGGGCATTGGCCATCGCGTTCACCCTGGCCCCGAGGTAACTGAAAACCAGCGCTCCGGCGAGTACAGGGCGCGTGATGATCCAGTCGATAGAGCCGCGGTGCTGGAACAGCCAGGTGCCGGCGAACCCGGTAAACAGAAAAGAGAACAAGGCCGTGGCCGTAGCCTGATGTATGGGCACGCCGCCAAGCCAGACCAGCGCCGGAATCAGGAGGATGCCGCCCACGCCCACGGCGCCGATGAAAAATCCGACTGCCAAGGCGATCGCAGCAAGCGCCAGCCATTCACCTAAAATCATGTTGGCCTCAAAACCGCATAACAGATGCAAACGATGATTGGTCTTGTATCGCTGGGAATCAAGATCCCATCTTCGATTGCATAGTTGCGCCTTATAGGACGATCTTCGCTCTCACGCGGGCCTTGGCTTCGTTCATCTGTGCCACGGCTTCGTCCAGGTCGGCGCGCAAGGGCATACCGCCTCTCACCACCACTTCGCCATTCACCATCACCGTGTCGACATCGCAGCCGTCGCCGTTATATACGAGGTATTTGATCGGATCGTCGTAGCCCGCAGCGCGGGGCTTCGACAGGCTTGTCATCACGATATCCGCCTTGCAGTCCGGCGCAAGGCGACCCAGATCGTCGCGACCGAGGGCGCGCGCGCCGCGCACGGTCGCCAGGTCGAACGCTTCCGTGGCGGTGGTCGCCTGCTGGCTTTGCTCGGCCAGTTTGCAGCCGATAGCCGCGGCGCGCATTTCGTGAATCATGTCCAGCGGGTGCGTGTCGGTGCCCAGCGCCACATTTACACCGGCGCGAAGGAATTTTGCATAGGAATTCATGAGGGTTCCCTGGCGCATTTTTACCCATGGCAGGTGTACGACGCTCGTGCCAGAGTCGGCGAGCAGAGCGAGCTCCTCTGACGGAATCGTACCGACGTCGTTGGTCTCGGCGAGGAACATGCCGTGCCCGATCATGAAATCGCGCCCGAGCAGGCCGGCGCGCTCCATGTAGCGGATCGTGGACTGTCCCTGCGTATCGCGAATGCGGCGGAATTCCGAGGGCGACTGGCCGGCGTGCAGCTGGATGGGAAGCCCTGTCGCGCCGGCGATGCGGCGGGTCTCGGCGAGCATATCGAGATCGCAGGTATCGACCTGTCCGGGCGCGAGCATGGTGCGCAACAGGCCCGCGTGACTTCCGTTCAGCGCCTTGCAGAATGCCACGCACGCCTCCATGCGCGCGCGCCCGCCGTCCGCGTAGTCGTAGTAGCCGACCTTGCCGGCGGAGTCTCCGCGCCAGTAGCCGCGGCGGTAGCGCGGGGCACTGTAGCAGCGCAGACCGAGCCCGACGGCGATCTCGGCCACTTCACGCGCGTTGTCGAGGTCGGCCGAGCCAGCGAGCTCCAGGTCGTAGCCCAACTCGACAATTGTGGTGGTACCCGAGAGCAGCGCTTCGAGCAGCAGCAGTCTCGCGCCGATGCAGGCATCGCGCGCATCGATGGCGTTGCGCACCGCGGGCAGCACGCGATAAAGGTTGCCGAAATCCTTCGGGCCTGAGCTTTCCTCCAGGAAGCCGCGCGTGAAGGCGGTATCGGTGACGTGCGAGTGCATGTTGACGAAGCCCGGCAGCACCGCCATGCCCGTCGCGTCGATCTCCCGCGCAGCGGGAGCGTCCTCGCCTACCGACACGATGCGGTTCCCTTCGACGATCACCGTCGCGCGCTGCAGCAGCTGGTGCGCGCCGTCCATCCACGCAAGGACTTTGCCGTTGCGAATCGCGATGCGGTCGGGCATGCGCTAGTCCGCCTTGATGTTCCCTGCGCGTATCACCTCGGACCATTTGCGCGCCTCGGCGGCGATATGCAGGGTGAACTCCTCGGGGGTGCCGCCGACGATCTCCAGCCCGAGCGACAGGATGCGCTCGCGCACGTCCGGCAATTGCAGGATTTTTCCGATCTCCGCATTCAGTCGCATCACGATCGGCGCCGGCGTTCGCGCCGGCGCGACGATGCCGTACCACCCGCCGCCCTCGAAATCTGTGATGCCGAAGTCGGCGAGACTGGGAACCTGCGGCGCGGACGGATCGCGGCGCGAGGAAAGCACTACCAGTGGTTTGACCTTGCTGCCGCGGATATTGTTGAGCTGGCTGTTAAGGTTGTCGGTAGCGAGCGGCAAGTGGCCGCCGAGCAAATCGGTGTTTAGCGGGCCGGAGCCCTTGTAGCCGATGTGCTCGATTGCTAGACCCGTGCGCGTCTTGAGCAGCTCGGTCGACAGGTGAGAAAGCGAACCCACGCCGGGCGTACCGTAGCTGAAGGCTTTTGGGTTCGATTTGCTTTGCGCAAGCAGGTCCTTGAAATCGGCCACCTTTGCGCCGGGCCCGGCGATCAGAACGTTGGAATAGCGCACCAAGTGGATGACGCCGGTAAAATCGCGCAGATTCCATCCAAGTTTGGAGAACATGGCCTCGTTGGTGGCGAGATTCGGCGCCTGCAGCAGCAGCGTGTAGCCGTCTGGCGCCGATTTGGCGACGAACTCCGTCGCGATATTGGTCGATGCGCCCGGCCGGTTCTCGACGATCACCGCCTGCTTCAGCACGTCGGAGAGCCTGGGCGCAATCAGGCGCGCAACGGTGTCCGTTCCCCCACCGGGCGGATAGGGAACAATGATGTGTACCAATTTGCTCGGATAGTCCTGCGCGATGACCGGGGCGAAGACGAACGCAAGAACGATGGCGACAAGACGGCGGGTCCAAGGCGAGATCATGATGGGATGCACCTCCGGTGGTTGACGGTCATGGGTTTCGCATTAATGAAGGCGGCATTCGCCGTTTTATTTGAACGAATTTGCAAAGGCGGTTCTCATGATACCAAGCGCCTTCTCAAACTGGTTATCAGAAATGGTTAGCGGATAAAGGAAGCGGATCACGTTGCCGTACACACCGCAGGTCAGCAGGATGAGACCCTGCCCTATTGCCTGCTGCTGAACCCGTTTCGCGGCCTCGGCGTCCGGCTTCCCGCTCGCGGGGTCGCAACATTCGATTGCGACCATGGAGCCAAGCGCTCGCACCTCGGCAATAGCCGGGTACCGCCCGCGCTCATTTCCCAGGAATTGCGCCAACCGGGCACCAAGGCGCGCGGAACGCTCGCACAAGTCTTGCTCCTCGATCACGTCGATCACCGCGTGCGCCGCAGCGACGGCCAACGGGTTGCCGGCATAGGTGCCCCCAAGCCCTCCCGGCGCAGGCGCATCCATTACCTCCGCCCGGCCGCAGACGGCCGACAGCGGCATACCGCCGGCAAGGCTTTTCGCCAGAGTGATGAGATCGGCCTGTACTGCATAATGCTCCAAAGCGAAGAGCTTGCCGGTACGGGCAAAACCGGTTTGCACCTCGTCGGCGATCAACAGGATGCGGTGCGCATCGCAAAGCGCACGCAGCTTGGTCACGAACTCGACCGGCGCCACGTTGAATCCGCCTTCGCCTTGCACCAATTCGACGATGATCGCGGCCACCCGCTGCGGATCGACGTCGGCTTTGAACAGGTTATCGATGGCATGCAGCGAGGCGTCCACGCTGACCCCGTGCAGCTGGCTGGGAAAGGGTGCGTGATGCACGTCGCCGGGGAACGGGCCAAAGCCGACCTTGTAGGGGACGACCTTTCCGGTCAGCGCCATGCCCATCATCGTGCGCCCGTGGAATCCACCCGTGAAAGCGAGCACGGCGGGGCGCCCGGTATGGGCGCGGGCGATCTTCACTGCGTTTTCCACCGCTTCAGCCCCGGTGGTGAAGAACGCGGTTTTCTTGAGGCCGTCGATCGGAGCGAGCGCGTTGATCCGCTCGGCAAGCGCGATATAGCTTTCGTAGGGGACAATCTGGTACGCAGTATGCGTAAAGCGGTCAAGTTGCGCCTCGATCGCAGCTTGAATCTTCGGATGACGGTGCCCGGTATTGAGTACCGCGATACCGCTTGCAAAATCGATATATTCCCGTCCCTCCACATCCCACAGAGTGGCATTCTCCGCACGGTCTGCATATAGCGGGAACGCGACCCCGACCCCTCGCGGAGTGGCTAGTGCGCGTCGCTGGTCGATCTCGATATTCTTCACCGGCTGGCCCGCTTCATGAGGCGCGTTGCATGGATGGCGGCGACGCCGCCTGCCATAAATTGTCCGGAAATGATTACAACCCAGATTGGTCCTGTAATATAGAGCCACTTTTTAATATTTAATGGTACCAATGCGATCAATCTCCAGCGATCTCCTGCTGCAGCGGATAGGCGATCGGTCAAGTTCCCCGTTCAATAGGCGGCTGTACGAGTGCATACGCACGGCGATTCTTGACGGCAGCCTTGCACCGGGGGCCCGCTTGCCGGCGACGCGCGATTTGGCGGCGGAACTCGGCATATCGCGCAACACCGTGTTGTTCGCCTACGAGCAACTGCTTGCCGAAGGATACGTGCGCTCGCGCACCGGAAGCGGCACCTTCATCGCCGATACCTCCCCTGAGTCTTATCTGATCGCGGGCCGTTCCGCAGCCGATCGGTCCGCTGAACCAGGCGTCGTCAGACTGTCGCGGCGTGGTGTGAAGGTAGTCGAGCAGGCGTTTGCGTCACCGGTGCAGTGGGGGCCCTTCGTGCCGGGGGTGCCTGATGTCACGCAGTTCCCGCAGCGGCGCTTTCGCCAGATTACGATGCGGCTATGGCGTAATCCCTCTGCGGAGCTGCTGACCTACGCGCATGGCGGGGGGCACGCGGGACTGCGCGAAGCCTTGGCCGAACATCTGCGCGTGGCGCGGTCAATGCAGTGCGATCCCACTCAACTTCTGATTACCGAGGGAATCCATCAGGCTATAGATTTGGTGGTGCGCCTGCTCGGAGACTCCGGGGATCTCGCCTGGGTGGAAGAACCCGGCTACTGGGGCATACGCAGCGTGCTGCAAATAAACGGTGTGGCGACAACGCCCGTCGCGCTGGACCAAGAAGGGTTGCGCTTGCCGAAGACCGGTTCACGCAAACCGCCGCGCTTCATCTTCGTCACACCGTCGCACCAGTACCCGCTTGGATCCGTGATGAGTCTCGCGCGGCGCAGACAGCTGCTCGAGTTTGCGCGCGCAAACGGCAGTTGGATCGTCGAGGACGATTACGACAGCGAATTCCGTTTTTCCGGCCGGCCGATTCCCGCCCTGCAGGGTTTGGAAGCGGATGCGCCGGTGATCTATATCGGGACCTTCAGCAAATCAATGTATCCGGGCCTGCGTATCGGGTATTTGGTATTGCCGCGCGCGCTGGTGGCGCCGTTTCAGAAGGCACATGCGGAGCTCTACCGGGAAGGGCATTTGCTCCCCCAGGCGGCGCTCGGCGAGTTCATCCGGCAGGGCTACTACGCCTCGCACATACGCCGGATGCGCTTGTTGTATGGCAAGAGGCGCGCGATCCTGGTCTCGCTTATCGAGCGCCGCCTCGGACCGGAGTACTTACATGGACACGGCAGCAACGCGGGACTGCATGTCGTGTTGCGGCTGCCTGATCACGTTGACGACTGCGCGGTAGCCGCGGCGGCAATGGCGCGGGGCGTGCTTGTGCGCCCGCTGTCGCGCTACTACGCAGGTCGCGAGACACGGCGCGGACTCCTGCTCGGCTACGCCTGCGTTCCGGAAGAGCGGATCCAGCCGGCCTTTGACTCCCTGTTGAAATGCATCCCGATCGCGTAATTGCCGACCCCGAGCGCAAACGGAATGCTCGCGGCTCGAACTTCGAGGATTTCCGGCCGGATCACTCAGGCGCGACGCGTTCAGGTCGCACGAAGGGGGTGAAGCAGCCTTTTTGCGTTCTCACACAAGATCGCGCGCCTGTCCGCGTCCGATATTCGCGCTTTGCCTACGGCTTCAAGCGTCCAGTCGGCACGAAAAATCGGGCAATCGGTCCCGATCACAATCTTGTCGGCGCCGAAGACAGCCACGGCAAGTTCCAAGGCCAGCGGCCCAAGCGACGAGCAGTCGACATGGACCCTGCTCGCGCGTAGTCTGGCCGAAGGCAGCGGCTCCCCGGGTGCGCGCAGCCTGGCCGCGTGGTCCATGCGTTCGATCACCATCGGCAGTGTGCCACCGAGATTGGCGACGTGCACCGAAGCGTTCGGATAGTCGGCGAGAAAATTCGAAAAGAGCAAGGTGATCATCGCGCTCGCCACCTGAGACTGCACCGCGAGTGCCTGGCGCGGGAGAAAATTATCGGTAAACGGAAGCGCCGCTTGTTCGTCCGAATCTGGCGGAAGTTCGTCGGGGCGGCGGCCGGGATGCACGAAAATATGCAGCTTCAGCGCGTCAGCGATGCGCAAAACCGGAGCAAGACGCCCGGCCTCCTCGAGGGTGAGAAAGCCGTTGACCGGCAGGATCGTCCCGCAAAGACCGAGCCTTCTCACGCAATATTCGAGCTCGGCGCACGCTGCGTCCATGTCGGCGAGCGGCAGTGCGGCGAGGCCCAGAAAGCGTTGCGGAAAGCGCTGACAGACCTGCGCCACTTGCTCGTTGAACAGACGCACCAGGGGCTGCGCCTCATGGGCAGGCAGGCTGTCGATGCCAAACAGACCCGGCAGCGACAGCAACTGCATATCTATCCCGATGTCGCCCAGAAACCTCATGCGTTCATCGATATCGGTATAGCCCGAAGAGAATGAAAGCGAGCCTATGGGCAAATGCAACACTTCACCGCCGGCCGGCAGCCGTTCTATGCGGGGCGCGCGTGTGCGCGCGCGCAGATGCTGGGCAAGCTCCGGCGGCACATAATGGGCGTGTAAATCGATTACGATGGTTTCGTACCCCCGTGGGCCCGGCGCAGGCCCTCACCCCGCCCCGCGAAAACGCCTTGGCGGCAAGACGAACCGGAGTATCCGGCACCCAGGGATCCCGGCATCAGGCCATCTCTGTGGCGTGAAAATGAAAAAAATCGGGGGCAGCGGTATCCGACTGGCGCAGATAGATATCGATATTCCCGAGGTGGTAGGCGCGATGGGCGTAGACCGCCCACAAAAACCCCATCACCGTCCACTGCCGCTCCACAAAGGTGACGCGTTTCTTCAGCTGCTGTTTGTCGAGGTCTCGCAGGATCTTCATATTCTCGCGGTGCATGCTCGCGCATTGAGCGACAAAATCGCCCGCGCTTAGCTGAGCGCTGAGATCGGGATCCTTGGGCACCGGCACGACCGCACCTTCGGCACAATCCCGCAGGTTGCGGATCCAGTGATGCTCACCCACCGCCGTGTGAATATATAGGCTCTTGATCGTAACCAGAGAAACGCGGTCGCCGAAGCGCACGTTCTTGTTGTCGACGGGGACCCAATCGAGCTTGTCTTCGGGGGTGCGCGCAATCCAATCATTGGTGATCTCCACCAAGTGATCGAAGAGAACGAGGAAACGGTCGAACTCCGTGCCGGCTTTGATTGTCATCTGGCATCTTCCTCCATCAGTTACCCATCCAAATCCAGCCATCCGCGCGCGATACGGATCAAAACCCACCCGCGCGTCCGACAGCCTGCGCACTAGTCCGGAGCGCGCGGCAAACCCTCGATCTCGATGTCGATTCCGGCAAAATTCTTCAGCGTGTTGTGAATCCGGCACGATCCGGCGACGGCGCGGATACTGCGCTTCTGCGCTTCCGTCAGATCATCGCCGGGACGCAACTCTAGCGTTATCGTCCCATAGCGTTTGCCGGCCGCATCAAATTCGCTCGAGAGGACGACCTCAAGCTTGTCGGTGGCGTATCCCTTCTGCCGCATGTAACGGCCTACAACTGCGATCGTGCATGTGCCTAGAGAGAAAAGCAGTAAATCGATCGATCGCGGTCCCACCTCGCTGGTTGGATCGAATTCGAAGTTCCATGCCCCGTTGGAGCCCGCGAACACCTCGCCCCGCCCTGCGGAACGGAGGGTTACCGACGACGCCATCGCTTGCCCCCCCACATTGGATTCACGCGCGCTTTCGCTCAGGACGATCGCGCAGCGCGTACCGCGGCCACGCTACGGGCACCGCGCGCGGAAAGCACCCAATCGTCGGCGCGCGTGCGCCGCTGACGCTGGCGCTGCGACACCATGAATCTGACGCGATCGCTTCTGTATAGGGTGATGCTGTGCTCGACCGGCTGCCGCGATCGGTCGCACGAGGTGCGCGTGACCGAAAGCAGGGCGCTGCCGGCGTCCACGCCGAGAAGCAGTGCCTGGTTCGCATCGGCCATGATCGCCTCCAGCACCTGGCCGGCCTCTTCCGCGCGCACGTCGCAGCGCCGCGACAGAGTGCGCAGCAAGTGCTGCGCCGCTAAATCCTCCTGGCGCAGCTTCTCTCCGATCCAAACAGGAAGGTATACACGGGTCGCCGAAAACGCGGCGTCTTCCACTTTCACCACCCTCAAAAAAGAGAAGGCATCGCCGGCCGCATCCAGCTTCAGTGCCTCTGCGACCGCCTGCGGGGCGCGGACCACGCCCGACTGCAGGACGGTGGTTTCGGCCGGAATCCCCAGCGCGATCAGGTCCTCCAGCAGGCAAGTCATTTTCAACCGCGCGACAGAATCGGCAGGCTTGGTCACGAATGTGCCGCGCCCTTGCTCGCGTCGCACCAGCCCATCGCGTTCCAGGTTGTGCAGCGCCTGGCGCACGGTCGCGCGGCTGACTTGAAAACTGTTGGTGAGTTCCTCTTCCGATGGCAGTTGTCCGCCTTCCCGGAATTCCCCGCTGGCGATCTTGTTGCGAAAGATAGACTCGATCTGATGGTAGTAAGGGGTCGGGCCCCGTTTGAGTACGGTCATTTGCGCAGTCGGCGTTTTCCACAGCAGTTCAAAAGATGGCGCATTGTACTATCGTTCGTACAAACCTAATCGACGCGGGCGCCGGTTCTTTTGACCAGTTCCCCCCACTTCGCGATTTCGGTATGGATCAAGGCCGCGAACTCCTCCGGCGTATCTGTCATGGGCTCGATCCCCTGAGGCAGGAGCTGCGCCCGGACGTCCGGCATGCGCATGATCTTCCCGATCTCGCCGTTCAGACGCGAGACAATCGCGCCGGGCGTTCCCGCCGGCGCGACAACGCCGAACCACACATCGGCCTTGAAACCCGGAAGTCCCGCTTCTGCAACTGTGGGCAAGTCCGGCATGGCCTGTGCGCGCGCGCCGCTGGCGACCCCGAGGACGCGCAGCTTGCCGCTCAGGAATTGAGGGCGCACGGTCGACATCTGAGCGAACGCCACCTGCACTTCGCCGGTGAGGACGGCCGTCACCACAGCCGCCGTGCCCTTATAAGGGACATGAACCATGTCGATTCCTGCCATGTGCTTCAGCAGTTCCATGCCGAGGTGGCCGACAGTCCCATTGCCGCCGGACGCGTAGCTGAGCCGTCCGGGGCGGGTCTTGGCGTAGGCGATCAACTCGCGCAGATTGCTCACGGGTAGCGACGGATGCACGCAAAGCACCGTGGGGCTGGACACCAGCAGCGTAACCGGCGCGAAATTCTTCTCCGCGTCGTAAGGCAGCTTGCTGCGCAAGCTTTGATTGATCGCCAAGTCCGGCGCCACCATGAGTATGGTGTAACCGTCCGGCGGCGCCTTGGCGACGATATCGGTCCCGATCACGCTGCCGCCGCCGCCGCGGTTTTCCACTATGACGGGCTGCTTCCAGCTCTCGCCGAGTTTCTGCCCGATGATGCGTGCGAGCAAGTCAGTTACCGAGCCCGGCGGATACGGGGCGACAAAACGGATCGGCTTGCTCGGATATTCGTCGGCGACGGCGCCGCCGGCAGGCAGGCCGAGAGCAAGCGTGGTCACGGCCAACGCCACAAAACGCCCAATGAATTTCATGATTCCTCCTCCGTAGGTAATCGATCGGCGCGCCGGTCACCCCGCTCCGTCTCGCTCGCGGATGGATTGCCAAGACGGCATGCAATCGCATCCACCTTTTGCTTTTTTGAATTATTGTATGGATAATCGTACAACAGGTCAACTGGATATGAGCCGCTATGGATATGAGCCGCTATTGGCGGGAGGCTGCTCGGCCGACTGCCGGGTAACTCGCCGCTCGAGAGGAGGTGATTCGAGATGAAAACGCAAGGGGTGGCGTACAGCTATTGCGATATGTGCAACCAGGTGCCCAAATGCGGCATGAAGCTGCACCTGGAAGGGGAGCGCATCGTGCGCGTCGAGGATCGGGAGAACTACCCGGCCGGGCCGCTGTGCGTCAAGGGCCTCGCCATCCTCGAAGAGCAATACCATCCCGATCGCCTGCTCTATCCGCTCAAGCGCACCACCCCTAAAGGAAGCCCCGATCCAGGCTGGGCCAGGATCTCATGGGACGAAGCCTACGGCACGATTGCCGCCAAGCTCAACGGGGTCAAAGCGAAACACGGTGCCGAGAAAGTGGGCTTCTTTGTAGGGGACCCGAAAGAGCCGCGTCCGGCGGTACAGCGCCTCGCCTACACCTTCGGCTCGCCTAACTACGGAACCGAGAGCTCGCTGTGTTCCCGGGCTACGGTGATGGCATCCCAACTGACTTTTGGGCTGGTCACCGGTGGCGGACGGCCCACGAAAGAGACCGGTACCTGTCTGATCTGGACGCGGAATCTGGCCCACACCGCTCCGTTTGAAATGGAGCGCCTACAGCGGGCCAAGAAACAGGGGTTGAAATTCGTGGTGGTTGATCCCCGCATCACCCAGACCGTGCAGCAGGTCGCAGACCTTCATTTGCAGCTGAGACCCGGAACCGATGGCGCCTTGGCCTTGGGGATGATCCACCTGATGGTCAAACAGGGGCTCTTCGACCGCGATTTTGCTTTGCGCTGGACCTCGGGTTTGCCTGAACTGGTCAAGTATGCGGAAGAATTTCCGCCCGAGGAAGTCGAGCGCATCACCGGGGTTCCGCGGGAACGCATCGCAGAGGCGGTCAGAATGCTTGCTGCGCACCGGCCGGTGACGTGGATCGGCAGCGCTTCGGCAACGGTTCATTCGTCCAATGGTCTGCAAAACCACCGGGCGATCCTTTGCCTGATGGCCCTCACCGGTGACTTCGATGTACCGGGAGGGCTTACCATCCCCACCTATCCTCTGCCTCTGAATATCTTCGGCGGCAACACGGAGTTTACGCGGGAGCGCGATCTTTTTCCCAAACTGAGCGAAAAGCGTATCGACAAGGATCGTTTCCCGGTCTGGGCCCGTTTCAATTCGGAGATTCAGATGAACCTGCTTCCCGAATACGTCCAGGAGGGTCGGATCAAGGCCATGGTCATGTTTGGCGCCAATGCCATGATGTGGCCGCAGAGCGCGCTCTATCAGGCGGCGATCGAGAAGCTGGAATTCGCCGTGGCGGCCGACTATTTTCTGCGCCCCTGGACTCACGATTTTGTCGACATGGTTCTTCCCGCCGCCATGGCGCTGGAAAGGATGAACCCGATCGCGATCTTCGGGCGCAAGATTTTTCTGCGCGAACCGGTGATCCCTCCATCGGGCGAAGCGAAGCCCGATTGGGTCATCGCCTTTGAAATGGGAGCGCACCTGGGTTATGGCAAAGAATTCTGGCACGGCGACGAGACGCAAGCCCTGAATTCAATCCTGCGCTCGGTGGGACTGAGCGTGGAAGATTTGCGCAAAGGGGGAGCAGAGGGCGTGACCGTGCCCGCGCCTGGACCCGAGGTGTTCCGGAAATACGAGCAAGGCTTGCTGCGCGCCGACGGCAAGCCCGGTTTCAACACCCCCAGCGGCAAAGTCGAGCTCGCGTCGCAGGTCTTGAAAGAGTACGGCTTTGATCCGCTCCCCCGTTACAAAGAGCCCGTGGAAAGTCCGTTAAGCACGCCTGAACTCGCGCGCGAGTTTCCCCTGGTTCTCAACTCCGGCTCCAGAGTCCTCATGTTTACCCATAGCAAGTTGCGGGAACTCCCTTCGCTGCGCAAGCTCATGCCCTTTGCCGTGGTAAACATTCACCCCAAGGACGCCGCGGCGCAGAACATCTGCCAGCATGATGAGGTTGACCTGGAAAGTCCGCATGGACACATTCGGCTGAAGGCAAACATTTCAGACCAAGTGCTTGCGGGCGTAGTGGATGTCTCCCACGGCTGGGCGGACGCCAACGTCAACGAGATCGTGGCCAGGTACTTCGACCCCATCTCGGGCTTTCCCGCGTTCAAGGAAGGGTTGTGCAGGGTGAGGAAGGCCGGCGGGTCGCCCTAAAATCGTAGTTCACGCCATGATGCCTCGTCAACCAGACCGCAAGGGAGACCGCAAGGGAGACCGCAAGGGAGTCCTGATCGCTTCCGGCAAATATGAAATGAAAAGGCGAAACCCAACGTCCCGGCGGCGCATTCGTCCTATCGTTATTTGAATGGCTGCATAAGTAAGATATTTGCCCGACCCGGCCGCCCAAACAGATCGCGCTGGGAGGCAGCGCATCCAAAAAGAACCGGACACATTGCGTGTTACAGAACCGGACAAGTAATTTGCTCCCTACAGAAATCCTACCTCGGGGGAGGGAGTTGCCGAAATCGGAGCACAGGCATAGAGTGGTGCTTCCACCGTCCATGCCAGAAGGGGCCTGATTCCAAAAAAGGCGAACCGAGAACGAGTAATCACGCGACAAACCCACAACAGCGTGAGGAGTCTAGTGGTATGACACAGCTCATAACCAAAGGAGGCGGTCATGCAACGAGCTACTCAAGGCATCAGTGAAGATTGGCTGGCGGTATGGATCGGATTACTTGTGTTCGTGCTTGCGCTGGGGGTGGTCGCAGGGGTCGACATCATCGGCTGGGTGGTCACCACCAGCGTCTGGAATGACCTCGGCAAAAGCCTGGCGCCGGCATCCAAGGCGTATGCGGGGATCGGCGGTGTCGCCTCCCTGATCGTAACTTACGTCGTCCTGCTCGCGCTGATGACCGCAGGCGCGACGGCGCTGAGAGTCGACGCGAAGCGCTTCGCGCTCGGCTTTACCGCCGTGTTCTGGATCAGCTACCTGTGCTGGATCGTCGGCAGTTGGGCGAATTTCGCCGTCAACACGCCCGCCGACATGCACAAGTTCGGTATCAGCTGGTCGCTGCGGTTGACGGCCGAAGGCGGCTTCATCGTCGCGCTGATCGCCGGCCTCATCGTCGGCAACTTCATGCCTCGCTTCGCCGCCTGGATGAACGAGGCGATCAAACCCGAGCTGTACATCAAGACCGCAATCGTCATTCTCGGCGGCTTCCTCGGCATCACTGCGGCGGAAAAACTCGGCCTCGCGACCTCGCTGATGTTTCGCGGCTTCGCTGCCATCGTCGAGGCCTATCTGATCTATTGGGCGGTGGTCTATTATGTCGCGCGCAAATATTTCAAGTTCAGCCGCGAGTGGGCGGCGCCGCTTGCCTCCGGCATCTCGATCTGCGGCGTGTCGGCTGCGATCGCGACCGGCAGCGCGATTCGCGCGCGGCCGGTGGTGGCGATCATGGTGTCGTCGCTGGTGGTGATTTTCGCGGTGGTCGAACTGCTGATCCTGCCGTTCGTGGCGCAGGCATTCATGTCGCACGAGCCTATGGTCGCCGGAGGTTGGATGGGATTGGCCGTGAAGACCGACGGCGCGGCGGTCGCGAGCGGTGCGATCACCGAGTCCCTGATCCTCGCGAACGCCGCGGCGGAGGGCGTCAATTATCAGAAAGGCTGGATCATAGGTACGACCGCCACGGTCAAGGTGTTCATCGATATATTCATCGGTGTCTGGGCTTTCATTCTCGCCTACATCTGGACCCGCCACATCAACGTCAAGCCGGGCGAGGTCGCCAAAGCCGGTGAAATCTGGGAACGCTTTCCGAAATTCGTGATCGGCTATGTCGTGACCTTCGTGGTGATCCTGTGCTTCGCGCTCGGTGCGCCGCCCGAAACCGCGGGCAAGATCAAGGTCGCGATGGGCGAGGCCAATGTGTTTCGCGCGATTTTTTTCGTGATGACGTTTTTCACGATCGGCGTCATGTCCAATTTCAAGAAACTGTGGGAAGAGGGCATCGGCAAGCTGGCGGCCGTCTATGTGGTCTGCCTGTTCGGCTTCATCATTTGGGTGGGTCTGATCGTTTCGTGGATATTTTTCCACGGCGTGAAGCCGCCGCTGGTTGCAGGTTGAACGCGAGGAGATACGATCATGGAACAAGCGAAAATCGGCGAAGAACTGCAGAAGATTCCCTATGAACCCCTGCTGCCCATCGAACTGAAACTGATCCGCTGGAGCCTCGGCGTGGGCGTGGTGCTGATGGTGATCCTGATATTCATCAGCTACACGTACTTCCCGGCTGGCGGCTGAGGCGCACACGTACCATCGGCCTGCTCTGGGCGGTCGGGGCACGGGGTCGCAGAGGGGGGAAACGCGCGCGGATGCAGGCCTGGGTTAATCGGCCGTGCCGAGCTTGGGGATCCGCGCGCGCCGCGCCGCCGCGTTCATCTTCTGGTCTCCTTCTTTGATGGGGAAAGCCACCAAGGCTTAACTCGCACGGCCCTGCTGAGCAACATCTATCCTTTTACAGGGAAAGGGTGGAAAGGGTCCCACCCTTTCCCCGGGGCGCCCCCTTGTTCAGGCCATCCTTATTTCTTCGCCGCAAGTTCCTCGACCTTCTTTTCCAACACTTCCAGTCGCTTAAGTGCGGCGTTCGCCTTGACGAAGTCGTAGTAGCTGACGTCGGCGACCGGCAGAGCCGAGTCGGAGCCATAGACTATCCATGAGTCATCGTAGTTGCGCACCTTCTGAAACCCCATGTCCCGCAATACGGCGTATGTGTAGGTAGAGCGCGTGCCGGTCTGGCAATAAGCCACCACTTCTTTCTTGGGGTCGAACCTCTTGTACAGTTCCTTGAGCCCCGCCGCATCCTTCAGGGCCATGCCCTCGCGGTCCTGGACTTTCTTCTCGGCGAGTTTCTTCGCCGCATCGGGATCCACCCAGGCCGACTCATAGGGGATATTGACGTGATTGACGGCCGCGATATGCCCCCCCCGCAGCGCGCGGATGTCGTCTCCGGAGGATTCCTTCGCGGTGCGCGAATCGAGGAACTGAACGTCCTTGTTATGCAGGTTCTTCTTGACGTACTCCGTCGTCGCCAGAACCTCCGGACGCGGCTTGGCGGTGAACTGAGCCGCCGGGAGTTTGCGCACCTCGTTGGTCAGATGCTGTTTGGCCTTCGTCCAATCATCCATCCCGCCCATGTAGACCTTTGCCTTCTCCACTCCCAGATATTCGAGGATCCAGAAAACCACCGTCGGACCGGTATCGCCTTTCGCGCCGTAGACGATAATCTCGTTCTCGCGCTTGATGCCCGCATCCCCCAGGATCTTCTCCAGTTTCTTCACCGGCAGAATGCGCGCGTCCACGTCGCGCAATTCCTTCGCTCCGCCATGTTCGCCGATGACAACCGCCCCGGGGATGAGCCCCTTCTTGTAATCGCCCGCGGCACGCGCGTCCACGAGCACCACGCCGGGCTTGTCCTTGTTCTTCACGACATAGTCCATGTCCACGATCACGTGCTGCGCGTATGCCGTCCCGATCCCGGCGCAAAAAACAACACCCGCCAGCAAACCGGATCTCCAGATCCTCCGTTTTTCGTATCGCTTTTCCATCGTCCACCTCCTTGTCGATATTTTTTGCCATCCTTACCGGAACCACCAACCGCCTTTCCGGGACTTGAGCGCCCGGTCAGAATGAACCATGTACCTTATGTGATATAAAGTCAACGTCCACATTCAGCCGGCACCTGCCAGTCGCCAAATCGACCCTCCGACCATGGAAAGCCTCGTCTCGGTGATCATCCCCAATCGCAACGGCGCGACCACTATCGGGAAATGCCTCGCGGCTGCCTGGGCGTCCGATCACGGCAATTTTGAAATCATAGTGGTCGACGACGCCTCCGAAGACAATTCGATCGTGCTAATCGAACGCTATCCCTGCAAGCTGGTGCGACTTCCGCAGCGTGGGGGAGCGGCCCTGGCAAGAAACGCGGGCGCACGCCACAGCAGGGGGCAGATTCTGTTTTTCACAGACGCCGACTGCCTGTTGCAGCCCGATACCCTGGCGCTGGCGGCCGCGGCGCTGGCTCTTGAGGGATCGAATGCGATCATTGGCGGCACCTACACCCCGGCGCCCTACGACCGGCGCTTCTTCAGCCGCTTTCAGTCGATTTTCATCAATTACTTCGAAACCAGACACGCGCCCGCGGCCGACTACATCGCCACGCATGCGCTCGCCATGGACGCGTCCGTCTTCCGCAGCAACGGCGGATTTGCCGAACAAGTCCGGCCGATCCTGGAAGATGTGGAGTTCAGCCACCGTTTGCGCCGCGCCGGTTGCCGGCTGGTGATGAACCCTGCGATCCGGGTGCAGCATATTTTCAACTACTCCCTGCCCCGGTCCCTGCGCAATGCCTTTGTAAAGTCCCTGTACTGGACTGATTACGCCATCGGCAATAGCGATCTGTTGGCGGATTCCGGTACCGCCTCGGTGGGACTCAAGCTCAACGTGCTCATTTTCGCCGGCAACGCCGGCCTGCTGTCCTCTTTCATTCTGACGGGGAGCATGATTTTGCTCGCGTTCATGGCTCTGGCGCTCGCCTTCGATCTGTTCGTGAACAGGGGATTGCTCCTCGCCTTTCACCGCGCGGAAAGCCTGGGCTACGCGCTCCTGGCTACGTTGTATTACCTGTTGCTCTATCCCATGGCAGTAGGCGCCGGCGCGCTTGCTGGGATGCTGCGGCATGTGTTTTCGAGTCCCCTCCGGCCACGGCAGCGGCGTCGATGATTTCGTGGCTGCGCCATGTGGATGCGATTGCCTGGAAGCGCCGGCCGATCCAGCTCACTTTCTTCGTCACGCGCAAGTGCAATGCCCGCTGTCCCTACTGCTTTTATCTGCAAAGCGCAGGGATAGCGGAAACCGACTCCGCTGACCTGACTCTGGAGGAGATCGGCAAGGTCTCGCGCTCGCTCGGGAGCCTGCTCTGGCTCGCTTTTTCCGGCGGCGAAATCTTCTTGAGAAAGGATTTGGTTGAAATCAGCCGCCTGTTCCACCGGCAAAACCGCCCGGCGATCATGCTGTATCCGACCAACGGCCTGATGCCGCAACTGATTCATGACTCGATGGCGCAGATTCTGCCGCAATGCGGCGACAGCATTGTCGTCGTCAAGCTCTCACTCGATGGAGTCGGCGCGGCCCACGACGCCCTTCGCTTCACCGTGGGCGGCTTCGACAAGCTGATGCAGACCTACCGTCTGCTCGCGCGCCTGCTGAACAATCACCCCAATTTCGAACTCGGCATCAATACCGTTTTCTGCTCCGGCAACCAGGACCAGATGGATGGAATCATCGACTTCGTGCAGGGCCTGGAACACGTCCGTACCCATACCATCTCGCTTGCGCGCGGCGACCTGGTGGACGCGAGCCACAAGGCGGTGGATCATGCGAAATACGAGCGCGCGGTCGGCAGGCTTGCCGCGAATCTGCGCGAGCGCAAGGCGCCGACCTACGCTTTTCGCGGCGCGCGCCTGAAAGCGGCACAGGACATCCTGCAGCGCCGCCTGATCCATCGCACCCTGCTCGAACAAAAGAGGCTCATCCCCTGCTATGCCGGCCAGCTCAACCTGGTGCTGAGCGAAACGGGCGAGGTGTATCCCTGCGAGACCCGCTCGGAGAGTTTCGGCAACGTGCGCGCGCACGGCTACGACCTTGGCTCGGTCCTGCGCACGGTCGCGGCACGCGCGACCCTCGCGTCTATCGGCCGCGGCGAGTGCCACTGCACGCACGAGTGCTACTTCATCACCAACATCCTGTTCAACCCGCGTTTCTACCCGGCGCTCGCGCAGGAGTGGCTGCGGCTGCGGCTGCGGCCGGCGCGGGCGCGTCCGCATGAGGGCGCCGGCGAAACAGTCCCCGCCGCGCCCACAGCGAGGCGAGGCTCCTGACGCCCGCCAGCGCGGCGCGCAGGTCGTTGGCGTTGCGCAGCCGCAGCAACTGGCGCAACAGGAATGCCGGCCGCGAATAGAAGCGCCGCAAGGCGAGCTGGCGCAGCGCGTGGATTTCCTCGCGCGTCATCGTATAAGGCACGAACGCGGCACCCTGGTAGGTGTAGTCCCTGAGGTCGCTGGAAATGGTGCCGTACTTGGCGTGATTCTCGTACAATTCGGTCCCCGGAAACGGTGTGAGGGCGTGAAAATTCGCCAGATCCGGATCGAGTTCGAGCGCGAAGTCGATGGTTTTCAGGCCGTCCGCGTAGGTCTCCCCCGGGATCCCGAACATGAACGGCATGCTGACCCGCAGGCCTGCCGCCTTGGCCGCGCGCACCGCCGCGCGGGTCTGAGCCAGGGTCGAGCCTTTGCGCAGGGTATTGAGGTTCTCCTGCGCACCGCTCTCGCCGCCGAACAGGATGGCCCAGCAGCCAGCCTCCTTGAACGCAAGCAGCAGCGGCTCGTCCACCTGGTTCACGCAGGCAGAGGCGAACCAACTGAAGTCGAGCCCGCGCACCTTGATTTCCCGCGCAAGCCGCAGCGCGCGGCCGTAATCGGCCGCAAGCGTGTCGTCCAGAAACTTGATCTCGCGATAGCCCAAGGCGATACAGTGTTCGATCTCGGCGAGCACGTTCTCGATCGAACGGAAACGCACGCCGCGTACGCCGGCGCGCCGCTGCCTGTCGATCTGGAAGCAGTACAGGCAGTTGCGGTCGCAGCCGCGCGCGGTCAACAGTACCGTCACCGGCCGGCGCCGGTAGGTGCCGGGCGGCGGCAGGTAACGGTCGGCCTCGCCCAGCAACTCGCGCGCGGGGAAGGGCAGCGCGTCCAGGTCCTCGATCAGCGGGCGCGGCGGATTCCTGACGATCCCGGCGCCCCGCCGGAACGCCACCCCGAGCACACCGTCCAGGCCCTGTCCCGCCTCCAGCCGCCCGATCATCTCGGGAACGGTGAGTTCCCCCTCGCCGGTGCCCACCGCGTCGAAATGAGCGCACTCGCGCAGGCAACGCTCCTGCAGCGCGATCGGATATGGGCCCCCGGCGCAGGTGAAAATCTCCGGGTTGAGCCGCTTTACCGCCTCGGCGGTGCGCATCGCCTTGTCCCAGCCAAAGGTCGTGGCGTAGATCCCGGCGAAACGCGGACTGAACTCGTCCACGCGCCGCAGGATTTCCTCCTGCGCGAGGAACGCGCCGTTGAAGAAGCGCACGTCGTGGCCGGCCTGGCGCAACACCGCAGCGATATAGAGCATGCCCAGGGGCTGCCAGTAATTGATCTGCGAGCCGGCCGTCTGGCGCGCGAACAACTCCTCCGGCACCCAGGCCGGGATGATCAGCGCGCATCTCACGGCGCACCCCCGGCCGCTGCGGCAGCAGGCATCCGCGTGTCGCGCGCCAGCAGCGCCGCCGCCGCCGCGAGCCCGGAGGAGATCGCCTGATCCATGTTGTAGTAGCGGAACAGCCCGCCGCGACCCGCGAGCTGCAGGTTCTCGAACCGCCCGAGGTAATCGCATAGGACCCGGCCGCGTTCCTGGTAGCCCACCTCGAACAGCGGATAGGCCGCGGGAATTCTCACCGCCATGCCGTCCAGCACCTCGCGGCGGCGGATAAACCCGAGTTTTTCGAGGTGGTGCACGGTCGCATCGATCAGTTCGGCATCGGCTGCGTTCCAGGTGGCGTCGCCGCGAAAGCAAAAGCGCTCGGTGACCAGGAGCGTGCGCCCCGGCGGCGCCATCGCGGCGCTCCAGTTGGTCGGCTCATGCAGCCGGCCGAAGGGAATGTCCTTGCCGGGAAAGTAGATCCAGGTCTGGTCGGTCGCTCGCTCGCGCTCGAGCATCACCGCCACGATGACCAGATCCCGGTAGCGCAGCCGCGCCGCAGCCGCGCGCACCTCGACCGGCGCGTGCGGACTCAGCGCCTGGATGAGCTGGGTCAGCGGAATAGTGGACAAGAACGACTCGCCCCGAAGCTCGTGCATCTCGTCTCCCCGACGCACGGTGACGCCCTCGATGCGCCGCCCGTCATGGCGCAGGCGCACCACCCGCGTGCCGGTCGCAATCGGGCTCGAGCGCTCGATCCCCGCGCGCAGGCGCTCTGCGATGCTGCCGATGCCGAGCCGCGGGTACAAGAACCGATCCACCAGGGTCGGCAGCGCGGCGCCGCGCCTCAGAAACGCATGGCGGATGGCGCTGCCCAGCGACAGTCCCTGGACGCGCTGCGCCATCCATTCGGCGCTGATGTCGCGGCAACTCACGCCCCATACCTTTTCGCTGTAGTCGCGGAAATAAAGCTCAAACAGCGGCCGCCCGAAATGGGCCACCACCCAGTCTTGCAGCGACACCAGCGGCGCCGGCCGCAGCCGCCGCGCAAGGTTCGCGGCGGCATAACCGAGCAGGATCCGCGCGCTGGTTATCGGGCCCACCCCGGACAGCGCGCCGAGCGGCCGCAGCGGATACTCGATCCATTTGCCGCGCAGGTAGATGCGGCTCGCGCGCGCTACCGTGACGAGATCGTCGCCGAACAGATCGCGCATAAATCCCTCGACGCGGGCGTCGTGGGTGAAGAAGCGATGCCCGCCGAGATCGAAGCGAAATCCGTCGCGCGCCACGGTGCGCGCAAGCCCGCCGACCTCATCTGCGCCCTCGAGCACTTGCACGCGGCGGCCGGCTTGCGCGAGCGCCCAGCCGGCAGCCAGACCGGCGAGTCCGCCGCCGAGAATTAGGGTTTCTTCTACGCTCATGGCCCGTCGCGGGCCGCGTCAGCGCGCGAGCAGTACCGGAACGGCGGCTTTCTTTGCGACCTGATGCGCCACGTCGCCGAGCATGAGCTTGTTGATCAGGCTGCGCGTATTGCCGACCACGATGAGCTCCGCCCCATGTTCCGCAGCCGCATCGACGATCTCTTCCGCGGCGCGCCCGCTCTTGATCACCGCGTGCAAGTCGCGGTAACCATGCTCTTCGAAATGAGCCCGCGCGGCGGCGAACATCGCTTCGGCCTTGGCCTTGCGCGCCTCCAGCTCCGGCGATCCTTCCATCGCCTCACGCAACTCCGCCAGCTCCGCGTCGTTGCTCATGCCATCCACGGCAGCCGGTCCGCCGAAGCCCAGCACGTGCAGCAGGATCACGGTCGGCGGCGGCCGACCGGCAAACAGGCGCACGCAAGCTTCAATGCACGCTTGGCTGCCCTTGGAACCATCCACGGCGATAAGCACTCGCTTCATGTTTCGTTCTCCTCGCCTTACTCAGAACCTCTTGAGAAATGGATTTCGCAACAGACCGATCCAAGCGCGTATCGGAGGAGGCGTCCCCTCATCTTCGGGACTCCTCATTGACCGTAGCCGCCCGCCGCCGCGCCAGAGGGCGCATGCTCCGCCCCGGCAGCGGCGCCGGCCGTCGTCTTGGCACCACCGGTATGTGCCGACATGGAGTAACCCATAAGAAATCCAATCCAGGACGCCGCAACGACGATCACGATCCAGAGGCTGCTCTTGTTCATGGGATCATTTCCTCAAGCTGCGATTTTCCTGATCTTCCACGTGTACTTTCCGCTGACCGTGGTTTTCTCGATGACCTCATTCCCGACGGATTCGCACATGGCGGAGATGGACTCCCCCGAAGAAGCGTTGTCGAACACCAGTTCCAGCAGTTCTCCGCCCTTCATTTTTTCCAGCGCCTTCTTGGTATAGAGCTGGGGATGCGGGCAAACATATCCGCACACGTCCAGCGCATACAAGCCCTCGCTTTTCTTTTCGAATTTCATCGCTCACCTCCTCCTGTTATACCCGCACTATGGTTCGAAAGCGGCCATCTCTTTCGCCATTTTGCGCTCGGTCCACCAGTTGAAAAACTTCACGCCGACGTAGGCGCCGACGAACATGCCGCTGCCGAACATCCATCCGGACACGTCGCCCTGGGACACGCGCACGAAGAACGCGCCGATATTGCATCCCAGGCCGAGGCGCGAGCCGATGCCCATCAGCGTGCCGCCGATGACGGCCCACATGGCGAGCTCGCGCGTCGTCCCCTTCCACTTGAACTCGTTGCTCAGCAGCGCCATCACGGCTGCGCCGCCGATCAGGGCGAGCGACATCCAGTCCGCCGGGTTGATCAGCGGATTGGGAAGGCCGTTCTCGAAGCCGAAATAAATGTTGTCCATGTTGTCCGCGCCGAGCTTGTTGAAGATCCATCCGACCCACTGCGCTTCCTGCGTCGTGACATACCAGTAGCCCGGGTCGAACACCGTGCCCTTGGCGGAGAGGCCGGCGGTGTGGCCCATTTGCGCCATCAACTGGCCGAAATTGGTCACGCCGAACTTGAGCATCAGCCCCTTCATTACATACATGTGGAGCCCGGCGGCGATACCCAGGACCAGGCCGGCGATCGCCGTGCGTTTGGATGCCACGATCATGCTCCAGTAGCCGGCGAGATTCACCCCCAGTCCCGATGTGGGCAGGCGCGCCCCCGCGCGCCTGCGCAAATAGCCTTTGCGGTACCAGATCAGGTAGACCCCGATCAGCAGCACTGCCGCGGGCAGGACGATCCCCACCAGCACATCGCCGACAAAGGACGCGGCAAACGGATTGCTCAGCCCGAGCACCTTGCTGAACCGCGTCACCGGCTGGTCCCAGACGTAGCCGGCAAGATATTGGTCCACCCAGCCGTCCCCGGCGTTGATCGACGCGGGCAGTCCTCGCGCCACCGCGGCCTGATGCCAGGAATAGGGCACCAGATTGTTGGTCCATCCGCCGACGCTGGCGAAGAGTGCCTGCGCGATGCTGATCGAAAGGATCACCAGCATCGCCGTCGCGTTGCCCTCGCCCGCCTTGTACAGCGAACCCGAGGCGCAGCCGCCGGTGAGCACCATGCCCACGCCGAAAATGAACCCCGCGATCACCGAATGGATCCCGTAGGGCGCGGCATGAAACGTGCTGTTGCCGGTCGCCGTGACGAAGGCAGACACCGAGCCGAACAGTACCATGGCGATCATGATGCCCACGGCCATGCGCGGCACACCGACCGCGAACAGATCGCGAAACGCCGAGGAGAAGCAGAACCGGCCGTACTGCAGACACATGCCGTAGACAAAACCAAACCAGAGATAGGCCGCGACGTAAATGTAATACTCATTCAGCGCGTAGGTCCCCATGGTCAGCAGCGAAAAAAAACCGATGATGACGTAGGCCCAGGCCTGATTGCTCCTGGTGACACCTTGTTGATTGCCTTCGGCGGCACCTTCCATCTTTGCTACAGCTTCCATCGTCCCCCCCTAATAAACCCTATCCCCGACGCGGATAATGCCCTGCCAGGTACACTTTAACAATGGTTCTATACCCAAAAACATTTTCTGAGGCGATAAACTGCCGCGACAGACGGTAACCGATGAGCTCTTGTGCAATGCAGTGCGGCAAGGGCTCGGCCACATCGTCGGCAATGACCACCACCACCTCTGCCTTCGGTCCGCCGGCGCCGGCATAGTCGTATTTCGGATTGCTGTATTCCCAGGTGAAACGCAGGGACGACTCGTCCACGCCCCGCCCGGTGGGGGCAAGCCCATCCGGTCGAAAGATCAGACGCTTCGAGGTATGAAGATCCAGCAGAGGCACCGAGACGGCCGGATTGACCGCCGCGTACCGTTGTTGCAGTGCAACGACCTCCACCTCGGAGGCATCCAGGGAATCGAGATATTCCCCGGCCTGCTGCAGATTCACGGCGCTCGTTCGTTGCAGGAACGGGCGGAAGCCCAGGACTGACAGCGCCATCGACGAGGCGACAATGCTCAGAACGATGTAGTTCCGCAGTTCCCCGCACCGGATCTGCCGCAGGCCATAGGCGGCCATCAGCGCCAGCATCGGAAACACCGGCAGGAGGTAGCGGATCCGGTTGATTCCCAGCACCAGCACCAGCGCGGGCAACCACAGCACGATTGCGTAGCGCGCATCCTTGTTCTTGAATGCTGCATAGACGGAAATCAGGGCGAAAGCCGCAATGAAAGGATGCATCTGAAACAGGAAGGTCGAGCCCGGACTCTCTTTCCAGCGCGCGAGACCGGGCAGTTGATAACTTTGCAAAAGCCTGAGCTGTGCACCCACGACCTCGAGCATGGGCAGCAGCGTGGCGCCGATCAGAACCATCGAAATCATGATCAGCACGAGAGCACGCAGAAATACGGGCCGCGGCCCCTGTTTGAGCCGGACAACGAGAACGACCACGAGCACACTCAGAAACAGCCAGGCGGAATACTTGGTCCAGAATGCGAGCGCCACCGCCACCGACGCCAGCGCCAGATAACCCGCCCCACCGCGCTCGAGCGCCCTGAGCGTGGCAAAAACCGCGAGCAGGAGAAAGAACATCGTCGGCACATCGACCAGCATCAGCGGCACCTGGGTCAGGAGGTACGGCATCCCGAGCAGCAGCGCCCCGGCGTGGAAACCGGTGGCCTCGTCCCACAGCGTCCTGCCGATCAGGTAGGTCAGAACAACGCTCGCCGCGAACAGCAGCGTGGTAAAAACCTGGATGTATATCCGGTGCTCGCCCGCGAAGCTGAAGATCAGGCCGTAGAGCGAGGGGATCAGCGGCAGATCGGTCCATGCCGTGATCTGCCCGCCCCACTCGCGCAGGAAATACCCCAGGCCGTAGAGCTCGATATGCTTGGCCTGGGTGAAATACCTGGCGGCATCCACGACGACCTCGGGCTCGCCCCAGAAGACCGCGGCCACGGCAAAGGAACAAAGAAACAGCACGCCTGCAGGCCGGCGCCGAGGAAACGGCAAGCGGACCAGCGCAGCGGCCAGAAAAAGACCGGCTGCCAGGACAGGAATGATCCAGAATACATCGGCGTCGGCGAATACCCAACGCCAGCTGGTCAGCCGGTTATCATCCTGTGCGCGAAACAGGAAAAGCGTGAGGAAAGCGGCCAGGGACAGGAGCGCAACCGCGGTGTACGCGAGCAATAACCACTGCCGGTCCGCTGCTACATGGGCCGCCGAAAACGCGGGCCGCGCAAAGCCATGCGCGCCGCTTCGTTCGCTCTCCGTCGGCCCCCGCACGGTGAAGTAACACGCCGGCCTATGCCAACGTGCTCACCAGGAGATCAACTTGTCGCACGCGAAGATCTTGTCCACGAGCGCGTCGTACGGTACTTCCTTGCGCGCGAGATCGATCACCTCGACCTCGCAATTCCGTGACAGAGCCTCGACCCACGCGCCGGACGACGCATCCGGCCCGTCATTCAACAGGCACAGTATCTTCACTATCCCGCTCCCCCTTATGCGCGACCGGTGTACCTAAAGCACGATTACCCGGTCAGCGTTGTGATTCATCATCGCGTTGTTCAGCTGGCTTGCGCAGACGATCTTTGGCGACAGCCCCTCGGTCCTCACGCCGATCATCTTGGCGCTGTGATCGCATACACTCATCGATACGCCTTGAAGCTCGGCCAGAGACACGAAGGCATCGTTTTCCAGCAGCCTAGTGCCCTCGTCCATGGCAAAAATGCTTACCTGATGGTTCCTCGCCAGGGCGGCTCGGCAAATCCCGACAACATCGCCCAAATGTTTCGCCGTATTGATCAACATCCCGAGCTTCACTGCGGTCTCCTTTCGAGTCGGTCCCGCTAATATGCGAGAATATGGTCGTACTGAGGCAACCTCAGGGCGATTTCGTCTACCGGCAGATATTCCATGCCTTCGTTTTCGCCGCAGTTCGTATAAATCTGCATGTCCATTTCTTTCATCGTCTCGACGTGCAACGCAGTTTCCTTTGTCGCCTGCAGCTTTCTGTCGAGCACGTACACGTCCACCAGGTCGTCCACCAGGATCAAGCCCAACGACATCCTGAGCGCCTCACTTTGCCTCTCGCGCACCAACACTGCTATTTTCTTTTGCACATCGCCTCCTACGAATCGACTAGGGAAGCTCTGAGTTGGGGAATTTACAGCGGCCGGGTGTGAAGGGGAACGTGCCCCCTTCCCCAGCCCCTCTGTTCAGATCATCCTCAGATCGTAAAGCTTGCCTATCGTCTGCGTTTGCATGACTTGCGCGTCGCCGAGCATCTATCCTTCCGGCGATATTCGAATCCAGCACGGTCAAGGATACCCGCATAGTCAGCTGGCAACAATGCTTGCTTGCCGCATCGCCCTCATCCTTTTTTCAGCCCCACCACGACGCACAAGCCGGCAGCGGCGCCGCAGGACGTTGAATCGGGTAGGTGAACCGCCTTCAGGCGGCCGCCAGCACCAGCTCGGCGCCCTTCTCCCCGATCGCGACGGCAGCCGCGTTGGTGTTGCCTGAAACCAGCGTCGGCATGATCGACGCATCGATCACGCGCAAACTCTCGATGCCGCGCACGCGCAGTAGATGGTCAACCACTGCGTCCTCGCCGCTGCCCATCGCGCAGGTGCCTACAGGATGAAAGATGGTGACCGCCGTGCTGCGCACGAAAGCATCCAACGCGGCATCGTCGTTCCCCACCGCCCCGGGTGAAACCTCCTCGGCGATCAGGTCCGCGAGCGGCGTTGTGTGAGCGATACGCCGCGCCAGGCGAACGGCCTCCCGCAGCACCTCGAGATCGCCCGGGGCCGACAGGTAGTTGGCGTAAATGCGCGGTGCCGACCTTGGATCGATGCCGACCAGTTCGATGTGGCCGCGGCTCGCCGGGCGCAGCTGGCATACCGAGGCGGTGAAGCCGGAAAACTTGTGCAGGCCCGCGCCCGGCCGGTCCGCGCTGAAGGTGATGAAATGGAACTGCACGTCCGGGCGCTCGGCGTCCGGCATCACGCGCACGAAGGCGCCCGCCTGTCCGGCGCTTACCGTCAGCGGCCCCCGGCGCAGCAACGCCCACTGCAGGCCGGCTTGCAGCGTGCGCAGCGGGCTGTTGAAGACGTCGTTGTAGGTAATCGCACGTGTCGCCTTGAACACGACCCGCGCCTGCAGGTGGTCTTGCAAGTTGCGTCCGACGCCCGGCAGGTGCACGACCGGCGCAATGCCGAAGCGGGCGAGCCGGGCGGCATCGCCGATGCCCGAGAGCATCAGCAACTGCGGGGAGTTGATGGCGCCGCCGGACAACAGCACCTCGCGCCGCGCGCGCGCCACCTGAATCTCGCCGCCTGTTTCATACTCGACCCCGACGGCACGCCTGCCTTGAAACAGCACGCGGCGCGCAAGGGCGCGGGTAATTACACTCAGGTTCCTGCGCATTCGCGCCGGACGCAGGTAGGCGCTCGCCGGGCTGCAGCGCATGCCGCGGCGCGTGGTCAGCTGAAAGTAGCCTGCGCCTTCCTGGCGCTCGCCGTTGAAGTCCGGGTTGTGCGCAATGCCCAGCCGGCCTGCGCTGGCGATGAAGGCCTCGCACAGCGGGTGGTGCTCGGAGAGGTCCGACACCCACAGCGGCCCGCCGCTGCCGTGAAAAGCGTCGGCGCCCCGCACCTGGTGCTCGGACTTGCAAAAGTAAGGTAGCAGATCGTCGTAGCCCCACCCAGGATTGCCCTGTGCCGCCCAGCCGTCGAAATCCTCGCGTTGGCCGCGGATGTGGACCAGGCCGTTGACCGAGCCCGATCCGCCCAGCACTTTGCCGCGCGGCCAGTAGATGCGCCGCCCCTCCAGTTGGGCCTCGGGCTCGGTTTCGTAGCCCCAATTGATGCGCCGGTCAAAAATGGTCTTGCCGTAGCCGATGGGAATGTGTATCCATGGACTGCGATCCGGCCCGCCGGCTTCCAGCAGCAGCAGTTTGTCCGAGTTCCGCCGAGCTTATCCCAAGACGCTTTCGGGCGGCATGCGCCAAAGGCTCGCTTTGGCGCGCGCATACGCGGTAGCGCCTCAGTTTTTGTTGATGGATGAACCGTTTGGCGCCTTGGACTCTCAAACCCGCACCGCCATGCAGGACCTGCTTCTCGAAGTGCTGCAGAAAGAAGGCAAAACGGCAATGCTGATTACCCATTCGGTCGAAGAAGCGATTTACCTTTCATCGCGGGTGGTGGTGGTGACAGCCCGGCCGTCGCGGGTGCGCTGCGTCGTCGAGGTGCCGTTTCCTTACCCGCGGACGCAGGAACTGCACGAAAAGGCCGAGTTTATTGAATTGCGCTCCAGAATGCGCGATCTGGTCATGCGCGAATATGCGGCTCAGGAAAAACAAGCCCGCGACGCGGCGCCTTACTAGGCTAGCCGCGCCGCGCTGTCGATTTATGTCCCCACCAACCCCAGCAACAGCTTCGAATCGAAATACTTCTCGGCCGGAAGCGGGTTCTTGATCGCATCGATTTCGACGTAAAAATTGCTTACCTGATTAAGCCACCTGTCCACCGTGCCGTCTTTGTACAATTTGGCCCACTCGCCTGACGGAAACACCTTGGCCGCCTTGTACATCGACTTCAGCGAATCGAGCGGCACTTCGGGATAATGCTTGCTCTGGATTGCGGCCAACGCCTCATCCGGTTTCGAGACCAGGTAATCGTTGGCCGCAATCCAGGCGCGCACCACTCTTTTCATCACATCGGGGTGCCGGGCGTAAAAATCGTTGCTTGCCACCCAGCCGCCGATAATCGCAGATTTCGGATAATATGCGGACGCGTCCACGAGCATTTTGGCGGCCGGGACATTCTTCGCGACCGCAAGATTGAACGGCACCCACAAAGCCACCGCGGGAATCGCCCCGGCGATGAACCCGGACACCGCATCGGGCATGCGCTGATTGATGATCTCCACGTCCTTGTTCGGGTTTAATCCATTGGCCTTGAGCGCGGTCCGCAGGAAAACATCCGCGGTGGAGCCGATGGCTGTCGATATCTTCTTTCCCTTCAGATCGGCAAAGCTCTTGACGCCCTGGTCGGTGCGCACCCAGAGCTGGGCGGTGGCGTATTCGATCGAATTGATGAGAAACACCTTGCCCTGCCCGTTGGCGGGAAAATTCGCGGCATAAGCGCCGACCGCCACCAGGTCGATGCTGCCACCGACCATGGCCTGAAACACGGCGAGCCCGGAGTCGAATTTGATGAACTCCATGTCCAGGCCTTCTTTCTTCCAGCTTCCTATGTGCTCACCGGCCCAGATTTGGCCGTCTACGGCAACTGTATGGATGTAGCCCACGCGCACTTTGGTTGACTGCGCGCGTGAAATTCCGGGCATACCTACCGCAGCGCTCGCCGCACCGATACCCAACGCTTTCAGCAACAGCCGTCGTTTTCCAAATTTCCCGCTCATCTCCCCCTCCTTCTGGTGGAATAAAGCCATCGGCCCGCGTTCAGGCCGCCTTCGCCGGATTCGCCGCCATCAAATCCACCTGCATGTAGGCGTATCCCTTGTTCTGCAGCGCAATGCTGATCTCGGCGACGTTCTCTTCTATGATGGTAAACGGCATCAGATTGTCCTTGCCCACAAGATGACGCCCCATGGCGATCCCGCAGGTCACTACGCGCGCATCGCCGGAGTCGCCGAGCTCTTGCATCAGCGCATGAATCTCCGGCAACTTTGCCATCGCTTCACCATCGAACTTCGTACCGCTTTGCGACCGAATGACGAATTTGGTCGATGGTCCATGAATCAAAATGACGAAGTCCGTCTCGATGCCGCGCTGGTGGAACTTTTTCGCCGTAAGCTTGATCAGGCTTATGCGATCCAAGAACATGTTTTCGTCGCCGGTCGTAAAATCATAGACTGCGGTCGCACGCGTCAAACCATCGAAGTAATCGGGTGATGCAACCATATATCCTCCTGTTGGCGCGGGAATGCGCGCTCGTGCCGGTGCCGCGGGTAGCGCTATGCCGGGTAGCGCTATGCCGGTTGCTGCCGGTGGGCCTCCGGCTATAATGTTAGCGCTACCATAGAACATGCATGATATCTTGTCAATTGGGCCAAAACGGGGTGACAAGTGACGCGGCGTGACTTAATCGACAAACCAACCACCATGGCTGACGTGGCGCGGCGCGCCGGGGTCGCCGCCATCACGGTATCGCGCGCGTTGTCCCGCCCGTCGCAACTATCTGCACCGACTCTCGCCAGAATTCAGCGCGCGATAGCCGAAACAGGATATGTGCGGCACGCGCTGGCGGGCAGCCTGGCGTCAAACGCAACGCGCTGCATCGGCGCAGTGGTTCCGGTGCTGTCGAACTCGATTTTCGCCGATACGCTGCAGGGACTGTCGCAGGTGCTGGAAGAGCAGGGATATCGTCTCCTGATCGCTTCCAGCCAGTACGACCCGCTGCGCGAACAGCGCATCGTCGAAGCGTTCGTCGGCCAGCGGGTGGACGGGATCGCGCTCACCGGCACTACGCACGCCGGGAACACGCGCGCGATGCTGACGCGGTCCCGTATCCCCGTGGTCCAGATGTGGAACCTGCCGACGCAGCCGTTCGACTGCGCGGTGGGTTTTTCCAATTTCGCCGCGGCGCGCGCCATGGTCCGGCATCTGTGCTCGCGCGGCTACCGGCGCATCGCTTATATCGGTGGCCTCACCTACAAGAACGACCGCACGCAGGCGCGCGAACGCGGCTATCGGGCGGCGTTATCGGAGGCGGGTTTGCCGGTGAAGGAGGCGCACGTTCGCCGCACGCCGTTTGAGTTTGAAAATGGAGCGGCAGCGCTGTCGGACCTGCTCGAGGCCGATTCCTCGATCGACGCGGTGTTCGCCGCCAGCGACGTGCTCGCGGTCGGCGCGCTGCTGCACTGCCTGAGGCGCGGCTGGCGGGTTCCGGACAAGGTAGCGCTCGCCGGTCTCGACGGCTCGCCGATCGGCGCCTTGATCACGCCCGAACTCACCTCTATTCGCTTTCCGCGCCGCCAGATCGGCGTGCGCGCTGCAGAGTTGCTGCTCGATCGCATCCGCGGGCGTCCTGCCGGCGTGGTCGAGGACTTGGGATTTGAACTCCTCACCGGAGGCAGCGCTTGAGCGCCCGGCCAGTGCGCAATCAGGACCGCAGCCTGGAATTTCCGCTGCGTGACGCATCGGTCGCTTCGCCACACGAATCCGCGGCCGCGCGCTCGCCGAGAAGATAAGCAAGGTATCCGGCGACGGCGCGCGCTGATGGGCCGCAAACCCAGTAAACACGCGGCTTTCCGGCCTATACCGCCCTGAAACGGTTGCCGACCAGGGTCGCCGCGATGACCAAACTCGTCGAGATGCCGATCATCACGATGCCCAGCGCCGACAGCTTGCCCCACAGGCCGTCCTCGGCAAAGCGCAGGATCTGCACCGCGAGGACTTCGGTGCCGGGGCGCGACAGCACCACCGACAGGGTGAGCTCGCGCACGAACATCGAGGCCATCAATATCCATCCGGACACGATGCCCGGGATCAGCAGCGGCACGATGATGCGGCGCAGGGTCGTCAGCGGGCTCGCCCCGCACACCAGTGACGATTCCTCCAGGTGGCTGTGGATCTGGATGAAGGCGCTGGACATCGGCCGTATGCCGTAGGGCAGATAGGTGCCGATATAGCCCAGCAGCAGCGCCCAGATCGTCGCGTACAGCGGAGTCTGCACGAAGAACCACATGAAGCCGATGCCGATCACGATGCCCGGAAACGAGAACGACAAATAGCTCAGCGACTCGAGCAGCCCGGACGCGCGGGTTTTCACCTTGACGATGACATAGGCGACGAAGATCGACAACAGCACGCCCAGGGTGGCGCCCACCACCCCCAGGAACAGGCTGTTCTTCAGCGACAGCAGCGAAATCGGATCGCCGAGCACGTCGCTCCAATGCTTCCAGCTCATCAGTGAAAATGCGCGCGCGCTGGGCACCATCGAATAGGGCACGAGCGAGGTGTACAGCAGCACCGCCACCGGCAAGACGATCAGCACCAAAGACAGCAGCGCCACGGCGCAGAACAGCGGCGTCCTCGCCTTGCCCAGCCCGATCACGGCCGGACGGAAGCCGCGGCTGGAGACGGTCACGAATTTCTCGCTTTCGGCGGTGAGCGCGCGATAGACCACGATCAGCGTGACCGAAGCCGCGAGCACGCTCATCCCGACCGCCGCCGCCTTGCCGTAATCGGTGGCGAAACCGGTGGCGATCATTTCGTACAAATGCGTCGCGAGCACCGGCACGCGGCCCGGCATGCCGATCACCGAGGGCACGGCAAAGGATGCGAGGCTGCGCACCAGCCCCAGGATGAACGCTGCGAGGATGGCCGGGCGCAGCACCGGCAGGGTCACGCGCGCGAACGTGCGCATGGTGCCCGCGCCGCACACGCGCGAGGATTCCTCCAGCGCCACGTCGAACGAGGCCATCGCCGGCGCGATGATCAGGTAGGCGATCGGCAGGTCGAGCAGCCCCTCCACCAGGATCATGCCCCAGATCGAATAGATGTTGAACGGCGCATCCTCCAGCGACAGCGCCTGCTTCAGCGCAAGGTTGATCAGTCCGTTGGAGGGATTGAGCAGCAGCGCCCAGCTCACCGCGAACAGCAGATGCGGGATCATCATCGGTATGAGCGAAATGATTTTGAACAGGAACTTGAACGGAATATCGGTACGCGTGTTGAGATAGGCGAGGAACAGCGCCAGCACGGTCGACAGCAGCGACGAACCGAGCACGAATAGCGTGGTGTTGGCGAGTACGTCGAACAACACCGGATCGGTATAGGCCTCGACGTACTTGTGCACGGTGAACTTGCCGAACGCGGTCAAGCCCTCGGAAAAGCTGCCGAGCAGCAGCATCAGCACCGGGAATACGGTCAGCGCGCCGACGATCGCGATCAGCAGCCAGGTCAGCTTGGAGCGGCTGTGGTCCATGCCTTTAGATCGCCACCAGCAGGCAGTGCGCCGGCGCCAGCGTGAAGCTCACGGCGTCGCCCTCGCGCAGCTTCGCCTCCGGATCGATCTTGGCCAGCAGCCGCTCCTCGCCCACGCGGATTTCGGCCTCGTAGGCTTCGCCGACGAACACCAGCGACTCGATGCGGCCATTGACGAGGTTGCCGTGCGCTTCGGCCTCGCCGCGGACGATGCGGATGAACTCGGGCCGGATGCACAGCGTCGCCTCGCCGCCCACGGGGAGATCGCGCTGCTGGCACACGATGCGGCCCAGCGTCGAATCGACCACGGTATAGCCGCCCTCCTCGGCGCGCACCGTGGCCTTGACCAGATTGGCGCGCCCGATGAAATCGGCGACGAAGCGGTGATCGGCGTCGAAATAGATTTTCTGCGGCGTGCCGGTCTCGATGATCTGACCGGCGCGCATCACCGCGATCGAGTCCGACAGCGCGAGCGCTTCGACGCGGTCGTGGGTCACGTACACCGCGGTGATCTGCAGCTTGCCGAGAAAGGCGCGCAGCTCCTTGCGCGTTTCCTCGCGCAGCTTGGCGTCGAGATTGCTCAGCGGCTCGTCGAACAGAATCACCTTGGGCTCGGCCACCAGCGCCCGCGCCAGCGCGACGCGCTGCTGCTGGCCGCCGGAGAGTTTGGTCGCCGGCCGCCGCTCGAAGCCCTCCAGCCGCACAAAGCGCAGCGTCTGCGCCACGCGCTCGCGGATGACATCCTTGGCCACGTCGCGCACCTGCAGCGGGTAGGCCACGTTGTCGAACACGTTCATGTGCGGCCAGATGGCGTAGGTCTGGAACACCATGCCCAGGCCGCGCCGCTCCGGCGGCACGCAGATGTTCTTGTCTTTGGACCACACCAGCTCGTCGCCGATGCTGATTTCCCCGGTATCGGGCAGTTCCAGCCCGACGATACAGCGCAGCAGCGTGGTCTTGCCGCTGCCGCTAGGTCCGAGCAGCGTGAAAATCCGGTTGGCCGGGATGACCAGATTGACGTCGTCGAGAGCCTTGATGGTCTTGCCCTCGGAGTAGTAATACTTGCTGACGCCGCGTATGCGGATTTCCATGGTGTCTGCCCCGGTAAACGCTAGCCGCGCGCGACAGCCCGCTTGCGCCGCAGCCGCGGCTGCACCGCGCGCACAACAAACAGCCGCCCGGCGCGCCGGCCCGGACGGCTGCTATGCTGCCCGCCGCAGCGGTTATTTCACGTCAAAGATTTTCTTGAACTCGGCGCCCCACTTCTGGATTTCTTCATCCGACAGTTCGCGGATCGCAATCACCTTGGCCTTGCTGATGCCGTCGATCGGCGGGAACACGCCGGGCGCCAGCACGTACTCGCCCACGTCCTTGGCCAGCATGTCCATGGATTTCTTCGACAGCCAATAGTCCACGAACGCCCGCGCCGCGGCCGGATGCGGCGCCTTGGACGTGACGGCAATCGCGCGCGGCGTGCCCATCAGCGGCTGCGACAGCCGCGCCCAGTCGAGCGGAGCCGGCGCCTTGGTCACGATGTACTTCGGCATCGATATCGCGATCAGCTTCTCGCCGCTTTCCACCGGCGCCGGGGTCGGGCCGAAGGAGGACACGAACATCGGCTTGTTGGCGGCGAGTCCCTGCAGGAACTTGCGCCAGTCGGCTTCGGACTTGAACACGTTCTCCTTGAGTCCGATCAGCCAGGAAATCGTCGTGGCGTGATTGGCCGGATTGGCCATCACGATCTGGTTTTTCCACTTCGGCAGCGTCAGATCCTCGTAGCGCGTCGGCACATCCCCCGGTTTGACCTTTTCCTTGTTGTAGATCAGGCCCACGTACTCGATGCCGAAGAGCTGAATCTTGTCGTCTTTGCTGGCCCAGTCCGGGTATCCCGCGGCCGCCGGCGAGCGATAGGACGCCAGCACCCCTTTTTCCTTGAGCAGTTCCAGCACCGGCAACGGCGCCTGCACCACGTCGGCCATCAGCTTGCCGGCCTCGAACTCGGTGATCGCGGTGGCGACGAACTTGGACGTCGAAATCCGCGTGTATTCCGCCTTCACCCCCGTATCCTCGGTGAACGCCTTTATGATCGGCTCGACCGCGGTGATATTGGCGTAGAACGAGGCCTTGCCCTCGGCCTTGGCCCGCTCGAGTAGCGCCTTGTCTTGCGCCTGGGCCTGGACGGCCGCACACAGAACGAACAATGCCAGCAGCAGCTTTTTCATCGTATTTCCCCCTTGGAAACTGCAGCGCGACCAGCGGCGTGCATGGCGTAGTGTTTCCCAGACACCCCGCCTGTGTCTTGACTTGGATCAAGCCGGCCTTGCGTCCACATTTTCCCAAGCCTCACATCTTGAGCCGCTTCCAGTAGCCGGTGAGTTCCAGATAGCCCTGCCCCAGCATCTTGCCTCCCGCGCGCGCACGCACCGCGCCTTCCCAGTAGATGGTGCCGGTGCTCGCGCGCGCATCGAGTTCCTGGTCGTCCAGCAGCGGCTCCAATTCCAGATTCAGCTCCCCCGCCCTCAGCCGCATGGCGACCGGGTACTCGACCCCGGTGCGCGGCGAGCGCCAGCGGCGCGCCGGCTCGAAACCGACTTCCTCCGGCTTGAGCACGCGCACGCGGCCGTCGGCGCCGCGCAAGGATCCGCCAGCCCAATAGCTGCGGCCGTCTTTGTCGCGTATGCGAAACGCCATGAGCGCGCCGCCGTCGGCGAGATTCAATCCGACCCAATCCCAGCCCACGGCTTCCTCGGCCAGGTAGGCGCTGGACCATTCGTGATCGAGCCAAGCCGTGCCGCTGACCTCGCGCCGCTCGCCCGCGACCGTGATCGTGCCTGACACTTTGAGCTGAGGCTCGCTGTAGTAATAGCTCGCCTGCGCCGGACGCGGGCCCTTGCGGCTCAAGCCGCCCTCGCCTTGCGCCAGCGGCGGCTGGGTGGTCTTGAAGTCGAGCGCGTAGCTGAAGTCGTGCGCCGCAATGCGGGCGCTGTAGCCTGCGTCGGTCTGCCGCAGCGACCAGTCGTCGATCCAGACGCCGGTGCGTCCCTCCTGCGCTTCGGCCAGACCGAAGCCGGCGCGGGCGGCGCGCTGGTCGTGCAACAATTTCCCTTTGCCCGGGTCGGCCAGCGCCGCGTGCGCGAACAGCAGCTGGCGCGGCGCGAATTTGCTCGGATTGGATTCCGCCACGCCCGGCCGGTTGCGAAAGAACGTGATTTGTATGCCCAGATCGCGGCCGCGCGCGTCCTTAACCCAGCCGGTGAGATACCACCACTCGGTGCGAAATTGCGCATGGCTGCCCGCATCGCGCGGAAATTGCAGCGCTACACCGGGTTTCACTTGCGCATAATCCTGCGCGCGGGCGCCGGCGCACAGGCAAGCGCACAGCGCCAGCAGCATCACGCATAGGGCCCTCCTCTTCAGCATCCCCTCACCAATCCTCGCGCACCGCGCGCACCACGTCCACGCCCAATGCACGGCGCCCGCTCGCGAGCGCGGTGAACATCGCGAGCAGCAGCAACGCGGCCGCGAGCAGCGCGAGCAGCGCCCAGGGCGGATGCAGTTCCATGCTCCAGTGAAACGACTGGCGATTGACCACCCGGATCAGCACCAGGCTGATGACCCAGCCCAAAGCCAGACCCAGCGCGAGGCCAAGCGCGCTCACCAGCGCGCCCTCGGCCGCGAGCATCGCGCCGATCTGGCGCCGCGTCATGCCGACATGGCGCAGCATGCCGAATTCACGGCTGCGCGCGAGCACCAGCGCGCCGAAGTTCGATGACAGGCCGAACAGGCCGATGATCACGGCCACCGCCTCGAGCGCATAGGTCACGGCGAAGGTGCGGTCGAACACCTTGAGCGAACGCGCGCGTATTTCGGCAGGCGCGCCGTACTCGACATTCGCGGCACCGGGAATGCTCGCGCGTATCGCGCGCATCACGCTTGCGGGGCTCGCGCCCGGAGCAAGATACAGCGCGACGTCGTTGGCCTTGCGATCGCCGGTATAGGCCATATACAGCTCGCGCGCGATGATGACCGAACCGTGCTGGCGCGCGTAGTCGCGCCAGATGCCGGCCACGGTGAAGCGCCGCAGCTGGCCCGCGAGCGGCAGTTGCACCACCTGGCCTACGCGATAGCCGTAGAGATCGACCATGGCCTCACTCGCCCACAAGGGCGGCGGGTCGCCCGCGCGCGGCGCGAACGCTGCGCCGACCAGGGGCAGGCGCTGGCCCGGATCGTCGCCGCCGAAGGAGCGCGCGAGCAAGGCCACGCGCGGTTTATCCGGCGCCAGCAGCAGCTGCTCGATGCGCAGGAATTCGGCCCGGCGCACGCCCGGCAGTGCGGCAATGCGCTCCTGGTCTTCGGGCGAGAGAAAGCCGGTATCGCCGCCCATGCCGGTGCGCATATAGAGCTCGGCCGGCAGCACCTGATCCAGCCACTGGCTCAGCGAGACGCGAAACGAGGCGACCATGATCCCCATCGCCACCATCAGCGAAAAACTGGCCACGATCGCCGCGAGGCTTACCGCCGCCTGCCCGGGCGCACCCTGCAATTGCGCCAGCGCGAGGCGCGCGCCTGCAGCACGCGGCAGCGGCAACACAGCGAACACCGTCGTCGCCAGGCGCGGCATCAGCGCAAGCGTCCCCAGCAGCATCAGCGCGATCGCGATATAGCCGAACAACGGTATGCCGCCTACGGGCCCGGCCGCCGTGCACAACGCGCCTGCAAGCAGCAGCGCGACACCCGGCCAGGCCGGCCGCAGGCGCGCGAACGCGGTCTGCTCGTCGCCGGCCTTGAGCGCCTGCGCCGGTGCCGCGCGCGCCGCTTCCAAGGCGGCGCTGAGGCTGCCCGCCAGCGCAACCGCCACGCCCAGGGCAAAGAACAGCGCGCTCGCCCAGGGGTCGGCATGCAGGTCCGGATGCAAGCCGCGGAACTCCCCCGCGCCCAGATCGGCGCCGAAGCGCGCGAGCACGGCCGCCGCCATGAGGTAGCCGGCGACGAGGCCGAGCACCGCGCCGGCTGCGCCTATGAGCGCGCCTTCGGCGAGCAGCATGCGCGCGATGCCGCCGCGCGTCACGCCGAACACGCGCAGCAGCGCGAGTTGCGCGCGCCGGCGCACCACCGACAGCGCCTGCGCCGAGAACACGAGGAAGCCGCCGGTGAACAGCGCCACCAGCGCGAGCACGTTCAGGTTCACGCGATACGCGCGCGACAGGTTCGCATTTCGTTGCAGGTCGCGGTGCGAGCGCTCCACGATGAGGCCGGGCGGCAACTGCGCCTGCAAGTCCGCCTGCACTGCGTCCATATCCGCCCCGGGACGCAGGCGCAGATCGAGGCGGCTGATGCTGCCGCTGCGGCCCAGCAGCAACTGCGCCGCGGCGATGTCCATCACGCCCAGGCGCTCGCGCCCGCTCGCGCGCAGCAGCCCCGCCACGCGCAGACTCTGCTGCGTGAGCCCCACCTGCACGGCGAGCCGGTCGCCGGGCTTCAAGCTGAGGCTATCGGCCGCCGCCGGACTGAGGAAAATCGCGTCCGGGCGCAGGAGGTCGAGCAAATCGGCCGGCGCGCTGCCGATCAGCGCTGGCTGCACCTGCGCCGCGCGAAATGCGTCCACGCCGAGCAGATGCAGCGGCTCCTTGCGTCCGGGCAGTTTCGCCTCGGCTTCCAGCACCGGGCTCGCCACGGCGACTTGCGCCATGCGCGCGACGCGCGCATAGAGCATCTCGTCGAAGCCCGCGCGCGGCCCGCGGATTTCCAGATCGGCCTCGCCCGCGAGCGAGCGCACCGCCTGCGAGAATTCGTTCAGCGCCACCGCGTTGATCAGCTGCACCGCGTAGCCCAGCGCCACGCCGAGCGCGATCGCGAGCACGGAGACCGCGAGCCGGCCCTTGTGCTGCGCCAGCGGTGCGAGGAACAGCGCCGCCCGCGACAGCGCCAGCGGCGCTCGCATAGTCGCGCGCATCAACCGGCCTCGCGCAGTCCCTGCGCCGTCAGCACCACGATCCGGTCCGCCGTCGCCGCCGCGGCCTGCGAATGCGTGACCAGGATGCAGGCCGCGTTCCTGGTCTTGACCTGCGCGCGCAGCAGCGCGAGCACCTGCGCCGCGCTGTCGGGATCGAGATTGCCCGTGGGCTCGTCCGCAAGCAGCAGCTTCGGGCTGTGCACCAGCGCGCGTGCGATCGCCGCGCGCTGCAATTCGCCGCCCGACAATTCGCGCGGCATGCTCGCCTCGCGTCCGGCGAGGCCTACCGCCGCGAGCATCGCGTGCGTGCGCGCTGCGGCTTCGTCTTCCGCAACCCGGTTCAGGACCAGCGGCAGCGCCACGTTCTGCGCCAGCGAAAGATAAGGCAGGATGTGAAACGCCTGGAACACGAAGCCCATGCTCTTGCGCCGCAGCAGGGTTGCGGCATCGTCATCGAGGCGGGTCAGCTCGACGCCGTCGAGGCGGATGCTGCCCGCATCGGGCGCATCCAGGCCTGCAATCAGATTGAGCAGCGTGGACTTGCCTATGCCGGATTCGCCCATGACGGCGATGTACTCGCCTGCGGCGAGCGTCAGATCGACACCGCGCAGCACGCTGCGGCTGCGCGCGCCGGCGTAGGTCTTAGCAAGTTTGTCGAGCACCAGCATCAGGGCAGCTTCCTTCTCGCATTCACGCGGCGAGGTTAGCCTGCGTACTCGGCCGTGGCAAGCCGGGTCGCGCCGGTCGCACCGCCGTTCGGGTATCGGCTACACTTCGCCACTGCGCAAAACCGTCCGATTGAAATGCCTGGAAACGACCATGCCTTTTGAAGCCCCCGAACTGGCACCGCCCGGTCCGCAGCAGATCCGCGCCGATTTCGGCGGACTGTATGCGGTCAACGCCCTGATCGCGTTCATCTTCGCGACCACGGGTCCGGTGGCGATCATTCTCGCGATCGGCCGCCACGGCAGTCTCGCCGAATCCGATATTTCCTCCTGGATGTTCGGCGCATTCTTCCTCAACGGCCTCATCAGCATCGCCTTCTGCTGGCTCTACCGCCAGCCGCTGGTGTTCCTGTGGAGCATCCCCGGCGCGGTGCTGGTCGGGCAGGCGCTGGGCCATCTGAGTTTCGCCGAAGTCATCGGCGCGTTCCTCGTCACCGGCCTGCTGATGCTGGTACTGGGCCTTTCGGGCTGGGTGCGGCGCGCAATGCAGGCGGCGGTGATGCCGATCGTCATGGCCATGGTGGCCGGGGTGTTCCTGCGCTTTGCGCTCGACCTGGTGTACGCGCTGCGCGACGACTTCTGGATCGCAGGCCCTATGGCCGCGGCCTTTCTTGCGCTGACCGCCTTGCCGCGACTCGGGCGCTATGTGCCGCCGCTGATCGGCGCGCTCGCGGTGGGCGCGCTTGCGATCGCCCTGCTCGAGCGTTTCCAGCCCGGCGCCGGCGCGCTGTTCAGCTTCGCCCGCCCGACGCTGTATACGCCGGTGTTCTCCTGGCGCGCGATCGTGGAACTGGTGCTGCCGCTCGCGATCACGGTGCTCGCGGTGCAGAACGGCCAGGGCGTCGCCGTGCTCGCCGCGGCCGGGCACAAGCCGCCGATCAACGCAATCACCGTTGCCTGCGGCGCCGGATCCATGCTTTCCGCCCTGGTCGGCTCGGTATCGACCTGCCTCACCGGGCCGGTGAACGCGATCCTCTCGACCTCGGGCGAGCGCACGCGCCAATATACTTCTGGCCTGCTGGTCGGCCTGCTCGCGCTCGGCTTCGGTGCGCTCGCGCCCACGTTCACCCACCTCATGCTCGCCACGCCCAAGGCCTTCATCGCCACACTGGGCGGACTCGCGATGCTGCGCGTGCTGCAGACCGCATTCGTCGCCTCGTTTCGCACCACGCACACGTTCGGCGCACTGATGACGTTCGTCGTCACCGTGGCCAACGTGCCGATCCTCAACATCGGCGCGCCGTTCTGGGGCCTGGTGATCGGCTTTTTGTGCTCGAAACTGATCGAGCCGGGGGATTTCGCGAAGCCGCGCCAAAGCGACTAGGCGCGAACCCGCTATGGGGCTTGACGCGCCCCATTGCATAGGGCACGATACACCCCATGAAGGCGCGACTCGTCGCACGCATCAAGGAAGCCTACGGGCGTGGCGCCATTGAGGGGGTAGTTTGGGAAATACCCGCACCGGCACCAGCGTCGGCGCATCGCATCAAATATCGACTGGTCTATGTGGTTGCTGGCGAACGCGTGGTGGGTTACGACAATGAGCGCGGCAAGGGCGATCACAAACACATCCGAGGCACGCAAGTGCCCTACGCCTTCAAGGATGTACCGACGCTGATCCACGACTTTTTGCAGGACGTACAGGAGACCGAATCATGAGCGTGTTGGAAGTGCGGGTTGGGGAACCGGTCAAGACCAGTCTTGCGCGCTTTGGACAGACCTTGTCAGCGGCAAAGGCCGGCAAGAAGGTGAAACCGTATTTCGGCATCGGCTTTCGCACGATGGCGCAATTTGGCGAGGTATTCACGCCGAAGCGCTGGGAACTGGTGGAGTTCCTGAAAGCCTCCGGGCCACTGACGATCTATGCGCTTGCCAAGCGACTCGGGCGCCACTACCGCAATGTGCACAAAGACGTAAGCGCCATGATCGAGTGGACGGTGATCGAAAAGGATGAAGCCGGGCGGGTGTTCGTGCCCTGGGACGAAATCGACGTGCGCTGGCCGCTGCTCAAACAAGCGGCCTGAGCAGAAGCGAAGCGACAAGCGGCAGGAAAATAAAAATGCACTGGGTAGCACCGACCGAGAAAGACACGGCCACCGAAACCCTGGAAAAACGCCTGTGGGCCGCGGCCGACCAGTTCCGCGCCAATTCCGGACTGAAGGCGGCGGAATATTCCTCGCCCGTTCTCGGCCTGATCTTCCTGCGCTTTGCCGAGGCGCGCTTCGCCAAGCGCCGCGCGCAACTGGAAAAAGCCGGCACATCTGCGCGCCGCGGCGCGTCGCGCATCGACGAGCCCAAGGCCTACCACGCCGAGGGCGTGCTGTTTCTCACGCCCAACGCCCGCTTCGACCACCTGCTGCAACTGCCCGAGGGCAGCAATGTCGGCGGCGCGGTGAACGAGGCCATGGCCGACATCGAGAAGCACAACCCTACGCTGGCCGGCGTGCTGCCGCGCAACTACCAGATCTTCAACGGCACCCTGCTGAAAGAGCTGCTGAAGAAGGTGTCCGAGATTCCCGTCAGCCTCGACTACGACGCCTTCGGCCGCATCTACGAATACTTCCTCGGTCAGTTCGCGCGCACCGAGGGCCAGAAAGGCGGCGAGTTCTACACCCCGGCGCCGATCGTGCGCCTGATGGTCGAAATCCTCGAACCTTTCCATGGCCGCATCCTCGACCCGGCCTGCGGCTCAGGCGGCATGTTCGTGCAGTCGGCGCGCTTCGTCGCCGAGCACAAGAAGAACCCCGCGTCCGAACTTTCGGTGTTCGGCGTCGAGAAAACCGACGAGACCGGGCGCCTCGCGCGCATGAACCTCGCCGTGCACGGGCTGGAGGGCGACATCCGCCACGGCGGCGAGGTCAACAGCTACTACGACGACCCGCACAACGCGGTAGGCACCTTCGACTTCGCCCTCGCCAATCCGCCCTTCAACGTGAACGCGGTGGACAAGGACCGCCTCAAGGACATGGTCGGCAAGGGCCGCCGCTTTCCGTTCGGCCTGCCGCGCACCGACAATGCCAACTACCTGTGGATACAGCTGTTCTACTCGTCGCTCAACGACAAGGGCCGCGCCGGCTTCGTCATGGCCAACTCCGCGAGCGATGCGCGCTCGTCAGAAATGGAACTGCGCAAGCAACTCGTCGAAACGCGTGCCGTGGACGCCATCGTCGCCGTGGGCACCAACATGTTCTACACCGTTACCCTGCCCTGCACGCTGTGGTTCCTCGATCGCGGCAAGAGCAAGACTCCGCGCGCCGACCACGTGCTGTTCGTGGATGCGCGACACATCTACCGCCAGATCGATCGCGCCCACCGCGACTGGAACAACGCACAGGTTGGCTTCCTCGCTAACATCGCGCGAATGTACCGTGGCGAAGAACCTGATTTCACTATCGGCGACGAAGAAGGCAAAGCCAGGCTAGTTGAAATATTCGGCAAGAAGCCGAAGTACGCCGATATCGCCGGCCTGTGCAAAGTCGCCACGCTGAAAGAGATTGAAGCACAGGGCTGGTCACTCAACCCCGGCCGTTATGTCGGCGTCGCGCCAGGAGAGAACGTCAGCGACGAGAATTTCAAGGAACAACTCGAAACGCTGAACGAGGAACTTGAAGCCCTCAATGCGCAGGCGCGCGACCTGGAACAAATCATCGCTGTAAACGTGGCGGAGATTCTGGAGGCGTGAAGGTGGCGAGCGCATGGCGAACAGCGAAGCTTGGTGAGTTAGTCACTTTCAAGACAGGTAAGCTCGACTCAAATGCCGCTGTCCCGGGAGGCGACTATCCGTTTTTTACATGCTCGCAAGAAACTCTGCGAACGAACACCTACAGCTTTGATACCGAGTGCGTGCTGCTGGCCGGCAACAACGCCAACGGCATTTTTCCGCTGAAATATTTCCACGGAAAGTTTGATGCCTATCAACGGACTTATGTCGTTAAGCCCCGTGACCCGGCGGTCTTAACGACAAAGTTTCTCTACTACTCGCTCCGACCGAAGCTTTCGGAGTTGCGTAGTTTCTCAACGGGAGCGGCAACAAAGTTTCTGACCCTTACTATTCTCAACGAAACTGAGATTAAGGTACCCCCGCTGTCGATGCAACGACGAATAGCGGGCATCCTGTTCGCCTACGACGACCTGATTGAAAATAGCCAGCGGCGCATCAAGATATTGGAAAAAATGGCCCGCTCCCTCTACCGCGAGTGGTTCGTCCACTTCCGCTTCCCCGGCCATGAAAAGCTCCCGCGCGTCGCATCCCCTCCCGGCGACATCCCCAAAGGCTGGGAGGTGAAGAAGCTCGGCGATATCGCGGAGAGCATGCGTCGCAATATGACGAAAGGTAAACTAAACGAACCCAAACCTTACGTAGGCCTGGAACACATTCCGCGCCGCTCGCTCGCGCTCGACAATTGGGAAACAGCGACCGACATCGGTTCGAATAAACTGGAGTTCAAGAAGGGCGAAGTCCTGTTTGGCAAAATTAGGCCTTATTTTCACAAGGTCAGCATCGCGCCATTCGATGGCCTGTGCTCCGCCGACACTATTGTCCTTCGTGCTCGCCACCCAGAGCATTACGCCTTCCTGGCTGCGTGTGTTTCCAGTGATGCCTTCGTTGCCAAGGCAAGTGCGACCGCGAACGGAGCGAAGATGCCGCGCGCAAATTGGGATGTTCTGGAAACATACCAGATCATGATTCCAAAAGGCAAAGTGGCCGAGAAATTCTCCGCGCTATTCGCCGATGTCGTCGCGCAGCAACAGACGCTTATTTTCCAGATCCAAAACCTCCGCTACACCCGCGACCTGCTGCTGCCGCGCCTGCTTTCCGGGCAGGTGTCTCTTTCCTGACGACACCGGATCGGATGCGGCCGAAGGTCCGGCATGCTATTTTTTGCGCGCTCCCAGCCGGAGGCATTCATATGTTCGATCGCATCACCCATGACCCGAATCTGCTCGCCGGTCGCGCAACGCTGCGCGGCCTGCGGATCTCGGTCGCCCATGTCGTCAATCTCGTCGCCAACTGCATGACGCCGGCTGAGATCGTCGCCGAGCATCCCGATCTGGAAGAGGACGACGTGCGCCAGACACTGGGCTACGCGGCGGCGATCGCAGAAGATCAGGTCCACCCCATTCCCGCGGGCAAGTAATGCGCTTCCTCGCCGACGCGGGGATCTCGCCCAAGACCTTCGATTTCCTGCGCCCGGGAACGCCCATTATGCGTCTCGTGTCCGCTAGCCCATCGACCCGCCCACATAGGGATTTTGGTGCCCTGGACGGCTATCGGGCTAGTTGGCTATACGGGAGGAAATCGGTGTAAATTCAGTGAAATGCATATTTTCAGCGGTTGCTGAAAATACGTTATTCGATGAAAATAATGTACATTTTTCACTGAAAATGCTATTTTCAGCAAATGCTGAAATCGATTTCAAACATTGAAGGCTCGGAATTGGAGACCCAAGCGCTCGCCAAACTGCGTGCCTTGCTCAAACCTGTGCCCTTTGTATCCCTCGGTTCTCAAAGCGCCGAGCCCGAATTTGCCGCAGGAAGTTGGCGTCCGGATATCGCCATCGACCTTCAAGCCGATGGCGATGCCTGGACGCTGATATGCGAAATCAAAGCCGACGGACAGCCGCGCTACGTCCGCGGCGCCGCCCTGCAATTAAGGGACTACGTGCAGCGCTTCGCGCCAGCCGACGCGCATGCACGCGCCTATCCAGTGGTAATGGCACCTTTTATCTCCCCTGCTTCGGCCGAAATTTGCAAGGAAGCCGGCGTCGGCTTCGCCGATCTCGCGGGGAACTGCCATCTGGCATTTGGCCGCGTCTATATCGAGAAGAGCGCGTCGGAAAATCCATTTCGCAAACGCCGCCTTCAGCGGTCAATCTTTTCTGCCAAGTCGGCCCGTTTATTGCGTTTGCTGCTCGCCGAACCTCACCGCCCGTGGCGCGTCGCGCAACTCGCGGAGAATGCCCAGGTAAGCCTCGGGCAAGTGAGCAATCTGCGACAGCGTCTGCTCGCCGAAGAATGGGCGGTCGTTGAGAAAGGCGGCCTGCGCATTTCCAAGCCGCGCGAATTGCTCGCCGCCTGGCGCCTGGCTTATCGGCTCGAACCTGCAGCCAGCGAGTCCTGCTACACGCTGCTGCATGGCCAAACGCTGGAGAAGGCGCTGCGCAATGCGCTAGCGCAGGCCGGCAACGGCGAACACGCGCTGCTGGCGTCGTATTCAGCCGGGCGCTGGCTCGCGCCCTTCGCACGCGTCGCAAGTCTGTACTTGTATGCGGACGCGCAAGGCGAAGCCGTGCTGCGAGAGCAGCTCAAACTCGAGCCGCCGGGCAAGGGCGCGAACGTCTCGCTGATGCGGCCGAAAGATGAAGGCGTATTCCTCGACCGTGTCGAAGCAGCCGAGGGCATATGGTGCACCAGTCCGATACAGACCTATCTTGATCTCGCGGTGAGCGGAGAGCGCGCGGCCGAGGCGGCCGAGCATCTGTTCAATGAGCGTATCGCACCGGGCTGGAAGCCGGGAAAATGAGCGAGCCAAGCGTTGCCAACGATTACGACGACCGGGGTGCGCGCGCGGCCCATGCGGTTCTCGTGGAACTTGGCCTGGTTCTCGGCGCGCATCGCGACGCCATAGTCATAATCGGCGGCACGGTGCCCTCTCTGCTCCTGCCCGACGCCGAACCGGGGCACATCGGTTCGCTCGACGTCGATCTCGATCTGGACCCGGAAAAACTCGCAGATCACGGCTACGCGGATTTGATCGAGAAATTGGACGCGGCCGGTTACCAACGCAACGTCGAGGGACTCAAACCGTTCCAACTCAGGCGATCAGTCGATCTTCGCGACGGCGGCGAGCCGATTGCAGTTATCGTGGATTTGCTGATGCCGAAAGGCGCCAGGACGAGAAGAAACCGGCCAAGACTCGTCGACCGATTGCGCGTACAGGAAACCGATGGTGGTGAAATCGCCTTGCGCCACAATCTAAAATTCCTGATCGCCGGAACCATGCCGGACGGACGCAGGAACGAAGTCGAAATGCTGGTCGCGTCGATTCCAGCTCTGCTGGTGATGAAAGGGTACGCGCTGGTTCAGCGGGACAAGAAAAAGGACGCCTATGACATCTATTTCTGCATCCGTAACCACAAGGATGGGATAGGCTCACTCGCAGCCGAATGCGCCAAGCTGCTTGACGACCAAGTCGCGCGGGAAGGCTTCGCGAACATCGCCGGAAAGTTCGGCAGCGAAGACGCTTTCGGACCGCAAACGGTGCGAATGTTTGTCGAAGGTTCGAATGCGCTCGGCGACATGACGCCGGCGCAAGTGCAGCAAGATGCGTTTCGACAGGTTCATGCTTTTCTCGAAGCGCTTGGGATCATGTAGTGACTGGCCACCCCTACACCGAAGACCAGCTCGTCGAGCAGCCCGCCATCGCGCTGTTCGGTGAACTGGGTTGGGCCACGATGTCGGCGATGGAGGAAGTGTTCGGCACATCCCCTCACCCCCACCCTCTCCTAAGGGGAGAAGTTGTGTTTCTGGGGCGAGAAAGCAGTGGCGAAGTCTTCCTGCTGCCTCGCCTGCGCGCCGCGCTGGAGCGCCTGAACCCGCAACTGCCCGACGAAGCGATCACCAGCGCCGTCGACGAAATCACGCGCGACCGCTCGGCCATGAGCCTGGCCGCGGCGAACCGGGAAATTCACACACTGCTTCGCGACGGCGTCAAGGTAGTGGTGCCGGATCGCGAGCGCGGCGGCCTGAACGACGAACGCGTGCGGGTGGTGGATTGGGACGACCTCGCCCCCAACGACTTCCTGCTGGTATCGCAAATGACCGTGACCGGGCAGCTCTACACCTGCCGGCCGGACCTGATCGGCTTTGTCAACGGCATGCCCTGGGTGGTGATCGAACTCAAGAAGCCAGGCGTACCCGCGCGCCAGGGCTTCGACGACAACCTCACCAGCTACAAGCACCCGCAGAATGGCATTCCGCAGTTGTTCTGGTCGAACGCCTTCCTCATCGCCTCGAACGGCACCGACAGCCGCGTCGGCTCGCTCACTGCCGATTGGGAGCGCTTTTTCGAATGGAAGCGCATCGAACGCGAAGACGAGCCGCGCCGGGTGTCGCTGGAGGTGATGCTGCGCGGTACCTGCGCGCCGGCTCGGCTGCTGGACATCGTGGAGAACTTCACGCTGTTCTCGGAGCACAAGAGCGGCTTGGTGAAAGCGTTGGCGCAGAACCACCAGTACCTCGGCGTGAACAACGCCATTGCCGCCATGCTCAAAGCGCGCAGCGCCGGCCACGGCCGCGGCGGCGTGTTCTGGCAGACGCAAGGGTCGGGGAAAAGCTTTTCCATGGTGTTCTTCGCGCAGAAGATCCTGCGCAAGCTGCCGGGCAATTGGAGCTTCGTGGTCGTCACCGACCGCGTGGAGCTGGATGACCAAATCGCCAAGACCTTTGCCGCCACCGGTGCGGTCAGCGCCACCGAGGCCGAGGAGTGTCATGCACAGAGCGGTGCGGAACTGCGCGCCCTGTTGGCCGGCAATCATCGCTATGTGTTCACGCTGATCCACAAGTTCCAGAGCACCGAGGTGTTGTGCGACCGCGCGGACGTGATCGTGCTCACCGACGAGGCGCACCGCAGCCAGTACGACACGCTGGCGATGAACATGCGCGCCACGGTGCCGCTGTACTACGAGAACCGCACGCCCGAGTTGCAGCTGGTCAATCCGGACCTGAACGACGACATCTACAAGCTGATCGAGCAGGCCGAACTCGACCCGGAGCAGGAAGCGCGGCTGGAGCGCGAGTTGTCGCGCCAGTACCACCTCATCACCCGCGACGAGCGGCTCGACACCGTGGCGCAGGACATCGTACGGCATTTCACCGGCCGGGGATTCCAGGGCAAAGCCATGGTAGTGGCGATCGACAAGGCCACGGCGCTGCGCATGCACGACAAGGTGAGAAACCGCTGGAACGCAGAACTGGCGAGGGTTTCCAAGGAATTGACTGATATGTCGCCGGCCAATCCGAAGCGCGCCGAACTCGAAGCGCTGCGGCAGACGCTCGCCACCACCGACATGGCGCTGGTGGTCTCGCCCGGCCAGAACGAGATCGAGCAGATGAAAAAGCTCGATCTCGACATCGTGCCGCACCGCAAGCGCATGAACGACGAAGCGCTGGACGAGAAGTTCAAGGACCCGGACGACCCGCTGCGCCTGGTGTTCCTGTGCGCCATGTGGCTGACCGGGTTCGATGCGCCGAGCTGCTCGACCATCTATCTCGACAAGCCGATGCGCAACCACACGCTGATGCAGACCATCGCGCGCGCCAACCGTGTGTACCCGGGCAAGCACAGCGGTGTGATCGTGGACTACGCCAACGTGTTCGCGTCTCTCGAACGCGCGCTGGCCATCTACGCGCTAGGTAAAGGCGGCACGCTGCCGGTGCGCGACAAGCAGGCCCTGGTGGAGGAATTGCGCAAGGCGGTGGCCGATGCCACGACTTATTGCAGGCAGCACCGCGCCGACCTGGAACGGATCGAGAACGCGAGTGCCGAAAATTTCGCGCGCGCGCAGGCCGTGGAAGATGCCGCAAACCGACTGCTCGCACCCGAAGCCGTAAAGCGCGATTTCATGGCCCACGCCCGGCTGGTGGACGCCCTGTTCCGCGCGGCGAAACCCGATCCGGTGGCGGTCGAATTTGCGGTGCGCTGCAGCTCGATCAAGGCGCTCGCCGATTACATCCGCAATTGCACCGAGCCGCCCGACATCTCGGTGGTAATGCAGGGCATCCAGCAGCTGCTCGACGACTCGATCGGCGCGGAGCCGTTCAAAATCAGGAGCAAAGGTTCAGGAAGCTACGGCATCGACCTGTCGAAGATCGACTTCGCCGCGCTGGCCAAGCGCTTCGAGAAGAAGAAACCGACCAGCAGCGATCTCGAACGCCTCAAGGCCGCGGTGAAGGCGCAGCTGGAGCGCATGGTGCGTCTGAACCGCACCCGCGCCGACTACCTGGAGAAATTCGAAGCGTTGATCGAAGCCTATAACAGCGGCAGCCGCAACATCGAGGAAATCTTCAAGGACCTGCTCACGCTGACGCAGGCACTGACCGAGGAAGAAGACCGGCATGTGCGCGAGAACCTGAGCGAAGAAGAACTCACCGTGTTCGACATTCTCACCCGCCCCGGCCCCGAGCTCAGCACCGAAGAGCGCGACGAGGTGAAGAAGGTTGCGCACCAATTGCTCGAACGCCTGCATGCGTTGCTGGTGCTCGATTGGCGCAAACGCTCATCAGCGCGCGCCCAGATTCGTCTCGCGATCGAAGATACGCTGGACGACGGCCTACCTCGCACATATACGAAAGAACTCTACAACACCAAGTGCGAAGTACTGTTCGAGCATGTCTATGAGAGCTACCAAGGCGACGGCAGCAGCGTGTATGCCGAGGCCCGATAACCCCGGCTGACTCAGCTTGCGGGAACGACTGCGGTCGCTTCGAGCTCGATCTTGCCCGGACTGTCGAGCAGGTCGGAGACGAAAATCATGCTCATGCAGGGGTAATGCCGCCCCATCAGGCGCTTCCAGATCGCGCCGAGCTGGGGCCGCGCCGCAAGGTATGCCGGCTTGTCGCAGCAGAACGCGGTGATGCGGCAGATGTGCTCGGGCCGCCCGCCCGCCTCGGCCAGCACCGCGAGCACGTTCTGCAGGGCTTGTTCGAACTGCGGCGCAAGTTCGGTGGAGTGGAATTTCTGCGCCGCGTCCCAGCCGACCTGACCGGCGATGAACACGATGCGCCCCGGCGCCACGGCGATGCCATTGGCATAGCCTATGGGCGGCGCCCAGCCCTGCGGCAGAAGGACTTCCATCGCGCTTAGTCCGACAACACCGGCGGATCCTGGTCGGTCTGCCAGTTGGCGTCGGGCTTGGGCGTGCGTTTGAGCCACTCCTCGATCAGGCGCACGTGCTCGGCCTCTTCCTCCTGCATTTCCAGCGCACCCGCGCGCACCCCTTTGTCCTTGGTGGCCTTGGCCAGCTGGGCGAAGAAATCGCGCGCGCGCCTTTCGTTGTGCAGCGCGATCTGCAGCGCATGATAGGGCTGCATCAGGTAATGCAGCTCGGTCGGGTCCGCGGTCTCGGGTCCTTCGGCACCCTCCCAGCGCACGTTGGCGGAGGTAGCCGGCGACTGCTTCCAGCCCATCTGTTCCATGATCTGGTCGGCATGGCGCTGCTCGATGCGCGACAGCTTGCGGAACAGCTCCGCCACTTCGCGGTTGTTGTGCACTTCCATCGAGTCGGCGAATTCGGCGTAGCGCTCGGCCGCTTCGGCTTCCATCGCATAGGCGTGCGCCATGAAATCCGCGGCGCTCGCGACCGTTGCCTTACCTGCGGCTTTGGCCGCAACGCGCTTCGGTGCAGGCGCGCGCTGCGCTTTCACCACGGTCTTTTTCGCGGCCGGCTTGGTGCGCGGCTTGCGGCTCGACTTGGTCGCTTTCTTGCTGCTTTTTTTCGTGCTCATAGTGCGAACTCCGCTTCGAGGTCGGACGGATGTTTCTTCCCTTTGCCCATAGGCGGCTGATAAGGCTTGCGATCTGCTTTGTACAGCACGCCGATATTCATGCCGTCGTCGGTCATGATGCGCCGCGCCGCGCGCGCCGCGTCCTCGGTCGAGGTGACCGGCGCCGGACGCACCAGTTGCTTCCATTCGCGCTGCTCCGGTCGGAACGTCACGCAGGGGCTGAGTATCTCGACGAAGGAGAAGCCGGGCGTGCGTATCGCCTCGGCGATGACCTCGGCCGTGCCGTTGGGGTCGCCGGCGAAAGCGCGCGCGATGAAATTGGCGCCCGCCGCGAGCGCGATCACCAGCGGATTGAACGTGCGCAGGCCGGTGCCGCCGGGCGAGAGCTTGGAATCCCAGTCGGGTTCGGTCGTGGGCGAAGGCTGGCCTTTGGTCATGCCGTACACATGGTTGTCCATGACGACGTAGGTCAGGTCGACGTTGCGCCTGCAGGCGTGCAGGAAGTGGTTGCCGCCGATGGAATAGCCGTCGCCGTCGCCGCTCGCGACCACCACGGTGAGATCGGGGCGCGCGAGCTTCAGGCCCGCGGCCGCGGCGAGCGAACGCCCGTGCACGCCGTGAAAGCCGTAGCAGTTGGTGTACGCCGGTATGCGCGAGGAGCAGCCTATGCCCGACACCACGGCGATATTCTCCGGACGCAGCTGGAGCTTGGCGAAGGCCTTGGTGAACGAGGACAGCACCGAATAGTCGCCGCAGCCGGGACACCAGATCGGCTTGTAGTCGGACTTGTATGCCTGCGCAGTGAGCGGCGCGGCAGCGGCAGGAGTATTCATGAGCGGCTCCATTCGGTGATTTGCTGGTGGATTTCGTCCGGGCGCATGGGCAGCGGCCCGGGGTGGCGGAAGCTCCTGACCTCGCCCGGCAGATCGTATTCCGCGCGCAGGTAGCGGTACAGCTGCCCCGTATGGTTCTGTTCGACCACCAGCACGCGCTTCGCGCCCGCGAGCGCCTTGGCCACGCTCGCGGGCTGCGCCGGACTGAGCAGCCGCAGCGACACGAGGCGCGCCTTGATGCCTTCGGCCGCGGCGCGCGCGAGCGCTTCGCGCGCCGCGCCGGTGCAGGAGCCGAACGTGACGACTGCGAGCTCGCCCTCGCCTTCGAGGTCGGCCCAGCGCTCGCCGTAATCGTATTGCGCGAGTTTCTGCGCCCGCTTGTCCAGTTGCCGCATGTGGTCGCCCGCTTGGCTCGAGGGCAGGCCGCGCTCGTTGTGCTCGAGGCCGTCGGCCGTGTACGCCGTGCCCGGCGTGCCCGGGATCGCCATCGGTGAAATGCCCGATTCAGTGAGCGCATAGCGCTTGTAGCCTTCGGCCCCGGCGCTCGCCTTCAGACGCTCAGCGACGAGGCCTAGATCGGCGGGCGGGTCCACCACCGCGCGCGTCTGACCGAAGTATTGGTCGGAGAGCACGATCGCCGGGGACTGCAGCGCTTCGGCCAGGTGCACCGCCCACTGCGTCGCCGTGACGCAGTCGGCGATCGAGTTCGGCGCCACCACCAGGCGCGGCGCATCGCCGTGCAATCCGTTCAACGCGATATTGACGTCGCTTTGCTCGCTCTTGGCCGGTATGCCGGTCGATGGCCCGCCGCGCATGACATCGATAACCACGATCGGCACTTCGGCAGCGACCGCGAGACCGATCGCCTCGGTCATGAGCGACAGGCCCGGCCCGGCAGTCGCGGTCACCGAAGGCACGCCGCCATAGGAGGAGCCGACGATCATGTTGACCGAAGCCAGCTCATCCTCGGCCTGCACCAGCACCCCGCCGACTTTGGGCAGTGCGGGCGCGAGCCATTCCAGCACTTCGGTCGCAGGCGTGATCGGATAGGCGGCGCAAAAGCGCACGCCGCCGCGCACCGCGCCGTAGCCTGCCGCCTGGTTGCCGGTGATGAGCCAGCGCGCCGCGTTGCTGGCGCCCGCCTTGTGCCCCGTGCGCGCTGCCAGGCGCGGCACCGCCGGCACGTTTGCCGCGGCGGCGTAGCCCGCGTCCGCTGCAGCGAGATTCGCCGCCATTTTTTCGCCGCCGCCTTTCTTGAGCGATTTCTGCAGCACGGCCTTGACCGAATCGATCGGCAGACCCGCCAAACCGGCTGCCAGGCCCAGCGCGATCATGTTGGGCCAGCTTCCCGGTATCGCTTTGGCCATCTGCTTGAACGCGAGCTGCGCATAGCTCGCCCCGCGCGCGACGAACACCTCGGGCGGTTCGCCCTGGTCCGGATCGCCTATCATCACGCTCGCGGCATCGAGCGGAATCTCGTCGGCGAAGCGGTGGATGTTCTGCCAGTCGATGCCGATCAGAATGTCGAAGCGGTCGTCGAGGCACTCCACCGGTACTTGCGCGAAGCGCAGCAGCGCCGCGGCCTCGCCGCCGCGGATCTGCGGCCCGCTGGAGCGCACCATCAGGCCATACCAGCCGGCCTGCGCGGCGACTTCGAGCAGCAGATTGCCCGCGGTCATCACGCCGGCGCCGCCGCTGCCCGTTATCGCGATCGAAATGCTTTCCTTGGTTTGGTCTCTGTGTTTTGACACGGTGTGGCCTCCGTCTTGCCGGGCAGGATGGGACGTCAGTTGCGATGTTGCGCCGCAAGTTTCATATTGGGCTTGACTCTAAATACGCATTCTAGTACCATAATACGTAAATAAGCATCAAAAAGTCAAGCCGTACCTGAAGCACGGGTACAAACTGCAACAGCGGCAGCTGCAATTGGAGGCATCACATGAATACAGTCGCGCGGCGCTGGATGATGACGGCGCCCAAGACCCCGATGGTCGAATCTGCCTTCGATCCGTTCCCGCCCCAGAGCGCCGAAGTGGTGATCGAGGTCGCCGGCTGCGGCGTCTGCCATACCGACCTGGGCTATTTCTACGACGGTGTGCGCACCAATCACGCGCTGCCGCTTACGCTGGGCCACGAGATCAGCGGCCGCGTGGTCGCCGCCGGCAGCGGCGCTGAAAGCTGGCTCGGAAAATCGGTCATCGTGCCCGCGGTCATCCCCTGCGGCGAATGCGATCTGTGCAAGCGCGGCCGCGCCGCGATCTGCCGCTCGCAGAAAATGCCCGGCAACGATATCCAGGGCGGCTTCGCCAGCCACATCGCCGTGCCCGCGCGCGGGCTGTGCCCGGTCGATCTGCAGCGCCTGGCCGCGGTCGGCATGGACCTAGCCGAAGTGTCGGTCGTGGCGGATGCGGTCACCACGCCTTACCAGGCCGTGCACCGCGCCGGCGTCACCCCGGGCAGCCTCGCCATCGTCATCGGCGCCGGCGGCGTTGGCGGTTACTGCGTGCAGGTGGCGCAAGCCTTCGGCGCGAAAGTCGTGGCGATCGATGTCGATCCGGCCAAGCTCGCCGCGATCGGCGAGCACGGCGCCGCGCTTACGCTCAATCCGAAAGAACTCGATCCCAAGGCCTTGAAGGGCGCGATTTCCAAATTCGCCAAGGACAACGGCCTGCGCGCGACCGAATGGTTCATCTTCGAATGCTCCGGCAGCGCCGCCGGTCAGCTGACCGCTTACGGCCTGCTGGTGCACGGCGCCACGCTCGCCGTGGTCGGCTTCACCATGGACAAAGTCGAAATCCGGCTGTCCAACTTGATGGCTTTCGATGCGCGCGCGATCGGCAACTGGGGCTGCACGCCCGAGCACTATCCGGCTGCGCTGGAACTGGTGCTCGCCGGCAAAGTAAAAGTGAAACCCTTCGTCGAAATGCACCCGCTGGCGGACATCAACCGCGTATTCGAGGCGACGCATAGCCGCGAGATCAAGCGCCGCGCCGTCCTGGTTCCGTAACTGTTCCGTAACTTTTTGGAGATCTGTTCATGAGCACTGCTGCAGCGTCTGGCGCGACACGGGAATTCAAGAATCACGAACTCGACGAGGACTTTGCGCGCCCCGGCGTGCGCTACGAGAAGCGCCCGGCACGCACGCCCGACGGCAAGGAAGTGGCGGGCCTGTACAACGCATGGATCACCCTGGATAACCCGAGTCAGTTCAACTCCTACACCACCGATATGGTGAAAGGCACGATCCTCGCGTTCCGCGCCGCCTCCAATGCGCGCGACGTCAACTGCGTGGTGTTCACCGGCGCGGGCGACAAGGCCTTTTGCACCGGCGGCAACACCAAGGAATACGCCGAGTACTACGCCGGGCACCCGCAGGAATACCGCGCCTACATGCGCCTGTTCAACGACATGGTGTCGGCGATTCTCGCCTGCGACAAGCCGGTGATCTGCCGCGTCAACGGCATGCGCATAGGCGGCGGCCAGGAGATCGGCATGGCCTGCGATTTTTCCGTGGCGCAGGACCTGGCGCGCTTCGGCCAGGCCGGCCCCAAGCACGGTTCGGCCCCGATCGGCGGCGCCACCGACTTCCTGCCCGTAGTCATAGGCGCGGAGCGGGCGATGGCGGCCTGCGTACTATGCGAACCGTTCTCGGCGCATAAGGCGTATTACATGGGCGTGCTCACCGACGTGGTGCCGGCGCTGAAAGTGGACGGCAAGTTCATCGCCAATCCGCTGGTGGAAACGAAACAGATGACCGACGAATTCGGCAAGCTGGTGTTCGGCGATTTCAAGACCGGCGACGCGGCCAAGACGGGAAAGGCGCTGATGTCGAAGGGCACGGTGGACCTGTCTCTGCTCGATGCCAAGGTGGAGGAGCTGTGCGCGAAGATGCTGCTCACCTTCCCCGACTGCACCACCAAGACCATCGAGGAACTCAGGAAGCCGAAGCTCATCGCCTGGAACGCGAACAAGGAAAACTCGCGCGCCTGGCTCGCGCTCAACATGATGACCGAGGCGCGCGCGGGCTTCGTCGCGTTCAACGAAGGCACGAAGGAAGACCGCGAGGTCGACTTCATCGGCCTGCGCCAGCGGCTCGCGCGCGGCGAAGGCTGGGGCGACGCACTGCATAACGCGATCCAGCCGAAGAACAAGCACAAGGGCTGAGGCCATGGCCGTCGGGTTATCACCGAACGTCGGTCCGCTGAAAGTCTGGACCGAGCGCGACGGCGCGCTGCTGAGGCTGCGCCTCGCGCGGCCCAAGGCGAACATCGTCGATGCGGCGATGATCGCCGCGCTGCAGGCGGCGTTCGACGCGCACCGCAGCAAGGCGGGAATCCTGGCCGCGCTGATCGACGCCGAGGGCCCGCACTTCTCCTTCGGTGCGAGCGTCGAAGAACATCTGGCCGAGCGCTGCGCGGCGATGCTCGCCAGCCTGCATACGCTGCTGCTGTCGATGATCGAATGGCCGCAGCCGATCCTGGTGGCGGTCAAGGGCCAGTGTCTCGGCGGCGGCCTCGAACTCGCGCTGGGCGGCAGCCTGATTTTCGCCGCCAGCGACGCGAAGCTGGGCCAGCCCGAGATCCAGCTCGGCGTGTTCGCGCCGGCGGCATCCTGCCTGTTGCCGCCACGCATCGGCCAGGCGGCGGCCGAAGACCTGCTGTTCTCCGGGCGCTCCATCGCTGCCGACGAAGCGCTGCGGCTGGGCCTGGTGGCTTCCGTGTCGGCCGACGCCGAAGCCGCCGCGCTGGCCTATTTCGATCAACACCTCGCCGCGAAGAGCGCGAGCTCGCTTGCCTGCGCCGTGACTGCTGCGCGCGGCGCGTATCTGCCCGAAATGCGCCGCCGCATAGCCGAGGTCGAGCGGCTGTATCTCGAACGCCTGATGCAAACCCGCGATGCGAACGAAGGCCTCGCGGCCTTCCTCGCCAAGCGTCCGCCAAAATGGGAGCACAAATGATGGGAGCCCCGATGAGCCAGACCGTGCCACAGATCATCGAACGTTGCCAGACGCTGTTCGACGACCTGCATTTCACCTCGGTAAAGGAGTGGAAGGCCGCCGTGCCCGGGCGCAAGGCGATCGGCTTCATGCCGATTTACGTGCCGCGCGAAATCATCCATGCCGCCGGCATGCTGCCGGTGGGCATCATGGGCGGCGGCGACCAGCTCGAAGTGATCCAGGGCGATGCCTATTACCAGAGCTACATCTGCCGCATTCCGCGCTCGACCCTGGAGCTGGGGCTGACCGGGCGCCTGGACTGCCTCGACGGCATGCTGTTCCCCTCGATCTGCGACGTCATCCGCAACCTCTCCGGCATGTGGCAGATCCTGTTCAAGGACAAATACGTCAGGTATTTCGACGTGCCGCAGAATTACCAGGACAGCGTCGGCGGCAATTACTACATGCACGAAATGCAGGTGCTGCGCGACGATCTGGGCAAGCTCGCGGGCAAACCCATCAGCGACGACGCGCTGCGCGCCTCGATCGGGGTCTACAACGAAAACCGGCGTGCGATCCAGGAACTGTATAAATACCGCGCGGCGAAGCCCTGGCAGGCGCCCACCTCCGAGGTCTACCTGCTGCTGCGCGCCGGCATGGTGCTGCCGGTGGAGGAGCACACCAAGCTGGTGCGCGAATACATCGCCGCGACCGACGCCGTCGCGCGGCCGATGCGCGACAATGCGCGCATCATTCTCACCGGCGCGTTCTGCGAGCAGCCGCCGCTCTCTCTGATCAAATCGATCGAGATGGCCGGCTGCTACATCGTCGACGACGACTTCATGCTGGTGATGCGCATGCTGTTCGACGACGTGGTCGAAACCGGTGATCCGCTGGAAGAATTGTCGAAATCTTTCCTCCATCGTTCGGTGCAAACCTCGTCCAAGTACGACGAGTTCAAGAAAGACAAAGGCAAATACCTGCTCGATTCGACCAAGCTCAACGCCGGCGAAGGCGTGATTTTCGCCGCGCCTTCCTTCTGCGACCCGGCGCTGCTCGAGCGGCCGATGCTGCAGGCGGTGCTGGCCGAGCACAAGATCCCCTACACCGCATTCAAGTACGCCGAGAACACCGGCCAGATGGCGCCGATACGCGAGCAGGCCGGAACCTTTGCCGATTCAATAAAATTGTGGAGTGCAGCATGACTACGCCCGTGCAAATAACCCCGCCGCAAGCCTCGAAGAAGCCTGCCCCCGTGGTCCAGAAAGAGGACGCGATGTGGCTGCAGAAGGAGATGATCAACCGCAACTACCTCGAGCTCGCCACGGCGCACCAGCACGGCAAGAAGGTCGCTGCGACTTTCGTTCCGGGCAACCTGAACGAACTGGTGATGTGCTTCGACATGGCGCGCAGCCTGCCCGAGACCAATGCGCTGCAGAACGGCATGCGCAAGAAGTCGGGCAAGATGATCATGGACGCCGAGCGCGACGGCCATTCCGAGGACGTGTGCACCTACGTCAAGGCCGACCTCGGCATGATGCTGGGCGGCGAAGTCGGCCCGACGGGCGACCCGCTGCCGCACCCGGACCTGCTGCTCCTGTCCTATACCGGCTGCTTCACGTTCATGAAGTGGTTCGAACTGATCCGGCAGAAATACAACTGCGAAACCACCATGCTGCACGTGCCCTACCAGGGCGACGGCAAGATTTCGCAGAACATGCGCGATTACGTGGTCAAACAGATCAAGGAAAACGTGATCCCATCGCTCGAGCGCGTCTCGGGCGTCAAGTTCGACATCGACCGCCTGCGTCAATACATGAAGGAATCGGTCAAGGCCGAGGAAGACCTGGTGCAGGTGCTGCAGTCGGCGAAGAAACGCCCCTCGCCTATCGACGGCTATTTCGGCGCGGTGTATTACATCGGGCCGATATTCACCGCGTTCCGCGGCACCGCCGAGGCGACCGAGTACTACCGCGTGCTGCGCCAGGAAATCGAGCAGCGCGTGCGCGAAGGCAAGGGGCCGATCACCCCGGAAGGCGAGATGGGCGAGGAGAAATACCGCCTGGTGGTCGAGGGCCCGCCCAACTGGACCAGCTTCCGCGACTTCTGGAAGATGTTCTACGACGAGGGCGCGGTGGTGGTCACCTCCACCTACGCCAAGGTCGGCGGCGTCTACGACTTCGGCTTCCGCCACGATCCGGACCACCCGATCGAATCGCTGGCGGAGTACTGCCTCGGCTGCTATACGAACCTGAACCTGCCGCAGCGCATCGACATGATCTGCAAATACATCGACGAGTACCAGGCCGACGGCCTGCTGATCAATTCGATCAAGAGCTGCAACAGCTTCTCCGCCGGGCAGCTGCTGATCCTGCGCGAGGTGGAAAAACGCACCGGCAAGCCGGCCGCGTTCATCGAGTCCGACCTGGTGGATCCGCGCTATTTCTCCGCGGCCAACATCAAGAACCGGCTGGAGAGCTATTTCCAGATGATCAAGCAGAAACGCAGCGCCGCCGGCGCGGTTCACTAATCACCAGCACACGAGGAAAACATCATGCGCTGCTTCATCGGCATCGATCTCGGCTCGACCACCACCAAGGCGGTGGTGATCGACGAAGACCGCAATATTCTCGGGCGCGGCATCACCAACTCGCGCTCGAACTACGACACCGCGGCCGCCATCGCCAAGCAGGAGGCGCTGGTCAACACACGCTTCCACCTGTTCCGCAATGCGCTCGCGAAGTCGCACGCGCTCAACGGCAAGCTCGAGGACTTTCTCGGCCACCTCGAGCGCGACTTCCGCCTGGAGCAGTTCCTGGAGCAGCTCGCCGATCTCGAGGCGACCTGCCGCCGCAATGCCGAAGGCACGCGCTTCGGCGATCAGGCGGCGGCGGTCGCCGATGCGCTGACCGAAGTGTTCAAGCGCCTGCAGGCGGAGGCGCCCGAGCTGTTCGCGCCCGGGGCGAAGCGCAAGTCGGATTTCTTCCGCGATATCGCCGGCAGCCGCTACCTCGCGATCGGCGAGACCGTGGCCAAGGAAATGGGCATCCGCTACGACATGGTGCTCAATGTGTTCGACCGCTCCATCATCGAGGTCGAGAACCGCGTCTACGCCGACGCCATGACCACCAACCTGATGCGCGCGCTGGACCGCACGTTCCGCGGCATGCCGGACACCGCCGGCCGCGCCGACACCATCCGCGCGCCGATCAAGAGCGTGCTCGACACCACGCTCGAGGAAAGCTATGTGATCGGTACCGGCTACGGCCGCGCGCGCCTGCCTTTCTCCAAGGAGCACATCCGCTCCGAGATCCTGTGCCACGGCCTGGGCGCGCACGTGATGTATCCGGGCACGGCCACCGTGCTCGACATCGGCGGCCAGGACACCAAGGCGATCCAGGTGGATCCGCACGGCATCGTCGAGAGCTTCCAGATGAACGACCGCTGCGCCGCCGGCTGCGGCCGCTACCTCGGCTACATCGCCGACGAAATGAACATGGGCCTGCACGAGCTCGGGCCGCTGGCGATGAAGGCGACCAAGAATGTGCGCATCAACTCCACCTGCACCGTATTCGCCGGCGCCGAACTGCGCGACCGGCTGTCCCTGGGCGAAAAGCGCGAAGACATCATGCTCGGCCTGCATCGCGCCATCATCCTGCGCGCGATGTCCATCCTCGCGCGCTCGGGCGGCGTGCGCAACGAGTTTACGTTCACCGGCGGCGTGGCCAAGAACGAGGCCGCGGTGAAATCGCTGAACGATCTGGTGCGCGAAAACTACGGCGAAGTGAAGCTCAACATCGACCCCGATTCGATCTATACCGGTGCGCTCGGCGGCGCGACGTTCGCCTGGCGTGCGGTGGTGGAGGAAGGCAAGATTGTGGAGGCGAGAGTATGAGTATCAGCGCGAACACACTGGAGATCGCATCATGACCATCAGCGTCGGTATCGACATCGGCTCGGGCGTCGTCAAGACGGCGCTGTTCAGGACCGAAAACGGCAAGAGCGAGTGGCTCGCGCGGCGCGTGGAGCGCATCCGCCGGCGCGACAACCTGCAGCTCGCCAAAGCGGGCTACGACGAAGTGCTGGAGGAGGCGGGACTCAAACCGGCCGACGTCGACTACGTCGCCACCACCGGCGAAGGCGAGAACGTCAAGTTCGCGACCGGCCACTTCTACTCCATGACGACGCACGCGCGCGGCGCGATTTATCTCAATCCCGATGCGCGCGGCGTGGTCGACATCGGCGCGCTCAACGGCCGCGCGATCTACGTCGATGAACGCGGCAAGGTGCTCGCCTACAAGATGACCAGCCAGTGCGCGTCGGGCTCGGGCCAGTTCCTGGAAAACATCGCACGCTACCTCGGCGTCGCAGTCGAGGAAATCGGCCCGCTGTCCAAGTCGGCGCAGACGCCGGAGAAGATCAGCTCGATCTGCGCCGTGCTGGCCGAGACCGACGTCATCAACATGGTCTCGCGCGGCATCCCCACGCCCGACATCCTCAAGGGCATCCACCTGTCCATGGCTTCGCGCCTGGTGAAACTGCTGAAGGTCACCGGCATCATGAAAGACACGGTGCTGCTCACCGGCGGCCTGGCTCTGGACGTGGGCCTGCTGCGCGCGGTGCAGGAAGAATTGGTCAACGAGAAGATCACCGGGCTGACCGTGGTCAACCACCCCGACTCGATTTGCGCCGGAGCGATAGGTGCAGCCTTGTGGGGCGCATTCAGGCATGGCAAGCTGCGCGAACTGCAGCAGCGCGCCGCGGCTTGAAGCCGTGCATACCGAAACACCAAGGAGATTTCAATGGCCCTGCTAATCAACGACGACTGCACCGCCTGTGACGCGTGCGTCGAACCCTGCCCGAACAAGGCGATTACCGCCGGCAACCCTTATGTCATCGATCCGCTGCTGTGCACCGAGTGCGTAGGCGCGGAGGACGAGCCGCAGTGCATGCTGGTGTGCCCCGCCGACTGCATCGTCGAGCATCCGGATTTCCGAGAAAGCAAGGAAGCACTGCTGGCGAAATACCACGGCATACACGGCTGACCTCCCTCGCCCTGCGGCGCGTGCTGTCCGCGCCGCCCGCCGCCGTCTCCGCTAAACTGTATGCAGCATGTACCGCGGAGAACGCCTCAACAGCTACACCCACCTCGCGGGCACCGTGCTCGCGGCGCTCGGCGCGCCGCTGCTGATCGCGCTGGCGGCACGCAGCGGCGATGCCACGAAAATCGTCGCCTGCAGCATCTACGCTGCGGCCCTGTTCCTGTTGTTCGGCGCTTCCACGCTGTATCACAGCCTGCGCGGCCGGGCGAAGCCTATCCTGCGCAAGCTCGATCACTGCTCCATTTATCTGCTCATCGCCGGCACCTATACGCCGTTCGCATTGGTAACCCTGCGCGGCACCTGGGGCTGGACCCTGTTCGGGCTGGCCTGGGGGCTTGCGGCCCTGGGCATAGCGCAGGAGTTTGTATTCGGCAAAGGTGCACGCCGCCTATCGATCCTGATTTACCTCGTCATGGGATGGATGGGCGTGGCTGCGCTGCGTCCGCTCACCGCGGGCCTGGGCACAGCGGGACTGGCTTGGCTTATCGCGGGCGGGCTGCTCTACACCGGCGGCATCGTGTTCTATCTGCTGGACGAGCGCGTGCGTCACTTCCACGGCGTATGGCATCTGTTCGTGCTCGCCGGGAGCACGGCGCATTTCATCGCGATCGCGGTCTACGTCGTCTGATCAGACCAGCCGTTTGACGAAGGACAGGCGTTGGCTCGAACCGAAGCCGGCGCGATAGAAAAACTCGAGCAGGCCGAAATTGTCGCGCGCGACCACGGTTGCAACGCGATCCACGCGCAGCGCCTCTAGATTGACGAACAGCTGCGACAGCAGCGCGCTGCCTATGCCCGCGCCGGTAAAGCCGGGATCCACGCCTATGGTGTCGATCACCGCGACGGGTTCGGTGCGGCCGAAATCGCCGAAATCGACGCTGGCCATGACATAGCCGGTCGCGGATCCGTCCTGATGCGCCGCCAGCGACACACGGATCGCGGAATCCTGCAGCGCCTCGTTAACGACGCGGCCGATGTAGGCGCTGCGATCGCGGCCCATGATGCGCCGGTCGATGCGCACGATCTCCTCCAGGTCGGCGGGTTCGAGCGAACGCACGTCGACCCGATCGCGCGCAAGCGCCTCGAAATCGTTGGCCTGAGGTGCGCTGTAGTCGATCTCGGTGCTCAAGCGGTGATGCTCCGGCGCCAGGACTTTTTCCTCGTCGCGGCCGCCGATGCGCCCGGCATGGATTTCGCAGTCGATTACCTGATTGCCGCCGAGTTGGAAGCCGGCATGGTCGAGGAAGCTCAGCATGGCATGATCGCGCCATGCGGCTTGCGTACGCAGTTCGAACACCCCGTGCTTGCGCGCGTCGGCCTCCAGGGCGCCGAGCAGGGCGTCGCCGTAGCCATGCCCCTGCTCGCCCGGGCGCACGCTGATCACTTCGAGGCGCAGCGCGGGCTCGGCGCGGCCGAATTCGCCTTCGAGCTTGCGCGCGAGCACATAGCCTTCGAGTACGCCCTCCTCTTCGGCCGCGAATTGGGTATGCAGCGCCGGTGCACGCAGCGCCGCCTGCAGGCGGCGCTCGAAGTAGGCGCGGCGCGAGCGCCCGGTGATCTGTGCGTCGATATCCACCACGGTGTCCAGGTCCTGCGCGGCCAGCCGCCGCAGCTTGACCCCGGAAAGGGGACCTGCCTGTGCACGTTCCGCCATTTTTTTCTCCTGTCCGATCCGGACGCAAACTCAGTCTAGCACCGGACCGATTTAGGGTGAGGTTGAGGGGAAATAGCTCCCGTTGTTGAATTCGACTCTTAGCCGGCCGCGTAGGCGCCGAACAATTCGCGATCCGTATCCTCGTCCAATAGTTGCTCGAGCACGGGCAGCAGTGCGCCGTCTTCCTTCTGCGCATGCGAGCCGAGGCGCTCGCTGAATTCCAACGCCAGGGTTTTCAGCGTCTGCCATTGCTGCGGCGCCAAGCCGGCGTCCAGTGTCTGGCGCAGCAAATCCGCAAGCGGCTCGGCCACGGTGCGGATGGTGGCATGCTCCTCCTGCAGCAGCGCGGCCAGATCGCCGTCGCCGGCTTCGTCCAGCCGCGGGAACAAGTCCCGCTCCTCGAATTCGAAATGGCGCGCCACCTCGACCTCGATCGCCGAGACGAGCGCGCGCGCGAATGGGGGCCATTCGGCATCGCCTGCGGCGGGCGGATAGGCGCCGGCGCGCCCGCTGAATACGCGTTCGACGCGGGCGAGCAACTGCAGCGTCGCCACATGCTCTTCATACAGCCGCTTGTTCGTTTGACGCTGGAAATCCATGGCTTGGACCGCTCCGCTCGGAGGACTAACTGGTATTCTAGTACCACAATACCAATTTATCCTCTCCAAGTCAAGGCGCCAGGGCCTGTTCCGAGGTTCAGGCGAGCTTGGGCCGCAGGTCGCGCACCCTGACCGCCTTGCCCATCGAGCGCGGAATTTCGCCGGGCTCCTTCACCAGCACGTCGGCGGTAACGCCGATAATCGACTTGATGTGATGCCGCACCGATTCGGCCACGACGCGGCGCAGCTCGTTCGTCGGCACCACGTTGGGCATGATTTCGACTTCCACCGTCAGGTGATCCATGCTGCCTTTTCTCTCGACCACCAGCTGATAATGCGGCGCCACGTCCGGCAGCCCGACCAGCACTGCTTCGATCTGCGACGGATAGACGTTGACACCGCGGATGATCAGCATGTCGTCGTTGCGCCCGGTAATGCGCTTGATGCGCAGATGCGTGCGGCCGCAGACGCAGCGCTCGGTCGTGAGGCGCGTGATGTCGCGCGTGCGATAGCGGATCATCGGCAACGCTTCCTTGGTGAGCGTGGTGATCACCAGCTCACCCGACTCGCCCTCTTTCAGGGATTTGCCCGTATCCGGATCGATCACCTCGAACAGGAAATGATCCTCCCAGCCGTGCAGGCCGGCCTGCCCTTCCACGCACTCGCAGGCGACGCCCGGACCCATGATTTCCGACAGGCCATAAATGTCCACCGCCTTCAGGCCCAGGCGCGCTTCGACCTCGCGCCGCATGGCTTCGCTCCAGGGCTCGGCACCGAAGATGCCGATCTCGAGCTTGGATTTGCGCAGGTCCACGCCTTCCTTCTCCGCCACCTCGGCGATCGCGAGCGCGTAGGATGGCGTCGCGCACAGTACGCGCGCGCCGAAATCGTTGATCAACACGATCTGGCGCTCGGTGCTGCCGCCGGACATCGGCACCACGGTTGCGCCCAGGCGCTCCGCGCCGTAGTGCGCGCCGAGCCCGCCGGTAAACAGGCCGTAGCCGTAGGCGTTGTGGATGACGTCGCCCGGGCGTCCGCCGGCGCAGGCCATGGAGCGCGCCATCAGCCCGGCCCAGGTGGCGATGTCTTTCGCGGTATAGCCGACCACGGTCGGCTTGCCGGTGGTCCCCGAGGAAGCGTGCAGGCGTACGAGTTCGGCGCGCGGACGCGCGAACAGGCCGAACGGGTAGTGATCGCGCAAATCGGTCTTGAGCGTGAATGGCAGGCCGCCGAGGTCTTCCAGACGCTTCAGATCGCCGGGTTCGAAACCCAAGGCCTTCATGCGCTGGCGGTGCAGCGGCACGTGATCGTAGGCGTTTTTGATGCTCGCCTTCAGGCGGCGCAACTGCAGCCGCGCGATTTCCGCGCGCGGCATGGTTTCCGCCGCCGCTTCGAATTTGTAGGCGCCCGCGGCGCGCTTGGGCGCGGACTTGCGCGCCACAGCTGCCTTCGCTACGCCAGTCTTGCTCTTTGCCTTTGTGCCCATGCTCCGTCCTCCTTGCGTAAATTGTATTCCTGCGCCGCTGCCGCCGGCCGCGCGGCCGCTACTGCGCCTGCGCCTTGGCGAGCTTGGCCTTGAGCCTCTGCGCCGTTTTCTCGACCCCGACGATGAAGCGGTTGTGCTTGCCGCGCGCGACTTCCTCGATGGCATCGCGCGCGCTAAAGCTGAACGAGACCGCTGCGCCGTTCACCTCGGCGATGGTGACGGTGATATCCACCCACATGCCCATCAGGGTCGCGCCTATATGGTCGAGTTCGACCCTGGTGCCGACCGAGTCCTTGCCGGGCTCGATGTGCTCGACCAGCAGATCGCGGCAGGCGTATTCGATGTCGTACAGAAGCTTGGGCGTCGCGTAGACGCGGCAATCGTCGCCCATGAAGCTGATGGTGCGATCGCGATCGACCTGTATGCGCCGCGTGAGGGAGAGCCCTGGTTTGAGTGTTTCGCTCATGCTTGGTCCTTTGTGGGTTATGCCATTGTTGAATATTCAGGCGCGGCTTCGGAGTGCGTGCGCATAGAGCCGCGCCTCGACGTAACGCACCAGCGCCTTGGTGCCGCGCCCGCTGTTGCGGAACACGCACACGCCTTGATCCATCAGCGCAGCGGCCATCGCATCGTAGAGCTTGCCGCCGTCGATGACGCCGATCACCGGTTTATCGTTGCGCGCGGCGATCGGCGGCATCAGGTGCACCGTGCTCTTCGGATCCGTAATATCGTAGCCGGGCCGCAGCTTGCTTTCTTCGAGTGAGCGCACCGAGGGCGCGGTCGGGTCCAGGCCGACTACCACTGCGTCTATGTTCGGGTCCTGCAGGAAGGCCTCGGTAATCTGCAGATGCGCCTCGTCGTCCGCGCCGGGATTGATGTCTATGGGATTCCGCACCTCCACCAGCGCGTCCAGCCGCTTGGCCGCGAGGATTTCCTCCACGCGCTTGACCGTGTCCGGCGCCAGCGCGCCCATTTCCAGCGCAAAGGTTTCCGACTCGATCGAATCGGCCATGCCGACGGCCTCGAAACCCGCGCCGCTGATCGCGCCCAGGCGCTTGCCGCCGACGTGCTTGCGATGCAGCGCGCCGGCGATGTAGAACAGGTCGTCGAAGCTGGTGAAATCCTCTGCAATGATCGCGCCGGCCTGGCGCACCACCGATTCGAACAGGGTCGCAGCACCGGCGATGGACGCGGTATGGCCCATGACGCCGCCCGCGCCGGGCGCGGTCTTGCCCGATTTGTACACCACCACATCCTTGCCGGCGAGCACGGCCTTGCGCACGGCCTTGGCAAAATCGAGGCCGTCCAGGTCCTTGAACCCTTCGACGTAGATGCCTATGGTTTCGATCTCCGGCCGCTCGGCAAAAAAGCTGAGCATGTCGCCGTGGGTCAGGTCGGTTTGGTTGCCCAGGGCCAGCATGTAGCGCGGGTCGAGCCAGGGATTCTGGCTCAGGCGCGTGATCATGAACGCCCCGCTCTGGCTCAGCATGACCGAATTTCTTTCCGGCTTTTTCTGCGGCTTCGGCAAGCGTTCCAGCGGAATGAACCAGGAGTCGTAGGAACCCGGATGCGACACCACGCCGAGGCAGTTGGCGCCGAGGAAAACCGGACCGCCGCCTTGGTTCGCGTGCGCGGCGTTGATCCTTGCGGCCAGGGCCGCAGCGGGTTCCTCGCTCTTCTTCGTTTCGCCCAGGCTGCCGGGGATGAGCATCACCGATTCCACCGAGTCGGTTGCGATGATTTCGTCCACCAGGGCATAGACGGCGTCGGCCGCGACCGCGACGATCAGCAGGTCCAGCTTGTGCCGCAGCGCTTTCAGGCTTTCGATGCACTGGACCCCGTCGATCTCCTTCTCGCCCGGCCGGATGATGGCGAGTCGCTCTTTGCTGTAGCCGCTGCCCATCAGGTTGCGCAGGATGATGCGGCCGAAGTTCATGCCGCTGGCCGAGACGCCGATAATGCCGATCGAGGCCGGATGCATCAGCTTGTCGATCTTGTGTATCGGTCGGCTGAGGCGGCCGGCGGCCGGGGGCCCGAATGCGCAGCTTGCCGCGCGCGCAAGCAACTGCGCGCCGACATGCACCGGATTCAGCTCCAGGCTGCGCAGCACGAAAGGCGCCTCGGGCTTGCCCGGCGCAAACACGGCCGCGAGCGCCAGCAGGCGTTCGAAGCCAGCCTGAAGCTGCGCGTCGGGCAGCGGCGAGCCCTCGCGCTTCGCCTCGGCGGCGAGTTTTTGATAGGCCAGCGTGCGCTTGAACAATCCGAGGAAATCCGCGCCATCGGTCAACGCTGCGGCGGCGTAGACCACAGCGCGGTCTTTCCTGAAATTGCTCTCGTCGAGTTCCGCTTCCAGGCCGCCGAGGCCGGCACCGAGCACCATGCCGAATTCGCGCGTGTTGTTAAGACTGATGCGCAACTCGACAACGGCGGACTTCCCAGGCTGCGCGGCCTCGCCATACGCGAGGCCGAGGCCGGACAGCAGGCGCGCGAGCTCGCCGCTGTTCAAGACATCGCGTCCCGCGGCGGCGGCCTCGCGCAAGATCGCCGCGGCGTTCGCTTGCAGGGCGGCGTTCGATTCGGATGAATTCGGCATGCTACTGGCTCCCTTTGCCTGCGTCGGCATGGCGGCTATTATCTGGTGCCGCGCACCGGCAGGTGCGGCAAGGCGAACCCCTGGTTATAGGCGGCGCGCGTGATCAATACGAACTTGAACTGCCAGCCGGTCGCGATCACGGCAAGGCCGGCCAGCAGCAGGGCGATGCGCGCGACTTCGGGCGCCAGCCAGGCCACGAGCACCAACGCCAGCGGCGCGATGGTGCCGAACTGGACCAGGATTTTTCCGGCGCGTTCGAGCCGCACCAGCGCCGCGCGCACCGTGCCTTTGGCCACGCTGCCGCGGTAGATAGACCAGGCCAGCGCGCGCGCGATCAGTGCCAGCGAGATATACGCGAGCACACCGCGCGCCGGTGCATCGAGCAGCGCCGCCAGCGCGACAAACAGGCCCGCGCCTTCGGCCAGCGCCGTGGTGAAAATGAGCCAGATCAACGCCGGCACGCGCCACGCCGGTATGCCTTTGGCCCCCTGCAGGATACGACCCTGGCAGTAGGCGAAGGCCAAGGCACCCAGCGCCGCCGCCAACGCCAGCGGCTGGCTGTCGAACCAGGCCGCGGCCAGGCCCAAGACGAACACCAGCCCGGCGACGTAGGATTCGCGCGTCATCCACGAAGTGAAGGGATTGAAGCCGACGTTCATCGCGCGCAGCGGCCGTCCAATCTCGAACCAGACCGAAACCAGCCCGGCACCGATCAGCGCGAGTCCGAGCAGGATCTCGATGCGCAGCGCGTTGCCGGTGCCTCCGGAAATCGCCGCAGCCACGAGCAGTCCTGCGCCCGCGCCGCCGAAAATGAAATTGAACGCGGCGCGAAAGTCCCAGTTGGTCTGGTGCCAGGGTTTGGGTCCGAAGTTGTCGTTCATGTTGCCGTCTCCCCATCTTTTTTGTCCCAGATGTAGTAGAACCCCGGCCCGGTACCCAGTTCCTCGTGCATGCGGAAAGTCTGGTTCTCCGCGAGCAGCTGCGACACGTTGCTGTGGGGATCCTCGACGTCGCCGAAACTCAGCGTCTGGGTAATGCAGGCGTTGACGCAGGCAGGCGTGGCTTCGGGATCTAGTCCCGGCGTCAGGCCCTTGGCAAGGCCGGCGTCGATGCGATCGACGCAGAATGTGCATTTGGTCGCGACTGCAAGCCGCTTCGGATCGTAGCCCTGCTCTTCAGCGGGAGTCGCCTTGCCGTAGGCGAAGCTCGCGCGGTCGGTCTTGTAACGCGCCTGGTAGGGGCAGGCCACTGCGCAATAACTGCAGCCTATGCACAAATCGTAATCGATGGTGACGATGCCGTCGGGCCGCTTCTTCGTGGCGGTGGACGGGCATACGTGCATGCACGGCGGGTCGTCGCAATGCATGCAGCCCACCGGCACGAATACGCGTTTTACCGCCGGGTATTCGCCCACTTCCATGTCGAGCACACGCCGCCACTGCACATCCGGCGGCGTGGCGTTCGCTTGCTTGCAGGAAGCGGTGCAGGTCTGGCAGCCGACGCAGCGGCGCAAGTCGGCAACCATGGCCCAGCGGGTCATTTTCCACCCCCTGTGCGCCTGAGGCTTACGCGCACCACGTCCGCCCCGGAACCAGTGGCATCGGTCAGCTCCATCGACATCGGCACCAGCGAATTCATGCTGGGCACGCCGAAATCCTTGGCGTATGGCGTCACCCAGTGGCTGAACTGCCCGATCAGCAGCAAGGTGTCCGGGCGTATGCCCTGGCGCACCACCGCGCGGGCAGCGACGTTGTGCTGCGGCGTCGCGATCTCGACCTGGTCGCCCTCATTGATGCCGAGTTTGTCGGCGGTGCCGGCGTTGATGATCACGCCGCGGTGGCCGGAAATGTTGTCGGCGACTTCGTGGATCATCTGTATGCCGACGTTGTTGCCCCAGGAATACTGCATGCTGCGCGAAGTCAGCAGCCAGAACGGAAAGTCCTGCGTCTTGCCGCCCATCTTTATCAGCGATTTTTCCCACAGCCCCGGAAAATCCTTCCACTTCGGCAGCGTCTGATATTCGGCGAGCTGCTCGTTCCACCATTGCATATCGTTCTCGTGCAGCCGGTTGCCCAGCTCCTTGCCTATGCGGTACAGGCGCTCCTGATACGGCAGTTCGAAGCGCAGTCCCTGCGCGACCATGGTCGGATACAGATACCAGTCGGCATGCGCGAACGGCTTGGTGGCCAGACCGTGCTCCTTCCACCAGGCGAGGTCGTGTATCTCCTTGCCCCCCGTCAGATCGGCGCTGGCCGCCTTGCACACCGCATCCCAGATTTCGTCGCGCCCGTGCGCGCGCGCGGGATCGAGCGAAAAATCCCAGCTCTCGCCTTTGAGCGGCACTCCGGCCGAACCGCGGTTGATCGACGCGTTATACGCCTCGAGCAGGCCGCAGCGGCGCGCAAGCTCGGTCGCGATATCGGTGAAATCGCGCGCTTCGCCCTGCGCCGCCACCACCGGCTGGCGCAGCGCATAACCCTCGTGCTCCCAGAATTGCTCGATGTATTTGGAGCCGCCGATGCGGATCAGTTGCAGGCTCTCGAGATCGACCGCGTCCGGCAGCAGGATGTCCGCCATGTGGTTGGTCTCGTCGCGCGTGTAAGCCATCGCAACCACGAACGGGAAGCGTGCCATCGTATCGGACACGCCCTTGGTGTCCCAGAACGAGATCGCCGGGTTGGTGCGGTACACGAACCACACCTCCGGCAGCGTCACCGTCGGCAGGCCCTTGGGCGTCTCCTTCTGAAACATCCAGGAAAAATGCGTCGGACCCAGCGCCTGGCTCCAGGGGCCGTTCGCGGCGAGCGGCACCATGGTGCGATAGGCGTTGCGGATATTCGGCCGCGCGCTCCAGTGCTCGCGGTCGGTCGGATTCATCGGATAGTGCATGAATCCGTCCGGCCCCGGCGTCACGCTTTCCAGGCGCTCCGCCAGCGGACGGTTGAGGCGCACCGTCGTGCCGAGTGTCCCGCCTGGGACTTCCAGGCCGCCGACCAGCACGGCGAGCAGGGTGCGCGCCCAGACGCACTCGAAGCCACCCCAGCCGTTGTTCACGGTCTTGCCCAGGCTCACCGACACCGGCCGATAGGGCAGCGTCTTGCCTTCGATCTCTATGGTCGCGCCGACCTGCGCGTGATCCAGGTATTCGTTGGCGATGCGGCGCATGGCCGCGGCGGGCACGTCGCAGATCCCGGCCGCCCATTCGGGCGAATACGGCTGCACGTGCGCGACCAGCTTGGCAAATGAAGGGCTGCCTTCCAGCCTGCCCTGCGCCAGCACTTCGGCGTCGGCGCCGATCTCCACCGCTTCGCAGGTAAAGCTGCCTTCCAGCGCCGGGTCGCAGCCGGGCGTGTCGTGGGCCACCGCCGCATTGCGCTTCAGATCCCACAGCAGGGGTTTCTTGGTCGCTGCATCGCGCAGGTAGAATCCGTTCGCGCCTACGAGATAAGGCGAGTTGCTGTGCTGCTTGAGAAATTCCAGGTCGAGGCGCTCGCGTTTGGCCTCGTGCAGCAGCACGTGAATCAGCGCATACAAAAACGCGGGATCGGTCTTCGGCTTGATCGGCACCCATTCGGCCGAGCAGGCGCCGGTGATCGACAAATGCGGTTCGACCTGCACCCGCTTCATGCCGCGTTCGCGCGCATTGGCGTGGCGCCACACGCCGACCACGCCGCCGGAAGCCTCGGAATTGGCGCCGCAGGAGATCACGTAATTGCACATCGGCGTGTCGGGACACACGGTAAACGCCCGATGCCAGAATTCGCCATACAGATGCTCGGAGTGCGTGCATTTCACCCCCTGCCCCGAGCCGAAGCCCATGTCGACCGGGCCCCAGGCGGCGAGGAACGCGGGAAAGGTGCCCATGTAGGATTGCGGCGTGCCACCGCCGCCGAAATTCGCGGCGACCTTGGGGTAGCCAGAAGCATCGAGCAAACCGGCCTCCCTCACGGAGCGCAGTTTGGCCGCGATGGTATCCAGGGCCTCGTCCCAGGAGATCGGAACGAAGCCCGGATCCTCGTTTCGGCCTTTCTTCGGGTTGGTACGCCGCATCGGCGTCAGCACGCGGTTCGGGTTGTAGGTCTTCTGCACCAGGCCGTAAGCCCGCACGCATACCTTGCCGCCCCCCGGATGCACGTTACAGGCGGCGAAGTTGGGTTCGACCTCGGTGGCCACGCCGTCCACCACTTTCACCGTGAGCAGATCCGGGCCGGCCACGCATTGGTAGCAGTAGGTCGCACGCTTGCCCGACGTGGCAAGCGGCGCGGCCTTTGGCTCCGGCGCATTCATTTCAATCCTGCCTTGTGCGCGTTCATTGCCTGTCCTCCGATTATTGCCGGCTCGATGCCGCCATGGCTGCACCCGATACGGCGCCACCAGCCGGCTTTGGTCCAGATTTACCGCTTACCGTGTACTGTCCCCGCAATTTACAAGCCAAGGTAGGCCTCCTTCACCTGTTCGTTTTCGAGCAGCTCGGCACCGCTGCCGGCGAGGACGATACGTCCGGTTTCGAGCACATAGGCACGGTCGGCGACGGCCAGGGCCGCGCGCGCGTTCTGATCGACCAGGAAAATCGTGGTCTTGGCCGATTTCAGCGCGCGCACGCAGGCGAAAATCTCCTCCACCAGCTTGGGCGCAAGCCCCATGCTCGGCTCATCGAGCAGCAGCAGCCGCGGCAGGGCCATCAGCCCCCGCCCCATGGCGAGCATCTGCTGCTGGCCGCCGGAGAGCGCGCCCGCCGGCTCGCGCCGCTTCTGCTTGAGCACCGGAAACATCGCGTATATCCGCTCCATGCTCTCGGCTGCCTCGGCCTTGCTGCGCAGATAGGCCCCGAGGCGCAGATTATCCTCGACCGAAAGCGGCGCAAACACCTGGCGACCCTCCGGCACCTGCACGATGCCGAGGCGCACGCGCTTCTCCGCCGCCGCCGCGGTGATATCTTCGCCCTCGAAATGCACCCGGCCTGCACTCACCGGCTGTACCCCAGAAAGCGCGCGTAGCAGCGTCGTTTTGCCCGCGCCGTTGGCACCGACCAGGGACACCAGTTCTCCCTCGCCCACGCGCAGGTTGATGCCGCTGAGGGCCGGTATGCGCCCGTAACGGCTGGCCAATCCCTCGACTTCGAGCATCATCGGTGCATCTCCACCGCCACCGCAACCACCTGCGCAATCTCCTCCCGATACGAAGTCTCGGACGAGACCGCGCTGCCGAGATACGCCTCGATCACCTTGGGATTGTTGCGCACCTCCTGCGCCGGCCCTTCGGCGAGCTTGCGCCCATAGTCGAGCACCAGGATATGGTCGGACACTCCCATCACCAGGCGCATGTTGTGCTCCACCAGCACCACGGTGACGCCGCGTTCGGTGAGCCTGCCGATCAAGTCATCGAGCTCCAGCGCCTCGGTCGGATTAAGACCCGCGGCCGGTTCGTCGAGCAGCATCAGTTTCGGCCGCGTCGCCAGCGCGCGCGCAATCTCGAGGCGCTTCAGCGCGCCGTAGGGCATCGCGTCGGCGGCTGACGATAGATAGGCTTGCAGCCCGACATAGCGCATGAGTTCGGCCGCTTCCTCGCGGCAGGCGCGATCGGCGCGCGCCTGCCGCGGCAAGCGCAACAAGGCGGACATCAGCCCGCAACGCTCGTGCATATAGCGCCCCACCATCACGTTCTCGAGCGCGCTCATGTTGAAGAACACCTGCAGATTCTGGAATGTGCGGGCGATCCCCTGGCGCGCATAGGCGTAAGGTGGGTGCCCGGTCAGGTCGTGCTCCTGCAGCATGATGCGTCCGGACGAGGGCTTATAGACCCCGGTGAGCAGATTGAGCAAGCTGGTCTTGCCGGCGCCGTTGGGGCCGATGATCGAGTACACCTCGCCCGGCGGAATTTCGAAACTCAAGTCCTCGACTGCGTTCACGCCGCCGAATTTCTTGCCCAAGCCCTCGACGCGGAGCAGGCTCATGCTTTGTTCGCTTTGTTATCGGCGTCTGCGCTGCGGTGCGAACGGAACAGGCGCGCCAGGCTGGGCACCACGCCGCGCGGCAGAAAGATCATGGTGCCGATCATCACCGCGCCGAACACCATCATTTCGTAATCCTCGAACGTGGCGAGCAGTTGCGGCAGCGTGGTCAGCACCGCCGCCCCGACCACCGCGCCGAAGGTCGAGGCCAGGCCGCCGAACACCACCATGGTGACCAGTTCGATCGAGTGCAGGAACGCGACCTTGGCCGGCGTGACGAAGCCGGAATAGTGCGCGCCCAGGCTGCCGGCGACGGAAGCGAACACCGCCGAAATCACGAACACCATCAGCTTGTGCTCGGCCGCGTTGATGCCGACGACCTCGGCACCGACCTCGGAACTGTGCAGTGCGCGCAGCGCCCGCCCCGTAGGGGATTCGATCAGATTGAGCGCGAGCCAAACGGCAACGAGCAGCAGGGCCCCTACCACCCAATACCAGATGCGTTCCCCCTGCAGCACGAAACCGCCGATGCGAAACGGCACCACCGAAATTCCGTCCGGACCGCCGGTGAATTTGTCCTCGGTGCTGATGACCATGAAAATGATGACGCCCAGGCCGAGCGTGGCCATGGCGAGATAGTGGCCTCTGAGGCGCAGGATCGGCCGACCGACGATGAAAGCGAGCAGCGCAACCGCGAAAGTGGTGGCGAGCAGTGCGGCGAGCGGCGGCCAGCCGTAGCGCGAGGCGAGGATGGCCGAGCCGTAGGCGCCCAAGCCGAAGAAGCCCGCATGGCCGAGGCTGATCTGCCCGGCATAGCCGATGAGCAGGTTCAGACCGATGCAGACGATGGCATTCAAGCCAACCAGAACCGCCACGTCGTAGAAGTAGCTGTTGCGCAGGACCAGCGGCAATAGCGCGATTACCGCGGCAAGCGCCAGCAATCCTCCAGTGCGCGGCGAGGCGAGGTGCGCCAGCATAGTATTAGACGCGTTCGCCGCCGCGCTTGCCGAACAGCCCGCTCGGCAGGAAGAACAGCACCACAAGGATGATCACGAAAGCGATCGCGTCCTTGTAGGCCGAGGACAGATAGCCGGCGCTCATGGTCTCGACTATGCCCAGCACCAGGCCGCCGATCACCGCGCCGATGCCGCTGCCGAGGCCGCCGAGAATCGCCGCGGCGAAACCTTTGAGGCCCAACATCACGCCGACGTCATAAGAAGTGGTCGTGATCGGCGCGATCAGTATGCCCGCGATTGCACCCAGCGCCGCCGACAGGCCGAAGGACAGGAACAACACCATGCGCACATTGATGCCCACCAATTGCGCCGCGAGGCGGTTGTGGGAAGTGGCGAGCATCGCCTTTCCGAGCAACGTGCGCCCGAAAAACCAGGACAGCGCCACCACGATCGCGAGCGTGACCCCGAGCACCCACACGCTTTGCGGCAGGATGGTGGCGCCTGCGATCGCGATCGGCTTATCGCCGGTGATAGGCTTGAGCGCATGCAGGTTTTTGTCCCAGACTAGCATCGCCAGCCCGCGCAGGAACATCGACGCGCCGATGGTGATAATTATCAGCGTCACTACCGAGGCGTCGCGCGCCGGCTCGACGGCGAATTTCTCCAGCGCCAGGCCGACCAGCGCGGCCGTCGCGATCGCGAGCGGGATGGCGAGCAAGTAAGGCAATCCCACTGCGACCAGCGACACCGTCGCCATGCCGCCGATCATCACGAATTCGCCCTGGGCGAAATTGATGACGTGGCTGGCATTGAAAATGATGGAGAAGCCGAGCGCAACCAGCGCGTAGATCGCGCCCACCGTCAATCCGGTGAGCAGATACTGCACGAATTGCGGGCTCATGTCGCGACCGCCTCCCCCATCACCCCCGCGTGCCGCCTACTTGACCAGCGTCCAGTCGCCGCCTTTTATTTCGAGCATACGGAACGCACTCAGGTTCAGGCCCATGTGATCCGTCGGCGACATGTTGAATACGCCGTCGATGCCGACGAAGCCGTGCGTGGCCTCGATCGCGTCGCGCACCTTGGCCTTGTCGGTGCCGCCCGCCTTCTTGATCGCGTCGACCGCGAGCATCAGGCCGTCCCAGGCGTGGCCGCCGAATGTCGCGACGTCGGACTTATAGTGCGACTCGTATTCGTGCTTGTAGGCGACTAGCACCGCGCGCTGCGGATCGTTTGCCGGCAGGCCGTCGGCGACCAGCAAGGCACCCGCAGGCAGACGCACGCCTTCGGCCGCGCCGCCGGAGAGCTTGATGTATTCCTTGGAGGCCACGCCGTGCGACTGGTAGAACGGCAGCGTGATGCCGACCTGGCGGTAGTTCTTGGTGACGATCGCCGGCCCCGCGCCGAATCCAGCGTTGAGCACCGCCTGCACGCCGGCCGTGTTCTTGATCTTGGTCAGCTGCGCAGTCATGTCGGTATCGCCGGCGCCGTAAGTCTCGTCGGCGACGATCTGGATGCCGTAGTTCTTCGCCACGTCCATGCATTGCGCGCGCATCGATTTGTCGAAGGCGCCATTGCCCGAAATAAGTGCGATCTTGGACAGCTTGCGCGACTGCATGTCGACGAAGATCTTCTCGCACGCCATGCGGTCGCTTTGCGGCGTTTTGAACACCCATTTCTTCACCGGCTCGGTAATGACCACTGCGCCCGCGAGCGAGATGAACGGAATCTGCGCGGCTTCGACCAGCGGGATCACCGCCATGGTCTCGCCGGTAGTCGAACCGCCCACGATCACGTCGACCTTGTCCTGGTCGATCAGGCGTTTGGCGAAGGTGCGCGCCTTTTCGGCGTCGCCGGCTGAATCGTAGGAAACCAGCTTGAGCTTTCTGCCGAGCACGCCGCCGGCGGCGTTGATTTTGTCGACATAGAGTTCGAGCGTCTTCTGCTCCGGATCGCCGAGGAACGACGCAGGGCCGGTGACAGACAGGAAGGCGCCGATCTTGATCGGCTCCTGCGCGAGTGCGGGGCCGGAAATCAGGGCAAAGGCTGCTGCTGCCGCGGCAAAGCCGCGCTTGAAGCTGTTCTTCGCTAGCGTGGATTTCATCTTACCTCCTCAAGTGTGGTTGGATGCGCCACCGCTACCCCGCCCCGGTTTTTGTTGGATGCAGCACCTTCGGCTCGGTTGCGCCAAGTCCGGCAGACGCGGGCACTGGCCCCAGCCTACCTCGAAACTTGATTATATGGTATTCTCGTACTTAAATGCGTTTTTTGATCCAGATCATGTTTCCCGTCCCGACGCCGGCCCCTTGTCCGGCCTGGGCGGCGCTATGAGCACCCCTCAGGCGCCGCGGGCGGGCGGGGCTGAACTGCGGGTGCGGCCGGTGGAAGCCGCCGACCTGGGCCAGGTCATCGCCATCGACGCCGAAGTCACCGGTTTGGAAAAAACCGACTACTGGTACGAACTGTTCCACCGCTACGGCGGCGGGCGCACCCGCCAGCGCCTGTTCCTGGTGGCCGAAGCCGGCGACGTCATCCAGGGTTTCATCATAGGCGAAGTGCGCGACTGGGAATTCGGCTCGGCACCCTGCGGCTGGGTGTTCGGCCTGAGCGTACGCGCCAGCGCGCGCCTGGGCGGAGTCGGCGCGCGCATGCTGGAGGCGATCCTCGACGGCTTTCGCCACGCCGGCGTCAGCAAGGTGCGCACCCTGCTCGCGCGCGACAACAGCCTGGTGCTGTCGTTTTTCCGCAGCCAGGGCATGATGGCGGCCCCGTTCATCCCGCTGGAAATGGATCTGGACTAGCGATGAAGCTGCAAAAAGGCACCAGTCTGGCCTTGTACAGCGTGCTCGAATTTGCGGCCAATCCGGGGCGCCAGCTGTCGGCGGCAGAAATCGCCGAAAAATACGGCGCTTCCACCCACCATCTGGCCAAGGTGCTGCGCGAACTGGGCCGGGCGGGACTGGTCGAATCGGCGCGCGGCGTAGGCGGGGGCTATCGGTTCAGCGGCAACGCCAAACGCCTCACCCTGATGGACGTGATCGAATTGTTCGAGGACATCAGCACGCGCACCGGCGAAAGCGACGAATTCGACACCTCGAGCGACGTCGGCCGCGCACTGGGCGCGGTGATG
>JAJZPQ010000048.1 GCA_021811085.1 Pseudomonadota bacterium | reverse complement strand
ATGCTTCCTCGGTGCAATTCACGCGCAATCCCGACGGCATCGGCCGCGCGCTCGCGAAAATCAGCCAGGCCGGATCGCGCATCGTCCATCCGCGCGCCGCGGAAGCGAGCCATATGTTTTTCGGCGAAGCCGTCGCATCCGGTTTCGGCGATCTGATGGCCACGCATCCCCCTGTGCCGGAAAGGCTGGCGCGCATCTACGGCCACCCGGTGGCGATCAGCGAGCTCGTGGCTAGTCCGCCGGCGGTCGAGACCGAAGCGCCCGCACCTGCCGCGCTCAGCGCGTTCACAGGCGGCAACGAATTCGGCCGCAGCGCGGGCGGGCGCCGCGGCGCCGCAACCGAAGCACAGCCGGGGATCGCGACCGGGGCCGCCGCGGTGATCGCCGCGGTGGGCGAGGTTTCCACCCGGCATGTCGATTACGCCGCGTCCCTGCTCGACGCGCTGCCGCAGCAAGTGCGCGAGCTCACGCGCAGCGTTGCCGGGGCGAAGCAGGCGATGCTGGGACTGGTGTTTGCCCTGGGCGGACCGGCGAAACAGACGCAACTGGATTTGCTGCGCGCAGGCGGCGAAGACGCCGAGCTGGTGGCCAAGATCGCCGCCGAGGTGCAGGACCTGGGCAAGGTCGCGCGCCTGCCGCTGATGGCGCTCGCTACGCCGACGCTGAAAGGCCTGGCGCCGGCCGAGCGTGCGGCGTTCCTCGCGCTGCTGCGGCAACTGATCGCAGCCGACCGGCGCGTGACGCTGGAGGAATTCGTGGTGGCGACGATGCTCGAGGCGACGCTGGGTGAGGAAGCCGGGCGCGCCGTGCCGGTGAACTACCGTACACTCGAACCGCTCGCCGAAGATGCGCGGCTGATCCTGTCCCTGATCGCGCACGCCACGAACGGCGACGCGGGCACTTCTTTCCAGCACGGCTTGAAGGAACTCGGCATTCCGCTCACGCTGCTCGATGCGCGCGCGATCAGCCTGGTCGAGGTAAAAGCGGCGCTCGCACGCCTCAATCAGCTCGCGCCGATGCAAAAGCCGCGGCTGGTAAAGGCATTGGTACAATGCGCGCTCGCCGACGGCAAACTCGGTTTGACTGACGCGGAACTGCTGCGCGCAATCTGTTCCACGCTGGATTCGCCGCTGCCGCCTTTTTTGGAAGCGATGCCGTATGCGGCCTAAGAGGTCATTTCAGAATTAACGAAATGACCCCTGATTTAGGGGAGTGCGAGGGGAGACGCCCCGAAGGAAGTCCCCTTGGGGGATATCCCCTCATTTCGAAATAAGCGCCAAGAACTCGCCGCGAATTGAGGGAATGTCATGGCTAAACGACTGACACCGGCACTGCAGCAGGTCAAGGCGCTGACCTTCGACGTGTTTGGCACCGTAGTGGACTGGCGCGGAAGCATCACGCGCGAAGGACGCAAGCTCGGAAAAGAACTGGGCGTGCGCGCGGATTGGACGGCGTTCGCCGACGCCTGGCGCGCGGGTTACCGCCCGGCGATGGACGACGTGCGCTCGGGCCGATTGCCCTGGACCAATATCGACGGCCTGCACCGGCGCATTCTCGAGCGCATCCTGGCCGAAGCGGAGCTCGACAGCTTGAGCGAAGCGCAGAAAGATCAACTCAATCGCGCCTGGCACCGCCTCGCGCCCTGGCCCGATGCGGTGCGCGGACTCAAGCGCCTGAAGAAGGGCTATCTCATCACCACGCTGTCCAACGGCAACGTCAGCCTGCTCACCAACATGGCCAAGCACGCCGGCCTGCCTTGGGATTGCGTGCTCTCAGCGGAATTGTTCCATCACTACAAACCCGATGCCGAGGCCTATCTCGGCGGGGCGGCCATGCTCGGTTTGGCGCCGCACGAAGTGATGATGGTCGCGGCGCACAAGGACGACTTGCGCGCCGCGCAGCGCGCCGGCCTGCGCGCGGCCTTCGTGCAACGGCCGCTCGAATTCGGCGACCCGGCAAAGAAAGACTTGAAGCCGGAGAAGGATTTCGACGTCAACGCGAAGGACTTCAACGACCTCGCGGCGAAGTTGGGGTTCTAGATTTTTCTGAACACGATGTCCCAAACGCCGTGGCCGAGCTTCAGGCCGCGGCTCTCGAACTTGGTCTGCGGCCGGTAGTCCGGGCACGGCGCGAATCCCGGCGCGGTATTGACCAGAGTCGGCTCGGCGGCGAACACGGCGAGGATCTGCTCGGCGTATTCCTGCCAGTCGGTGGCGGCATGCAGGTAGGCGCCCGGCGCAAGGCGCGACGCGAGCAGCGCGACGAACGCGGGCTGGATCAGGCGGCGTTTGTGATGCCGTTTCTTGGGCCAGGGGTCGGGAAAGAAAATGTGCGCGCCGGCGAGCGACGCGGGCGCGATCATGTGCTCGAGCACTTCGACCGCGTCGTGCTGGATCAGGCGCAGATTGCTGAGCGCGCTTTCGGCGATCAGCTTGAGCAGGCTGCCCACGCCCGGCGTATGCACTTCGATGCCGAGGTAATTGTTCTCCGGATGCGCCTGCGCGATCTGCGCGGTGGTTTCGCCCATGCCGAAGCCGATCTCGAGTATCGTCGGTGCGCGCCGGCCGAATACCTGCGCAAAATCGAGCACGCCCGGCGCGTAGGCGATGCCGTAGACCGAAGACAGGGTATCGACCGCGCGCCGCTGCGCGTTGGACACGCGGCCCTGGCGCAGCACGAAGCTGCGTATTGGCGGATGGGCAGTTGCGGGCATCGAATCACCTGGTGCCGGGAACCTCCCCGGCAGGCTTCAGGCTGCCTTGCCGATGATGCCGGTGGTGGGCGAACTCGGCGCGGCTGCGTACAGTTTCTTCGGCATGCGCCCGGCCAGATAGGCTTCGCGCCCGGCCTCGACCGCTTTTCTCATCGCCTGCGCCATGAGCACCGGATTCTTCGCTGCCGCCACCGCGGTGTTCATGAGCACGCCGTCGCAGCCCAGTTCCATCGCGATCGCCGCGTCCGAGGCCGTGCCCACGCCGGCATCGACGATCACCGGCACCTTGGCGTTCTCGAGGATCAGCTGCAGGTTCCAGGGGTTGAGTATGCCCATGCCCGAGCCGATGAGCGAGGCGAGCGGCATCACCGCGACGCAGCCGATTTCCTCCAGGCGCTTGGCCAGGATGGGATCGTCGCTGCAGTACACCATCACCTTGAAGCCTTCCTTGACCAGGGTCTCGGCGGCCTTGAGCGTTTCCATCATGTTCGGAAACAGGCTCTTCGGATCGCCCAGCACCTCGAGCTTCACCAGTTCGTGTCCGTCGAGCAGTTCGCGCGCGAGGCGCAGCGTGCGCACTGCGTCATCCGCGCTATAGCAGCCGGCGGTATTGGGCAGGTAGGTGTATTTCGACGGCGGCAGCGCATCGAGCAGCGAAGGTTCGCCCGCATTCTGGCCGATGTTGGTGCGGCGGATCGCCACGGTAACGATCTGCGCCCCGCTCGCCTCGACCGCGCGCCGCGTCTCGTCGAAATCCTTGTACTTGCCGGTGCCTATGAGCAGGCGCGAATTGTAGGACTTGCCACCGATGACTAAAGGATCGTTCATGTTTGTACTCGCAGTATTCCGGTTTGGTTCCGCATCTTTCTCAACCGCCGCCGACCGCGACCACGATCTCCAGCCGGTCGCCGTGGGCGAGCGCCGTCTGCGCGAAACGGCTGCGCGGCACGATCTCGCCGTTGCGCTCTACCGCCACGCGCTTGCCCGCGAGCTGCAGGCGCTCCAGCAATGCGGCGACGTCGGTGTCGGACTCGAAGCGCTGGGCGGCGCCGTTGACGTTGACTTCAATCACTGTCGTGACCTATATGAGCGGGAGATACAGCGGCAATCCGGCGGCAAAACCTGCGCTGATTTTACGACAGTTACCGCTGCAGGTCATCCTCGAATCGCGCGGACCGAACGCAGGCCGGGATTGGTTCAAGCCGCAGGTGAGCGCCTGCTTCGCAGCGCGAGCATCAGCAAAGCGGCTAAAGCGAAAATCGCCCCGGCGTAGAACGTCACATCCGGACCCAGCCGAACCCACAGCAGGCCGGCAAGCACGCTCGCCACGAGCATGGTTAATCCGCTCGCCAGATTGAAAAAACCGAAGGCCGTCCCGCGCAGATGCGCCGGCGCAGTATCGGCGACCATGGTGGCCAAAAGGCCCTGGGTCATGCCCAGGTGCAGGCCCCACAAGGCCACACCGAGGGAAACCGCCAGCAGCCCCTGCGCTTCGGCCAGCACCAGATCGGCGATGATCAGCACGGCGAGACCCGCGCTGAGCAGGGCCAGGTGACTCATGCGGTCCGCGAGTTTTCCTAAGGGATAGGCGGAGAGCGCATAGACGACGTTCATCACCACCAGCACCAGCGGCGCGTAGCTATTCGGCAGGCCCTGCTGCTGCGCGCGCAGGATGAGGAAGGCCTCGCTGAAGCGCGCCAGCGTGAACACGCTTCCCGCCGCGACGACGAACCAGTAGGCGCCGCCCATTTCGGCCAGCGTTTGCCATTGGATTGCGGCAGCCGGCTTGCGCGTCGCCCCGTCCGTACCGGGCTCCTTGACGCCGAATATCAGCAGACCCACGGCGATCAAGGCGGGAATTACGGCGTACCAGAACACGGTCCTGAAATTCCCGGCCCAGTACAGCATCAGCGCCACGCCGAGCAGCGGGCCGAGGAAAGCGCCGACGGTGTCCAGCGATTGGCGCAGGCCGTAGGCCGCGCCGCGTACCTCCGGCGGCGCGAGGTCAGCGACCAGCGCGTCGCGCGGCGCGCCGCGTATGCCCTTGCCGATGCGGTCCATGAAGCGCGCGGCGAACACCCAGTCCACCGTCAGCGCGAGCGCGAACAGCGGTTTGGACAATGCGCCCAGGCCGTAGCCCATCACCGCCAGGAATTTGCGCTTGCCAAAGTAATCGCTGAGCACTCCCGAGAATACTTTCACGATCAGCGCGGTCGATTCGGCGACGCCTTCGACCACGCCCACCGCGAAGGCGCTCGCGCCGAGGCTGGACACCATGAATACCGGCAGCAGGCCGTGAATCAGTTCGGACGAGACGTCCATGAACAGGCTCACGAAGCCGAGCAACCAGATGCTGCGCGGTATGGCGGGAGAAGGTTTCAAACGGTAATCAGAATCCCATTGACGCCAGACACGTCCGCACCGCACTGGCGCGGACACGATTTTTCGCAGTGACGCAAGCAAACGAAAAAGGGGCGGGAACGCACCGCCCCACTGTTCGTAATTTTACACCCAGACAGGTGAAGGTTTCTGCAGCGTCCCCCTGCGCGGAAGCGCCGCGCGAGGTTCGGCCGTTTGCCGACTACTTGGGGACGTCGCCCGGCTGCGACTTGACCCTGTAGTCGATGCCAACATCAGACGCTGCTTTCTGCTTGACCACCTTGATGAAGCCGTAGCCCATTCCAGAATGGCAGCCATTGCAGCTGTCGACCACGGCCGCATACTCTTTTTCGAAGCCCTTCAGATCCTTGGCCTGAATGGCCTTTTCGACGGGCGCAAATGCGCCCTCGTAGAAGGCTTGCCACGCCTTATATTCATCCGGTTTTGTCACCTTGGCCGGGTTCAAGGCACCGTACATATACTTCGACATGTACGCCGCGAGCGCCCAATTGCCGCCTTTGGCTGCAAAGTACATGTTCTGGAAGCGATCACCGACCTCGCGCATTGGAATGGCAAACTTCGGCAGCGCACCCTTGATCGCATCGATTTGCTTTTGCGTGTCCGCCGCGTCGGCCGCGTGCGCAATTCCCGCGCTAAGCGCGAACAGGGTGGCAGCAACCATGATTCTTACCGTGTGTCTCGACATGTCATCACCTCGTAATTGATATTTCGATGGGAACCGCCCATCGCGGCGATACCTGAAACTTATCGATTAGAAAAGTTCGTTTCCCGAAAAACCATCAAATCACCACGTCCATTGATAGGCGGCATACGATGAAAACTTGTTGGTCGCTTTGGCGTTCGTCAACCCTTCGCCGGCTGAAAATAGAAGGTGGTTGTGCTCGTCGAGATTGTAGCTCCCGCCGAGATTGAAGCCGGTGCTCGACCCCTCGCCGGCGAGCTGCTCGGTGCTGTGAAAGATCTCGCCGCCCAGCGTAAGGTGCTCGGAAATATCTTTTTGCACCTGCCATCCATAGAACCAATGGTTCTTCGCGCCGGGAGCGTGGTCGATCCAGTAGCCGCCGCCGCCGTAGCTTTGCCACTTGCCCCATCTCTTCTGCACCCATAGAGGCAGGAACAGCTGCGAGTGTCCGTTACCCAGACCCTTGTTTTCATCGCCATTGGGCAAAAGCAGTATCGGAAACGTACCGACCATGGGGCTTGTTTCCGTTTCCTGGGCGAAGCGGTACTTGACCCCCAGTTCGGTGTCGCCGTACCCACGTTGATGCGCTCCTCCCTCGGGACTGTTGAAGGCGTAAGGAACAATGATGTGCAGGTGCACGTCCGGCGCCACGCCATAGTTATATTCGACGTGGGGAGCCGTTCCGGCTTTCCCGTCCACCGTCTTGACCTGTTGCGTGGCTACGTAAAATTCGTGGTGCCTGTATTCAGCGGGCTCCGGGTCGTCCGTGATGAAAGGCGGACCGGCCAGTGCGGGAAGCGCGAGATATGTAAGGCTAAATACGATTGCCGTCGCGAAAAACCCAGCGAGCCGTGCGATCGGCTTTGGGGTGCCACTCGCCAATTCCACTTGCACATCCTTCGTCATAGCCGATCCATTGAAAATCCCGATCACCGTCAAATTATCGGCATTCGGCCAAATTGATTTTGATCTGGATCAATCCCATGCCACTTTGTATCGTATTTCGATATCGATATACAATACCGCAATACGATACTGTTGCGGGGGAGGAAAGGCCATCCTCCGGCGGACACGAGCGACTTGACGCGCCGGCCATTGCGGCGCCGTGCCGCATGCCACGAGAGCCTGTCAACAAATGCTTTACCCGGGTCAACGGTAGCTATTGGTACAATATGCCGCTTGCTGCCATATCGACCTAATATCGGATTGCGAAAACGATGGACAATGGAATTACACGCGGCGTGTTTCTCGCGTTCGTGCGCGTGCATATTTTGCATCATGCCGTTGAGGGTCCGGTGTTCGGACTCGAGATGATCGAGGAATTGCGGCGCCACGGATATTCCATAGGCCCGGGGACGCTTTACCCAATCTTCCACAACCTGGAGAACACGGGGTGCTTGCGCTCGAAAGAGGAAATCGTGAGCGGCAAGCGTCGCAAATACTATGTCGCGACGGCCAAAGGAAAACGCGCGCTGCTAGATGTGCGGAAAAAGATTCGCGAGCTCGTGCGCGAGGTCTTGAAGGAAGAAGCAGGAAAATAGTCTGACGAAGCGCCGATGCGTCACTGCATCTTGCGCCGTCGAGAAATGCACGCAGGACACGGACTCGACCGCGGCAGCCTGAACTCCGCTTCTGCCCGCACTTGGCTCTTGGAACCGAATCCCCGCTAGCGCCCGAAGCGCTTTACCACGGTCATGAGTTCGTCGATCGCCGCTTCGCCGTTGCCGGAGCGGATCGCGGAGCGCACGCAGCCTTTGGTGTGGCTCTCGAGCAATTGCAGCGCGAGCGCATCCAGCGCCGACTGGATCGCCGAGATCTGCGTCAGCACGTCCACGCAATAGCGGTCCTCCTCGACCATTTTCGCGACGCCGCGCGTCTGCCCCTCGATCCGGTTCAGACGCTTGAGCAGCGCCGCTTTGTTCGGCTGCACTACGGCGCGACCCGCGTGGTGCTCGCACTCGGCGGCTTCAGGCCGCGACTTCAAATCCGGCCTCCACCACACTGCGCTTGAGCTGCTCCAACCCCACCTTGCCCGGATCGTAATCGACCACCGCGCTGCGCTTTTCCAGGGACACTTCGGCTTTCGCCACGCCATCGAGCGCTTTCAACACGTTGGTCACGCTGCGCACGCAGCCGCCGCAGGTCATGCCGGAAATTCCCAAAGTTACTGTTTGCATCGTAATCTCCTTTCGTTTTCGGGATGGAATAAGCGCTCAGCCGCCGCGCCAGCGCCGCAACAGCAGCGAATTGCTGACCACGGAAACCGAAGACATGGCCATCGCCGCGCCGGCGATCACCGGATTCAGCATTCCTGCCGCAGCCAGAGGAATGCCGAGCACGTTGTAAATGAAGGCGAAGAACAGGTTCTGCCGGATCTTGCCGAGCGTGGCGCGCGACAGGCTGATCGCGTCGGCGACCGAGAGCAGGTCGTTGCGCATGAGCGCGATGTCGGCCGCTTCTATGGCGACGTCCGAACCCGCGCCGATGGCGAAGCTGACGTCGGCGGCGGCCAGTGCGGGCGCATCGTTGACGCCGTCGCCGACCATGCCCACCACGCGGCCTTCGGTCTTGAATTCGGCCACGGCGGCGGCTTTCTCGCCGGGCAACACCTGGGCGCGGTAGCTGCTGACGCCGACAGCATCGGCAATCGCCTTCGCCGTCGCGGCGTTGTCGCCGGTCAGCATCACCACGTCGATGCCCATGCCCTTGAGCTTGGCCACCGCCGCCTGCGAACTCGCGCGCAGCTTGTCGGCAATCGCGAGATAGCCGAGGACACGCCCCGCCCCGCCGACCGCGATCACGGTCTTGCCCTGCTCGATCAGCGGCTTGATCGCCGCGGCGTCGATGCTCAGGCCGGATTCGCGCAGAAACTCCGGCGCGCCCAAGAGCAGCGTCTGTTCTGCGCCCAGCGCGGATACGGCGAGCACCGCCTGCACGCCCTTGCCGGTGACGGAATGGAAATCGCGCACCGGGGTCAGCGTCACGCCTAGTTGTTTTGCCTGTTCGAGCACCGCGTGCGCGAGCGGATGCGCCGAGCCGGATTCAAGGCTCGCCGCCGCAGCGACGAACTCCTGCGCGGAGATGCCCGCGGCGGGAAGCACGTCCGTCACCACCGGCTTGCCCTCGGTAAGCGTGCCGGTCTTGTCGACGATGAGCGTGCGGATTTTTTCGGCCCGCTCCAGCGCCACCGCGTTCTTGACCAGTACGCCCACCTGCGCGCCGCGCCCGGTGCCGACCATGATGGCCGTGGGTGTCGCCAGGCCGAGCGCGCAGGGACAGGCGATGACCAGCACCGCGACCGCATTCACCAGCGCCGGCGCGAGTTCCCCGCCTATGCCCCACCAGAGCGCGAACGTCAGCACGCTGATCGCGACCACGACTGGAACGAATACACCCGCGACCTGGTCGGCCAGACGCTGGATCGGCGCCTTCGAGCCCTGCGCCTCACGCACCAGACGGATGATGCCGGCGAGCATGGTCGCCGCGCCCACGCCCTCGGCGCGGCAGCGCAACAGCCCCTGCTGGTTGAGCGTGCCGGCGAACACCTTGTCGCCGCTGCGCTTGTGGATAGGCAGGCTTTCGCCGGTGAGCATGCTCTCGTCGACGCCGGATTCTCCGCTCGCGACCACGCCGTCGACGGGGATGCTCTCGCCCGAGCGCACGACGAATATGTCGCCGCTGTGCATGCCTGCGACCGGCACTTCGACCAGCACGCCGTCTTTTTCCACGCGCGCAGTCTTGGGCTGCAGGCGGATGAGCGCCTCTATTGCGGCCGAAGTTCTGAGCTTCGCGCGCGCTTCGAGCAGCTTGCCCATGAGCACCAGCGTGATGATCACCGCACTCGCTTCGAAATAGACGTGCTGCTGATGCAGGCCCAGCAGCGTGACCACGGCGGAGAGGCCGTAGGCCATGCTGGTGCCCAGCGCCACCAGCACGTCCATGTTGGCGCCGCCGCCGCGCAGCGCTTTCCAGCCGCCGACGTAGAAGCGCCGCCCGATCCAGAACTGCACCGGCGTCGCGAGCGCAAGCTGCAGCCAGCGCGGCAGCAATGCGGCGTGCGCCTGCCCGAACATCGAAAACATTCCCGCCAGCAGCGGCAGACTGAGCGCCACCGAGATCCAGAACAGCCGCAGTTCGCCGCGGAACGCGGCCGCGCGGCGCGCCCTCTCCTCCTCGGCATTCGCTTCGACGCGTTCGCTCGCGTCGTAGCCTGCCTTGCGGATGGTCGCTGCGAGGAGTTCGGGTGTGGCCAGGCCGGGGAGGTAGCGCACGCGCGCGGTTTCGCTGGCGAAATTGACGCTCGCGTCGACGCCTTCGAGCTTGTTCAGCGCCTTTTCGATGCGCGCCGCGCAGGCGACGCAAGTCATGCCGTAGATCTGGAACTCGGCCGACTGCAGCGGCACCGCATATCCGGTGCGCCGGATGGTTTCGATGACGGCCGCGGGCGCGGTCAGGTTCGGCTGCAGCGTCACCTGGGCCGACTCCGCCGCGAAATTCACGTTCGCGACCACGCCCGGCAGCTTGTTCAGGCTCTTTTCGATGCGCGCCGCGCAGGCGGCGCAGGTCATGCCCTCGAGCGGCAAGTCAAGGCGAACGGTGGGCAATGCATCCATGGAGTCCGGCGCAAAACGATAGCGGGATGAATCGGACTATATACCCATATGGGGTATCTGTCAAATACCGCCGTGGGGTATGGCACGGGCGCTGCGCGCCGGCGCCGCATTCAATCGGCGGGGATGGGGCGCGCCGAGGTGGTAAACGCGATCGAGCGACCCACCGGAAGATTGGCGTGCAGCCCTTCCACGATCGGCGCGCTCGCCGGGGCGTCCGCTTTCCACACGATCACGAAATTCGCGCCCGAGCCTCCGCTATCGTCGCTGCGCGGAACGAAGATCTCGTAGGTGCCCATGGGGCCGATCAGCTTCGGCGTCGGCAGGTACTCCCTGAGCATTTTCCCATCGGTGTCGAAATATTTGGCGGAAGTGACGCGGATCGATTTCACCGGATCGGTATTGCGTATGCTCACCGAGACCGACACCAGCGTCTTCATCGGCTGGCCCTTGTCGTTCGTTTCGCCGTGCCAGATGTGCGAATAGATCGGCAAGTACAGGTGCTGGCCCGAGGACCGCAGCGCCGGCGTTTGGCCCCAGGCCGGATTTCCCGACAAGGCAAACAAGAGCGCCGCATACATCAACGATTTCATGAGTCCCCCTGGACGCAACAGGCTATACGGGCAATATATGGCCGATTGCGGGACTAGGCAACCGTATAAAAGTGCGCGGCCGCGCACTCAGCCGGCGAAATGACGCGCGGCTTGATAGAACGCAAAGCTGACCAGCCATGCCAGGCCGAGCGGCCAGGCGATCGCGAGCGCGCTGAAGCTGCGGCTCTTGCCCTCGCTGACGATGGTGGCGATGGTCGAAAGGCAGGGCGTGTAGATCAGCGTAAACAGCATGAAGCTGTACGCCTGGATCCAGTCGATCTGGTGTGCGATCGTATGGGTCAGCGCCGCTCCTTCCTGGCCGTAGATCACGGCGAGCGAGCCGATGACGATTTCCTTGGCGACGAAGCCGAATATGAGCGCGATCGTCAGCCTCGGGTCGATGCCGAGCGGACTCAGGACCGGATTGAGCAGCTTGCCGATCTGCCCCGCCCAGGTGTCCGCGCCGCCGCTGGCCGCGCCGAGCGGAAAATTCGTCAGCAGCCAGACCAGCACCACGCCTAACACGATGAAGCGCGTGGCGCGATGGGTGAAATGCCGCACCTCCTGCCAGCCGCGCAGGACTATCTGGCGCAGCGTCGGGAAGCGGTACGGCGGCATCTCCAGCACGAACGGGTCGTTGTTGACGTAGCGGCGCTTGAACAGCAGCGAGGTAATCATCGCGCTGAGGATGCTGACCACATAGAGCGAAAACAGCACCAGCGGCGCTGCTTTGGCCGAAAACAATGCGGCGATGAAGAATACGAACACCTGCATGCGCGCCGAGCACAGGGAAAGCGGAATGACCAGCATGGTGAGCAGGCGCAATCCGCGCGAACGGATCACGCGCGTGCCCATGAGCGCCGGCACATTGCAGCCGAAGCCCATCAGCACCATGACGAAGCTGCGCCCGTCCAGGCCGAAGCGCGCCATCAGCGCGTCCATCAGGAACGCGGCACGCGACAGATAGCCGGCGTCCTCGACCAGCCCCATGCACAGAAAAAACAGCACGATGATGGGCACGAAGCTCGCCACCGTGCTCAGGCCGTTGTAGACGCCGTCGAGCAGCAAGCCGCGCAGGAACAAAGGCAGGCCGGAGAGCGCGGGTTCCAGCGCGCCTGAGCGGATTGCCGCGAACACCCAGGCCATCGCGTCCTGGATCGGCTTGCCCAGAATGAAGACCAGTTCGAACAGCAGGAACATGACGCCGAAGAAAATGGGCAGGCCCAGCCACGGGTCGAGAAGTATCCGATCTATCTTCTCCGTCAGCGCATGCGAGGCCTGCGCCGGAACGAACACCGAGGATTTGACCGCGGCTTCGAGCTCATGCTCGTCGAGTTTCGCGCTTGCGCTTTTCGCAGCGCTTGCATTGACTGACTCGCGCAGCGCGCTGCGCATCGCGGGTTGAAGCTGCTCCACGCCTTGGCCGTATTTCGCCGACAGCATGCACACCGCAATCCCGAGCTTCGCCGCCAATCGCTCGGCGTCGACGGTGATGCCGAGCGCGGCGGCTTCGTCCACCATGTTGAGCACCAGCACCAGCGGCAGGCCCAGGCGCATGACCTGCCCCAACAGCACCATCTGGCGGTCGATCTGGGAGGCATTCAGTACCACCAGCACGAGATCGACCTGGTTTTGCGCGAGGAAAGTCGTGACGATTTTTTCGTCCTCGGAATAGCCGTTCAGATCGTAAATTCCGGGCAGGTCGACCAGATGCACCATCTGGTCGCCGATCAGAAGCTTCGCGCTGAGCAGGTCGACGGTGAGGCCGGGCCAGTTTCCGACTTTGGCGTGCGCGCCGGTAAGGCGATTGAACAGGGTGGACTTGCCCGTGTTGGGCATCCCCACCATCGCGATGCGCTTCATCGGAATCGGACCTGGGGCTAGTCCGGGTTTCCGTTGCTTAGGCGAATGCAGTGCGCTTCACGCCGGCGCAGCATGAGTTCGGTCGTGCCCACGCGAACATGCAGCGGCCCGCCGAAGCGCGCGCGGCGCAATAGCCTAACGCCCTTGCCGATGCGCAGCCCCAGCGCCACCAGGCGCTGGTAGAGTTCTTCGCTGGCATCGAGCGCCAGGATGGTTCCATATTCACCGGGGTCCAGGCGGTTCAGCGTCAGCGCGCTCGTTACAGGTGTCATCAGAGATTGCCATAAATGCGAATGGTTCCTATTGTCTGACAAGGCTAGGGCTACGTCAAGTCGAAATCCCTGTTCGGACGATGGACTAAGCTAAATACCAGATATCATTGATAATTCGTGCGCGAACCCAATCAGGCGCAAGTCGCACCTCAAAAAATAGCTTGCAAATTCCCTGCATAAAGATGAGAATGATTCTCATCTAAACTCAAGCGACCAGTCGCGTTTGAAAGGCGTGAATGACATGAGGGTTTGCACCTGCACCAGCCTGCTTGTGGCCGCGCTTATCGGCATTGCCAGCAGCGGAGCGCTAGCCGCGCCGGACGAAATCCAGGTTTATACCGATGATATGGACGACCCCGGGCAGTACGGCCTGGAGCTTCATGTCAACTACGCGCTGAAGGGCGCGAAGGAGCCCGAGTTCGAAGGGGAGATGCTCTCGCACCATCGCCTCCAGGTCACGCCGGAGTTTTCCTACGGCCTGAGCAAATCGCTGGAAGCCGGGCTGTACCTGCCCGTGGCAATGAGTCAGGAAGGCAATCTGTACGGCAACGGGCTGCGCTTCCGGCTGAAATACATCGCTCCGCACGAAGAAGGCGCGCGCTTTTTCTGGGGCCTCAACGGCGAATTGGGCTACTCGGCAAGGCGGGTTGCGGACAGCCGCTACGCACTGGAACTGCGGCCGATCATCGGCTATCGCGACCCGCGCTGGCTGATCTCGTTCAACCCCATCCTCGACACGGACCTGTCGGCAAACGTCAGCCGCGCGCCCAAGTTCGAGCCCGCGCTGAAAGTCGCGCGCAAGACCGCCGAGGGCGTCTACGCGGGGCTCGAGTATTACGGCGAGTACGGCCCGGCGCACCACCTGCTGCCTGCGGCCGAGCGCGCGCATTATCTGTACGCGGCGGTGGACATGGATCTGAAGGGTTTCGACATCAACTTCGGCATCGGCCGCGGCATGGAAAACGCCGGCGATCAATGGGTGGCGAAGGCGATTATCGCGTTTCCGTTCAAGTAGGCAGCCGAACCGTTACCGCCTTCAACTGCTTTTCGCCGAGGCAAGGATCGGTTTGAGATCACGGGCAAAGAACCGCGTTAACCCATCCCGATTCAAGTGGTCGCTGTCGAAATAGAATTGCGGCTCGTCGATCGCCCGTGAAAAATCGCGGTATTGCACTTCACCCGCCGCCAGCAGGCGCGCCAACGCGAGGTCGAATCCCGCCTCGTCGGGAAGCTGGCTGCGATACTGCGCTGGCGTCGGCATCTTGATCACAACCACGCCCGCACCTGCCCGCCGCGCAGTCGCGATGAGGGTCGAGAACGTCTCCAGATAGCGGTCCAGCGCCGCAGCCGTTGCGCTGTCCGGGTACAGATACGCGATGCGCTTCTTTACGGCGCTCGCCGAAGGACGATAGACGCGATCGAACTGCGCCTCGCCCTCCCAAACATCGCGCGCGAAGCGTTCCCGGTTGTTGATCTTGGAGAAACCCGTCACGTAATCGAGAAGGGCACGCGGATCCACGCCTTCGTGGCGGACGTAGTCCAATAGCAGCCCGGCGATTGCGGGGTCCAAGGGGGTGCGCCCGAGCAGCTTGGCATCGGCGAAGCGCGCCTCGTTCCAGCTGCGCGAATAGAATGCGAACGAATCGACCACGTACAGAACGTTCTTCGCGCGGTGTGCGCGCAGAAAGTGCTCGAGCACGAAACGATTGTAGAGCGGCCCCGTCCCGGGCGCGGCCAGATTAAGGATACGCAGTCCGGTCTCGCGCTGCATCTGCGCATTGAAGTCAGCGAAATCCAGCGGCATTGCGTGCGAAGCACCGAGGATCACCCAGTCGACCGCGCTGTCCTGCATGGTGGCGATCTTGAAAAACGGATTGCTGCGCCCGGAGTGAAGCATGAGCCGCTCGGCGGCGAAATAGACGCCAGCGTATAGCGCGATGCCGAGCACGATGAACCGAACCGCGGATTTGCCCAAGCGCTTCATGCGTCAGAATTGCATATAGATGAACTCGCGCGTCTGCCAGCGGCCAAGGATCAGCAACGCGAATATCGCGAGGTAGTAGGCGCCCCAACGTAATGCCACGGGCGCCGCAGCCAGCCTCTGTAAAATCGGGCGGCGCTCATCGACGATTTCTATGCCGATCAGGCACACGATCATGGCGAACGCCGTGTAATGATCCGCCGTAAAAGGGAAGCGCGACAGCAGCGATGGGATCTCGATGAGGTTCAAGGCAATCTTCTTGAGGATCAGCCATGCGTCGCCGAGCGAACGCGCGCGGAAGAACACCCAAGTGATCGCGATCAAGTGAAATGTCAGCAGCACGCGCAGTGCCTGCCAGGACAGACTTTGGCTGATGCGCGGCAAGCGCTTGCCGATGCCGCTCCAGAGCTGACGTGTCGCCACGCCGGCCCATTGATAGGCCCCGTTCAATGCACCCCAGACAAGGAAGGTCCAGCCGACGCCATAGCCGAGCCCCGCGTGCCACAAGCCGCTCGCGATAAAGACGAGCATCAGGTTCAGATACTGGCGCAGCGGTCCGGCCCGGCTGCCGCCGAGCGGTATGTACAGATAGTCGCGGAACCAGCGGCCCAGGGAGATGTGCCAGCGCTCACCCCAGAACTCGGCCGTGCTACGCGCGAGGTAGGGCCGCCGAAAATTTTCCATCAGCTGCAGCCCGAACAGCAGGGAAACGCCAATCGCGATATCGGTGTACCCGGAAAAGTCGCAGTAGATCTGGAAAGCGAAAAAATAGACACTGATCAAGAGGTCGATCGGCGAAGCGAAGGCCGCGATACTGAAGCTCTTGTCGACCATGGGCGCGAGGTTGTCGGCAATCACGACCTTCTTGATCAAGCCCCAGCCGATCAGCTGCAAGCCCTGCACCAGGCGATCCGGATCCGCGCGCAAGCCGGCCGACAGCTGCGGCAGGAAATTCGTGGCGCGGTCGATCGGACCTGCCAGGATCTTGGGGAACCAGGCCAGGTAGAGCGCGACCTGGCCGGCGCCCTGCTGCCCCGGGATGCGCCGGGAAAAAACATCGATGAGATAGCTCGCTGCCGAAAAGGCGTAAAAGGAATAGCCGACCGGCGTCGTAATCCCAAGCCGCGGCAACGCCATCGCGGAGCCGGTGCCGAAGGACAGCGCGGCAAACCGCTCCAACTCGCCGGCGATGAAGTCGTAAAACTTGAACGCAACGAGCGAGCCGATTACCGCGACCAGCCCCGCGGCGAGCAGCAGGCGCCGCGCACGCTCGCCCGCGGCGCGCGCCAGCGCCGCGCCGCAGCCCCAGACGACGAGCGTCACCGCGCCCAGGTAGACGAGATTGAAGGGCCGAAATGCCCCGTAGAACGCATAGCTTGCGAGCAGCAGCCAGATCCAGCGCTTCTCTGCGGGAAGCAGCGCGAACAGAGCCAGCGCGAGCGGGAGGAAGACAAAGAATTCGAGCGAGGTGAACAGCATCTGTCACACCTCCGGCGCCGAGCGTTGCGCCGCTAGTAGGTCGCGCCGCCGGCGCGCAACTCCTCCGGCACCTGGTCTATCGGAATCGCCGCGTTGAGCACGAGGTAGCTCGCGAGCGCGTCGCGCTGCTCGCGCGTGAGCTTGATCTGAATGTGGCTCGGCTTGTTCATCGAGCCCAGCCAGGCATCCTTGGAACGCTTTTGCGTTATCACCACCGTGACGATGTGGCAGCTCTGGCAATAGTCGAGCGTGAAGTCACGCCCGTCCGGCGGCAACAGCTTCTCCCAATTGACCCGCGCCGGATTAGCCGGGATCTTGGCGGGCGGCAGAGGCATGTTGTAGGACAAATAGTCCGCGAGCGTGAGCAACTCCTTTTCGCTCAACTTCTGCAGTCCCGTCATCGCCTTGCTGCGGCTGCGCAAATAGCTCAGCCACTCCTCGCGCGTATGCTTTGCCGCCAACAACGCTTTCACTTCGTCAGCCGGCGGTCCGCCGGCGAAAGTCTTAGCCAGCAGCGTTCTGCCCCCCGAGGGAATGAATCCGAACACGTCCGCTGCCTGCGCCCCCAGACTCGCAGCGAACAATCCAGCAGCGAGCAAACTGGCGGCGCGCATGGAAATTCGGGCGATAAGCATGATGATGTCTCCGGTCAGAAGCGCAGATCCTGTGGAACGTCCTCGATTTTCATCGGCATATTCAGGGCCGAATAACGCGCGAACTCTTCACGCTCCTGCGGGCTCATCTTCAGCTCGCGATGGAAGGGCGACAGGAAGATGTTGCGCCAGCCCTGCACATTGCGGCGCTGCGTCAAGTGGCTTGCGAACAGCGAGTGGCAAGGCTGACAGCCCACCCACGCAAGGTCGCGCCCGTCCTGGGGCAGCGCGGAGGCAAGCTTGTCGCTCTTCAAAGCGCTGTCTGGCATTGGCATGTTGACTTCGAGATAGGCTGCCAGCGTCGCGAGTTCGCGCTCGCTCAGAGCGTTCTTGCGCGCGGCGACGAAATCGCGCCATTCCGGTTCGGTCCGGCGCGCCTGCGCGATCGCGCGCAGTTCCGCGGCGTCGGGCGCAGCGCCGAGCAGCTCAAGCAACAGCGCCCGGCCGCCTTTAGGCATGAACGCGTTGTCTTCCCCCGCCGCCTGCGCGAAGGTGAAAACGGCAATAGCGCAGACGACCAGCAGCCGCCGTCGCGCGCCCGCCGCGCGCTTCATGGCACGCTCTTGGCCGCGGCTCTGTCGACGAAGGAGAACACCGGCACGCGCAGTTCTGCGCGCGCCTTTTCCGCCGGGAATCCTTCGCCGCGGAGCAAGTCGAGCCCGACGACCGTATTGTCGTCGTAAAACTGCTCGGCGCACGCCCCGCAGACGAGCGCGGGTATGTCTTCCACGACCACGAGCCGGTCGTCCTGCCAGAACGCGGAGCGCACGTGGCTTGCATGCACGTCGGCGCTGCCGCAGTTCGTGCAGGTTTGCTGCTGAACGGCCTCCATCAGCCGACCAGTTTCTTCGCCGCGGCGACGATGTGGTCGGCGTTGGGCCGCATCCACAGGAACATCTCGGGTGAAGCCGGCGGCGGCGCGTCCGGGAAAGCCACGCGCTTGAAGCGCGCGCCACGCACGTTTTCCGCCACGCGCGCGATCACTTCCGCACCCGGGCAAAGCGTGTAGTAGGACTGGTCGACGGTCAACAGGTGCTTGGTCTTCTGCACCGATTTCACCAGCGTTTCAGTGTCCATCGGCTTCAGGCTGCGCAGGTCGATCGCCTCGACCTTCATGCCCTGTTTCTGCAAAGCCTCCGTCGCCTTGAGCACCTCGGGCATCCCGCCGCCGGAACCGACGATGGTGATGTCGCTGCCGGTGGTGCGCACGGCGGCCTTGTCGAGCGGCGTCGTGAATTGCTCATTGGGCACGTCTTCCATCATTTCGCGCAGTCCCGCCGGGTACAGATAACAGACGGGGTTGGGATCGCGGATCGCCGCGGCCATCATGCCCTTCGCATCCGTGGGCGTGGACGGAACGACCGTCTTGACGCCGGGGATATGCGCATAATAGGTGTCGATCTCGTAGTCCGAGTGCTGGCCGGCGAATCCCGGCGTTTGTCCAGTCATTTCCAGCAGGAACACGATAGGCATCGACGCCACGCCGCCGGTCATGGAGCGCAGCTTGCCGGCGTGGTTCTGGATCACTTGGAAGCACATGCAGTTCCCCTGGTAGGGAATGTAGGTCACCGCCTTCGAGCCGGCGAGGCCGGCGCCGAGTACGCATGAAGCCATCCAATTTTCGTCGATGCCGGTGTTGACGACGCGCTTGCGGCCGAACTCCTTCTCGAGGTTAATCACCGGCAGGCCGGGGGTCGAGGCAACCGGCGGCGTAAGCTCGAAGATCCAGATCATGTTCTTGTCCTGGCGCATCTCGTACTGCACCGCCTCTAGGACTGCATACATCCAGCTTTTTTTTGCCATGGTGTTCTCCTCAGCCAAACTGCCGGGCGGGTACTACGCCCTCGACAAATACATTTTTGAGGCCGTCCTCGGGCTTGCAGAACGGCTGTTGATCCGCCCAGGCGAAGGCTTCGATTGCTTCCTTCTTCGCCGCGGCTTCGATCTCATCCGCCTGCGCGCGCGTCAGTACGCCCCAGTTGATGAGGGTGTTGCGGCAGATGTCCACCGGATCGCGCTGCATCCACGCACGCACTTCGCGTTCCGGACGGAAGGAGGAGATCGCCAGCGGGTCATATCCAAACGCACCGAGCTGGCCGGCCTCCGCACCGGGCGCGCCCCAGTGGTTGTAGTAGCGGTAGGTCTTCGCCTCGATCAGCGTTGGCCCTTCGCCGGCGCGCGCGCGGTCCACTGCGGTTTTCGCGGCGTTGTAGACCTGGAACACGTCCTGTCCATCGACGACCACGCCCGGTATGCGGTAGGTACGGGCCGCATCGGCGATGTCCTTCATCGGGCAGGAGTAGGAATAATGCGCGTACTGGTGATACAGATTGTTTTCCAGCACGTAGATAAACGGCAGCTGCAGCAGCGCCGCGTTGTTGAGCGCAGCATGGAAGTGCGGCGTGGCGTAAGTGCCGTCACCGCCGAATACCACCGACACCTGCTTGCTGCCACGGGCGCGGAAGGCAAAGGCCGACCCGGTCGCGATCACATGTCCCGGTCCTATCATGCCGTCGGCGCCGATGAAGCCGCAGGACTTGTCGGAGAGATGCATCTCGCCCGCATAACCACCGTTGAGGCCGGTGGCGCGGAAATCGTTCTCCGCGGCCATTTTCTTCATGTCCACGCCTTTGGCGATGGCGTGGCCGGTCGGGCGGTGGGTGCTGTAGACCAGGTCGAGTTGGTCGAATGGGCCCTTGTTGTTCAGCGCGGCGCAAACACCTGTGGCGACCGCCTCCTGGCCCGCATAGAAGTGGTTGTAGCCCCGATATTTGGGGTCGGTAATCATCTTGTCGACCATGGTCCGCTCGTGCCAGCGGATGCGGACAATGGTCCTAAACATCTCAGTCAGCTTGTCGTTGGGGAGATCCTTCGCCCAGAAGCCGATCTCGCCGTTGGCCCAGGCGCCCTTGCTGATCAGCGAAACCGCCGCGCCGGCGCCGGCCACGCCCTTTAGAAACGTGCGCCGGCTCGGAGATGCAATTTGGTCGCTTTCCGGCGTTTCCCGCGAAACCTCATCGTGCTCAAGTTCGGACATGGTAGCTTCCTCCATTCGTCTGCATACGAATCACGCGTCGGAAATTATTCGACCAAGCCAAGCCGGACCCATTGATTTTTCTCACAGCCGATGCAAATGCCGCGCTGGCGTGGTCGCTGCCGCACCGCACCACTGCCTCAACCCCGCTGGTGAAGAACTGGCGGAAATGCTTTAGAATCCGGGCCGTGAGCGGGAGTAGCTCAGTTGGCAGAGCGCCGGCTTCCCAAGCCTGAGGTCGCGAGTTCGAGACTCGTCTCCCGCTCCATCCCGATTTCACAGGTTATGGCGCATGCCCGCATCCTTTGACGGAAAACTGGTCGTCGCCATTTCCTCGCGCGCGCTGTTCGACCTGGAGGAGAGCAACCGCGTGTTCGACGAGCAGGGCGTGGCGGCTTATCACGCCTATCAGCGCGAGCACGAAGACGAAGTGCTCCAGCCGGGCATCGCTTTCGGCCTGGTGAACAAGCTGCTCGCGCTCAACCGCCACGATCCGCCGCGGGTGGAAGTGATCCTGCTGTCGCGCAACACGGCGGACACGGGGCTGCGCATCATGCACTCGATCGGGCATTACAAGCTCGACATTTCGCGCGCAGCCTTCACCGGCGGCGAGAGCACCTACCCTTATGTGCCCGCGTTCGATGCGCATCTGTTCCTGTCGGCGAACCCGGAAGACGTGCGCAAGGCGCTGGACGCAGGGCACGCCGCAGCGACCATCCTGCCCTCCAACGTGGGGCAGAACCCGGCGCTCGAAGGCGAACTGCGCATCGCGTTCGACGGCGATGCGGTGCTGTTTTCCGACGAAGCCGAGAAGGTGTACAAGCGCGACGGGCTGGCGGCGTTCGACAAGAGCGAGGCCGAGGCCGCGAAGGAGCCGCTGTCGGGCGGGCCGTTCAAGAATTTCCTCGCCGCGCTGCACCGCATCCAGTCCGAATATCCGCCGGAGCGCTCGCCCATACGCACCGCGCTGGTGACTGCGCGCGGCGCGCCCGCGCACGAGCGCGTGATCCGCACGCTGCGCGCGTGGAACATCCGCATCGACGAAGCGTTGTTCCTCGGCGGCCTGGACAAGGGGCGCTTCCTCAAGGCCTTCGGCGCCGACATTTTCTTCGACGACCAGCAGCGCCATTGCGAATCGGCCGCGCTGCATGTGGCCACCGGGCACGTACCGTTCGGGATCGCCAATCAAAAATAAACCAGCATTTGCGGCGCGCCTGCTCGCCTGGCATAAGCGCCACGGCCGCCACGATCTTCCATGGAAGGGCACGCGCGATGCCTACCGCATCTGGGTCTCCGAAATCATGCTGCAGCAGACCCAGGTCGCCGCGGTGATTCCGTATTACCAGCGCTTTCTCGAACGCTTTCCCGATATCGCCGCGCTCGCCGCGGCGCCGCAGGACGAAGTGCTGCGGCTGTGGAGCGGACTGGGCTATTACTCGCGCGCGCGCAATCTGCAGCGCGCCGCGCAGCTGGTGATGGATCACCACGGCGGCGTATTTCCGCGCGCGCTCGACGAGATCGCAGCGCTGCCCGGCATCGGGCGCTCGACCGCGGCGGCGATCGCCGCATTCGCCTACGGCACGCGCGCGGCCATTCTGGACGGCAACGTGAAGCGCGTGCTCGCGCGCCATTTCGCGATTGCCGGTTTCCCGGGCGAGAAGCGCGTCGAAAATCGACTGTGGCAACTGGCCGAGGAACAACTGCCGCCGCGCGCCATCGCCAGCTACACCCAGGCGATCATGGACCTCGGCGCGACGCTGTGCACGCGCGCGCAGCCCGCCTGCGCCGCCTGCCCGCTCGCGGCGAGCTGCGCCGCGCTCGCGCTCGGCCGCGTGAGCGACTTCCCCGCGCCGCGCCCGGCCAAGGCCGTGCCCACACGCGCGACGCACATGCTGCTGCTGCTGCGCGACGGCGAACTGCTGCTGGAGAAGCGCCCGCCCTCGGGCATCTGGGGCGGCTTATGGAGCCTGCCGGAGATCGACGATGCCGCGGGCGTGCGCGCGCATTGCCGCAGGCACTACGGCTGCAGCATCGCCGCGCCGCAGCCGCTCGCGCCGCTCGCTCACGGCTTCACCCACTTCAAGCTGCGGATTCAACCACTCGTGTGCGAGGTGGAGAAGCTCGCTCCGTCCGCGCGCGCGCCGGGCCAGATCTGGCTCAGCCTGGAAGATGCGCACGGCGCGGCGATACCGGTGCCGGTGCGCAAGCTGATCGAGCGTTTGTTGAGTTAGCCGCCCGCGATCTTCGAGATCAGGATCACTTCGCTGTCGCGCGCGATCGGCTCCAGCAGCGCGTCCTGGAAGATTTCGTTGTCGATCGCGACCGCGATGTCGTGCTCCAGGTGCGTCTGCAGATCCGGGAAGCGCTGGCCCAGCAGCTGGAACAGCTGGCGCACGTTGACGACGTCGAGCTCCAGCTCGAGCACGCCCTCGGTGTAGGGCGCAAGGACGCTGGAGAGCGAAACCTTCGCCACGCCGATCAGCCCTGGGCCTTGCCCGCCCCTTCCAGAGCCTTCAACACGCGCGGCGGCGAGAACGGCTGCTGCGTGAGGCGCACGCCGGTCGCGTTTTCGATCGCGTTGGCGATCGCCGCCATCGGCGCGATGATCGGCACCTCGCCGCAGCCGCGCACGCCGTAGGGATGGTTCGGATTGGGCACTTCGACGATCACGGTGTCGATGTGCGGCAGGTCGGAGGCGACCGGCACGCGGTAGTCGAGAAAGCCCGGATTCTGCAGGATGCCGTCCGCGCCGTAGACGTATTCCTCGTTCAGCGCCCAGCCTATGCCCTGCGTCGCGCCGCCCTGCATCTGGCCTTCGACGTAGGCCGGATGGATCGCCTTGCCCACGTCCTGCACCACAGTGTAGCGCAGGATCTTGACCGCGCCCGTTTCCCGGTCCACTTCGACATCGACGATATGCGTGCCGAAGCCCGGGCCGGCGCCCTGGGCGTTGATTTCCGCATGCCCGGCCATGGTGCCGCCGGTCTTGCCGCCCATGCGCGCGAGTTCGGTCAGGGTCATCGGTTCGAACTGCGCCACGCTCGCATCGGCGGGCTGCGCGCGGCCGTCCTTCCACGCCACCGCCTCCACCGGCACTTCGCGGACCTTCGCGACGCGCTGGCGCATTTTCTCGATCAGATTGCGCGCCGCGACCACGGCCGCCATGCCGCCGGCGAACGTGCCGCGGCTGCCTGCGGTCAGAAAGTTGAAGCCGAGCGAGGAAGTGTCGCCGATCACCGGCCGCACGCGATCGAGCTCGATGCCGAGCTCCTCGGCCACCATCATCGACAGCGAAGCGCGCGAGCCGCCCGCGACATCGATGACGCCCAGCAGCAGCGTGAGGCTGCCGTCCTCCTGCAGATTGAGCGAGCAGGTGGTCTCGTTGCCGATGTTGAACCAGAAGCCGGTGGCGACGCCGCGCCCCTGGTTGGGCCCGAGCGGCGCGCGGTAATGCGCATGCGCGCGCGCCGCTTCCAGCGTCTGCACATAGCCGATCGGCCCGAGCTTGGGGCCGTAATAGGTCTGCGTGCCTTCCTTCGCGGCATTCTTCAGGCGGAACTCGATCGGATCGATACCGAGCTTCTTCGCCATTTCATCGATCACGCTCTCGACGCCGAGCACCGCGATCGGCGCGCCCGGCGCGCGATAGGCGGCGACCTTGGGCCGGTTCACGACGACGTCGTTGCCGACGACATGCACGTTCGCGAGGTCGTAGCGCGTGAACGCGCACATCGAAGCCTGGTTCACGGGCGAGCCGGGGAAAGCGCCCGCCTGGAAATTGAGCACCGCCTCGGCCGCGGTGATCCTGCCGTCCCGCGTCGCGCCGAGCTTCACTCTCACGTTCGCGCCCGGCGTCGGGCCGGTGGCGCGGAACACTTCCTCGCGCGTCATCACCATTTTCACCGGGCGGTTCGACTTGCGCGACAGCGCGATCGCGAGCGGCTCGTTGTAGATGTTGTTCTTGCCGCCGAAGCCGCCGCCGATCTCGGTCGGCGTGACGCGTATTTTCGACACGTCCATCTGCAGTACCTTGGCGCACTGCGCGCGGAACACGAATTGCCCCTGCGTCGCGGTCCACAGCTCGGCCTGGCCGTCTGCGCTGTAGCTCGCGAGGCAGGCCTGCGGCTCGATGTAGCCCTGGTGCACCGGCTTGGTGTTGAACTCGCGCTCGACGATGACGTCGGCCTGGGCGAAGCCGGCGGCGACGTCGCCGCGGCCGAACTCGAGGCGCTTGGCGATGTTCGACGGACGCTCGGGCTTCGGCTTCACGCCCTGGGTGTACTGGTTTTCGTTGAGCAGCGGCGCGTCCGGCCGCATCGCCTCGACCACGTCGATCACGTGCGGCAGCACTTCGTATTCGACCTTGATCAGCGCCAGCGCTGCGCGCGCCACCGACTCGCTCGTCGCCGCGACCGCGGCCAGCGGATGGCCGTCGTAGAGCACTTTTTCGCGCGCCATCATGTTGCGCGTGACGTCGCGGAAATTGATCATGAGCTCGCCCACCGGCGCCATTTCGTCCGGCATTTCGGCGAAATCGTCGCGCGTGACCACCGCCTTCACTCCGGGCAGCGCGAGCGCGGCCGAAACGTCGATCGACACAATGCGCGCATGCGCGTGCGGACTGCGCAGCGCCTTGCCGATCAGCTGGCCGGGCAGGTTGTAGTCGGCGCCGAAGCGCGCTCTGCCCGTGACCTTGTCCACGCCGTCGGGCCGGGCGGGGCGCGTGCCGACGATCTTGAGCTGTTTCTCCTCGTATTTCAGCGTAGTCGACATGATCAGGCTCCCCGCATTTCGCGTCCGGCGTCGAGCACCGCTTCGACGATTTTCTGATAGCCGGTGCAGCGGCACAGATTGCCGGCGAGCCAGAAGCGCACTTCGCTTTCGGTCGGATCCGGATTGCGCTCGAGCAGCGCGCGCGCCGCGATCAGGAAACCCGGCGTGCAGATGCCGCACTGCAGCGCCGCGTGCTCGATGAATTTCTTCTGCAGCGGATGCAGCTTCTCGCCCTTGGCCATGCCTTCGACCGTCTCGATCGCCTTGCCTTCGGCTTCGACCGCGAGCATCAGGCAGGAACAAACCAGGCGGCCGTCGACCATGACGCTGCAGGCGCCGCAGTCGCCGGTGCCGCAACCTTCCTTGGTGCCGGTGAGCCGCAGCTCGTCGCGCAGCGCATCGAGCAGCGTCTGCCCCGTTTCGCACAGAAATTCGACCTGGTCGCCGTTGACCGTTGCGCTTACATGATTGCGTGACATCAGTTCTGCCCCCTTGCCCGTTCCAGTGCGATCGCGGCCGCGCGCCGCGCCATCACGCCGGCGACCTTGATCCGGAATTCCTTGGTGCCGCGCTTGTCGTCTATCGGCCGGCAGGCCGCGCTCGCGGCTGCGGCCAGGCGCTCGAGCGCGGCCGCATCGACTTTGCTGCCCAGCAGTGCGGCGGCCGCCTCGGGCACGAGCAGCGCGCGCGCCGCGACCGCACCCAGGCTCACGCGCGCCGCGCTGCACACGCCTTTGGCGCCCAGCGTCAGGTTGACGCCGGCGCCGACGACCGCGATGTCCATCTCGCTGCGCGGCGTGAAGCGCAGATAGGCGTCGCCGGAACGCGGCTGCCGCCGCGGCAGCAGGAACGACAGCACGAGTTCGCCGCCGGCGAGCGTGGTCTTGCCCGGGCCCGTGACGACTTCCTCGACCGGCGCTTCGCGCCTGCCCTTGGGGCCGGCGATGCAGGCGATCGCACCGGCCGCGATCAGCGCCGGCACGCTGTCCGCGGCGGGCGAGGCGTTGCACAGATTCCCGCCCATGGTGGCGCGGCCCTTCACCTGGATCGAGCCGATATATTTCACGCCGTCGATGATCCCCGGCCAGGCCTTGGCGAACGCGGCGTGCTCGATCAGCTCCATGCAGGTCACGGCGGCGCCGACGCGGTAGCCGCCGGCCTCGGCAGCGAGGCTGCGCAGCTCTGGAATGCCCTTGATATCGACCAGCAGCTCGGGCTCGGCGCGGCCGGAGCGCATTTGAATTACTAAATCCGTGCCGCCGGCCAGCACCCTCGCCCGGCCGTTGGCGCCGGCGAGCAGCGCGATCGCCTGCTCCAGCGTTTTTGGCGCTTCATAGCGCATTTGGACTATCTCCATGGTTTGATCGGCCCGCCGCATCGGGCCTGGGAACCGCGTATGTTGCCACAGATGCGCGCAGTTTTGATCGACTCCGATCAAGCACACGACGACCAAGCTGTCCCTTGAGCGAACAGGGTTATTGCCGGCAAATCCTAGGCCACAGGCTTATACAGCCAGGCGACGCCGTTGTAGGCCTGCTCCGGCGTGCGCCCCGCAAGCATTTGCCGGCGCAGGTCGCGCACCGCATCGGCGGCGTGATAGATATCGCCGTACATGCGCGCGGTCAGCTGCACGCGCGTGGTGCGCAGGTAGCGCTCCTGCTGATAGGCGAGGAAGGCGCCGTTGACGTCGCCTTTCGCCGCCGCGAGCTTGCCCGCCAGTATCACCGCATCCTCGATCGCCATGCAGCCGCCCTGGGCCAGATATTGCAGCATCGGGTGCGCCGCATCGCCGAGCAGGGTCACGCGGCCGCGGGTCCACTGGCTCACCGGGTCGCGATCGCACAGCACCCACATCTTCCACTCGTTCGCCATGGACAGGAACTCGCGCACCTTCGGATGCTGCCCCTGGAAGCGCTCATGCAGTTCGCCCGGATCGCCGTAGGTGTCCCAGCCCTCCTCGTAGCGGCTGCTGTGGAATACGACCACCAGGTTGTAGACCTCGCCGCGATGCAGCGGATAATGCACCAAGTGCGTCTTCGGCCCCGCCCACAGCACCACGTTGTTCTCCTGCAGATGCGCCGGCACCTTCGCGGTGGGAATGACGCCGCGATAGGCGATGTGGCCCGAGACGCGCGGCTTGCCGTCCGCGAGCAGCTGGCCGCGCACCGCCGACCACAAGCCGTCCGCGCCGATCAGCGCCATGCCTTCGTAGGACTTGCCCGCTTCGGTCTGCACCGCCACGCGATCGCCGCGGTCCTCAAAGGAGACGACTTTGCTGCTCGTGGTCAGCGTCGCGAGCGGCGAGCGCTTCACCGCGTCTATGAGCACGTGGTGCAGATCGGCGCGATGGATCACCGCGTACGGATAGCCGAAGTGCCGGCGCAAAGGCTCGCCCGCCGGAATGCGCGTGACTTCCGAGCCGTCGAGCGCGTCGCGCATGATCAGGTTGTCCGGGAACACGGCCCAATGCGACATCTGCTCGCCCACGCCGAGCAGTTCGAACATGCGGAACACGTTCGGTCCGAGCTGGATGCCCGCGCCGACCTCGTGAAAGTCGGAGGCGCGTTCGATCAGATGCACCGGAATGCCCTGGCGCGTAAGCGCGAGCGCGGCGGCGAATCCGCCTATGCCGCCGCCGGCGATGAGGACCGGCAATTCCGGCTGCTGTGCCTGTACCGCCATGAATCTCCTCCCTTGTTCGGCCGGATTATAATCGCGTCGCGTCCCGCCGGTCCCTGTTCCAATCGATGGCGCGGGTGTGGATTAGCCGCTGCGCCGGCCGAAAATCTCATACTTTCATTTTGCATAACTGGCGCCCCGCCTGGACCAGCGGCATGCGTACGTGCCAAATCCGGCAATCGACGTTCAGGCGGCGGCAGGCAGGGTGGGCGCATCCAGTTGCGCCCGCAGCGCGGCTGTTATGCGCTCCGCATCGAGCTCGGCCTGGATTTTCTGCAGGAATTGCCACAGCACTTCGGCATCGCCCAGCGCGCGGTGGCGCGCATTGCAACTCAGATCGTGGCGTTGGATCAGGCTGTCGAGGCTGTGGCGGCGCTGCTCGGGATAGAGTTTGCGCGACAGCTTGACCGTGCACAGCACGCGCGCCTCATAGGCTAGATCGACGCGTTCGAACTCACTGCGCAGAAAGCCGTAATCGAAGCGCGCGTTGTGCGCGACGAGGAGCTTGCCTTGCAGGCGCGCGTACAGCGCGGGCGCGAGCTCAGCGAACGTGGGCGCATGCCGCACCATCGCATCGCTGATGCCGGTGATGGTCTCGATGAACGGCGGAATGCTTTTTTCCGGATTCACCAGCTGGCTCCAGCTGTCGACGAATTCGCCGTCGTCGACTTCGATCAGGCCGATTTCGGTGATGCGCTCCTCCGCCGCCAGCATGCCGGTGGTCTCGAGGTCGAGAATGATCAGCGGCTGGCGCAGCATAGTCTAAGTAGGCAAGCGGTTGCGCTCGCGCTCGATCAGCACGCGCCGCAGCAGCTTGCCCGTGGCCGATTTCGGCAGCTGCTCCATGAATTCGACCATGCGTATGCGCTTGTGCGGCGCGACGCGCTCGGCCACGTAGGCCTGCAATTCCTCGGCCGTGATCTTGCCCTTCAACACGACGAAAGCCTTGGGCACTTCGCCCGCCTCCAAGTCGGCGACGCCGATCACGCAGGCGTCCGCGATCGCCGGGTGGCCGACGATCACCGCCTCGAGCTCGGCCGGCGCGACCTGCAGGCCCTTGTACTTGATCAGTTCCTTGGTGCGGTCGACGATGAAGAAGTCGCCGTCGGCGTCGACGTAGCCGATGTCGCCCGTGCGCAGCCAGCCGTCCGCGTCTATGGTCGCCGCAGTGGCCTCGGGCAGCTTGAGATAGCCCTGCATCACCAGCGGCCCGCGCACCAGGATCTCGCCCTGTTCGCCCACGCCGAGCTCTGCGCCGGTCGCGGTGTCGAGCACCTTGCACTCCATGTTCGGCATCAGGCGCCCGCCCGAGGCCGGCTTGATCTTGTCCGGCGTGTTCGGCCCCAGGTGGCAGGCGCCGCTGACCTCGGTCATGCCGTAGGCCTGCGACACGCGAAAGCCGACGCGCTCGTACAAGGCGTCGGCGACGGTGCCCGACAGCGGCGCCGCAGCGGAAAACGCGCCACGCACTTTCGACAGATCGTAGTTGGCGACGATCGGGTGCTTCGCCAGCGCGAGCGCGATCGGCGGCACCACGTGCAGGATGCTCACGCCGTATTTTTGCACCAGCTGCAGGTATTGCTCCAGATCGAAGCGCGGCATCGTGACCACGGTCGCACCCTGCAGCAGGCTCAGGTTGAGGAAGCTGACGATGCCGTAAATGTGGAAGAAAGGCAGGAACGCGAGCACCGTGTCCTCGGGCATGATCAGCGCCGCGTCGGTGACGCCCCGGATCGAGCACAGCTCGGCCACCAGATTGTGGTGCGTGAGCATCACGCCCTTGGGCAGGCCGGTGGTGCCGCTGGAATAAGGCAGCGCCACCAGGTCCTGGCGCGGCTCGATCGAAACTTTCGGCACCTGCGCGTCGCCTGCGAGCAACGTCGCGAACGGCGTCGCGCCCTCGGCTTCGCCGAACACGAATATCTCCTCGACCCTGGATTGCGCCGCGGCCTCGCGCGCGGTCGCGAGGAAAGCCGGCACCGTCAGCAGGAAGCGCGCGCCCGAATCGTTCAGCTGCTTCGCCAGCTCGCCCGCGGTATAAAGCGGATTGACGGTCGTGGCCGCGCCGCCGAGCATCGCAATCGCATGGAACGCGATCACGTACTCCGGCACATTCGGGCTGTAGATCGCGAAGCGCTCGCCCTTCTTGAAGCCGCGCCGGGCAAGGCCCGCGGCCGCACGCGCGATCAGCCCCGGCAGCTGGGCGTAGGTAATGCTGCGCCCGCTGGGACCGTCGATCAGCGCGGGCTTGTCGCCGCGCGCGCGTGCGCGCTCGAACACATAGTCGGTCAGCGCGATCTCGGGAATCGCGACATCGGGATAAACGCTGCGAAACGCCA
>JAJZPQ010000047.1 GCA_021811085.1 Pseudomonadota bacterium | reverse complement strand
GCATCGGCGCTGCGCCGCAAAATATTATGGCACTACAAAACGATTTGCCGAATCACCTCCAAACAAATCCGGCACTTACGTCCACCCACCCAAGCTTTTTCGGAAAATCGTGTTAAAGATGGGCTAGTACGGATGTTAGTTTGCAACGTGCGCTTTGCGCGCGCCCAATCGGGCGCAACAATTTGGACGGTAGGCTCGTTGAAACTACGTCCTTGTTCATCAAGTCAAATCGACACGCGGGTATCGAGGTCGCCTGACTGGACCGCGTTCAGATAAGCAAGGACGAGGTCCTTGGTGCGATAGCACCCGAACGCCTTTTCATCCTGCTCGCGCACGATGGGAAACGTGCCGAGGATGTACGCTGCATCGTCGCGGTTGATGCCATAGAGGTGAAAGAAGAGCGCATCGAGCCGGGCAATGCGATGGCCACGATCCTCTTCATCCCAGACAAACGGCGGTGCGTCATAGCCGAGGTCGCGGGCGAATGGCTGCAAATCCCACGCCGTGTAGGACAGCCGCAGCACCTCGCCGCGCACGAAATCGCCAATGTGATGTTTGCCGATCTTCCCCTCGAACTGCCCGGGTCGGATCATCGGAAGCTGCTCGACGATATACCAGTTCAAATGCGTGGATTGCGCTTTTTGGCGCGCTATGTAGTCGAACATCAGTGAATTGAAATTCGCCAGAAGCAACGGCGCCCATGAAGCGTATCGCCGCGAACCGGATTCGTCCGGAAATATCAGCGGCAGCGTATTGCCGGCGGCAACCGAAGGCACGGCAGAAGCAATCATGGTCCGCGCATCCGTCCCTCGCGCGATATCGCGAAAGCCAATCGCCCAGGACCGACGCTCGGTCTCAGGTACGCTGCTCGCTGCAACCCAGAACTGCGGGCTTGGGTAAGCCGAGGGATCGGCCTTGATTGCAGCGCCAAGTCCATCGCTCGATGCCGGGTTATGCAGATTTTCTGCGTTAACCTCGACGCTTGCGGCGCGATGATCATAGTTGTGAACCATTCTGCCGACATACAGTGGCACCGCCTCGGCCTCGCCCTTCTTCCAGCGATTGCCCTCGACCGGATACCAGCCCTCCTTTTCCAGCTCGTCGCGCCGCTTGAACAGACCCGAATCGTTGGTCATGTGAAACATGGTTACGTAGCGCACCGGCCAGACTTTTTTCGGCGGTATGGCTTTTGTCTCAAAACTTCGATCCACCAGTACCGGCTGCCGCTTGTAGATCGCGGTGATGATCTCGGCGTCGCGCCGCGTATGAAACACCGGCGCCGCGCCGGTGTTCGGATTCACCGATAGAAAATCCTGCGGTCCGAGTTCGAGCACCCGGTCCGCTTCGGCCAATTCAGCCACCGCGTGCAGGTAGAAGGCGCAGCGCGCCCGCTCGAACGTGCGCTCCCCGCCACCGAACACCAGCGCGCAGAACTTGAAACGGCTGTCGATGTCGGGGAAAAAGACCTTCTTGTTCTCGAAGTCGTATAGGAGGGCCAGCCGTCCGCTGCCGGAAATACCGCGGAAGAAGTCGGCCGCACCCTTGTCGGCGGCGATGCCCGAGGGCGTGAGCAGACCCACCACGCCGCGCGCATGGATAAGCTGCGCGGCGCGCTCGACGAACAGGCTGTAGAGATTGACGTCGCCACCGGAGAGCAGCGGGTAGTCGCCGCAGTCGCGCGCCACGCGCGTCGCCGTCTCGGCGTATTCGCGTGCAGCGCAGTATTCCTGCCACAAGGGGTCACCCGTTTTCTCCAGCTCGGCGATCAGGCGTTTGCGGTCGGCGGCGCGCACCGCCAGTGCAATCTCGGGGCGGCGCTCGGCGAACCACTCGACTTCCTGCAACTTCATCCGGTCCCACGGCGGGTTGCCGATCACCGCGTCGAAACCGCCGGTACGCGCGCCCAGGCCCGCGCCCGGCCAGACGGTCGGGAACGCGAGCTCCCAGTGCAGGAAGCGCACGTCCTCCGCCCGCGTTCGCGCCGCCTGCACGATGCGGTGCGCGCGCTTCTGCCGTTCACCGTGCAGCTTGATGCCGCGCTTGGACAAGAGCTCGATGGATTCGAGCAGGTTGTCGCCGTACTCGTGGTTGAGCAGATCGACCCAGGTTTCGGCGTACTCCTTCGCTTCGCCTTTGCCCGCCCAGCGCTTTGCTTGAAGAAAGTCGAGCGTGCGCTGCTGCGGACGCAGGCTGTCCTCGATCTGGTCCATCAGCGCCTTGGACTGGTGCGCCTCGGCGATATCGATGTCGGTGAGCTCGCCGATCGCCTGCATGGTGAGCCGCGCGTCTTCGACCCGCCGCAGGTCGTCCTGTTGCAACAGGCCGCCTGCGAGCTTGCCCAGTTCATCTTTCATCTGATGCACTCGGCCGCCGAAGAGGGCGTCGCCGCAGCGCAGGTGATGGTCGAGAAAGGACAGCGGCGCGCCCACCGTGAAGGTGTGCAGCCACAGCGCAACCTTGGCGAGTTCCACCGCCATCGGATTCTTGTCCACGCCGTGGATCACGCGCTTCAGGATCATGCGGCGCACCACATGGCGGTCGTCGAGCTGGGCCGGACTGACTGCCCAGCCTTGCGCTTTCGCCACCGAGAGGATGCGCTTGCGGATATCGGCGATACGCTTGGCGACCGGGGACTCCCAGGCAGGAGAAACATCCTTGGCCCAGCGTTGCGCTGTGATGATCTCGGCTGCATGCGACATGGATTCGAGCACTCGGTCGGCCAGGTCATCCACCAGTGCGACCAGAAAATGGCCGCTGCCCATGGCCGGATCGCAGACCTTGAGTTCCAGGAAGCGCGAGGCAGGGTCAAGCGCATCCACCCGTTCCCATTCCGCGGGCTTCAGCTCCTTGTGATTTTTCCAGGCCGCAATCTGCTCGTCGAAAGCAGCAGTCCGCTCGGCGGCGAGCGGGCCGACAGACTCGGCGATCAAGAGCTTCACCAGGTCGTCGTGAGTGTAATAGCTGCCCGAGCCCTTGCGCGCAAAGCTGGTCGGTCGCGCCACCAGCCTGCCGCTCGTTTCCTCAAGCCGGTATTCGAGCAAGCGCTCGTAAATCCCACCGAGATGCTGCACGGATAGGTCGCGATAGTTGATCCAGGCACGCGCTGCGTCGGCGCGCCGCGACAGTTCGTCTATTGCCGGCGCTAGCTGAGCGTCGGCTATCCGCGCCCGGGCGAGCAAGGGTGTGCGCGCATCCTCGAACAGCCCGCCGTTGTAGGCCGGCAGACCGAGCGACGTGTCGCCGTTGGCTATGGCCTGAAACAGCGCGCTTAGTTCGTCCCAAAGGCGCGCGGCCGAGGCGGAGAAGGTGAAGCCTTGGTCGCGCTTGTCGCGCACCTCCTCGCGCAAGCGACGCAGGCTGTAACCGGCGTAGCGCTTGTCGCGCACCGGCAGCAGTTCGCGGTCCTCGGCGTAGAGGACAAACAACAACCGGTAGAGCAGGATGAGCGTCGCTTCGCGCACCTCGTCCATATACGCGCGGGTCAGCTCCTTCGGCGCATTTGAATCTCCCTTCCACAATGCATCGGCAAGCTCGGGGAAAACGGTCCCGAATACGCGTGCTCCGAGGTTCTCGGAGACACGCTCCTCGTACTGCCTCGCTTCGGCCAGCGCAAACTGATGAAAGGAACGGCGCTCGCCGTCCCAGCTCTGCGCCAGAAACGCCGCACGGTGAAACAGGCAGAGAAAGAGCTTGAGGCCATGCTGCGCATCGGCCGCATCGAGCGTGTCACCCTGCGCCCCCTTTACGCCGAGCAGTGCACCAAGATCCAGTTCGAGGAAGTCCTCAGAGCGTGAGCGCGCTCCCTGGAAATACAGCCTCCAGTGCCGGCCGTTGGTGAGGATGCCCCAGCGCACCGCCCGATCCGAGGCCACCTCGGCGGAAGACAAATAACGAAGAATCTGGTTGGACGGCGTACCCGGATCGAGATGGTCCGTCGCCTCGCCTCGGTCCAGAGCCCGCAGCCAGCGCTTCGATTCCAGTATGGCGATGCCCTGCCGGTAGCGGCGGTCGTCGCGCTTCTCCTTCAGCGCCACGCGCTTGGCGTTAGCGTCGGGGAAGAGCAACAGATCGGGTACGTCTTCACGCCGCGCGCCCGAGGTCGTGGCTTGGCGAAGGTACAGGTCCTGCCAGTCGAGCAATCCCAGAACTTTGAGGATAATCTCATCCTCGGTGATCGCCTCATTCAGAACGCTTTCGGCGGAATAAGGACGAAAAACTGTCTGCAACTGAGCAACGAAGGCGGCGAAAGCACCGTCGTCCAATGCCTTCCACACAGGCGTCTCGCGTATGCCGTGAAGCAGGAAATCCTGGGTAAAGAGCTGGCCGATCACGTTATTGTTGGGATGGTGCCGCAGTGAATGTCGGAGAGTGCGATATTACCGGCAAAGACAGTGGGCGTCATGGACAACAACTCGAAGCTCAAATTGCGATCATGCCGGCGTTACCCCCGAAGTCCTCGTGCATCCGGGATAACGAAAACCGACAGCTTCACAGGAGAAACGGCCCGAGACCCGCATGAATGTTGGCTCTCCAGCCTATCACTCGAACCACTGCACCAGCGCGAAGCGCTTGCCGCCCTTGAGGCGATAGACCGAAAAATCCGCCTCGTCCACGGTGAGGATGTCGCGCATGCCGGTGTGGTTTGCGAGCCAGACGAGAGCGGCGTCGGCGAAGTCGATATTGCGGTCGGCGTACTTGCGGACGATGGTCCCGATTTCGGTGTAGGCGCCCACGGGAACGTCGGCGACCGCGAGCGCGCCGCGCTGCGCCCATTCCAGCAACCTGCCCTTGCCCGTCGCATCGAGGAAAAAACAGGTCTCGACGATCACCGGCGCGGCGGTGAGAAGAGGATGGCGATTGGCACGCAGGCATTCCCGCGCCTGTGCCCGCAACCGGTCGGCCGGCCGGAACAGCGACACCAGGAACCCGGTATCGACAAGAACGCCGGTCACTTGCCTTTGCCGCGGAAATGTTCGCGCAGCAGCCGCTTGCTGTTGCGCGCGATATCCTCGCTCGGCCTGGCGTCGGTGTGCGGCCCGAACAAATCCTTGCCCAGATCATAAGGACTGGGCTTGTCCGCGCTCGCGGCGAGCAGCTGGTCGAGCGCAAGCTTGACCGCCTCGCTCTTGCTCAAGCGGTGCCTGGTGCAATATTCCGCGAGTTCCTGCTCCACTCGCCCGGGCAGACGCACCGTGAGCGTCATCGCCGCCTCCTGTGTGTAATACGCATTATATTATATTGTATTACATTCAAGAGTACCGCACCAGCCTTCCGACGGAAACTCGGCAGCTACTTCCCCAGCCCCAGGCGCTTCGCGCCTTCGGTATAGAGCTTGATTTTTTCCTGCATGAAGGGGGCCATCTCCGCCATCCCCACATTGATCAGTTCGAAGCCGCTCTTGGCCGCGAGCTCCTTCATCTCCGGATCCTTGTTGAGCGCCATCCACAAATCCGACAGGCGTTTCTTCACCGCTTCGGGCGTGGACTTGGGCACGCCGATGCCGCGGTAGGCGCCGTCGACCCAGTCGACGCCCAACTCGCGGAACGTGGGCACATCGGGCAGCAGCGGATGGCGTTTGTCCATCGCCACCGCGAGCGCGCGCATCTTGCCCTTGTTGTTGATCGCAAATGCGGTGTAGGTCATGGCACCGGCGATATGTCCGCCGAGTACAGCTGTGGTCATGTCGCCCGTGCCCTTATACGGGATATAGGTCGTCTTGACGCCGAACGCGGCATTCATGCGTTCGTGCGCGGCATGATTGGCGGAGTTGAGGCCGGAGCCGCCGAGCGAGATCTTGCCGGGGTCGGCCTTCGCCGCTTTGATGAAATCCTGGAACGTCTTGATCGGGCTGGACTCCGGCACCACCAGCGCGTCCGGCGTGTAGTGGAACCAGAACACCGGCGTGACATCCGCGGTCTTATACTGCACCTGGCCCTCCATCGGCTGGAACACGATGTGCGGCAGGTTGATGCCGATGATGTTGTTGCCGTCGCCCGCGAGCTGATTCATCTGCGCCCACATCAGACCGCCGCCGGCACCGGGCTTGTACTGGATGATGGTCTCGATCGCCGGGCAGCGCTTCTTCAACACTATCTGCTGGTGACGCGCCGACAGGTCGGATTCCCCGCCCGCGGGGAAGGCCTGGTAGTAATTGATGTGTTTGTCGGGGCAGGTTTGCGCCTGCGCCAAAGGAACGGCCAACAAGCACAGGATTGCAGCCAGCTTTCTCATTCAACGATCCTCCGAGTCTGTATCAGGGAAAACCCGTATATGCAGGCTGCATTAGACCCCACAGCAGGCGATTTGTATAGCCAAAGGCCGGCGCCGGCAGCGACGCGTTCCGCCGTCAGATGGATTGGGTCGCGCAGGCCTGCCTGGACAATCCGCCGCGCCCGGGCTTCGATCGCGTGCGCCTGCCCGGACAGAACGGCCTCGCGCGCCGGGAGCGGCAGCTGCGCGAAGGCGTCGCGCTCGAACCCGCCATCCTGCCGGCGCTCGCGCCCTGGGCGGAAAAATTCGGCGTCGCCTTGCCTGCAGCTTTGTAGGCGCGCCTCCTCGCCAACCCCAAAAAACAAAGGGCGCGACTCGCGTCCCGCCCTCTGCGCTTCGGCCTTCCAGTCGCGGTCACCCTCAAACTATCGGGTCTAGGGTGGTCGGCGCCCGTCCGCATCAGGTACACCCGGCAAGGGGCGCGCACAACAGCGGATGTCTTGGGCAACAACCGGTTCGGTATATCCTTGGCTTGAGAATCTACCCCGACCAGAAGTGCTGAAGCTGAGTCAATTAACGGCCGCGCGGCGCAAAGCTTGAGGATTTCTTTCGCCGTCGATCGAGCGCAGCCAAACCTACACGGCCGGCCGCAGCAAGGTAAAATGCGCGCATGCCGATCTACGAATACGCCCCCACCTCCGGCCATTGCGACCAGTGCAAGGGCCTGTTCGAAGTCGTGCAGCGCATCGCCGATGCCAAGCTCAGCGCCTGCCCGACCTGCGGCCAGCCCTGCGAGCGCCGTATCAGCGCGGTGGCCCTGGGCGGCACTTACTCGGTGTCGGACGACAAGATCAAGAACTCCGGCCTAACCAAATACAAGAAAGCCGGCGACGGGGTCTACGAACGCACCGCGGGCAGCGGCGGCCCCGAGATCATCGTCAGAAAATAGGCCCTTAGGCTGCCGGATTGTTGATCACGTAGCGCACGAAACCGCTGTGCGGCGTGTATTTGTCGTACAGGCCGCGCGCACGGTAATTGTTTTCCCGGGTGTTCCAGTACAACCGCGACCAGCGCTGCTCCTTCATCTGCGCCACCAGCCAGTCGATCAGCGCCTTGCCCACGCCGGCTGCGCGCTTGCCCGGGTCTACGAACAGGTCTTCGAGGTAGCACACAGGCGTGAGCGTCCAGGTGTTTTCGTGGATGACGTAATTCGCCATGCCGATCACGCCCTCGCCCATACGCTCGGCCACGATCGCATGCACGGGCGAGGCCGGATCCAGGATGCGCGCCCAGGTATGGCGCGTGACAGGCTCGCTCAGATCACGCTCGTAAAACCGGCAATAGCCCTCCCACAACACGCGCCAGCGCGGCTCGTCGCGCGCTTCGATTCTGCGTACGGTCACGCTCATGGCTCAACCTCGGGAAGAACAGGAAGCGGAACCTTACCACAAGGTCCCGCGCGCATTGCAGCGCTGAACCCGCCGCAACGTTTACAATGCGCATCAAGGCCTTTGGGCAAGACCCGCAACCATTCGGAGGCAAGCCATGGGAAGATTGGAAGGCAAGCGCGCGATCGTGACCGGCGCCGGCAGCGGCATCGGCCGCGCCAGTGCATTGCTGTTCGCGCGCGAAGGCGCGGTGGCCATGGCGGCCTTCCTTGCGAGCGACGAGGCCTCCTACGTCAACGGCCAGGCGATCGCGGTGGACGGCGGCTTGTCGAGCACCCATCCGTTCCGGCGCCCGCGGCCTTGATGCGGCCCTTGAATTGACTCTTTCCTTCACCATTCGAAACCGATTATGACCAACTGCAGCTGCCACGACATCCTCTCCGGCCGCGCGCCCGCGGACACTGCGGTCACGCTCAAGGGCTGGGTGCGCACCCGCCGCGATTCCAAGGCCGGCATTTCCTTCGTCCACGTTTCCGACGGCTCCTCGTTTCACCCGGTGCAGGTGGTGGCGCCCAACACGCTCGCCAATTACGCCGACGAAGTCCTGCGTCTGACCGCTGGCTGTGCGCTCGAGGCCAGCGGCAGCATCGTGCCCTCGCCGGCCAAGGGCCAGCCGTTCGAAATGCAGGCGAGCGCAATCAAGGTCGTCGGCTGGGTGGAGGATCCCGACAGCTATCCGATCCAGCCCAAGCCGCACACCATGGAGTACCTGCGCGAAGTGGCGCACCTGCGGCCGCGCACGAACGTCATCGGCGCCACCACGCGCGTGCGCCACACCGTGGCGCAGGCGATCCACCGTTTTTTCCACGAGCACGGTTTCTGCTGGGTCAACACCCCCATCATCACCTCGTCCGATGCCGAGGGCGCGGGCGAGCTGTTTCGCGTGTCCACGCTCGATCTCGCGAACCTGCCGCGCACGCCGGAAGGCAAGGTGGACTACGCGCAGGATTTCTTCGGCCGCGAAGCCTTCCTCACGGTGTCCGGACAGCTCAACGTCGAGAGCTACTGCCTCGCGCTGTCCAAGGTATACACCTTCGGCCCCACGTTCCGCGCCGAGAACTCCAACACCAGCCGCCACCTGGCGGAGTTCTGGATGGTCGAACCCGAGATCGCGTTCGCCGACCTGGCCGACAACGCGGCGCTGGCCGAGGCCCTGCTCAAATATGTGTTCGGGGCGGTGCTCGCCGAGCGCGGCGACGACATGGCTTTCTTCGACGAACGCATAGAGAAAGGCGTCATCGCCAAATTGCAGGGCATCGTCGACAAGGCCTTCGTGCGCATGGACTACGGCGAGGCGATCGCCATCCTCGAAAAGGCGAAAGGGAAATTCGAGTACCCGGTCAAATGGGGCATGGATCTGCAATCCGAGCACGAGCGCTACCTGGCCGAGAAGCACGTGGGCGGCCCGCTGGTGCTGATGAACTACCCGAAAGAGATCAAGGCGTTCTACATGCGCGTCAACGACGACGACAAGACGGTCGCGGCGATGGACGTGCTCGCGCCCGGCATCGGCGAAATCGTCGGCGGCAGCCAGCGCGAAGAGCGCCTGGCGGTGCTCGACGCGCGCATGGACGAGGCCGGGCTGGACCGGAGCCATTACGGCTGGTATCGCGACCTGCGCCGCTACGGCAGCGTGCCGCACGCCGGTTTCGGCCTGGGTTTCGAGCGCACCGTATCCTACATCACCGGCCTCGCCAACGTGCGCGACGTGATCCCATTCCCGCGCACACCGGGAAATGCGCGCTACTGACGCGTACGGCTGCGCGTAATGTCCGCCGCGAAGCTGCGGCGGAGCTTTACCCGCCGCGGTACGGGCCCGCTTCTCCAGCGGACCTTTGCTGCGCGATTTGCCATACTTTGTGCGCCAACGCAGGTATACTCGCGCGGGAATCGGCTCAAATCCGGAACGAAACGTGACTTCCTTCACACTGGAACTGCGAAATGCGGTGCATTAGATCCTTTGCAGCTTCTGCTTGGTCTATGATTGGCAAATGTTGAATCATCCTGTCGGTCGTCGGAAAGCCACCATAGAGCGGAGCGCCGGCCGCCGAACAAGAGCAATCATCAGTATTCCCAAGAACCTCTTAGCTTGTGATCGTCGGCACACGATCTCGTCGCGGTTGTTCGCGCTGATGGGCGTTTCAATTCTTCAACTTGATTAGGGCACTCGCATCGGCAGGATTTTGCCAAATATTGGTTAAGACCTACTCGCGCATCTCGAAACAGCGGATTTTTTTCGAAACACATAATAAGGAATCATCATGTTGCGTCTCAACTTCAGGAAACTCGCATTAGTCAGTGCAGTTGCTAGTAGCTTTTTGGCTGGTTGCGGTGGCGGTGGCGGTGGCGATAGCACTCCGCCGGCCCCCGTTGTTTCGACAATTCTCTCCGGCACGGCCGCCGGCGGTGCAGCCGTCGTCGGCACTGTCCTGGTTACCGACAGCAAAGGCGCAAGCAAAGGCGCAACCATAGAATTGAATGGCCACTACTCGATCGACGTCAGCGGCATGACCGGCCCCTTCGTGCTGAAGGCGGCGGGTACGGTGGGCAACACCAGCGTTACCTACTACTCCGCCGCCACAACGGCGGACCTGGGCGGTACCGTCAACGTCACGCCGTTTACCGACCTGATGGTGTCGAACATCGCAGCCCAAATGGCTGAAACCTATTTCGCGGACCCTGCCAATATCGCCAAGATCGGCACCCTGATTACGCCGGCCAAGCTGGACAACGCCCAAAAGGAAATGCACGCCAAGCTGCTGCCGGTACTCCAGGCCATGGGGATCAGCGACAGCGTCGACCTGTTGCGCTCCACGTTCGCGGCCGATCACTCTGGCATGGATGCCGTTCTTGACTTGGTCAAAGTCGAGACAAATACGACAACAAATGTTGCCACGCTTAAAAATGCCCTGACCCAGGCCGTTCTCGCCACCGACAGCGCCGCTACGTCAACCGATGACGCAACGCCCGTAAGCAGCACCGCGATGTCGGGGATGAACACGACGACGGTAACCGATCTGCAGGCCGTGGTTAAAAAACTCAACGATTTCGCCGCCTTGTTCGCCACCAGCCTTCCCAGCCTGACAACTTTACAGAATGCCGGCGTTTTCGACACCAGCAGCAACTTCATGATGAGCGGACAGACTTTTGCTCAGTTTGCCAGCCAGCTGTCTACCGAGCCAAAAGCCATCGGTTTGAAATTCGCCAATGTCGCCATTGCTCTCGACGCAGCGGGCACCTCCGGCACCCTGACCGCAGACCTCTCATCCAACACCTCCACCTTCGCCGAGAAAATTCAACTGAAGATGGTCAAGGGGATGAGCGGCGCGTGGCTGGTACAGGGCGACGGCCGGATGGCCGATGTTTCGATCACGGCCCAGGCACAACGCGATGAGTGGACTAATATCAATACAACCACGGGGACAACAGGGACAACACCGGGTTCATCCATGCTGAATGGCCTCTGGGTGTATATTGACCCCTCGGCCTACAACGCCAATAACGCAGGCGCATTAGCCGTCTCTGCAGTGGTCACCGGACCAGGTCTGCCCGCTTCTGGCGTGACCATGGTTCAGGACACGCAAAATACCTGGTTCGATGTGGATGGGATGAACTATGGCAACAATGTGATCCCCGAATGCGGATCGACCGTCAATGGGACGACTGGACCGATTACCGTTACGACTCAGTGCGTCACCATCGCCCAGGCACTGGACAACAGCGTATATACCGTTATCCTGAAAGACGGCAACGGCAACAGCTTGAATGGTTCCGGTTACACGCTGACTTTGCCGAAACAGCCCTACGCAACCAGCACGCTCACACCGGCGATGTTCCCGAGCATTACGGCCGTCACGATCGACGGAGCCGCCATCACCCCAAGCAACTTGCAAACTGCGGTGCAGACCGGCGGCAAGTCGGTCAACGTCACCTGGACCCTGCCGACCGGCATTGTCTCCAAGAATGTGAACATCTGGGCAAATACGACGACGAATACATCCTACATCCGCGTTGAAAAGGATATCCTGGCCACGGACACCAGTGCCCTGATTGGGTTGGGAACCACGCAGGTAACCGGGACGGTAAGCAACGCAGGAGTCTGGCTCAGCGGCGTTGACACCTTTGGTCGCAGACTGGCCGTCAGCAAATCGGTGTCGACCCAATAGCGGCTGCTGCAATTTAGCGGCCACGCGCCCCGGAATACTTCTGTACTTCCGGGGCAACAAGCGATTCAGCGAGCTAAGACCCCCGGCAGTGCCGGGGACGCGCCAAGACCGCGCTCAGGCGCCGTAGCGGCCGACGATGGTGATCGCGGACACGTTCTGGCTGGGAAAGCCGCCGAGATTGTGCGTCATGCCCAGCACCGGATCCGGGCGCTGGCGCTCGCCCGCACGGCCGTTCAACTGCAGGTACATCTCGTAAATCATGCGCAGGCCCGAGGCGCCGATCGGGTGGCCGAAACACTTGAGGCCGCCGTCGATCTGGCAGGGAATCTTGCCGGAAGCATCGTAGAAGCCGTCGAGCACGTCGCCGATCGCCTTGCCTTCCTGCGAAATGCCCAGGTCCTCCATGGTCACGAGCTCCGTGACCGAAAAGCAGTCGTGCACGTCGAACAGGGAAATGCGCTTGCGCGGGTCGTCGATGCCGGCCTCCTGGTAGGCGCGCTTGGCCGCCACGCGCGTGGTGGCGAAATAGGAGCCGTCCCATTCGCCGAACTGCACCTCCTGGCCGTTGGACACCGCGAGCTGCACCGCTTTCACGCCGACGAGGTCCTTCTTGCCCAGACCGCGCGCGATATCGGGCGTAGTCACGATGGCGCAGGCCGAGCCGTCGGACACGCCGCAGCAGTCGTAGAGCCCGAGCGGGTCGGCGATCATCGGCGCATTGATCACGTCGTCCTCGGTGATCCTGTTCCTCAGATGCGCCTTCGGGTTCAACGACCCGTTGTCGTGGCTCTTGACCGAGATATGCGCCATCGCGCGCTTCAGGTCCTTGGCGTCGACGCGATGCTTGGCGCGATAGGCCGCCGCGAGCTGCGCAAACGATCCCGGTGCCGAAATGTTGGCCCAGAACATGTTGTTCAAGCCGCCGCGGCCGCGCTGCGGCAGGCCGCCGTAGCCGGTGTCCTTGAGCTTCTCCACGCCGAGCGCGAGCGCGATATCCACGGCGCCGGAAGCGACGGCATAGACCGCGCCGCGAAACGCCTCGGTGCCGGTGGCGCAGTAATTCTCCACCCGCGTCACCGGAATGTAGGGCAGGCGCAGCGTCATCGCGAGCGGCACGCCCGACTTGCCCACGTGCTGCTCCTCGATCGCGGTGCCGAACCAGGCGGCCTCGATTTGCTCGCGCCCGATGCCGGCGTCCTTGGCGCATTCCTCGAACGCCTCCACCATCAGGTCTTCGGCATTGCGGTCCCAGCGCTCGCCGAATTTCGAGCAGCCCATGCCGAGGATGACTACCTTGTCGCGAATGCCCGTTGCCATGTCGACCTCCTTATCGCGCCGCTCAGGCGGGCGCGGCCTTCCAGAAATAGCGCACGAAGCCGCGCGCGGTGTCGTGCTCCTTGATGCGGAACATCATGCGCATGGTCATGCCCACCTCGACCTTGCCTTCGTCGATGTCGGTGAAATCGGCCATCATGCGCCCGCCGGCGTCGAATTCGACCATGCCGTAATAGGCCGGCGGGTCGGCGCTGTAGGTCAGCACATCGGCGGTGTAGGACATCACTTTCGCCGGCGTGTCCGAAAACGGATGCGCCTCCTGCGTATCGAGCCCGTTGCACTGCGGATTCACGCAATAGCGGCCGCGCGGAAACTGCAGCGTGCCGCAGTTGCGGCAGCGGCCGCCGACCAGGCCGGTGATCATGTCGCGGTTGCGGTACAGCGTCGTCAGCGGCGTGCCCTTGTCCGCCTCGGCGCGCATGCCGCGCTCCAGTGCAAGGTGGTCGTTGAACGCGAGGAAGCGCAGATAATTCGTCTCCTCCTTGCGCCGCGCGAGCGCGCCGTCGACGCCGCTGCGCGGCGGCAGCGCGCCTATGGCTGGGGTGACTTCGAACAGCAGCGCGTCGCAGCCCTGGCCGAATGCAGCGACCGCGATCAAGTCGCCCGGTTGCGCCTGCGCCAGCGCCTGCGCCAGCATCACCAGCGCATGCGCGGCACCGGTGTCGCCGCAGACCGCGGCGAGATTGTCGCGCACGGCGGTCTCGGCGATGCCCGCGCGCTTGGCCACCCCGGGCACTACGCGCGGCAGCGTGCACGGCAGGCAGAAATGCGTGACCGCCGCCGGGGCGACCCCCGTCGACTTGAACAGCGCCGCCAGCGCCGCCGGCACGAGCTTCATATAGCCCTCGTCGCGGATCCAGCGCTCTTCCCAGGCATAATCGTGGGGGCGGTCGCTAGAGCGGAACTGATGCACGAAATCGACGGTTTCGCTGTGCGCGCCTATCATGCGCGCGATCGGCGTGCCGCTCCCGACCAGCAGCGCGGCGGCACCGTCGCCGTAATGCAGCTCCTGCGGGCTTGCGGCTTTGGCGAGGCGATGCTCGGCCGCGGCGACGAGAGACTTGCCGCCGCCCGACAGCGCGCTGATCAGCGCGGAGGTCCCCGCGCGCTGGCTGCCGGTGACATCGAGCACGCGCAGCGCCGAGCCCAGATGCAGCGCGTTGGCCACGATGGCGGCGTTCTGCCGGTCGTCGTAGGGATGCGTGGTCGAGGCGAGGATCAGCTGCTCCAGGCCTGCCGGTGCGAGCCCGCCGAGGCAATCGCGCGCTGCCTCTACCGCCATGGTCACGCTGTCCTCGTCCCAGTTCGCCATCGCGCGCTCGCCCTTGGCCAGGCCGCGCAGCCCGGGGGCGAACCAGCCGTTGGCCGCGGCGACGACTTTGCGCTGCAAACGCCGCCGCGGAAGATATGCGCCATAAGAAAGAATGCCAAATTCGTTCGCCATGAGCCCACCGCAAAGTTAAATATCGAAGAATTCAGACCGTGGCGCAAGTATGCCACAGCCCCGCGCCGCCCCGGCACCCTCTGCGCAGAGCGCCGGGAATGCGCGGGTACGATTTGTAAAACATTGTCAACTGCGGCGCAAATTCTCGCGCTTGGCGCAGACTTCGAACATGCGGCAGTGACCGCACCAACAATATGAATAAGCAGGCGAGGAGGCGGTGAACATGCAATGGACGTCGGCGTACGAGACCGGCATAGTCGAGATCGACCAGCAGCACCGGACTATCGTCGGGCTGGTCGCGGAATTCGAAGCGGCGATCCGTGCGAACGCAAGCTGGGACAGGCTTTATCCCCTGATCGCCCGCGCGCGGGATTACGCGAAGTTCCATTTTGCGGTCGAGGAATCGCTAATGCAGATTCTGGGCTATCCGCGCACGTCCGCGCATCGATCCGAGCACCGCTTCGTGCTGGAGCGCATCGCCGACCTGGAACAGGGCGTGCTGCGCAAAAGCATGCTGGAGGAGCTGGCGCCGCAATTCCGCACCTGGCTGCTCAGCCATTTTCTGGAAAGCGACCGCCACTTCGCCGGGTTTGCGCGCGCGGCGGGCGTGCACGTCGCGCAAGCGGCGCACGCGCCGGCCCAGCCCCGGGTGCTGATCGCCGACGCCGACGAGCAGCATCGCAATCTGCTCAAGCTGCTGCTCGAGGCGAATGGATTCAAGGTGACGCTGGCGGGGGACGGCTTGCAGGCGCTGGCGGCCGCGCGCGACGAACGGCCCGACGTCGTGCTATCCGAGGTGCCGCTGCCGAACATGGACGGCTTCGCGCTGTGCCGCGCCTGGATGCAGGACGCGGCGCTGAGTGCCGTGCCGTTCATCTTCTATTCGGGCCACCAGATGCGGCAGGACCAGGAGCAATTTGCGCAGGCACTGGGCGCTGCGCGCTATCTCAGCAAACCCTTGGCCACTGAGTCGTTGCTGCAGGAACTGCGCTCGGTGCTGCCGACGGACCGCAGCCGGTCTGCCGCCTAGGGCGCAATCGGCACAGGCGAATCACCGGCCTGCGCCCCCGCCCGCCGACCAAGGCGCCAGCGAGCATGAACCAAACCCTCAAAAACGGTTTTCCGCCGTTCAAGAACGAGCAGGAACTGAGGTCCGCAATCGAATCGGTTTGCGCCCAATTCGGACGCGTCGCGTTTTTGCGCATCTTGCCCGCGACCGGCGCGGTCGATACCCGCCTGCATTGCGCCTGCTTCCTGCGGTTGGATTCGGCCGAAGCTGCCGACAGGCTGAGCGCCGCGCTCGATGTGATCTACTTCAAACCGGATATCGCATTTCTCGCGAACGTAGCCGACGACTGGGCCGGCCCGCGAAGCTGATCGGGCGCTCGGCGCATGCAACCGGCCTCAGCTGTGCTTGGCCCCGGCATGGCCCTCTTGTGCGCGGTTCTTGCCCGCGAGCGCCTTGATCAGGCCGTCCACGCCGCCGTCGCGAATCGCGCTGTTGAAGGTCTCGCGATAGTTGGTCACCAGGCTCACGCCGCCGACGACGACGTCGTATATCTTCCAGCCGCCCGGGGTTTTTTCCATGCTGTAGTCTATGCTGATCGATTCGCCGCCAGGCTGCCTGACCAGCGTGCGCACCGTCACGTCCTCGTCCGTTGCAGCGGCACGCAGCGGCTTGACCTCGATCGCCTGATTCTTGTAGGTGGACAGCGCGCTCGAATACGTGCGCACCAGCAGGGTGCGGAATTCGCCGGTCAGCGCTTTTTGCTGCTCCGCGCTCGCCTTGGGCCAGTTGCGCCCCAGCGCGAGCGCGGTCATGTGGCCGAAATTGAAATACGGCAGCACCTTGGTGTCGATCAGATCGTTGATCTGGCCGGCCGTCTTCGGCTCCTTGGCCTGCCTGGCGATGGCGATGACATCGACCGCAATCTTCTTGACCTGCGCATCGGGCGCAAGCTCCTGCGCCACAGCCAGGCTGGCGAAAGAACATATTAGCAAAGCGAAAATTGTTTTCATCGGAGCCTCGACTCGGTTCGCGCCTACCTTGCGCTATGCAAAGCAGCGCGCGTCCATGTGTGGATTAAAGCGCAGGGCCGCGCTGAAGTCGGTGACTTCTATCACATAGAAAGGCCGCTCCGATCCGCAGCAAGCGCAACAGGCGCGGACCGGTCTCCGGTACGGACGTGTCGGCAGCAGAGCTGCTTACAAGGTGGAGCTGTAGTCGCTCGTGCGCGGTCTGGGCCGCGCAGGCTTGCGCCCGGTCACCGTGCCCACGCTGAGGAAGCATAGCGGCTGTTCATGCGCGTCCAGCGCGAACAGACGCCGTAGCTGCTGCGAATACAGCGACCTGCCGCTGGAGAGTCCGGCGCCGAAACCCATCGCGTGGGCGACGAGCAGCATGTTCTGGATCGCGCAGCCCGCCGAAATGATGCGCTCCTGCGGATGCGCATCACCCAGCGCGGGATCCAGACGCAGCACCATCAGCGCCAGGAATGGACCGCGCGCGGCTTTCGCCCGGGCCTCCTGCTTCTGCACCTCGGTCGCTGCGGCATCGCGTTCGCTGAGCGCCTCGGCAAAAGCTTCGCCCAGGAGCGCGCGCCGCTCGGGCGGAACGACGATCAGGCGCCAGGGATTCAAGCGTCCGTGATCCGGCGCCGCGCCCGCCGCGCCGAGGATCAATTCGAGCTGCTCGGCGCTAGGCCCCGGATCGCCCAGCCGCTTGGGCGATACATGCTGGCGCGAATGAATCAGCGTCAGCGCCGCATCGAGCGTTTCCTCGTCAGGGGTCGAATTCATGCAAGTCAGCTATCGGTAATACGCAGTTCGATGTGCCGAGGGCAGTATGCCATGACCGCCACCCAGCCGGCCTTTCGCCCGCATCGGTGTCGATGATACCTGCCGGTGAACACGCCGGGCGGATCGTTTTGTAGCGTCTATCTATCCGCCCGTCGAACTCATTACGCGGATGATCTTCCCGGGTAATTCGCGAAACTCATGGCGCTGGGGCTTGAGTTCGATCGCGGTACGGATTGCCGCTTCGATCTGATCTTCCGCTGCTCCTGAGCGAAGCATTGGGCGGAAATCGAGTTTTTCATCCTGGCCCAGGCACATGTACAAGCTGCCGTCGACCCCCAGCCTGACGCGGTTGCAAGTCTCGCAGAAATGCTGCGAGAGTGGCGTGATGAAGCCGAGGCTGAAGCGCCCGTCGCTCGAACACAGGTAACGCGCCGGGCCGCCTCCGGGAATCAATGCCTCAACCAGGCCGAAGCGCTGCTGCAGCCGCTCGCGCACCGGCTGCAGGTCCAGGTACTGGGCACTGCGGCCGGTGTCCCCAATCGGCATGGCCTCGATCAGACGCAAGATAAATCCGTGATCCATGCAAAACGCGGCCATGTCGTCGATTTCGTCATCGTTCACGCCGCGCATGACCACCATGTTGATTTTGATCGGAGCAAGACCCGCGCGCTTGCCCGCCATCAGCCCGGAAATGATCCGGTCGTAGCAGTCCCGCCCGGTGATGCGCTCGATGCGCTCGCGCTGGAGCGAATCCAGACTCACGTTGATGCGCGTCAGCCCGGCCGCCTTCAAGTCGTTCGCGTGCCTATCGAGCTGGGTCGCGTTTGTGCTTAGGGAGACCTCTTCGATACCCCTCAGCCGGCGCAGCCGCGCGACCAGTTGCGGGAGATCGCGGCGCAGCAGCGGCTCGCCTCCGGTGATGCGCACTCGGTGCACGCCAAGCTTTCCGAAGACGGCTATCAGCCGCTCGATTTCGTCGAAGCTCAGCCAGCGCGCGGGCTCCTCGAACCCGCAGAAGCCTTTGGGCATGCAATAGCTACAGCGCAGGTCGCATCGGTCCGTTACCGAAAGCCGCAGGTAATCGATACGGCGGCCAAAGCGATCCGCCAGCAGTGCGGAGGACTGATCAGTTGTCATGCAAGGTATCCGCATGGATTAGGCCCACCGTGGCTGCGCATTGGGTGATTGCGTAATGTTCAATCTGACACATGCCAGGCCTATCTCACTTTTCCGCACTTTCCTGAATATCCAGCCGCTTCATTCTTTCCCACAGGTTCTTGCGGCTGATGCCGAGGATGGCCGCTGCACGCGTGAGGTGCCAGTTATGACTCACCAGCACGCGAATGATGTGTTCGCGCTCGTAAGTTCTGAGGTGATCAGTCAGCGTTTCGTCGGCTGATTGCGTCATGGCCGGCATTTCTTCGAATAGTGCCTCGGGTTGCAGTATGCCGTCCGGGCTGAACAGGCAGGCCCGCTCGATTGCATGCTTTAGCTCGCGCACGTTGCCAGGCCAGGGATAATCGAGCAAGACTCGCTCGGCGCGGGTCGAAAGGGATCGGGGTGCGCCGCTCCGCTGGGCCGATTGCTCGTCGAGAAAGCGCCGTGCGAGCCAGAGGATGTCTTCCTTGCGCTCGCGCAGCGGCGGCACACGCAGATGGACGACATTGATACGGTAGTAAAGGTCTTCGCGAAATCCGCCGGACTCCACCATCACCTTGAGGTCTTTCCGCGTGGCGCAAACGACGCGTAAATCCACCGGCATCTGAGTTTCGCCCCCAACTCGCGTAACGCGCCGGTCCTGGATCACGCGGAGCAGCCTGACTTGCATCGGCAGTGGCATATCGCCGATTTCGTCGAGAAACAGCGTCCCGCCGTGTGCCCGTTCGAACACGCCCTTGTGCAAACTGGCAGCACCAGTGAAGGCGCCCTTCTCGTGTCCGAACAGTTCGGCTTCGAGTAAGCTTTCGCTGAGAGCGCCGCAGTTGACTGCGACGAAGGGACGGGCGCCTGCTATTTCCTGTTGATGGTGAAGCATACCCGCCACCACTTCCTTGCCAACGCCGGACTCCCCGGTGATCAGCACATTACTGCCGAAGTCGCCGAGTTTTTCTAGCATGGCCTGCAGCGACCGCATGGCATGCGAAATGCCAAGCAGCGCCTGGTGGCCGGCCGGTGTCGTCGCCAGCGTCAGGTCGCCGATTTTTGCCAGCAAGACTTCAATATCGAAAGGTTTTGCGATGTAGTCGGCTGCGCCGAGCTTGAGGAGTCTCACTGCCTGCTCAATCTCCCCGTAGCCGGTGATAAACACGTAGCGAGGTAGCGGTCCGGGTTCGTTCAGGAGCTTCGTATAGAGCGCTTCGCCCGTCATATCCGGCAGCCGGATGTCGCTTATGACGATATCAAAGCGGCGATGCTGCAGAAGCAGCATGGCTTCGCGGCCGGTTCGCTTCCAGACGCAATCGAACCCTTCAAGATCAAAACGGTCGGTTAAGGCCTCTCCTACGACCTCGTCGTCCTCGATGAGCAACAGCCGCAGCTTATCGGTCGTTCGCACTGGCTTCTCCTGTCGGCAAGCGAACATTAAACTTGGTCAGACCGTGCCCGTCGTATGTCCCGCTGTCCACGGCAATACTGCCGCCGAGCTGGTTGACAATCTGGTAGCACACCCAAAGTCCGAGCCCATGACCAGTATCTCCGGCATTCACGAAGGGCTCAAACAAGCATTTCTTTTGCGCTTCCGTAAGAGTCTGGCCGCCGTTGATCACCTCGATGGATAGCACGCCGCCCGACTCCGTGACTGCGACCGCGACCTCGCCGCCCGCATCGGACGCATGCACCGCATTCAACAGCAAATTGATCAGCAATTGCCGCACATGCGTCGCGGGCACGGCTACGGGTCCCGACAGATCGACGGACCAGAGCACGCTCACGCCCTTGTCGTGCGCCTTGGGCGAAATCAGAGTGCGCAGATCCTCGATGTCACCCGGAGAAACATCCCAGCTCTTAGCTCTTGCTTCGACCAGTAAGGCGGCCACCGTATGCTTGATCTGGGTGAGCCCCCGCTCCAGCAGCGATAAGGTCTTCGCGGTGCGTGCGTCCGGCTCGCCATGACGGCGCAGGGTATTGAGGGCCGTCAGCATGCCGAGCAGCGGGTTGTTGATCTCGTGGGCGATCCCTGCGGCGAGCCGCCCTATGGCTGCGAGCCGCTCGGAATGGACCATCTCGCGCTCGATCGCGGCCTTTTCGCGCAACTGTTGCAGCGTCCGGTTGTAGGCGCGGAACAGTCGCCCCAGTTCATCTTCGTAGTCGTAGAGTTCGGGTGAAATGCTGTCGGGCAAGTTCCGACCCAGTTCTTCCATGCGTTCGGTCAGGCGCATGAGGGGAACCGCGGTGCGCTGTCCCCAGTACCAGCCGATCGGCAGCAACACCGCCAGCACCAGTCCGGTCGCCAGGGCAGCATGCAGCGTGCTCTCAAGGAAACGTGATCGCAATCCGCTCTTGGAATAGATCTGGACCAGAGTCCCCACGCGCGCATCCTCGTCGGCGATAGGCGTAACAACAAACAGGCGCGTGGAGCCGCTTGGCTCGAATACCCTTATTTCGCTGCCTGGGCGGGCGATGCCTTCCGCGACGCTCGCGTATTCCGGAGAAAGCCGGCCGAAATCGGCAAGCATGGGCAGCGTGCCGGGCGTCGTCGCCGCGTAGACCTTCTGCTCCCGGTCGAGAATCACGAGTACCTCCAGCTGCCGCGGTGCCGCCGCGGAGGAACCGCTCAATGGCGATTTCAATATCTCGTACGCCCGCCAAACCTGATCATGCAGAATCGCCGGAAACAAGGAGGTCGCCAGGGTTCGCCCCTGGCTCTCCGCATTGCGCAGCAAGCCGCTTTTCAGGTCGTCATATGCGCGAAACAGCAGCGTGCCCGACATGATTGCCGCGGTACTCACAATTAAAAGGCTACCCCACAAAGGCGCCTTGTAGCGGAAACTCAGATTGAACAGGAAACGCATTGGCCGCATCGCGACCTGGTCCTAATATTCACCAAGGGCGCGCATCATCCCGGCAACACTGTCGTAAAGCTTGCGCTCCCCCGCGGTGAATCCATCGAGTTGGAGTCGCTTCAGGAGCGCTTTTCCCTGAGAATCGTAACGCATCGTGATCAACATCTCTCTCATGGCGATGACGTCCTCCCGCGGCACCGCGCGATGGACGACCAGAGGCGGAGCTCCATAGTCCGGCGACTGGCTAACCAGCCATGCGCGCATTGTGATCTCGGGCTTGATGGTATCCAGGGCGTCCCAGACGATGCTGTCCACCGAGCCGGCATGCGCAAGCCCGTCGCCCACCGCTTCGATCACCTTGCGATGGGAATAGGTGTAAAAAGTCCGCCCAAAAAATTTGTTTGGATCCTCACCCATCATATGCAGTTGGTAGCGAGGAACAAGACAGCCAGTGCTGGAATAAGGATCGGAATACGCGAATATCTTGCCTCTCAGCTGTCGCATGTTCCGGATTTGCGGGTACTTGCCCGAACTGATCAGATAAGCGCGATAGTAAGGTTGGTCGTGGTAAAGCGGCACCGCAAGTAGCTCCACGTAATCCCTCAGGTACAGATATGGGTAGTCGCAGATCCAGGCGAAATCGAGCTGCGCCAGCCGTAGCAGATCAATGGTCTCCCGGTAACTGTCGCGCTGGAGAAACTCGACGCGGCGCTTGAGCTTCGACTCCATGTACAGGCGCCAGTCGGCGAGCGCCCTGTACTGGTCGTTCAGGAAGGCAGGAGTCATGCCAATGCGCAGCGCTCTCTGCGGCAGGCTCGCGCGGGCCGGCGTGAGAACCGGCGCGAGTGCCAAAGTGGCACAGCCGGCGATAAATGTCCTACGGGTGATCATATTTTCTCTCGCGTGTTACCCGTAGGTAACGATTATCCGCCTGTCTGAAGCGAATTGTTACCCAAGGGTAGCGATCTGCTGTAAATCCCGTTCAAACTTGGCTCGCAGCATCCACGCCGCATCAATTGTGCCAGCAAATACTCCTTGTCGATCCGTGTATTAGGTACCGTGGCCCGATCCTTGCGAAGTCGGTAACAGACATTACCGCCTACCAACGTGAAAGCATTTCGTATCCGCCCCGTCCACCTTCGCGTCACGCGCAGGCTGCATTTTTTTGCCGCACGCGATTATGAACCCGCGCGGACCTCGAAGCCGGGAGGCGTTACCCGCGGGTAACGAACCGCATGTGCCAATTGAACACTTTCTCGGAGTTGCCCAGTCACGGCAAACCTGTGAGCGTCGATCCAAGCACCACGTCGCCGATTCGGGTTCCGGCAATCTAGCAGAAGAAATGACTTATTTGGAAACGCTGTAATCGAAGGATCCAGTAGAGGAGAATGAAATGGCCACAAACAGTTTTTTCAGAGCCCTGACGCGGCTGATCCTGCTCGCCGGATTGGCAACGATCACGCTGGCCGGCCTTGCCGCAGGAGCAGTAGCCGCGCAGGTAAAGCATGTAAATCTCGTCGATCTTCACGCGAACGCGGGCAAACTCAGCAACAAAGAGTGCCTCGCATGCCACGCCCGGATTAAGACGGACGTGTCGCTCAACAAGAAGATCAAGACCTACCACCGGCTGCACCTCGAATCGAAGCTTGCCACGCCGAAGAAGTGCGCGGACTGCCATCAGTCCGTCGACTTGCGCAACGGTTCGGCGGCTGCACTGCGTAGACAGGTCGATCCCCAGATTTGCGTGGGCTGTCACAGCGGCGGCATGAAAGGCGCGAAAGTTTTGTATGCTCAATAACGGAGAATGACGATGAGCGAAGATCGAATCATATCGGACGAAGAAGAGAGCCTGTTCGAACAAGTCACGGGCAAGCAATTCACCCGGCGCTCGTTTCTTAAATGGTCGTCGGTTCTCGCCGGGGCCGCCGTCGCAAGCGGTCTCCTATGGGACGACAAGCTTGGCCTGTTCCGGGAAGCCAGCGCGCAAGAGAAGATGGCCGGCAAAGGCAAATGGATCTACACGACGTGCCAGATGTGCGGTGGTACCTGCGGCATAAACGTCCACGTCGTCGACGGCCGGGTCGTCAAAATCGAACCGAACGAATTCAACCCTGTCGGTGTCGCCAATATTTCCACGGACTTTGCGGCGAAGAAGGCTCTGGGCGGACGCATATGTCCGAAAGGGAATTCGGGCGCGGTGGCGCTATACGATCCCGATCGGCTCAAGACGCCGATGAAGCGGATCGGCCCCAGGGATTCAGGCCGCTGGAAGGCGATCTCTTGGGAAGCCGCCCTAAACGAGGTGGCAGAGAAACTACTGGAGCTTAGGCAACACCACGGCCCTGAGGCTCTCTTCTGGTGCACGGAGGATTCCTCCTTCACCGACATGCAGTCAGACTTCAATCTGCTCTACGGATCTCCGAACTTCTCGATGCATTCCAACCTTTGCGATGTCGCCCGCAAAGCCTCGTTCAAACTCGTGATGGGCGATGACCGGCCGTTGGTGGACTTCGCCAACACCAAGTATGCCCTGGTATTCGGCTGGAACATGCTTGGCGCTACGAAGTGGTCGCTCCTGCCCGGCATCTGGAATGACGGACGCGCCAGGGGCGCGAAGATGGTGTATGTGGATCCGATCTACAGCCAGACGGCCGCGAAGGCGGACGAATGGATACCCATCCGGCCCGGAACGGACGGTGCGTTTGCCCTCGCGCTGGGACACGAGATTGTCAAAAACGGTTGGCAGGACCAGGAGTTCATCAAGAATTACACGGTAGGGTTCGACAAGTACGCGGAGTTAGTCAAAGACAAGACCCCGGAATGGGCTGAAAAGATCACCTCCATCCCGGCGACAACCATCCGGCGGATCGCGCAGGAGCTTGCCGCGACGAAACCTGCTCTCGTCGATGCCTGGAGCGGTCCTGGGCATCACACCAACGCGACGGACGGCGGCAGGGCGATCGCCATGCTCGGCGCACTACTGGGGCAATACGACAAACCCGGCACGATGATCAGTCGGCAGGCGATGGGCGGAAAGCGCCGTGCATTCAACCTGGACAAGCCGAAAGCCGAGCGCGTCGATGGCCTCGGGACGAAATACCCCTTCGCCCACGTCTCGGGAATCTACACAGAGGTCAGGGATGCGATGCTCTCCGGGCAGCCGTATCAGCTGCGGGCAGGCGTGTTCATGTTCCAGAACTTCGTCATGTCCGTGCCCAATACCAGGAAGAACATAGAGGCGCTCAAGAAACTGGACTATATCGTCGTGATGGATACGATGATGAGCGAGACGGCGCGGCTGGCAGACCTTGTCATCCCGGGCAGCCATTACCTGGAGCGCTGGGAGGTGAACGTGAACTGGGTCACGTTCCCCGCCACGTCCATCCGGCAGCCCGTCGTCAAGTCCGTCATCAACGGGATGACCGAACAGGAGTTCATCCTGGCTCTTGCCAAGAAGATGGGCTTGAAGGACAAGGACGGGAAAAGCTTGCCGGACACCTATCCGGAATACATCAACGACCAGCTGAAAAACGGCCCCATCGGCAAGACTCTGGACGAGATGCTGGCGCTGCCCGGCGGCGTGTTTATCGGCGGAGCGACGCAGTACGAGAAATACAAGAAAAACGGCTTCGCCACCCCCACCAAGAAGATCGAATTCTATTCCGAGCAGATGGAGAAGAAGGGGCTCAATCCCCTGCCCGATTTCGTCGAGCCGATCTACAAGCCCACGGCGGAGTTTCCATTCTACCTGGTGAATTTCAAGCAGTCAGAGCACACCCACTCGCGCACGTTCAACAACGAGCGGCTGATGGAAATGAAGCCGGACAATCCGCTGCTCATCAATTCCGAGACCGCGGCGCGCCTCGGGATCAAGGACGGTGGCGCGATCTGGTTGGAATCGCCCTATGGCAAGGAGAAGGCCACGGTCCAGGTCACGGAGCGGATTCATCCCGAAGTTGTCGCTTTGCAACACGGCTACGGCCACTGGGGATTCGGGAAAATCGCCCGAGGATCCCTGAATAAGGTCAACACCTGGTGCCCCGCAGGAACGGCAGACGGCGTGTTCCTGGCTGGCGTATCCGAGAAAGCCTCCGGGATGGCCGTGCACAAGGAAATCGGCGTCAGGCTGATCAAGGCATAGGCAGGAGATAGACATGGAAAAAAATCCTAATCAAGTCGGCTGGTACTACAACGAAAACAATTGCATCGCCTGCAAGGCGTGCGAGGCGGCATGCAAACAGGAGTTCGACCTCCCCGTCGGCGTGCGCCGGCGCCGGGTCATCATCCGCGAGGAAGGCAAATATCCGAACCCCAAGGCCCGCTATATTTCCACCGCGTGCAACCACTGCGAGGACCCGGCGTGCATAAAATCCTGTCCCGTCGGTGCAATCACCAAGGAACCGCAATTCGGCGCGGTGCTGATCGATCAGGACAAGTGCAACGGCTGCAAGCGCTGCGCCGCAGCCTGTCCTTACGGCGCGCCACAATTCAACGAGCAATCGGGCAAGATGGACAAATGCACTCTGTGCATTCACCGCTTGCGCGCGGGCCTTGCTCCGGCGTGCGTGCGCAGCTGCATGGGGTATGCGCTGTGGCATGGGAAGATGTCCGATATCGTGGCGCAAACGACCCCGGAGGAAATATATCGGCGGCCGTTGAAGAACGAGCTACCCGGCTTCGCCGATCCCAAGCTCACGAGCCCGTCGGTACGCTTTTCCGAGAACAAGTAGCGCCATATGACGAGCATAGCCCAAACCGTCCATCCCGAAACGGTCGCGCGCACTGCGGCGATATCGATGGCGTGCAGCATCGGCCAGCCAGGCGTGCTGAAACTGCTCAGCAGCATGTATCTGTGCAAACCTTCGCGTGAGACCATCGCCGGTTGGATGTCCTTGCTCAGCGACGACGGCATGGGTCTCGATGAGCTCAGGGACGCACTGAACGCGATCGACACCGCTTCCGACAGGATTCTGGAAGACCTGCTATGGGACTACACGCGGCTGTTTATCGGTCCGTACAAGCTGCCCTGCCCGCCATGGGAATCCGTCTACCGCTCGCAAGCAAAACTGATGATGCAGGATGCCGCCGATGAGGTGCGGCGAATCTACGCCGCTTTCGGTCTAAGCGTCGAGGAAACCGGCGTCATGCCCGACCACATCGGTATCGAGCTGAATTTTCTTGCCCTCCTCTACGAGCGGGCGGCTGATGAGAACGGGCGGCAATCCGATTGCATGCGAATTGACCAAATGTTTCTAAACGATCATCTAACCAAGTGGGTGCCGCAATTCACCGTAGACATGGAAATGGCGGCCGATACTCAGCTGTACAAAACGTTAGCCAGGACGACTAGAAACGCACTGGATCTGCCGCGTGCCTGAGCAGCTCACTGGCGAATAGCGCGGGCAGCGCGCGCGAGCAGTGCATCGAATCCCGGATAGCTGCCGGCGTCCAGCGCGAATTTGCTCGCGTAGTCGCCAAGGGATGCGCCGCGCCTCAGCGCAGAGGTGAACCCGTCGCTATCCCTGATCCAGCTGCCTCCGACCAGCGTGACGCCCCGGGCAAACAGAGCGTCAGGCAGGCATCCGGCACTTGGACCGACCAGGGCGAACCAGCGCGCATTGCGGCAGCAGGCGAGCATGCGATCGAGGCTGTCGTTCAGAAGCAGCGTACTGGTCGAGACGACCTTGCCGCAGTCGGCGAGTTCCCCGGCATCGAGGGTGACGCGATAGCCGTCGTACTCTCCCACCAGCTCCGGCTTGAGTTCGACGATCGTGAGCCTGGCGCCGCTGTCGACGATGCGCCGCAGCAGCGGCGTGAATTTCCCGATCATGCCGATGTGTTCGCCCGGCTGCGGATTCAAATGCCCGATCGAGTCAGCACTGTCTGCGGGCCGAAATCCGGCCCGGTCGAACAGGCAGCGCGTGAGCGCGTTGGCCGCGGCAAAGCCCAGGGTCTTCCACATGCCGCTGTCGGTGGCATAGCGGCGGGCGAGCGCCAGCGCGTCGACGCCGGCGAGGCCCAAGCCTACGGCCCCGTCGAGCAGCCGCTCCAGGGTGTCGTCGAGCAGGACGAAGGACAGGCCGATCGATCCGTCCTCGAGTTCCAGCGCGCAGAACTCGCCTCTATTGTCCTGCGCGTGGCGCCCCGGCGGCAGGTGCAGGGCACGCACCCGGGGCAAAGTGCATTGCGCCGCAAACGCCTGCAATTGTGCGAGGTATTCAGTGGCGAAGCTCACTTGAGGCTGTTCGCGATATCGATTCAAGGTTCCAAGGCCTGCGGCCCGATGCGGTATCTGCCCGGCTTCGCGCTCAAAAATAATACCGGGCATAAAACTCGAGTTTACGCGAATTCTGCTTTTCGCCGAAATCGGTCTGGCCGGCGCGCTGCAGCAGGAACAGCCGCAGGCGCCTTAGCCCCGGAAACAAAGCAGGGCGGGTCACCCCGCCCCGCCAAGTCGCAGCGCTTATCTGCCCGGCCGGCCGAACGCCATACCCCTGCCGCCCATCATGCCCGGGCCGAAGCCCTGGTCGGCCAGCGCCTTTTGTTCCGGGCTCAGCACCGCGTAGAGTTCCTTGAACGCCGCAGCGCCTTTCTCCATCTGCTCTTGCCGCTGCTTCATGAACTGCGCCTGCTGTTCGATACGCTCGGGCGCGGTCGCCTGGGCGCTGCCCTGCGCGCTAGCCATCAACTTCTGCATGGCTTCGGCCTGCTGCTTCGCCTGAGCGGAAAACGCATTCCAAGCCGGTTCCTGCGCGGCGGTGATTTTGAGTTCCGCCTTGAGGCCGGCGAGACGGCTCTGGGCGTATGCCCCTGGGTCGGCGAACGCCTGCGGCCCCATGCCCTGACCCATCGGACCCTGACCCATCGGTCCCATGCCCCGCGCCATGCCGGCTCCCGGGCCGTATCCCGGGCCAAAGCCCTGCCCCATACCCATGCCCGGCCCATAACCGTAGGGATGCGCATGGACCACCGCGGCGGCCAGTCCCAGGGTCAGGACCGTACCGACGCCGATTGCGATTTTCGTTATCCGTTTCATGATCGAACTCCATTCAGTGATGTTGGTTGCTCTGCAGCCGCCGCTGGCTTGCACTAGGCTTCCTTGCCGCATCGGTTCCCATTTCAGCACGCGAATGTAAGCCGCTCGTGCGAGTTTTGTACGCCGTTACCGCGAACAGCCGACTTGTTACAGAGCGCTACAAATAGGCAGCGTAGAATCACCTCATCGAAGAAACCTCGCCAAACGGGGATGGATGCTGCCGCCTACAATGCTTGGTACGAAACCGCGCGCGGTCGCTGGATCGGCGAGACCGAGTATCGCCTGCTGTACCAAGTCCTCGCACCCGCGCCAGGTGACAGCCTGCTCGATGTCGGCTGCGGCAGCGGCTACTTCACGCGCCGCCTTGCGCAGGACCATCTGCGCGTAACCGGCGTAGACCCGGATGCGGGCATGCTGCGCTTTGCCGCTGCACACGCTGCGGCGGGAGAGTGGTACCTCTTCGGCGATGCATGCGCGTTGCCATTCCCGGCGCGGTCTTTCGACCTGTGCGTTTGCATCACCGCACTGTGCTTCATACGCGAGCAGTCGCGCGCCCTGGCGGAAATGGCGCGCGTGACCCGCCGTCGCCTCGTGCTCGGCTTGCTCAACCGCCACAGCCTGCTCTATCTGCAAAAAGGCCGGGCGGGAGGCGCCGGGGCCTACCATGGAGCGCACTGGCACACGCACACCGAGGTGCGCAAGCTGTTCGAGGGATTGCCGGTGGCGCGCCTCACGCTGCGCAGCGCGATTTATCTGCCCGGAGGGGGCAGTGTCGCGCGACTGTGCGAGCAGGTTCTGCCGAACCGGCTACCCTGGGGAAGCTTCCTCGTCGTCAGTGCAGACGCCGCCGCGTGAGTCGGTGCAGATACAGGCTATTTGCAGTTGTTGTGCAACTTCCACTTTTCCGCGTGACCCATCGCGATCGCGAAATCGGGAACCTTGCAGCGCTCCTCCTCCGTCTTGCGCGCGGCCTCACTTTCAACGACCGCCGGTGCCGCGGCCTCCGCCCGGGCCGCATGCGGATTGCCCGCGACTACGTCGGCAAGCGCGACCATGCCGCCGAAGAACGCCGCCACCACCGCGACTTGGGCGAATCCGACCATCTGAATTTCGCTTCTTTTGCCGCTTTGTACCGCGCGGTGGCCGAGCTTGAGAACAATGGCCGGTTGCCCCGCCGGGACAATTTTCTGATCGTGGCAGAGAAGGTCTGAGCGGCAGCGCGTCGGTTCGTTAGCGCTCGCCCCGGTGCCGAATGTCCCGTCTCCCGCAGGCGATACGCCAGACGGCAAGTGCTCGGAAACGCCCGTCGCTATTGGCTCTGCAGGTTTTCGCGCGATCACCGGCCAGGGACGGCAAATCCTAATCACAGCTGTGCGACAATGAACCAACAACGATCCAAGGCTGGAGCGCGCCATGTCCACGACTGCAATCCGTCTGCCTGAAGACCTGAAAGCGCGCGTCGCAGCCGCCGCTGAACGCGCGGGTACCACTTCCCACGACTTCATTCTCGACGCCATCGCGGAGAAGGTAGATCGGGAAGAGCAGCACGCGAACTTTAATTGGATCGCCGAAAGGCGCTACGCCCAGATCAAAGCCTCGGGACAGACGATCCCCTGGAATGAAATGCGCGCCTATGTCGAAGGTCGTCTTGCGGGCCAAGCCGTAAAACGCCCGGTCGCCCGCAAGCGGGCTCGCTGAAATTCGCTTCGACGCCGATCCCTTGATATCCTGCACCCAATGAGCCAAATCCTCATCCAGCAGTACCTCAACCAATTGCAGGACCTGCGCAAGGTCTCCGGCACACACCGCGAATCGGTGGTGCGTGAGGCGTTCAAGGATCTGCTGAAAGGCTGGGCGCGCTCGCACGATCTCACGTTCGTGCCGGAATACGAGATCGAGACCAAAACCAAGGACCGGCGCTACGTCGACGGTGCGCTGCTCTACGAGCTGCGCATGCCTTTCGGCTACTGGGAGGCGAAGGACGAGAAGGACGACCTCGACGGCGAAATCGAATACAAATTCCGCCGCGGCTATCCGCAGGA
>JAJZPQ010000046.1 GCA_021811085.1 Pseudomonadota bacterium | reverse complement strand
GGCAGGGATAGATCTTGCCGTCGGGCATGATGTTGAGGATATGCGTCGAAGCGCGGCACTGCGTATGCCCCGAGTACAGTTCCCGCGCCCGCGAAGGCAGCACCTTGTTGCGCACCGTGCCCATGATCGGGATGAAGGGATACAGCGCGGCGGCAGAAAAGAATTCGCGCACCAGCCTGGCGATCACTGCGCGCTTTTTCGCCACCGCCTGCGGCGCGTAGGCGCCGTCCTGCGCCACGAACTGGAAATAGACGTAATCGAAATCCTGCGCCAGCTGGTCCAGTTCCTCGAAGCTCGTGTCCGCGCTGCTCCAAGTCACGCGCGCAGTCAGGGTGCCGCCGACGCGTCCGCGTATCGCCCTGACATTGTTCAGCACGCCGCGGTAAATTCCGCGTCCGCGGTAGCCGTCGGTGACATGCTCGCCGCCGTCAATCGATATCAGGATGTTCGACAGCCTGGCCAGCATCCAGTCCGGTACGCGATCGAGCAGCGTGCCGTTGGTTTGCAGCTGGTAGCGGAATTCGGGATGGCGCTGCATTACCGCCGTGACGAGATCGAGATTCAGCGTCGGCTCGCCGCCGTAGAACGTGACGTAAATCTCGTGCCCCGACAAATGCGTCGCGATGAACGCATCGAGCGCATCGAGGGAGTAGGTGACGTTGCGCTGCGAGCCGAGCACGTCGCCGACACCGAGCGAACAATAGCTGCACTTGAGATTGCAGCGCAGCGTGGTGAGCAGCTGCAGCTCTACGCGCTCGCCCAGAATGGGCGCGGTTTGTCCTATCCCACCCATACGCGCGCATTGCGGAACATGCGCAGCCACGGGCCGTCTTCGCCCCAGCCCTGCGGATGCCAGGATTGCTGCACGCTGCGGAACACGCGCTCTGGATGCGGCATGAGGATGGTGAAGCGCCCGTCCGCGGTGGTGAGGCCGGTGATGCCGGCGGGCGAACCGTTGGGGTTGGCCGGATAGACTTCGGTCGCCGCGCCGCGGTTGTCGACGAAGCGCAGCGCGACCAGCGCTTTTGCCTGCGCCTGCGCATCGGCGAACACCGCGCGGCCCTCGCCGTGCGCCGTGGCCACGGCCATGCGGCTGCCCGCCATGCCTTTGAAGAACAGCGAGGGGCTCTCGCTCACTTCAACCATGATGAAGCGCGCCTCGAACTGCTCCGATTTATTCTTGAGGAATTTCGGCCAGTGCGCCGCGCCCGGAATGATCTCGCGCAGATTGCTCATCATCTGGCAGCCGTTGCACACGCCCAGCGCGAACACGTCGCCGCGGCCGAAAAAGGCTTCGAACTCCGCACGCGCGCGCGCATTGAGCAGGATCGACTTGGCCCAGCCCTCGCCCGCGCCGAGCACGTCGCCGTAGGAGAAGCCGCCGCAGGCGGCCAGGCCCTTGAAGCCGGAGAGCGAGACGCGGCCGGAAATGATGTCGCTCATGTGCACGTCCGCCGCCTCGAAGCCGGCGCGGTCGAACGCGGCCGCCATTTCCACGTGTCCGTTCACGCCCTGCTCGCGCAGCACGGCGATCTTCGGACGCGCACCCTTGCCGATAAAAGGCGCCGCGACATCCTCGGCGGGATCGAAGCTGAGCACAGCATGCAAGCCGGGGTCGCCCGCATCGAGGATGCGCTCGTATTCCTCGCGCGCGCACTCGGGGTTGTCGCGCAGCGTCTGCATGCGCCAGGTGGTCTCGGCCCAGGCACGCTGCAACGCGATGCGTTTCTCGGCGAAGAGCGGCGTCGGTCCGCGCACGAGGCGGATTTCATCGCTCGCGTTGGGGCTGCCTATGGCCTGCGCCTGCAGGCCTGCCGCACTGAGGCGGGCGAGCACCGCGTCGCGGTCTTCGCCGCGCACCTGCAGCAGCGCGCCGAGTTCCTCGTTGAACAAGACGGCGAGTTCGCTGCCCGCGCCGGCGCCGAGCACATCGAGATCCAGGGTCAAACCGCAATGCGCGGCGAAAGCCATTTCGCAGGCGGCAGCGAACAAGCCGCCGTCGGAGCGGTCGTGATAGGCGAGCACGAGCCCGTCGCGATTCAGCGCCTGCACCGCCTCGAAAAAGCGCTTCAGCGCCTGCGCGTCGTCGACGTCCGGCGCCGCATTGCCCATCTGCCCGTACACTTGCGCCAGGATGGACCCGCCCAGGCGATTCTTTCCGCGCGCGAGATCGACGAGGATCAACAGGCTCGCGCCCGCATCCAGGCGCAGCTGCGGCGTGAGCACGCAGCGCGCATCGGCGCAGGGCGCGAACGCCGACACGATGAGCGAGAGCGGCGCGACCACTTCTTTCTTGCGCCCCGCCTCTTCCCAGGTGCTCTTCATCGACAGCGAATCCTTGCCCACCGGTATGCTGATGCCCAGCGCCGGGCACAATTCCAGCGCCACCGCGCGCACGGTGTCGAATAGCGCCGCATCCTCGCCGGCATGGCCGGCTGCGGCCATCCAGTTGGCCGAGAGCTTGACCCGCGCGAGGTCCACCGGCGCGGCGGCCAGATTGGTCAGCGCCTCGCCCACGGCCATGCGCCCCGAAGCCGGCGCGTCGATCACGGCGAGCGGCGCGCGCTCGCCCATCGCATAGGCTTCGCCCGCATATTCGCCCGCATTTTCCCCAAACCCGAGCACGGTCACGGCGCAGTCGGCGACCGGGGTCTGCCACGGCCCGACGAAGGGGTCGCGCGAGCACAGCCCGCCCACGGTGCGATCGCCGATGCTGATCAGGAACGTCTTGTCGGCGACCGTGGGATGGCGCAGCACGCGGTAGCAGGCGTCGGCAAGCGTTATGCCCGCGGCGGAGAACGGCGCGAGCTCGCGCCTGCGCCGCGCGACTTCGCGCAGCATGCGCGGCGGCTTGCCCAGCAGCACGCCCAGGTCCATGTCCACCGGCTCATTGCCGAAGCGCGCATCGGCGAGAGTAAGCTGCTGCTCGGCCGTCGCCGTGCCGAGCACCGCGAACGGGCAGCGCTCGCGCGCGCAGATCGTGCGGAACAGTTCGAGCTGATCCGGCGCTATGCCGAGCACGTAGCGCTCCTGCGCCTCGTTGCACCAGATTTCGCGCGGCGACATGCCCGGCTCTTCGCTCGGCACCGCGCGCAAATCCAGCTTCGCGCCGCGGCCGGCGCCATGCGCGAGCTCGGGCAGCGCATTCGACAGTCCGCCGGCGCCGACGTCGTGGATCGACAGGATGGGATTGGCCTCGCCCAGCTGCCAGCAGCGGTCTATGACTTCCTGCGCGCGGCGCTGGATTTCGGCGTTGCCGCGCTGCACCGAATCGAAATCCAGGTCCTCGGTGTTGGCGCCGGTGGCCATGCTCGATGCCGCGCCGCCGCCCATGCCGATGAGCATGCCCGGCCCGCCGAGCTGGATCAGCAGCGCGCCCTCGGGCAACCCCAGCTTGAGCGCATCGCGCGCGGCGATATTGCCCACGCCGCCCGCGATCATGATCGGTTTGTGATAACCGCGCAGCTCGCCTCCCGCTTCGATCTCGAAGCTGCGGAAATAACCGGCCAGATTCGGGCGGCCGAACTCGTTGTTGAACGCTGCGGCGCCGATCGGTCCCTCGAGCATGATGTCCAGCGCCGACGCGATGCGCCCGGGTTTGCCATGGTCGATTTCCCAGGGCTGCAGCGCGCCGGGAATGCGCAAATTCGACACGGAAAAACCCGCGAGACCGGCTTTGGGCCTGGCTCCGCGGCCGGTCGCCCCTTCGTCGCGGATCTCGCCGCCCGAGCCGGTGGCTGCGCCCGGAAACGGGGAAATCGCGGTCGGATGGTTGTGCGTCTCCACCTTCATCAGCGTATGCGTCGCCTCGCGGTGATAGCCGTAGCGCCCGGCCGCATCGGGGTAGAAGCGCGCGATCTCGCGCCCTTCCATGATCGCGGAATTGTCCGAATACGCGAGCACCGTGCCCTGCGGGTTCGCCTTCTCCGTCTCGCGTATCATGCCGAACAGCGTCTGCGCCTCGGCCTTGCCGTCGATGACCCAGGAGGCGTTGAAAATCTTGTGGCGGCAGTGTTCGGAATTGGCCTGCGCGAACATCGTGAGTTCGGCATCGGTGGGGTTGCGGCCGATCGCGCGGAAATTCTCGAGCAGATAGTCGATTTCGTCCGCGGACAGCGCCAGACCCATGCTGCGATTGGCTTCCTCCAGCGCCGCGCGCCCGCGCGCGAACACGTCGACCGCGACCAGCGGCCGCGGCGCGACGTGGCGGAACAGCTGCTCCGTCGCGTCCAGGGTGTCGAGCACGCTCTCGGTCATGCGGTCGTGCAGCAGCGCGGCGACTTCCCATTTCTGTCCGGATGCGCCTTCGATGTAATACGCGATGCCACGCTCTATGCGCCGCACTGCAGGCAGGCCGCACTGGCGCGCGATATCGGTGGCCTTGGACGACCAGGGCGAGATGGTGCCTATGCGCGGCACGACCAGCACCAATTCGCCCGCGGGAGCGCGCGGCCGCACCGCTTCGCCGTAGACGAGCAGCTGCTCGAGCACGGCGCGCTCGCGCGCGGCCAGCGGGTGTGCCGCCTCGATGAAATGCCAGAATTCGGCGCCGGCGATGCGCGCGCCCGGCGCGGCTTCGGCCAGGCGGGCGTGCAGTTTTTCCAGACGGAACGCGGAGAGCGCGGGGCTGCCGCGCAGCTTGAGGATTTCAGCCATGAAAGCTAGCGCCGTTAAAGCGCGATTATAGCGGAATCACGGTTGAGAATCGAACCGCTGGAGTGCACAATGCTCATCGATCGGAGAAAGCCCACATGCCGTCAAGCAAGACTCCATCCGCCAGCAGCAAAATGGATCAGATCGTCGCCGAGGCCAGGCGCAAGCGTGAGCTGCGCGAACAGGATTATCGCGAACAGGCGCTCAAGATCTACCCCTGGGTGTGCGGACGCTGCGCGCGCGAATTCACGCGTACCAACCTGCAGCAGCTCACGGTGCATCACCGCGACCACAATCACGACAACAATCCGAGCGACGGCAGCAACTGGGAATTGCTGTGCATCTACTGCCACGACAACGAGCACGCGCGCTATCTGGATTCCGCCGGGCGTGCCGACCCGGCGCGCACCGACGCGCCCGAAGCGCCGTCGACCTACAAGGCGTTCGCCGATCTCAAGGCCTTGCTCAAGGGCAAAGAATAAGCGCGCTTGCGCCGCCGCGCAGCGGCGGAAATCAGCGGCTGAAATGCGGTTCCTGCAACGTGCCGGACAGCGTCAGGTTGGCGCGTGCATGCGCCACGGGAGACTTGAGTTCGACGACAAAGCGGCCGCTGATGCGTTTGGCCGCATCGACCTCGGCGCTGCCGCCGGCGGACACCGGGCCCGAAACCAGATTGATCTGACGCAGCTGAGTCCTGCCCGCTTCGCGCACGAAACCGCCGGTCAGTTCGGCGTACGCAGTCTTGCCGCCCGCGCCACCGCCCTGCAACATCCGTCCCAGGTCTATCCCGAGCACGTTGCCCTTCAGAATGTCGAAACTGCCTTCCAGGCGCGGCGCCTCATACAACTCGTCATAGGACTTCGCGCGCATCGAGTATGCCGCCTTGCCCTCGAGCCTGCCCTGATCCAGCAGCGCGGGCGCGAACTTGCCCGGATCCATCGCGCGCACGCTGATCTCCCCGTCCAGGCTCCAGTCCGCGCCCCATTTGAGGTTGGCGTTGCCCGACAGGTAACCGTCGAAAATCCCGCCCTTGAATTCCTTCAGCCTGAGTTCGCCGCGGCGAATCTGGCCGCTGGCAACGAAGTTTTCCAGAATGAACGAGGGATGAAACGGCAAGCTGAACGCATTGGTCTCGACTTCGAGCGCGGCACCATCGCCCTCCGGCTTCAGCGTCAGGCTGGTCTTGTGGTCCGGCGTCTCGAGCGCAATTTTTTGCCAGGCGCCGTCTTCGCCCAGCGCAATTTTTGCGTCCAGGGCCGGCAGGATGAAGGTCTTCGATTCGAGTTTCGCGTTTTTCGCGACGATGCTCGCGACTTTGAAGTCCCGCCCCGCCGGCTTGCCGAAGAGCAGGGCCAGCAGTCCCTGCTCGCCCAGTACCGGTGAGTCGAGCTCGATCGAGGAAAACGCCTTTTTGTCGCTGAACATGCTGCCGAGCTCGGCGACCGCATTGACCCGCGCGACCTTGAGCTGACCCTCATTGCCCACGCTCACGCCGTCCATGCGCCAATGCGGCCGCGGCACCAGAGACAGGTGCAGCGACTTGATCTTTACCGGCTGCTGCAAATAGGCGCCCGCCGCTTTTTCAAACTGCGGAATAGAGCCGTCGAAAGAGATGAAGTTAACCCCGACCAGGCCAAGCACGATGAGCAGGAACAGCCCCAGCGCCACCGGCTTGCCCCAATTGATGCGGAGACGATACGGCGCCGGCGCCGGCTCGAACTCGAGCTCGGCCTCGCGCGCCTGCGCTGCTGCTGCGGCGGCCGCGGCGCGCGCACTCTCTTTCGCTTCCTTCTTTTTGCGCGCAGGCGAAGGTTCTTGCGGCTCCGGCGTCTTTTTCGGCACGGGCGCGGCAGCCTGTTCCGCTTCCAGCTCCTTCTCCATATCGGCGAAGTGGCGCTCGGTCTCCGCGTTTTGCTCATCCAGCAGCGCCTGCGCCTCTGCCTGCGAGCTCAAGTGCTCCTCCGCTCCGACCGGCGCGGCCTTCTTCCATTCCTGCCCTTTGCCCTTGCGGCGCCCCTCTTCCTCGGCACGCTTTGCCTCAGCCTCGGCCTCGGCCTTCGCGCGCGCCTTTTCTTCGGCTGCCCTTGCCTGCTCTTCGGCCTGCCGGCGCTCCAGTTCCTCGGCCGCCTTCTGCAGCAGGTCATCGGGTCCGGCAGGACGCTTCGCCGCTTCCTGCGGCGCCCCCGCGCTCGCCTTCAATACGGCATCGAAATCGGTTTCGATCTTGACCAGATCGTCCAAGGCAGATCCGGCCGGCTCCGGCGGTTGCTGCGCGGCTTTTTCCTCGGCTTCGCGGCGTTCGCGCTCGGCTGCTTCCTGCGCCTTGCGCCTTGCTTCCTCGTTCGCTCTGCGCTGCGCCTCCTCGGCCTCGCGTCTGGCTCTATCCTCGGCCTCGCGCTTGGCCCTTTCTTCGGCCTCCAGGCGTGCGCGCTCCGCTTCTTCCCGCGCCTTGCGCTCGGCCTCTTCCTTGGCTTTGCGCTCTTCATCCTCACGGGCTCTGCGCTCAGACTCTTCCTTCGCGTTGCGTTCCTCATCCTCGCGGGCTCTGCGCTCAGCCTCTTCCTTGGCTTTGCGTTCCTCATCCTCGCGGGCTTTGCGCTCCGCGTCCTCGCGTGCCCTGCGCTCAGCCTCTTCCTTTGCCTTGCGTTCGGCTTCTTCGCGCGCCTTGCGCTCTTCCTCGAGTTTCGCGCGCAGCTCATCGGCCTCGCGCCGCGCTTTTTCCTCGGCTTCCCTGCGCTGGCGCTCCGCTTCCTCCTTCGCCTTGCGCTCAGCTTCTTCGCGCGCCTTGCGCTCTTCCTCGATTTTTGCCCTCAGCGCATCGGCCTCGCGCCGCGCCTTTTCCTCGGCTTCCCTGCGCTGGCGTTCCGCTTCTTCCCTCGCCTTGCGTTCGGCTTCTTCGCGCGCCTTGCGCTCTTCCTCGAGTTTCGCGCGCAGCTCATCGGCCTCGCGCCGCGCCTTTTCCTCAGCTTCCTTGCGCGCGCGCTCCTCGGCCTCGCGCTTCGCTCGCGCGTCCGCCTCCGCTTTGGCTCGTGCCGCGGCTTCTGCCCTCGCTTTGGCTTCGGCCTCGGCCTTGGCACGCGCCGCTGCTTGCGCTTTGGCCTTGGCTTCCGCTTCGGCTTTGGCGCGCGCTGCGGCTTCTGCGGCGGCCTTGGCCCGCGCTGCCGCCTCCGCCTTGGCACGTGCCTCCGCGGCTACCGCAGCGGCCTGGGCTTTCTGCTTCGCCGCTTCTTCGGCTCGCTTGTCTACGCGCGGCGAGCTAGGAATCGCCGAGGTGAAGTCGAGGTCCTCGTCACCGCTTGCGGCGGGAGCCCTGGGTGGCGGAGGTGCGGTCCGTGCCGTAGTCGGCGCGACGCTGGACGCCGCGGTCGAGAACTCGCGCACGAAGTCGTCCTTCATCAGCGTCTCAAGGGCTTCCTGCAGCTTGGCCTCCGACATCTTGCCCAGCCTGGTCTGCAGCAGTTCCACCGTGGCTCTGCCATCGACCTCTTTGAGGACGGCGCGAATGTCCCGCGACAGGTGACTGGTTTTTCCAGTCGCCTCCATCAGGCCTTTGGCGGTTTTGGTGAAAACTGTGGTTCGGTCCATGCTGCCTCAGTGGCTGAACACTTCCCTTGCAAGCGCCTGATTATAGAAAATCCGCGGCAAACCCGATAGGTAATACTTCACCTTCCGGGCGGGACCATTCAGCCGCCCGGCGGCCCAAATCCCCCTCCACCCGGAGTTTCAATGACAAACACGTCACCCGGCACGAGCTCCGCCTTGTCCGCTCCGCCCAGCTGCAGCCTGTTGCCATCGGCGCGCTCGACCCAGTTGCGTCCGACCTTGCCCGGCTCGCCGCCGGCCATGCCGTAGGGGGGAATGCGGCGGTGGCCCGACAGGATCGCCGCGGTCATTGCCTCGAGGAAACGCACCCGCCGCACGATGCCGTCGCCGCCGTGCCATTTGCCTTTGCCGCCCGAACCGGCGCGCAAGCCGAAACTCTCCAGCAACACCGGAAAACGCCATTCCAGCACCTCCGGGTCGGTCAGCCGGGTGTTGGTCATGTGCGTGTGCACGCCGTCGGTGCCGTCGAAGCCCTCGCCCGCGCCCGAGCCGCCGCAGATGGTCTCGTAATACTGGTAGTCGGCGTTGCCGAAAGTGAAATTGTTCATCGTGCCCTGCGACGCGCCCATCACGCCCAGCGCCCCGTAGAGCGCATCGGTGATGCATTGCGAAGTTTCGACGTTGCCCGCGACCACGGCGGCCGGATAGCGCGGCCGCAGCATGCTGCCTTCCGGAATGATCACTTTAAGCGGTTTGAGGCAGCCCGCATTGAGCGGGATATCGTCGTCGACCAGGGTGCGGAACACGTACAGCACCGCCGCCATGCATACCGCCGACGGGGCGTTGAAATTGCTGGTCAGCTGCGCCGAAGTGCCGGTGAAGTCGATCGTCGCACTGCGCTCGGCGTGGTCGATGCCGATCTTGACGCGGATCACCGCGCCCGAGTCCATCTCGTAGCTGAACTCGCCCGGCTTGAGCACGTCGATCACGCGGCGCACCGCCTCCTCGGCATTGTCCTGCACATGGCGCATATAGGCGTGCACCACGTCCAGCCCGAAATGCTCGACCATGCGCCGCAGTTCCTGCACGCCTTTCTCGTTGGCCGCGATCATCGCGCGCAGATCCGCGAGATTCTGCTCGATGTTGCGCGCCGGGTATTTGCCCGAGCCGAGCAGCGCGACCGTCTCTTCCTCGCGCAGCCGCCCTTCCTCGACCAGCAGGAAATTGTCGATCAGCACGCCTTCCTCTTCCACCACCTTGCTGTCGGGCGGCATCGATCCCGGGGTGATGCCGCCGACGTCGGCGTGATGCCCGCGCGAGCCGACGTAGAACAGGATGTTCTTTCCGGCGTCGTCGCCGTCGTTATTGTCAAAGACCGGAGTGATCACGGTGATGTCGGGCAGGTGCGTGCCGCCGTTGTACGGCGCGTTGAGCATGTAGATGTTGCCGGGCTTGATCCTGCCCACATTTTCGCGCATCACCGTCTTGATCGACTCGCCCATCGAGCCCAGATGCACCGGCAGATGCGGCGCGTTGGCGATGAGCTGGCCCTGGGCGTCGAACAGCGCGCAGGAGAAATCCAGCCGCTCCTTGATGTTGACCGAATAGGCCGTGGCCTCCAGACGCAGGCCCATCTGCTCCGCGATCGACATGTACAGATTGTTGAACACCTCGAGCATCACCGGATCGACCGTGGTGCCGATGGCGACGCGCGCGGGCCGCGCCTCGACGCGCCTGAGCACCAGATGATCCAGGCGCGTCACCTCGGCCTGCCAGCCGGGCTCGACCACGGTGGTGGCGTTGGCCTCGGCGATGATGGCCGGCCCCTTGATCTTGTGGCCGGAGTGCAGCGCGTCGCGCAGGTACACCGGCGTGCGCTGCGACCTGCCCCCGGTGTGCATGTCCACGGTGTCCGCCGCCAGCGGCGCGCTGTCCGCCCCGCTCGCAGCAGAGGCGGGCGCAGCCTCGGCCGGCGCATCGGAGGCGCCCGCATCTGACGTCCCTAGGACTTCGACCGATACCGCTTCGGCCAGGAGCGCACGCTTGGGCATGAGGAAGGAATAGCGCTTGCGGTAGGCGCTCTCGAACTGCTTCACCATGTCCGCAATCGAGCCGAAAGCCACGATCAGCGCCGAATCGGTGCCGTCGTAGCGCAGATGCACGCGCTGCAGCACGCGCACGCGCTCGGGCGGCACGCCCTGGCGCAGCACTTCCTCGCGCGCGGGGACGGCGAGCTTGGCCAGGCTGTCTTCGAGCAGTTTCCAGTTGTCCTGCGTCAGCGCAACCTCGACCGCCTGCTCGCGCATGGCGGTGATGTCCGCGAGGCCCATGCCGTAGGCCGAGAGCACGCCGGCGAGCGGATGGATGAACACGCGTGTCATGCCCAGCGCATCGGCCACGAGGCAGGCGTGCTGACCGCCCGCGCCGCCGAAGCAACACAGCGTGTATTCGGTCACGTCGTGGCCGCGCTGCACCGAAATCTGCTTGATCGCATTGGCCATGTTGCCTACGGCGATGTCGATGTAACCTTCGGCCACCTGCTCCGGCGTGCGCGCATCGCCCGTCGCCTCGCGGATTTCGCGCGCGAGCTCGGCGAACTTCTTGCGCACCACGTCGGCATCGAGCGGCTCGTCGCCCTCGGGCCCGAACACGGCCGGAAAAAACTTCGGCTGGATCTTGCCCAGCATGACATTGCAGTCGGTGACCGCGAGCGGCCCGTTCTTGCGGTAGGACGCGGGTCCGGGATTGGCCGCGGCCGAATCCGGGCCGGCGCGGTAGCGCGCGCCGTCGAAATGCAGGATCGAGCCGCCGCCGGCGGCGACGGTGTGGATGCTCATCATCGGCGCGCGCATGCGCACGCCCGCGACCTGGGTGTCGAACGCGCGCTCGAATTCGCCCGCATAGTGGGATACGTCGGTCGAGGTCCCGCCCATGTCGAAGCCGATGATCTTGTCGAAGCCGGCGGCGAGCGAGGTGCGCACCGCGCCGACGATGCCCCCCGCCGGCCCGGACAGGATGGAGTCCTTGCCCTGAAAGCGGCGCGCGTCGGTGAGCCCGCCGTTCGATTGCATGAACATCAGGCGCACGCCTTCGAGTTCGCTCGCCACCTGCCCGACGTAGCGCCGCAGGATCGGCGACAGATAGGCATCGACCACGGTGGTATCGCCGCGGCTGACGAGCTTCATCATCGGGCTCACTTCGTGCGACACCGAAACCTGGCCGTAGCCGATTGCGCGCGCCATTGCGGCCACCTGTTTCTCATGCTCCTGGTAGCGATAGCCGTGCATGCACACGACCGCAAGCGAGCGATAGCCTTCATCATAGGCGGCCTGCAGATCGCGCCGCGTTCCTTCCACATCGAGCGGCGTGAGCACTTCGCCGTGGGCGCCGACGCGTTCCTCGATTTCGACCACCTTGCTGTAGAGCAGTTCGGGCAGGACGATGTGGCGCGCGAAGATCTTCGGCCGGTTCTGGTAGGCGATGCGCAGCGCGTCGCGGAAGCCGCGCGTGATGAACAGCACCGTGCGCTCGCCCTTGCGTTCCAACAAAGCGTTGGTTGCGACCGTGGTGCCCATTTTCACGGCTTCGATCCGCTCGCCCGGAATCGGCGCCCCGCTTGGGACACCGAGCAGATGGCGGATGCCGGCGAGCGCGGCGTCGCGGTAATGCTCCGGGTTTTCCGAGAGCAGCTTGTGCGTGACGATGCCGCCGTCGGGGCGGCGCGCGACGATGTCGGTGAACGTGCCGCCACGGTCGATCCAGAACTGCCAGCGTTGTTGATTCATGAGGTTTGCCGGGCACGCATCAGACTACGTCCGATTCACGCGCCCTCGGGCTTCTGCTAGGATGCGCAAAATCATATCACGCTCGTTCTCCATGAACCCCACCGAACCCATTGTCAGCCAGGCACAGGCCGTCAGGCTGCGCATACGCGCCGGCGAAATCACCGGCCACACCTCGGGCCTGGCGCCCGGTTGCGTGCAAGGCAATGTCGTCATCCTGCCCGCGGACCTGGCTTCCGACTTCCTGCGCTTTTGCCAGGCCAATCCCAAGCCCTGCCCGCTGCTCGCGGTATCCGAGCCGGGGGCCGCGGCGCTGCCCGCGCTGGGCACGGACATCGATATCAGAAGCGACGTGCCGCGCTATCGCGTGTTCCGGCACGGCGAAGTGGTGGAGGAGCCCACCGATATCCATGGCTTGTGGCGCGACGATCTGGTGAGCTTCATCCTCGGCTGCTCCTTCTCCTTCGAATGGGCGCTGCTCGAGGACGGACTGCGCCTGCGGCATCAGGACGAAGGCAGAAACGTGCCGATGTACCGCACCAGCATTCAGACCACGCCGGCCGGACGCTTTCGCGGGCCGCTGGTGGTATCGATGCGGCCGTTTCGCCCAGCCGACGCCATACGCGCGATTCAGATCACCTCGCGTTTTCCCGGCGTGCACGGCGCCCCGGTTCACATCGGCAAGCCGGAGCTCATCGGCATCCGCGACCTCGCGCGGCCGGACTGGGGCGGCTCGGTGCCGGTGGCGGCCGATGAATTGCCGGTGTTTTGGGCCTGCGGCGTGACGCCGCAGGCCGTGATCGCCGAGGCCAAACCGGATTTCTGCATTACCCACGCACCGGGCTCCATGCTGATCACCGATCTCTCCAACAGCCGGCTCGCCGTGCTGTAGCTTTTCATCGATGCATCAAGCGGCAGGGTACGTAGAATTGCGCGCCGCGCGCGCCAACCGTGTTTTCCGCACGGATGAAAAGCGCATCCGCACGGAAAACACGGTTATGGAAAAAAGCGAGGGCAGTTTGGGGCGGCTCTTATACAAGATCGCGGATTGCGCACGGATATGTTTTTCATCCGTGTGCAATCCACGATCCGCGCGGACAGCTTTTCGTCCGCGCAAGAGATAGTCAGCTTACGACATGGCAGAAAGCGTAGATTGCGTCGTCATCGGCGCGGGTGTCGTCGGCCTTGCAGTGGCGCGCAGCCTCGCGCTCACCGGGCGCGAAGTCGTCGTGCTCGAAGCCGCAAGCGCGATCGGCACCGAAACCAGTTCGCGCAACAGCGAAGTCATCCACGCCGGCATCTACTACGCGCCCGGTTCGCTCAAAGCCGTCTCCTGCGTGAACGGACGCCAGCTGCTGTACCGCTATTGCGCCGAGCGCGGGGTCGCCCACCGCCGCTGCGGCAAGCTGATCGTGGCGACGGACACCGCGCAGATCGCCACGCTACACAAGATCCAGGCGCATGCGGCGGCCAACGGCGTCGACGACCTGCGCCTGCTCACTGCAGATCAGGCCAAGACTATGGAGCCGCAGCTGCGCTGCGTCGCCGCCCTGCTTTCGCCCTCGACCGGAATCGTCGACAGCCACGGCCTGATGCTCGCTTACCTGGGCGAGGCCGAGGACCACGGCGCGATGCTCGCGCTGCAAAGTCCGGTGATCGGCGGCGCCGTACACAATGATGGGATCATGCTCGAGGTCGGCGGCGACGAGCCGATGCAGCTGCTGGCGCGGACCGTGATCAACAGCGCGGGCCTGTACGCGCAGCGCGTCGCGGGCGCCTTGCGCGGTTTCCCGCAGGGCTTGGTCCCGCCCACCCATTACGCCAAGGGCAACTACTACAGTTTGAGCGGCCGCTCGCCCTTTGCTCATCTGATCTACCCGGTGCCGGAGGCCGCCGGCCTCGGCGTGCACCTGACCCTGGATCTCGCAGGGCAGGCGCGCTTCGGGCCGGACGTAGAATGGATCGCCGAAATAGACTACGATGTCGGCTTGCATCGTGCAGACGGATTTTATCGGGCGATACGCGATTACTGGCCCGGACTCAGGGATGGACAACTGGAACCGGGTTACGCGGGCATACGGCCCAAGCTGGGGGGACCGGATCAAGCTGCCAGCGATTTCGTGATCCAGGGCCCGCGAGAACACGGCGTGGCGGGCCTGGTCAACCTGTTCGGCATCGAGTCGCCCGGGCTGACCGCGTCGCTGGCTCTGGCTGGACAGGTCGTCGAAATCGCGTGCAAGAGCTGAAGACGAACACACATCATCAGAGGAGAGCAAACATGAAACTGAAGCAATCGCTGTTCGCAGTGCTCATCGCCGGCCTCGCATCGGGCAGCGCCCTGGCGCAGACCAAGTGGGACATGCCTACGCCTTATCCCGACAGCAATTTCCACACCAAGAACGTGAAGCAGTTCGCCGAGGACGTCAAGGCGGCGAGCGGCGGCAAGCTCGATATCGTGGTACACAGCAACGCCTCGCTGATCAAGGCGCCCGAAATCAAGCGTGCGGTGCAGACCGGCCAGGTCAACATCGGCCAGATATTGATATCGTCGATGGCCAACGAGAATCCGATTTTCGCGTTCGACTCCAACCCGTTCCTCGCGCCGAATTACGCCTCGGCGAAAAAACTGCTGCGCATTGCGCGTCCCTACGTCGAAAAGCGACTGGATGCACAAGGCATCAAAATTCTGTTTGCGGTTCCCTGGCCGCCGCAAGGCATCTACACCAAGAAACCGCTCAATGCCACCGCCGACCTCAAAGGCGTGAAGTTCCGCACCTATAGTCCGGTCACCTCCGAATTCGCCAAGCTGCTCGGCGCGATTCCGACCACGGTGCAGGTGCCCGAAATCCCGCAGGCCTTCCTTACCGGCCTGGTCGACGCGATGATCACCTCCGGCGCCACCGGGGTCGATACGCAAGCCTGGGATTACCTAAAGTACTACACCGACGCGCAAGCATTCCTGCCGCTCAACGTCGTTATCGTGAACAAGGCCGCTTTCGCCAAGCTCGATCCGGCGCTGCAGAAGGAAGTCCTGTCGCTTGCGGCCAAGGCCGAAGCGCAAGGCTGGGCCACCAGCGAAGCCGAGGACGAGGGCTACAAGAAGACCATGGCGAGCAAAGGCATCACGGTGCAAAAGCCGAACGCGAAACTCGCAGCCGAACTCAATGCGATCGGCAAGACCATGGCGCAGGATTGGGTGAAAAAGACCGGACCCGACGCGCAGGCGATACTCAACGAGCTGCAGTAGCACGGACCCGACGACAATGACCCAGGCCGGGGCGAACCCCGGCCCGGGCCACCCGGCTGCCCGCATGAGAAAAATCCTGGAATGGCTCTACACCGGCTCCGGCGTACTCGCCGGAATCTTTCTGATATTCATCGCAGTCCTGTCTTTGGCGCAGATCAGCGGCCGCCTGCTCGGCTTCGACGCGTATTCGTTCGACGACTTCGCCGGCTTCTGCATGGCCGCGTCGTCTTTTCTCGGACTCGCCCATACTTATCGCCGCAATGAGCAGATCCGCGTCGCACTCCTGATCGATCGGCTAAGCGGCACCGCGCGCAAGGCGGCCGAACTGCTGTGCCTCGCTGCAAGCAGCTTCCTGGTCGGATACTTTGCCTGGTACGCGACCGACATGGCTTGGACCTCACACATTATCAATGATGTGTCGCAAGGGCTGGTGCCGGTGCCGCTGTGGCTGCCCCAAAGCGGCATGGCTTTGGGGCTGACCATCATGGCGATCGCGCTGCTCGACGATCTCCTCGTCCTGATCTCAGGCGGCACACCGTCCTATCTGGTGGCCGAAAAGAGCAAGAAAGTCGCGATGTCGGAGAACCTGTAAAGCCATGAGTACCTTAGGCATCACCCTGTTCCTGCTCGCCTTGCTCGCCGTGCTGCTGGCGGGCGGCGTATGGATCGCCCTCGTGCTGCTCGCGATGGGCTTTGCGGCGATGGAGCTGTTTACATCGACCCCGGTAGGCAAGCTCATGGCCACCACGGTGTGGGGTTCGAGCGCGAGCTGGTCTCTGACGGCGCTGCCCTTATTCATCTGGATGGGGGAAATCCTGTTCCGCAGCCGCATATCGGAGGACATGTTCCGCGGCCTCGCGCCCTGGCTCACCGCACTGCCCGGCAGGCTGATGCATTGCAACGTGATCGGCTGCGGCATTTTCGCGGCGATTTCGGGTTCGTCTGCGGCGACTGCCGCCACCATCGGCAAAATGACCGTGCCGGAACTGCTCAAGCGCGGTTACCACGAACCCATGGTCATAGGCTCGCTCGCCGGCGCCGGAACGCTCGGCCTGCTGATACCGCCTTCGATCATCATGATCGTCTACGGCGTCGCGGCCAACGTTTCCATCGCGCGCCTGTTCATCGCCGGCGTGGTGCCGGGCATCATGCTGATGAGCCTGTTCTCGGGCTACATCATCATCTGGGCCCTGCTCAACAAGGACAAGACGCCGCCCTCGGACATCCATATGAGCTTCGCGCAAAAGCTCTACGCCTCGCGCCTGCTCATTCCCACGGTGCTGCTGATCGCCGCGGTGATCGGCTCGATCTACAGCGGCGTCGCCACACCTACGGAAGCGGCGGTGCTCGGCGTGGTGGGCTCGCTCATCCTGTCGCTGGTTTCGGGCTCGCTCGACTGGAAGACCTTCTCCGCCAGCGTCATGGGCGCGATGCGCACCTCCTGCATGATCGCCTTCATCCTCACCGGCGCGGCTTTCCTCACTACTGCAATGGCCTTCACCGGCATTCCGGAATCGATGGCCGCCTGGATCACCAAGCAGGCGCTGTCGCCGGTGATGCTGATCGCGGTGCTGACGCTGCTGTACATCGTCCTGGGCTGCTTCATCGACGGCATTTCCATGGTCGTGCTGACTTCGGCGGTCATTCTGCCCACGGTGCAGGCGGCGCATATCGATCTCTTGTGGTTCGGCATATTCATCGTGCTGGTGGTCGAGATGGCCCAGATCACGCCGCCGGTGGGCTTCAACCTCTATGTGCTGCAGAGCATGACCGGCAAGGACATCTTCAGCATCGGCAAGCACGCGCTGCCGTTCTTCCTGCTGATGGTGGCCGCAGTTGCGATCATCTGGATTTTCCCGGACATGGTCACTTACCTGCCGCAAAGGATGCTGGGCAGAGGCTGATGCGCGCGGACCGCAGCCAGCCTGTCTGCCTGACCGAGGAAATCCGCGCGCTCGAGCGCAGCGCCGCCGAGCGCGCCGGCGCCGCCCCGCTGATGCCGCTCGCGGGGCTGGCCGCAGCCGAATACGCGCGCGCGCTGCTCGGCGAAAACGGCAAGAAAGTGCTCGTGCTCGCCGGCCCCGGCAACAACGGCGGCGACGCGTTCGAGCTTGCGACGCACCTGAAGCGCTGGTTCTACCGCGTCGAACTGGTATTCGCCGGCGACGAGCATCAGCTGTCCGAAGATGCGCTCGCGGCGCTGAAGAAATGGCGCGAATGCGGCGGCAGCACCTACGCTGCGCCGCCCGCCGCGCTGCGCCCGGATCTGGTGGTCGACGGCCTGTTCGGGATCGGCCTCGCGCGCGCGCTGGAGGGCGGCTATGCCGAACTCATAGCCGGCATCAATCGCCTGCACGGACTCAAGCTCGCGCTGGACATCGCCAGCGGCATCAACGCCGACACCGGCGCGGTCATGGGCACGGCGCTGCGCGCCACGCATACCATTACCTTTATCGCGCTCAAACCCGGCCTGCTGACCCTGGACGGTCCGGATTACTGCGGCGAAATCCGCGTTGCCGATCTCGGCCTCGATGTCCGCGCGATGCGCGATGCCAAGGGCGCCACGACCGCGGCGGAATGCGTGCGACAGGCGCTCGCCCCGCGGCCGCGCAATTTCCATAAAGGCAGGGCCGGCAGCGTGGGCGTACTCGGCGGCGCCAACGGCATGGTCGGCGCCGCGGTGCTGGCCGCGCGCGCGGCGCTGAAACTCGGTGCGGGCAAAGTGTTCCTCGGCCTGCTGACTGACCGCCCGCCCACGGTCGACTACACGCAGCCCGAGCTGATGCTGCGTACGCCGCGCGAGCTGCTCGAAGTCGGAATGATCACGGTGTTCGCCGCAGGTCCCGGCATGGGCACCGTCAAGTCGGCCGAGCAGTTGCTGCGCGAAGTGCTCGATGCGAGCGTGCCGCTGGTGCTCGACGCCGATGCGCTCAATCTGATCGCGGAGAGCAAGACTTTACAGGTGCGGCTGCCCAAGCGCAGCGCGCCGGCCGTACTCACGCCGCACCCGGCCGAAGCCGCGCGCCTGCTCGGCTGCAGCACCGAGTCCGTGCAAACCGATCGTTTGAATGCGGCGCAGGAGCTCGCCCGGCGTTATCACGCGGTGGTCGTGCTCAAAGGCAACGGCAGCATCATCGCCAGCCCGGATGCAAGCTGGCGCATCAACACCAGCGGCAATCCGGGCATGGCCGCGGCCGGCATGGGCGACGTGCTGACCGGCATGATCGCCGCGCTGCTGGCCCAGGGTGCCGGCGCGAGCGCGGCTGCCGCGGCGGCGGTGTGGCTGCACGGCGCCGCCGCCGATACCCTGGTGCGCGACGGCGCCGGCCCGCTCGGCATCAGTGCGAGCGAAGTGACAGACGAAGCGCGCCGGCTGCTCAACGCCTCGATTGGCTGAAGCGGCGGCCTAATTCGGCGTCTTTATCCAAGATCGCCGATTGTGCACGGATGTGCCTTTCATCCGTGCACAATCGGCGATCCGCGTGGACGGGACGCCGTCCGCGCAAGTTCGATCACCGCAGCTTGAAGTATCCCTCCGCGTCCACCGATGCCGGCAGGCGGTCATTGCGCGCTGCGCGCGCCAACCGTGTTTTCTGAACGGATGAAAAGCACATCCGTTCAGAAAACACGGTTATGGTTAACACCGAACACAACGTGGGACACGTTTCAAGTCGGCGCGTACAAGCGGTCGCTAAGCCGCTCTGCGCTTGGACGCAGCTTCGGGATAGGGATAAAGGATGTTCAGCGCCACGCTCTGACCCGCGCTTTGCACCACGCGCACGTGCTCGCGCCGCAATTCGCGCGCCTGGCGGCAGCCGCAGGAGTGGGCGATCATGTCGATCTCGCGATTCATGCCGGTTGCGTATTGCGCGACGCGCAGGCGCTTCTCCTCCACCACCAGGCCGCGCTGCAGGCGTTTGTCGTGCGTGGTGACGCCTGTCGGACAGCTGTTCTGATGGCAGCGCAGCGCCTGGATGCAGCCCAGGGAGAACATGAAGCCGCGCGCCGTGTTGACGAAATCCGCACCGACGCATAGCGCCCAGGCCGCGCGCGCAGAGGTGATCAGCTTGCCCGAGGCGATGACGCGTGTGCGCTGACGCAGGCCCGATTCGATCAGGGCATCCACCACCCGCGGCAGCGCTTCGGCGATCGGCAGTGCCATGTGGTCCATCAGCGCCTGCGGCGCCGCGCCCGAGCCGCCCTCGCCGCCGTCGATGGCGAGGAAGTCCGGCGCGTACTCCAGTCCGCGCCGATTGACTGCATCGCACAGTTCGTTGATGAACTGCCAGCCGCCGATTGCCGTCTTCACCCCGACCGGCCTGCCGGTAAGCTCGCGCAGGTAGGCGATCTTTTCCACCAGCTCGTTCACGTTGGCGATGTCGCGATGGCGGTTCGGGCTGATCGAATCCTGGTGCAGCGGAATGCCGCGGATGCGCGCGATCTCTTCGGTCACTTTGCCCCCCGGCAGCACGCCGCCCTTGCCCGGCTTGGCGCCCTGCGACAGCTTGATCTCGAACGCCTTGACCTGCGTCGCCAGTTCCTTCGCACGCTCCGCGGACAAGTTGCCGTCGCGGTCGCGAATGCCGTACTTGGCGGTGCCGATCTGCATGATGATGTCGCAGCCGCCTTCGATGTGGTAGGGGCTCAGCCCGCCCTCGCCCGTATCCATCCAGCATCCGGCCAGAGCCGCGCCGTGCGACAGCGCGCGCACGGCCGGCGCGGAGATGGCGCCGAAGCTCATGCCGCTGATATTGACGATGGATTTCGCCTCGAACGGCTGACGCGCATAGCCCTCGCCTATCATCAGCGCGGGTGTGGGCAGCCGGTCCTCGTCCAGCACCGGGTAGGGCGCATTGACGAACAGAATGGAACCGGGCTCGTTGGTATTGTTGGTCGAGCCGAAGCCGATGATGCCGCCTTCCGCCTTGGCCAGGCGATAGACCCAGGAGCGCGCCGAGCGGTTGAACGGCAGCTCCTCGCGGTCGTTCATGAACAGATACTGGCGGAAATATTCCCCCTGCTTCTCGAAAAAATAACGCAGGCGGCCGACTACCGGATAATTGCGCAGGACGGCGTGCTTTTTCTGCGTGACATCCTGGATAAACCAGAAGACGAGGACGCCGATGAGGATAAAGCCGACCACCGTCCCCAGACCATAGCTGACCACCCCGAGCATGCCTGACATACGCCCTCCCATGGGCAACCTCTAAAACCGTCTTGTTATCCGCGCGAGGCAATCCGAGCCTTCGCGCCTGCCGTTGTTGTCGGCAGCTACTGTACTACGGTAATCAGCGGTCCGGCAGAGTCGTCATCGGCATAGCCGCGCTCGATCTCGCCTGCAGTTGCGGCGCGCACTGCCACCACGGTGCAGGCGAACAGCAGCGCCATGCCGGCGAGCGGATGGTTGCCGTCGAGCACCACCTTGTCTTGCGCCACATCGGTGACGGTATAAATGCATTGTTCGTCGCCGCTTTCGTCTTCCTGCTCGAATTGCATGCCGACCTGCAGTTCTTCCGGGAATTGCGCGCGCTCGGCCAGCCGCACCAGATCGGCGTCATATTCGCCGAACGCATCCTCGGGCTCCAGGCGCACTTCGATCTTTTCCCCCGGCTGCCTGCCCTGCAGCGCCTGTTCCACCAGCGGAAAAATGCCATCGTAGCCGCCGTGCAGGTACTGCACTGCTTCGGCCGACTCCTGGATCAGGTTGCCGTGCACATCGGATAGGTGCACGTCGAGCGCAACTACCGTGTCTTTGACGATCTGCATTCGCGGTTGATCTCTTTCACCAGCTGCAGCACTTCCATCGCATGCCCGCGCGGGTTGACGCCGTAGAGTGCATGCCGCAGCCGGCCTTTCTTGTCGATGACGAAGGTCGCGCGCATGATGCCGGTCTTCGTCGCGCCATCGCACTCTTTCAGTTCGCGCACGCCGTACTTCTGGCACACCTCGGCCTCGGGGTCCGCGAGCAGGCACACCGACAGCCCGTGCTTGTCGCGGAATTCGGCATGCGAAATGCAGTCGTCGGGCGACACCCCCAGCACCACGCAATCGTGCCGCGCGAACTCTTCGTCGTGATCGGAGAACTCGATCGCCTGCAGCGTGCAACCCGGTGTGCCGTCGCGCGGATAGAAATACAGCACGACATTCTTCTTGCCCTTGAATGAGGCAAGGCCGACCGTTTCCATGTCGGCGTCGGCCAGGGAAAATAAGGGAGCAGGTTGTCCGATTTGCGGCATATGGGTTTTCGTGTTGCGGACGATTCTAAACCATCCCGGGAAAACGTGAAGCCCCCAAATAGGGGAGATGTGCAAGCGCCGCAGGCGCGAAGTTATAATGCAATTTGCGCAGTTGATCGGCCCGCTTCCCGACGCGACATGACAGAAGATACAGGCACGCCGCAACCCGAGCGCCTGCTGCTATCCACGCGCAGGGAATACCTGGACGCGATGGAGCGGCTGTTCGAACTGGCGCAGCGCGAGCTGCGCATTTTCGATGCCGATTTTTTCCATTTGAAAATCGATGCGCCGCGCAGGCAGGAACTCCTGCGCGCCTTTCTGCTGCGCAGCCGCGACAGCCGCTTGTACATTGTCGTGCACAACGCCGACTACATTCGCGATCATTGTCCGCGCCTGCTCGAGTTGCTGCGCCAGTTCAGCGACCGTATGTTCATCCATCAGACCGAGGGCGATGCCGCGCGCGCCCAGGACAGCTTTGTGTTGGCCGATAAGCGGCATTGCGTACGCCGCCCGGTGCAGGCGCAGCCGCGCGCAACGCTCAAGCTGAACGATGAGCATGAAAGCCAGGGGATCTATCTGCGCTTTTCCGAAATCTGGGACAGTTCCGTTCCCGCCGTTTCCGCCACAACGGGGTGCGATTCAAAGTGATGTGGTGGGGGATCAGGCAGCAAGCTTAGCGTCCTGTGCCCAGTATTGATCCCAGCGCTTGTTGAATCGGTTGACCCGCAAGGCCAGCATGTGCTCGGCGTTTGCGGCTAGCCACCATGCGCCTGGAAGCTTCAAGCGCTTTTGAGCGACGTAGCGGTGTGCGCTCTCAATCTCTCCCGAACCAATCGGCAGATCATTGGCCAGCGCATGCTGATAGTCGATTTGATGCAGCCGATTGGACAGATACCGGTGGCACTGGCGCACGGGCGCGTCAATATCGGCAACGCTTGGCGCTTCAAGATGGGGCTTGAGCGCTTGGATGACCTCTTGGGCGCGCCCGGTCTTGAGACGTTCTTTGTGATCGTCCATCCAGCTCTTGCACTCCTGCGAGGTCGGGGTGAGGGCTTTGGCTGCCGGACTCAGGTATTCGCACAAATGAAAGAAGTCGATCAAGTAGCTACCCCGCGTTCCAAATCGTTGTTCCACTTGATCGGCAATCCACGGCGCCCCGTCTCCTACGGCGTGGATTCGACTGTTCGTGCCAAAGCCGGCGGCGCGGGCACAAGCAAACAGATGTTGACCCGCTGTCACGGCATCGCCTTGTAGCGTCCCGCCGAAGGTAAGCGTCTTGCTCCCCTTGGCGTGCGCCAAACAAATTTTGGCCTCTTTCCAGACCAGCTTCTTGCCCTTGCGTTTGTCCTTTTGCGCAGCATCGGACTCCACCGTTGGCACCATGCCTCCGTCCATCTGGGCAATCAGATCTTCGTGCCCCGTTTGCGTTGGCCACACTTCATCGAGTTCCACCGCCTCAAATATGGCTTGCGCATGTCCCTCTGTGATGCGGCGTATGGTGCTCTCGGGCAGCATCACGCCATAGTGCTCCACCAGCTTGTCCATCGCTTGGGCGAACGGCACATCGGCCCCAAAGTCGGTAACAGCACGCTGCAATGGCTTTGAGCAGCCTCGGTGACTTACCTTGGCACTTTGCGCAAAAGCACGAATCCGCTTGCTGCCTTTGCGATATTGTGGCTCTTCTACGGCAATTTCGCCAAAGGTGGTGTGCCAGTGCAGTTTTTTTTACCCTCGCTCCAGACCCCGCTCTCTTGGCAGCTCTCCCGCGATCTCCTTTCTACTTGCCCGCTCGCCCACGCCTGCAACGCTTCCTGCCCCATGCGGCGCATTTCGTCTATGACTCGCAGTTCCGCCGCGTCCGCCTCTCTTAGCCCGCCAGCCTCGTCTTCTACCGCCTGCAACAACGACTCCATTCGATTGCGCAGTTGCGGGTGCGCCCCCAGCCTTCTCAGCAGTTCTTCGTCGCTCAGTGACTTGGCAGCCATTTCCTCGCTCCTTCCACAGGGATTGGGTGCCTCCAGTTTAACTCCACATCAGTTTGAATCGCACCCGCCACAACGAGCGGACTATAAAACAGGTTTAAAAGCCGGTATAATCCTTCGCTTGGCACGGGGGGGAACAACCAGGAGGACCGCGCCAAACGCAACTTAACTTATCGATAAGGGAACCTAGACATGAAACGCTCAGTAATGATCGCTGCACTGGCCGCGGCAATGCTCGCCGGCTGCAGTAAAGAAGCTCCGCCTCCTCCTCCCCCCGCCCCCGCTGCGGCACCCGCGCCTGCGCCGACACCGGCGCCGGCACCCGCCGCAGAGGCTCCGAAAGACGCAGCTGCTGCCCCCGCGGCAGGAGCTGCTGCTCCGGCTGCGCCCGCTGCACCTGCCGAGCCCGCCAAGGAAGAGCCCAAGAAGTAAGCCTGCAGTTCGGGCAAGAAAAAGCCGGTCTTCGGACCGGCTTTTTTTATGCGCGGCGGCTTAGCTCGCGCGCCCCCGCTTGTTCCAGAGCCGCAATATTGCGCGGACGAGAAACCGTCCGCGCGGATCGTCGATTGCGCACGGATGAAAAGCACATCCGCGCGCAATCGGCGATCTTGGATAAAACCTCCACGCTGTGTTTGCTGCCCGCTCCTCGCGTGCTGCAGTACGCAAAATCCCGCCGCGATACCTAAACAATTTCGCGCCAGGCGAAACCTTCATCCTGATCGGCCACGCCGATCCAGCCGGGCGCGCAGCCCATTGCCTGCGCCAGCGCCCGGCAGGCAAGTTCGGGCGTGTTGTTGTGCTGCGACAAATGCGCCGCGACCAGGTGCTGCAGCCGGCTGCGATCGAGCGCAGCCAGAAGGCCGGCCGAGCTTTCGTTATCCAGGTGGCCGTAGCGGCCGGCAACGCGCGCCTTCAGCGTCTGCGGATAATCTCCGCCCATCAGCAAGTCGAGGTCGTGGTTGCATTCGAGCACCAGCGCATCGCAACCGGAGAGCATGGCTTCGATATGGCTGGTGGAGGTGCCGGTGTCGGTCAGCACGCCCAGGCGATGCGCTCCGTCCGAGAACACGAAGTGGGCAGGCTCGCGCGCGTCATGCGGCACGGGAAAAGGCAGCAATTGCAGCTCGCCGATGGCAAACGGACTATGGCTGTCGATGATGTGGATCTGCCGCAGTCCCGACACGTCCCCGGGCAAAGCCTTCAGCGTGCCATGCGTCAGCCATAGCGGCAGTTCGTGCTTGCGCGCGAACTTGCATGCCCCGGCGGTGTGGTCGCTATGCTCGTGCGTGATCAGAATGCCGGCAAGGTCGGCCGGGGCAAGGCCCAGGCGCGCGAGGCGGCGCTCCGTCTCGCGCACCGGATAGCCGCAATCGAGCATCAGGCGCGTGCCGCCGCGTTCGACGATTAGCGCGTTACCCCGACTGCCGCTTCCCAGGCAGGCAAAGCGCATGCGCTATTTCAGCTGTTCATACAGCAGCGAGAGTATGCGCCGGCCGGTATCGGAGTCGTCCTGCTGCCCATCCTTGTTCAGCACCTGCACCTCGCTGCCGGTACCCGCTCCCTTGACCAGTACGCGGTACTGCTCAGCCTTGATCGCATTCTTGTCGCTTCTCCAGAACGCGAGCTTGGACAGGAAACCTTTGTCCTTCTCCGGGCCGGTCTGCCCGTCGATCCGCGGATCGACATAACGCACATAGTAATAGCCCTTGGAGCGGTCGCGGTCTTCGACGGTGAAGCCGACGCGATCCAGCGCCAGGCCGACACGGCGCCAGGCGCGGTCGAAGGCGTCATCCATTTGCAGCGAGCCGCTGCCTTTGGTCGCGCGCACCAGTTTGGCGCGCTCGAACTTTTCGTTGCCGGCTGCGAGTTCCGACTTGGCGCGCGCGTCCTCTACGCCGAAGTGCACCATCAGACGGCGCAGAAACTCTGCTTCCAGTTCGGGATCCGGCGCACGCGGCTGCCACACGGTGTTGTCTTTGGACTCGGTGGTATAGACTTCGTCCATGCCACGATGGGTGATGTAGATTTCAGTGGTATTCGGAGCGCTGCCGCGCTCCAGCCGGGTACGGAATTTGTCGCGCTCCCCGGTCGAATAAGCCGAATCGAAAACCTTTCCGAGTATGCTGCGTATCGGGCTATCCGTTATCTTCGCGCGGTTCTCGGCCCAGTCGGTTTCCATCACGCCGACCTGGGGGTTCTCCGTCTTGATCAGGAAACCCAGCCCCTGCCAGAATTCCTTCACCATCGGCCAGACTTTTTCCGGAGCCTCGGGCACGACCAGCCAGCGCTCGCTGCCCGCGCGTTCGATGTGCACTTTCGCCACGTTGGGCAGGATGTCCGTGGAGCCGGCGCGCACGGTGCCGGAGCGCTCTGCGTTATAGGTGGACAAGGTAGCCGACCCACGGGTAGCCACCTCGGGCAGCGCATAGCGATCGTCGCGCGAAGGCGTAGTCAGGTCCGGCGGCACCTCCAGCCGCGGCAGCTGCTTCGACTCGGACTTATATTTTATTTTGTCACCCTGGACCAAGTCCTGCATGCTGCTGCAGCCAGCGAGCAGTGCAAACAGCACGACATAAACTGCATTACGCTTCATATGACATTACCCTCGACGAATAGCACCCGACATAACTGTCCTAAGGCGCCTGATTTTGGGGAGCGCGAGAGGACCAATCCCCTCGTCCTGTTCCCTGCTCTTAGCACTGACCGTCTTTCACCTGGATGCCGGCCTGGCGCATCGCTGCTCGGACCGCTTCATGAAAATTTGCCGACAGAGGCACCAGCGGCAGCCGAATTCCGGTCTTGATCAGCCCCATCTGCGCCAGCGCCCATTTCACCGGAATCGGATTGCCCTCGACGAACAGTTTCGTATGCAGGCCGAGCAGGCGGTTGTTGGCTTCACGCGCACGCGCGATATCGCCTGCCAGGGCCGCGGCGCACATTTCCCGCATCAGCCGCGGGGCAACGTTCGCGGTAACCGAAATCACGCCATGGCCGCCCATCAGCATCAGCGGCAGGCCGGTTGCGTCCTCGCCGCTGTAGACCGCGAACTCCTTCGGCGCACGCCGCAGCAGATCGCTGCCGCGCTCCAGGCTCGCGGTCGCATCCTTGATGCCGATGATATTGGGAACCTGGGCCAGACGCAGCACCGTGTCGTTTTGCAGGTCGGCAACCGTGCGCCCAGGGACGTTGTAAAGAATCAGCGGCAGATCGACCGCCTCGGCAATGGCGCGAAAATGCCGGTACATGCCTTCCTGCGTCGGCTTGTTGTAATACGGCACGACCGACAGGCTGTACTGCGCACCCGAGTGCTTGGCCGACTCGGACAACTCGATCGCTTCGGCGGTCGAATTGGCCCCGGTGCCCGCTATCACGGGCACCCGCCCTGCGGCATGCTCGACCGCGATGCGGATCAATTCCTTGTGCTCGTCGAAATTCACCGTGGGCGACTCGCCGGTGGTGCCGACGACCACTATGCCCTGCGTACCCTCGGCGATATGCCAATCGATCAGGCTTTTGAAGCAGCCGATGTCCAGCGCCCCGTCTTCAAGCATGGGGGTGACAATGGCAACCAGGCTTCCGCTCAACATAAACGCCGTCCCGTGAGGAAAATGTTTGATTTTAACGCATTACACCCGCCGCCGGGATAGATAAATACCCCGGAACAGCCCAAATCAGCCTCTAGCGCACCGGATCCAGCCGGCAGCCCTCAAATCCGCCGTTGATCGCGCAAATGCGCTGGATCACTGCCGGCTTGGGCAGCTCGACGCGCCCCTGTTCAAAAGCAAGCACCTGCAAGCGCCCCTGCGCCCATTGCAGCAACTCCTGCGGCCGCAGCAGAAACTCGGGGTTAGACGGGCGACCGAGCTTTTCGTTTCCGAGCGCGAAAGTTTCATAAATCAATACGCCCTGCGGGCGCAAGGCGGCGAGCAGTTCGGGCAGCAACGGCCGATGCAGGTAATTGGTGACGACAATGCCGTCGAAGCATGCGGCTGCATAGGGCCAAGGCGCGCCTTCGAGGTCCGCGCAGCGCGTCGTCACCCGCGCGATCCCGGCAAGCGCGGCCAGCGATGCAGCGTCGCGGTCGACCGCCTCGACGCGGTAGCCCAGGCCGGCCAGGTAGCGCGCATGCCGTCCCTGGCCGCAGGCGAGATCGAGCACTGCGCCGCCGGCGACTATCAAAGCCGCGAAACGGCAGACCCAGGCCGAGGGCGCGAGCTGCTCATGCTGCGGCGGTGGCACCGGCATTCAGGCGCTGCCGGGTTCGGAGATCTCGATCAGGTTTTGATCCGGATCGCGCACGTAGATCGAGCGCAGCGCAAAGCGCGCGCCGGTGCGCGCCACCGGTCCGAGCTCGATCGGTATTCCGGCTGCCTGCAGCTGCGCCGTCACCTGGTCCAGCGGCCGGTCCGCGAGAAAACAGATATCGAGCGAACCCGGTGTCGGATGCGCGGCGTAGCCGTCGGTGACGGTGTTTTTGTCGTGGATATTGATCTTCTGCTCGCCGAAGCGCAGCGCGCGGCGCCCCGCGCCGAAGCTTTCCAGCTTCATCCCCAGGACACGGGTATAGAAATCGATGCACTTTTCCGCGTCGCGCGTGGTCAGCACCAGATGGTCCATGCTTTTGATCATGTTTCGTCCAAGCTTCCGGTTTCAAGTGGCGACACGCCGCCAGCGGGCGCGCGTGCTACGACCAGCTGCGGCTCATGCCCCAATAATGGTGCCAGCCGCCTCCTGGGAGCATACCGAGCACCAAGGAAAAGGCTGCGGCGATAAGCATAAGAATGATAACTGCGGGAATCGCAGCGATGGCCCATTTGACCATCAGCACCACGATGGACCAGAACGGAACCTTGATGTCGGTCACAACCACTTCACGCCTGTCTTCGGCCATGCGCAAAATCCTCTAAATAACGTGCGAGATCATTGCTTCCAGGCCCGATCCAATGCTTCCTCGGCCTTCTGCAACCGGGCGCGCGCCTGTCCCTGTCTCTGCTCGGACAGGCCTGCCTTCTTCTGCTCTTGCTCAAACTGCTTCTGCAACGGCTCCAGCGCTTTCCTGGTGCGCTCCATCTGCTCCACATCGGCCTTATGCTCGGCCTCGGCTTGTCTGTATTCCCGCCGCGCATATTCCACTGCGCTTTGCTCCACGGCAACGTCGCGCGCGGGCACTTGCGCCGCCGCCGCGAACAGGATCAAGGCGGCGACCATCTGAATTCTCATGTCAGCCCCTCCTCAAAAAATCCGCGCTGGCGACCGACGCCAGGGCCGGATCACATGCTGCAGTTTAGTCCCGCTACTGTGCCGTTGCCAACGTGCGCGGCGGACCGGAAAGCCTGGGATGGTTGGGGACGATGGGCGTAGGCCCGCTCTGATGCAGCGCGGACCTACCGCGGCTTGCCGCATCTGTGCGCCTCACGCCGAGGGAACGCAGCCTATGCCCAAGCGTTTGATTTCATGGTGCCCCGAAGACGAATCGAACGTCCGACCTGCCCCTTAGGAGGGGGCCGCTCTATCCACTGAGCTACCGGGGCGAGAGGCGCAATTCTATACGAAATCGCCCGCGGCTTCGCCGGGCATGCGCTGCAACGCGAATCCAACCTAAAGTACCAGTTTCGATCTTTCGCTCGGTGCCTCGCATACGACGTTGGAGCCCAGGCGGGCAAGGGCTTCCCTGGTCTCCTTCAGCTTGAGGTCGATATCGTCGTCGGTCTGGTCCGGGTCGTGATGGAACAGATGCAGGCGCTTGACCTTTGCCCGTGCCGCGAGATCCGCCACTTCGCTGACGCAGGAATGGCCCCAATCCACCTTGCTCGCATACTCGTGGTCGCGATAGGTGGTGTCGGTAATGAGCAGATCCGCGCCGCGCACGAAATTCGCCAGGCGCTCGACGTAGGCCAGGTCATAGCGCGGATCGCTGGAGAGGTAGAGTTCGTTGTCGGTGATGTAGCACACCGTGCGCCCGCGGTAGCTCAGCCGGTAGCCGAGGCAATAGCCTGGGTGCTTGAGCAGTATCGTATCGATCCGCACCGCGCCGAAATTCAGGGATTCCTCGCGCAGGTCGCGGAACACGAGCCGCGCGCCGAACTCGCGGATCGTCACCGGGAAATACACGCTCTCCATCTGCGCCGCGATCGCGCGCTCTATGGTGAGATCGCCCTGGTAGGGCCCGAACACCTCGATCTGATTGCCGCGCACATACAGCGGCCCGAAAAAGGGAACGGTGTTGATGTGATCCCAGTGCGTATGCGAGATGAATACCCGCGCCGAGAGCCGCTGTATCTTGGTCGCGGCGAGGTAATCGGACAGCTGCTTGATACCCGAGCCGCAATCGAACACATACAGCGGCTCGCCGTTGATCTCGACGCTGACGCAGGGCGTATTGCCGCCATAGCGCAGCGTACCCGGCCCCGGCACCGGCAGCGTGCCGTGCACGCCCCAGTAGCTGACGGTCACTTTCTCCGACAGGATTTCCGCGATCAGGCCCGGCAGCGTGCTGCGCTCGATCGGTTTCACGATGTAGCCGTCGGCGCCGAGTTCCTTCGCGCGGCGGCGGTCGAAATCGTAGGATTTCGACGAGCACATGATGATCTTGATCGCGGCCAGGTCCGGCCGGCTGCGGATCTCCCGGCACAGTTCGAAGCCGTCCATTTCCGGCATGATGACGTCGGTGATGACGCAATCCGGGCGGTCGACCGGAATTTCGCGCAGTGCCTGCGTGCTGGAAGCGAAGCACTTCACGTTGTGCCCGCTCTCTTCGAGCACCGCCTTCATCAGCTGCAGGATGATCGGGTCGTCGTCTACGATCGCAAAATTCATGGTCTTGTTTCCAGCCGTCGTTCAGCGCCCTGGGTATGGTTTCCGCGCATGCGCAGCGCAGATATCCGCACTCAATGGGCATCGTACTACATCGGATGCGCCTGTGGTAATTCCGCGCAGCGCGTTTGCATTGATAAATCAGGGTAAAGCTGGTAGCTTGCAGTCTCGCTCAGGGACAGACGGCGAAGTCCAACGCCGCGATCGCAACCGACATCATGCAACAGGCATCCGCGCCAGCTGTTCTCGATCCGGAAGTCAGGCAGGCCCGGACCGCGGACGGAGCCGCCGCAGTTCAGCTGTCGGGCGCATGGGACATCCGCGCGCTCGAATC
>JAJZPQ010000045.1 GCA_021811085.1 Pseudomonadota bacterium | reverse complement strand
AGCTGCTGCGGCAGCGGCCGCTCGAATTCCTTGGCGGAAACGTCGACGATCACGCTCTTGCCGGTCACGCCCTTGTAGGGCGCGAGCGCCTTCTCGTACAGCGCGTGGCCGAACAGGTGAAAGCGCATGCCGCGCCCCACGTCTGCACGCCGGTTCCAGAACAGTTCCTTCCATTGAAAGCCGGTGAGCAATTCGGCCAGATCAGCGTCGCTGCAGGCGATGATGACGCCGGATTCGTCGAACAGCGTCAACGCGTCGCGCACCGCGCCGCGCGCCTCACCGCCTTCGCGCGCCTGCATTTCGCGGTAATGATGGCGGTTGATCGCCGCCTTGGTCTTGGGAAACGTAATCCACACCAGCGCGTTGAACAGATCGTGCCAGTTGCGGTTGCGCGTGAGCACCTTGCCGTAGGCGAACACGCGCTTCTCGTAGGGCTCGCCAGTCTTCGCCTCCTGCGGCACGAATTCCAGCGGCTCGCCGCCTCCGCTCAGAACCTCGCGCTCCGCGCACAGACGGTTCAACTCCGCCAGCGTGGGAAAGTGGTCCTCCGGCAGGCGCTCGATCAACGGCGCCAGCGTCGCGAACATCGGCGAAGCCAGCAATTCCCAGCGGTCCCAGTCGGCTTCGGCAGAGGTGGCCATGGCGGGGCTGGACGCTACTGCAGGCGCCAGGCGAGGGGTTCGCCGGCGCGCAGCGGCACCAGCTCGTCCTCGCCCAGGGCGAACGCGGATTGCACCTGCCAGCGCTCGCGCCGCAGGCTGATTTGTTCGACGTTGCGCGGCAGGCGGTAAAAATCGGCGCCGTGGAAACTCGCGAAAGCCTCCAATTTGTCCAGCGCGCCGGCCGCCTCGAACGCCTCGGCGTACAGTTCCAGCGCTGCGTGCGCGCTGTAAATGCCCGCATGGCCGCACGCCGATTCTTTGTTCCCGCGCGAGTGCGGCGCACTGTCTGTGCCGAGGAAGAACTTCGGGCTGCCGCCGGTTGCGGCCTGCAGCAGCGCCTGCCGGTGCGGCTCGCGCTTGAGCAGCGGCAGGCAGTAGTGATGCGGGCGCATGCCGCCGGCGAACATCGCATTGCGGTTCAGCAGCAGATGATGCGCGGTGATGGTGGCGCCGATGTTGGCCGGCGCGCCGGCAACGTACTGCACCGCCTCGCGCGTGGTGACGTGTTCCAGCACCAGGCGCAGGCCGGCGAAGCGCCGCGTGATCTGCGGCAGCACCGCGTCGAGAAAAACCTGCTCGCGGTCGAATACATCGACCTCGGGATCGGTGACTTCGCCGTGCAGCAGCAGCGGCAGACCCGCCTGCTCCATCGCATCGAGCACCGCAAAGCAGCGCTCGATGCGCGTCACGCCGGAATCGGAATTGGTGGTGGCGCCAGCCGGGTAATACTTGAGCGCATGCACTACGCCGCTCGCGCGCGCCAGCGCGATCTCCTCCGGCGCGGTATTGTCGGTCAGATACAGCGTCATCAGCGGCTGGAAGCGCGATGCGGCGGGCAGCGCCGCGAGTATGCGCTCGCGGTATTCGAGCGCGAGCGCCACCGTGGTTACCGGCGGGCGCAGATTGGGCATGACGATGGCGCGCGCGAACTGACGCGCCGTGTGCGGCAGCACCGCCGCCAGCGCCGCGCCGTCGCGCAAATGCAAATGCCAGTCGTCCGGGCGGGTCAGCGTCAGCATCTGAGGGGTGGGAGTCGCCATGGCAGGCGCAATTATACGCGCGGCGACCCGCTATAATCAGGCTTTCCCGAAGCGCACCCTGGTCGATGAACCCACCTGCTGCCACGCAAGATTCGAACTGGACGCTCGTGTTCCTGTGCTGGCTGCTCGCCTGCGCCTCCACGCTCGGCAGCCTGTTCCTGAGCGAAGTCATGGGAAACGCGCCCTGCGTGCTGTGCTGGTACCAGCGCATCTGCATGTATCCGCTGGTGCTCATCCTTCCAGCCGGACTGTTTCCGTTCGACCGCAGCGTGGTGCGCTATGCCGCGCCGCTGTCGGCGCTCGGCTTGCTGATCGCGGCATTTCATCTGCTGCTGGTTGCCGGCTACATACCGGAGAGCATCAAACCCTGCGTACAGGGCGTGCCCTGCTCCGAGGTGCAGGTCGAATGGTTCGGCTTTGTGACGATACCCCTGCTTTCGGCATTGTCCTTCCTGCTGATCACCGCGCTGCTGCTTCTGGCCTACAGGAGAAGTTCGAAATGAAACAGAAATATCTGGTCATGGTTTCCGCCGTCTTGCTGCTGCTCGCATTCACCGGCGGCGCAGTTTATTACAAGAAGCAACAAACGCAAGCGGCGGCCCAGGCCTACCAGCGCAACAAATCGACATTCGTGCGCGACTATTCCCCCACGCACGGCAATCCGGCCGCGAAAGTCGAGATCGTCGAATTTTTCGACCCTGCCTGTGAAACCTGCAGGGAGTTCTATCCTTTCGTGAAAAAACTGATGGACGCCCACCCGGACAAGATCCGCCTGTATGCGCGCTATGCGCCGTTCCACAACGGCTCGGATTACGTGGTGAAAATACTCGCGGCGGCGAACAAGCAGGGAAAATTCTGGGAAACCCTGGAAGCCGTATTTGCCGCGCAGGCGAACTGGTCGCCGCAGCACCGGCCGCAACCGGAGCTGGTTTGGAACTATATCGGCAACGTCGGCCTGGACATCAAGCGGCTGCGCCAGGACATGGAGTCGCCCGAGATCGAGAACATCGTGCGCCAGGATCTTGCCGACGCGAAGATGCTCAATGTGACCGCAACGCCGGAGTTCTTCGTCAACGGCAAGCCCATGCCCAGCTTCGGCTACGACCAGCTCAAGACGCTAGTGGACGACGCCCTCAGCAGCGCGTATTGACGGCGCCGGCTCATGCGCTTCTGTGGATCAGGCGCCGCAGCGTGGGCGCAGGCAAGCCTCAGCCGGGCGGCAATGCCCCGGCTTCGCGCAGCGCGAGCGCGCGCGCGTACAGCTCGTTCTTGCGCGCGCCGGTGATCGCCGCGGCAAGCGCGGCCGCCTGCTTCAGCGGGAGCTCCGCCAGCAGCAGACGCAGCACCCGCTCGGCTTCGGCGGGCAAGCCCTGTTGCGCCTCGGGCTGCGCGCCGGAAACGATCAGCACGAACTCGCCGCGCTGTCGGTTGGCGTCGGCCGCGAGCCAGGCCGCCGCCTCCTCCAGCCTGCAGCAATGGATGGTCTCGAACAATTTGGTCAGTTCGCGCGCAATTACAAGTTCGCGCCCGGCGCCGAAAACGCCGGCGAGTTCGGCGACACATTCCATCACGCGGTGCGGCGCCTCGTAGAACACCAGGGCATAAGGCAGCTCGCGCAGGCCCTCGAGCGCGCTGCGCCGCGCCGCCTGCTTGACCGGCAGGAAACCGTAGAACAGGAAATGCGGCGCAGCCACGCCCGCCGCGGACAAAGCGGCAATGGCGGCGTTGGCGCCCGGTATCGGGCAAACCGTAATCCCCGCCTCCCGCGCCCGCGCCACCAGGAGCGCACCCGGATCCGAGATGCCCGGCGTGCCGGCATCGCTCACTAAGGCGATGGTCTTGCCCGCCTGCAGCCGCGCGACCAACTCCGCCGCGCGCTGCATTTCGTTGTGCTCGTGCAGCGCAACCAGCTTGGCCCGTATGCCGTGGTGGGCAAGCAGATGCCCCGTCGTGCGCGTGTCTTCGGCAGCGACCAGGTCCGCTTGCGCCAGCGTCGCCAGCGCGCGCGCACTGATGTCGCCCAGGTTCCCAATCGGCGTGGCGACGACATATAATTTCCCCGCACCCTCCGAGGCTTGCCCGCCATGGCCCTGCGGCTCCGAATGCGCGCCCTGCTTGTCGTCGTGCCGTTTCATGGCATGGGATTGTGCGTTGCGGCCGGCAATGTAGCAAGCTCGGGCCACGCGGAGCTAAATACGGGCGCCGGGCCGTGACGCGACCCGCCAACAGCGGCGGCGCGCTCGCCGAAACGCTGGCCGCCGACTATCTGCAGCGCCGCGGCCTGCGCCTACTGGCGCGCAACTACCGCTGCCGCCTGGGCGAAATCGATCTGATCCTGGCCGACGGAGCGGTGCTGGTGTTCGCCGAAGTGCGCCTGCGGCGCAATGTCGATTTCGGCGGTGCCGCGGCGAGCATTACCGCCGCCAAGCGTCAACGCATAGTGCGGGCCGCGCGTCATTACCTTTCAGGCAAGCCGGAACCACCTTGCCGCTTCGATGTCGTATTGCTCGATGCACTGGCCGCGAATCGCATCGAATGGATCAAGGACGCCTTCGGTGAATAAGAACACTTGGCTGGCAATTGTGCTCCTCGTCGGCCTGTCCCTGCCGCCGCGCGCGGCCTCGGCACAGCAGGTGCGCCTGCTGGTGCAGAGTTCGCCGCTGGCCGGGTTCAATTACCACCAGGCGCCCTCGGTCTGGCGCGACCTGCGCGTCGGCGATGCGCTGCAGCTGGAACGCGAGCCGGACAACGCCTACGATGGCCGCGCGGTGCGCGTGCGCTGGCGCGGCCACATGCTCGGCTACGTGCCGCGCGCGCACAACGCCGCCCTCGCTTGGGCGCTGGACCGCGGCGAGGCGCTGAGCGCGCGCGTCAGCCGCCTGCAGCCGCAGCGCAGTCCGCGCAAGCGCATCGAGTTCGAGGTGTACGTAGAGTAAAACGGCACAAGGAAGGGATGGCCTCCCTCCATTCCACCTTGATCCCCTCATTTTGTAATTGGCAGTAAGGTAGAATGTTATTTTTTATTTCGCGGAGCATTGATGGATCTTGTCGCACGCGTCAGCCAGCATTTCGCCGACAGCGTTCAAACCAAGCAGAAGTCGGCGGAACTGCTGGCGCAGCCGATCGCGCAGGCCGCCGAACTGATGGTGAAATGCCTGCTCGCGAACGGCAAGATTCTCGCCTGCGGCAACGGCGGCTCTGCTGCCGATGCGCAGCATTTCGCCGCCGAACTGCTCGGCCGCTTCGAGCGCGAGCGCCCGGGCCTGGCGGCAATCGCCCTCACCACCGATACCTCGACCCTGACCGCGATCGCCAACGACTACGATTACGAACAGGTGTTCTCCAAGCAGGTGCAGGCCTTGGGGCAGGCGAGCGATGTGCTGCTCGCGATCTCCACCAGCGGCGATTCGAAAAACGTCATTGCCGCGATCCACGCCGCGCACGAGCGCGACATGCAGGTCGTCGCGCTCACCGGCAAGAGCGGCGGCAAGATCGCCGGCCTGCTGACCAAGGAAGACGTGCAGATCTGCGTACCCTCCGGCCGGACGGCGCGCATTCAAGAAGTGCACCTGCTCACGCTGCACTGCCTGTGCGATGGCATCGACACCTTGTTACTAGGAGCTGAATCATGACTAACTTGAACCCTGCAATTCCCCGCTGGCGCACCCTGGCGCTGCTCGCCCTGCTCGGACTCGTGCCGCAGTTGCAAGGCTGCGTCGAAATGGCCGTGGTCGGCGCAGGCGCTGCGGCGCTTGCCTCCGACGACCGGCGCTCGCTCGGCGCGCAGACCGAGGACAAGGAAATCGATGTGCGCGGCGAAAGCCGCATCAACGAACGCTTCGGCGACAAGGTGCACATAAACGTCACTAGCTACAACCGCAACGTGCTGCTCACCGGCGAGGCGCCGGACGCCGCGACCAAGGCGCAGATCGAAAGAATCGTGCGCGAAATCCCGAACGTGCGCGGCGTGGTCAACGAGATCCAGATCGCCGGGGTGAGCTCCTACAGCGCGCGCGGCAATGACAGCTACCTCACTTCCAAGGTCAAGGCGCGCTTCGTCGACAACGGCGGAAATTTTTCGGTCAACCAGGTCAAAGTGGTGACAGAGAACAGCGTGGTCTATCTGCTCGGGCTGGTCACGCGCAAAGAAGCCGAAGCGGCGGTGGAAATCGCGCGCACCACGGGCGGCGTGCAAAAAGTGGTACGCGTGTTCGAGTACGTCGAAGCTCCGGCGAAGTGACCGCTGCCGCGTGAGCACAAAGCCTGTCGGCCCGCTGCGCGAGCAGCCTGCGCACGACCTGAATGCATAAACTGCCTGGATTCGAGGCGAAGTTGTGCGCACCGGCCGAGCTGGCGCAGCGCCTAGGCGCGCTCGCGCGTCCGCTGGTCTTCACCAACGGCGTGTTCGACATCCTGCATCGCGGCCACGTCACCTACCTCGCCCAGGCGCGAGCCTTGGGTGCGAGCCTGGTGGTCGCCGCCAACAGCGACGCTTCCGCGCGCCGCCTGGGCAAAGGCGAAGACCGCCCGATCAACCGCCTCGAGGACCGCGCGGCAGTGCTCGCCGCGCTGCAGGCGGTGGATCTGGTCACCTGGTTCGACGAGGACACGCCGCTCGCCCTGATCCTCGCCTGCCGCCCCGACGTGCTGGTGAAAGGCGGCGACTGGAAGCCGGAGACCATCGTCGGCGCGCGCGAAGTCCTCGCCTGGGGCGGCGCGGTGCATTCCATCCCGTTCGAATTCGAGCGCTCGACCACCGCAACCCTGAACCGGATACGCTCGGGCAAGCCGGATTAGCGCAGCAGGAGACGGACTCGCTCCTTCGGCAGCGAGTCCGCCCCCCGCTAACGATTGTGCTTGCGCATCAACTGCGCGGTCTCGGCCGCGACGCTGTCGCCGCTCGCCTCGAGTTCGCGCTCGATGCGCTCGCGCTCGACCGGGTTCTTGTCCTGCGACAGCTTGTAGCGCGCGTCGATGCGCGTCACTTCGATCGAGAACGAAACGATGGCGGCAAGCTTGGCATCGATATAGCTTTCCGGCAGCTGGGCCATTTGTTCAAGGTAGCCCATGTCGTACTGGGCAATGAGCTTTTTCTGCAGTTCCAGCTTGGCCGCGCGCTCCTCGATCAAGAGCGGCCGGCCGTAGGCATGCACCGCGACATAATTCCAGGTGGGCACGTTCTGCCGGCTGTCGTAGAGCCGCGGCGAGACATAGGCGTGCGGCTGCATGAATATCACCAGCGCGTCGCCGCCGCCGGCGAAATCGCGCCACTGCGGATTGGCCTTCGCCATGTGCGCGAGCAGCGTGATCCGGCCCTCCTGTTCCTCGATCACGAACGGCAGATGCGTCGCCGTCAATCCGGCAGAACCCGAAGTCGCCAAAGCGGCGAAGGAATAGGCGCGCATGTAGGCGAGCAGCGCACTGCGGTCTTCCTGGCGGTTATGCTTGGGCACGTACATCGCGGCGTCTATCCTTTCCTTTCGTCGGCCGTGCAGTCGTGCACCTCGCTGCCCGGGAATCCCTGCTTCAACTCGTTCAGCTTCGCCGCCAGCGCCGGCGTCGCATCGCGCACCTGGAAATAGGTCCTGCCCGGCGGCGTCTCGCGCGCGCCCATGGTGGCGCTCCTCACGCCCTTCGCGCGCAGCGCCGCGAGGCGAGCCTTGGCCGCGTCCTCGGTCTTGAATATGCCCAGCGAAATCGCATTGCGCCATTTCGGATCGTCGGGCACGACGAAGTAATCATCCACGCCCAGACGCTTGAGTTCGCCGATTTTCTGCGTCGCCGACTGGCGGCTCGCCAGCGGCGGGATATAAACCCAGAATCCGGACACATCGTCCTGCTTGCGCTGCGTCAGCTTCGCGCCCAGACCCAGGGGCTCCAGCGCCTGCCCCGCGCGCGCCGCATCGGCGTCGAGGAATCCGCCCCATTCGAGGCATACGGTCGCGACCGGGGCGGCCACGGCTGCGGCCGGCTTCGGCGCTTCGGGTTTGCGCGTGAGCGCGCTCAGCTGCTCGGGCGCGAGCAGGCGGATTTTTTGCGCATTGAGCTGCTGGCCGATGATCTGCGCATCGCCGCTCGCCTGGGCGCCGGGACCGAACCGGGAATAGGCGAAAAACACCGCATTGGCGAGCAGCAGGATGAAAAACAGCAAGCGCATGGCTCAAGCCTGTTGCGCGTCGGACCGACCCGTGACCGCCTCGCGCAGCAAGCAGCGGCTGAGGCAATGCAGGCCTTCGAGCACCAGATTGTCGTGATAGCGGAACACGATGGCGAGGTGCGGTGTCAGCGCCTTGGCCGCTCCGCCCGAGACCAGGCACAGCAGATCCGGGTGATCGCGCCGGTACAGATCGTAGATGCGTTCCACCGCCCCGGCCTGCGCATGCTGGCAGCCGCTGACGATGGCGTCGACGGTCTGCACCGGGTACTCGGTATACACGCCGTCGGCGTCGGGCAGGGCCGCGGTCTTCTCGTGCAGCGAACGCAGCATGGTGCCGACGCCGGGCATGATGCAGCCGCCGGCGAACTTGCCCTGCGCGGTGAGCAGGTCGATCGTGGTGGCGGTGCCGCAGCACACCACCAGCACCGGCCGCGGACCATGCAGCGCGCGCGCGCCGATCAGCGCCGCCCAGCGGTCGCTGCCGAGCTGCGCCGGGTTGCGGTAGCCGTTTTTCACGCCGCATTGCTCTTCTTGCGGGATCACCCAATAAGCCGCAGGCGCGTCGGGCCAGATTTCGAGCAGGCGCAGCATGGTCGCGCGCACACGCGTGCCGGCCACGTTCGAAATCACGATTTGCGCCGGGGCCGGATGCTTGCGCAGCTGCAGCGCCAGCGCCGTGATTTCCTCGAGCAGCGCGTGGCCGGACTCGAGGCAGCACTCGTGCGCCGACGCGCTCGAATTCGCCTTGTAACGGCCCCACTTGACGAAGGTGTTGCCGATGTCGACCAGCAGGTTGTAGGGTTCGCTCATCTCGGAGGACAAAAAATAGTCGTTAATTCTACGGTGAATCCGGGCTAAATGGCATCCAGCGGATAAATCGGCCGCGCCAGCTTGCGGTAACGGTAGACCGACAGGTCGGCATTGGTGACGCCGGCGCCGGCGCATTCGACGATATGCGCGGCGATCGGCTTGAAGCCGGCGCGGTAATGGATGCGCGACTTGAGCATGAGATAGCGCTTTTTCGTCGGCTCGATGCCGCAATGGCGGAAAATCACCAGGTCGAAAGGCTCGTGATGGCGCTCGGTGACGACGATCTGCGCGCGCCCGGTATCGAGCACCGCCGTGCGCCCGAGGTGGCTTTTCAAGCCGGTGTACATCGGCCCGGTGAATACGATTTCACCGTCGGTAATGTTGCGCACGCGGCCGGAAATCCGCAGCGGCCGTCCGGCGAGGCCGATCGAGGGCATGTCGGTCTTGCCGCCTAGCAGCAGGTTGACATTCGCGCCGATGCCGGCCTCGACCATTTGCGCCACCGCCTCTGGATCGCGGATGGGCGCGATGGCGACGTCGTCCAGGTTCTGCCGCAGGATCTCCTCCACCACCAGCATCACATCCTGGGTGCCGCCCGAGCCGCAGTTATCGCAATGATCGATCAGCAGGACAGGGCCGGCCTGCGCGCTCGCCCCGAGCGTGCGCGCCCGCGCCACCGCTTGCGCCAGGGGCTCGGGCTGGAACGCATACTCGGCGCGCCGTTCCCAGGCGATGGCGAGCATGCGCTCGCACACTTCCTGCGCCGCGGCCTGCGCCTGGTTATCCGCCAGTGCATCGGCCACGACCACGGCGGAGACGCCGGTATAAGGCGTATCGGCGTGGGCGAAGCCGGGCAGCAGCGTTGCCGCCAGCACGCGGCCGGATTTTTCCATGGCGCGCGCGTAGGCGAGGATGTCGCCCGAAGGCCCGTCCTCGGGCGCGTGGCGCATGATCGAGGACACCAGCGGCAGCCAGCCCCAGGCCATCACCGGCCGCACCTGCCCGCGCAGCGAGCGCGCGAGGATATCGCCCGCGAGCAGGCCCGCCTCGTACATATCGACATGCGGGTAGGTCTTGTAGCCGGTGATCACGCTGGCGTTGGCGACGATGTCCGGCGACAGGTTGGTGTGATAGTCGAAGCTCACCGCGATCGGCAGATCGGGGTTTATGCGGCGCAGGCGCCTGAGGATTTCGCCTTCCGCATCGTCGCAGCCCTCGACCACCATGGCACCGTGCAGATCGAGGAAGCAGGCGTCGCAGCCCGCGCGCACCGCGGCTTCCAGCGGCTGCAGCAGCGTTTCGAACGTCGCACGCGTTGCCGCGTTCGACGGCCAAGATTCCGCCGCGACGGGTGTGACCGCTGCGGCGCCCTCGCGCCGCGCGATATCCAGGAACGCGGCGAACGGGGTGTTCGAACCGGCGAAAGCCGCAAGCGCGTCCTTGCCGTAACTCGGCCCGTTGCCGTGGCCGAATGCCGACAAGGGCGTCGCGATCGGCGAAAACGTATTGGTCTCGTGCTTGATCAGCGCGATGACAAAGCGCTTGGATTTCATTTCGATATGAGGGGATACCTCCCCTCATACTCCCCTATTTCGGTCGTTGCAAAATTCATTTTGCAACGGACTCCAAGTTACTGTCTGGCCCTGCAAACACCGGCCCGAACGGACCGAGACGCATGCCGCGGCGCAGCCGCGTCCAGCGGAAATCGGCCGGATCGGCCAGCGCCGGGCCGGGGGCGCGCACCACCAGCACTTCCTTCGCGATCGGCTGGAAGTCGGCGCGAAAATGCACCGAGCTTTTCAGCGCGACGAGACGCTGGGTCTTCGGTTCGATGCCCAGATGGCGGAACATTTCCTGGTCGGCGGTCTGGCATTTTTTCGAGGCCAGCACCACGCGCACCCCCGGCGCCTCGCGGCTGCGCAGCAGCGCCATCGCGCCGAGCTGCATGCGTATGCCGCGGTAGAACGGGCCGGTGCCGATGAAGTCGCCGTCCCCCAGCGCTTCCACGGTGAACTCTCCCGCGAGCGGCACATGGCCCGGCAGGCCGGAGATTTCGCCCAGCGCGAAGCGCGCCCTGTTGCCGCGTCCGACCGCGTGCGCGGTCCGCGCCGAGGGCGCATCGATCAGCATGCCCAGCACCGCGTCCTCGGCGCGCAGCCGGATCATCGCCGCGAGCAGGCCGGTGGTGTCGCCGTTGCCGCCCGCGCCCGGATTGTCCTGGGTATCGGCGAGCACCACCGGCGCCCCCGGCGCACCGCGCTCGCGCGCACGCCGGACCGCGTCCTCGGGCGAATACAGCTCCAGCACGAAATCGCGCTCGGCATCGGCCACCTCGCCTGCAAGCCGCGCCGCGCCGGCCTGCGTTTTCGCCGCGTCCGCGCCGTAGCCGAACACGGCCATGCCGCATTCGGCGATATCGGCCATGGGAAAGCCGGGGGTAAATGACAGCCACAGGCCCAGCTGCTGTTCGATGCGCGCCAGCGACTGATACAGGCTCTTGCACGGCTCGATCAAGGTGCACTGCGACGGAATGCTGGTGAGGTAGTCGAGCGTCCGCGACGCCTTGAGCATGGGCCGGCCGAGCTTCAGCGTGGCATCGAGCAGCCGCGCCGCACGCACACCGGTCGCGGCCATGTCCACGTGCGGATAGCTGCGATAGGCGACCAGGCCGTCGGCGATATCGAGCATCGCGCGCGTGACGTTGGCGTGCAGGTCCAGGCTGGCGACGATGGGCACGCGCGCGCCCACGAGCTTGCGCACGCGCGCGAGCAACTCACCCTCGCCGTCTTCGCAGTGCTCGGCGACCATGGCGCCGTGCAAGTCGAGGTACACCGCATCCACCGGTCCGGCATCGGCCAGCCGCCGCAGGATTTCGCCGGCAATGCGCTCATACGCGTCCTCGGTGACCTGCGCCGAAGGCGTGGCGGCGGCCCAGACCAGCCCCACGGTCCGGTGGCCCAGGGCGTGCAAGGCGTCGAATGCGCCCGCCGCCGGAAGGTTGGCGCCGGCGACCGCGGGCGCGATCGCGGCACCGAACTGAATCCCGGGCCGGCCGGCGCCGGCCTCGAACGCGCCGTAATCGGCCCGGGTCGGGGCGAAGGTATTGGTCTCATGCTGAAAACCACCGACGGCGATCAGCGCCATAACTGCTCCAGCTGAATTCTTATTTCTGCGCCTGCGGCGCGAACGGCGAGCAAGCGTACCCCGAATCCCTGCGGCACCACAACCCGTGGCGCCGCTTTCAGGCGGCGCGCAGCGACAACTCGCCGTTGACGAAGCGCTCCACTCCGCGCGCCGTCTCCAGCAGCAGCGCCCCGTCCTCGGCCACGCCCGCCGCCTTGCCTGCCACCGACTTGCCCTCACCCATGGACAGCGTGACCGGCCTGCCCTGGTGCGCATGGCGCGCGATCCATTCCGCGCGCAGCGGCGCGAAGCCCTGCGCGGCAAATTGCGCCAGCACCTGCGCCAGTTCGGCAAGCACTGCGGCGAGCAGGCGATTGCGCGGCGGCACTGTGCGCGCGATGCTGGCGAGGTCGGTGACTGGCTGCGCGATGGCGTCGCGCAGGCCGGCGCGCAGGCGCAAGTTGAGTCCGATGCCGATCACCACCGCGCTCGGACCCGCTGCCTCGCCCTGCAGCTCCACCAGTATCCCGCCCAGTTTGCGCCCCGCGTGCAGCAGGTCGTTCGGCCACTTGAGCTGCACGCCGTCGATGTCGAGCGATGCCAGCGCGCGCGCCACCGCCACGCCAACGGCGAGCGACAGGCCGGCAAGGCCCGCTGCGCCCTGGGCGAAACGCCACAACAGGGAAAAGGTCAGGCTGCCTCCCAGACCCGATTGCCAGCTGTTGCCGCGCCGGCCGCGGCCGGCGCGCTGCAGCTCGCACGCAAGCACGCTGCCCGAAGGCGCATTGGCGCGCGCGCGCTCGAGCAGCAGGGTATTGGTAGAAGTGCAGGTGTCGAGCAGTTCCAGCTGGAAGCGGCGCGACTGTGGGCCGAGCTGCGCGTGCAGCGCAGCGGCGTCCAGGAATTCGTAGGGTTCGGCCAGGCGGTAGCCGCGTCCCGGCGCGCGCACGAGCACCAGACCCAGATCTTCCAGTTCGCGCAGTGCCGCCTGCACGGCGACGGGGCTGGCGCCGAGCGCGCGCGCCAAGGCAGCGCGGGAACGAAAATTCGCGTCCGCGAGCAGGTGCAGCAGATCGAACGTCGTCGCAGACATCGCGCGCTTACCGTAGAAAGCGGCGATGCTAGCACGGGCGCTTGCGACTGGCGCGGGCCCGCGATTGATGCAGCGGCGTCGAAGCTGCCATGGCCGAACGCGGCTGCTGCGGAGCCATTATCGAGTTTATCGATTAAAACACTCTATATTATTCATTGGATCATGCGGACAGGCCGGCGCAGAATCCGCCTCGTCATGAAGACACAGTTAGTGGCAGCAATCCAATCAACCCTCCAAGGAGAAATGCAAATGAATATGGCGCTAGTCAACACTGAAACGAACAAGACCCTGATCAACACTGAAATCAAGCCGTTCAAGGCCACGGCCTACCACAACGGCAAGTTCGTCGACGTCACCGAAGCTTCGCTCAAGGGCAAGTGGTCCGTGGTGTTCTTCTACCCGGCCGATTTCACCTTTGTCTGCCCGACCGAACTGGGCGATTTGGCCGACAACTACGCCGAGTTCCAGAAGCTGGGCACGGAGATTTACGCCGTCTCCACCGACACCCACTTCACCCACAAAGCCTGGCACGACACCTCGGAAACGATCGGCAAGCTTCAGTTCCCGATGGTCGGCGATCCGACCGGCACGATCACCCGCAACTTCGGCGTGATGATCGAGGAAGCGGGCCTGGCCGAACGCGGCACCTTCGTCATGGACCCGCAGGGCAGGATCCAGATCATCGAAATCAACGCCGGCGGTGTCGGCCGTAACGCCGCGGAACTGCTGCGCAAGCTCAAGGCAGCCCAGTACGTCGCCGCCCACCCCGGCGAGGTCTGCCCGGCCAAGTGGCAGGAAGGCGAAGCGACGCTCGCGCCCTCGCTCGACCTGGTCGGCAAGATCTGATCGTCGCCCCTTCCCCTGGGTATCTCCCGGGGGGAGGGATTGCAGCGCAAAGGCGCTCGCGAACGCGGCGCCTTTTCAGTGCAAACCAGACCAGGAGAACAACCATGCTCGACGCCAACATCAAGACCCAACTCAAGACCTACCTCGAGCGCCTGCAGCAGCCGATCGAGATTGTCGCCTCGCTCGACGCCGGCGCGAAGGCGGCCGAGATGCAGCAAATGCTCGCCGAGATCGCCAGCCTGTCGCCGCTGATCGCCTTGCGCACGGACGGCACCGATGCGCGCCGGCCCTCCTTCGCCGTGGGCCGCGCGGGCGAAGCCGCGCGCGTGCGCTTTGCCGGCATTCCGCTGGGCCACGAATTCACCTCGCTGGTGCTGGCCCTGCTGCAGGCCGGCGGCCATCCGCCCAAGGTCGAGGCCGCCGTGATCGAGCAGATCAAGGCGATTCAAGGCGCGTTCCGCTTCGAAACCTTCATTTCGCTCTCCTGCCACAACTGCCCGGACGTGGTGCAGGCGCTCAATCTGATGGCGGTGCTCAACCCCGGCATCGAGAGCGTGATGATAGACGGCGCGCTGTTTCAGCACGAAGTCGAAGCACGCAAGATCATGGCCGTGCCGACCGTGTTCGCAAACGGCGCCGCCTTCGGACAAGGCCGCATGACGCTCGAGGAGATCCTGGCGAAGCTCGACAGCGGCGCCGCCGCGCGCGACACCGCGAAGCTCAATGCCCGCGAACCCTACGACGTGCTCGTCGTCGGCGGCGGGCCCGGCGGCGCCGCAGCCGCCATTTACGCCGCGCGCAAAGGCGTGCGCACCGGCGTGGTGGCCGAACGCTTCGGCGGGCAGGTGCTCGACACCCTGGCGATCGAGAACCTGGTCTCGGCGCCGCACACCGAGGGGCCAAGGCTGGCCGCGGCGCTGGAGCAGCATGTGCGCGAATACGAAGTCGACATCATGAACCTGCAGCGGGCCGAGGCGCTGATTCCTGCCGGCGACGACGGCCTCGCCGCCGTGCGTCTGGCCAGCGGCGCCACGCTCAAGGCGAAGAGCGTGATCCTCGCCACCGGCGCGCGCTGGCGCGAGATGAACGTGCCGGGCGAGAAGGAGTACCGCGGCCGCGGCGTGGCCTACTGCCCGCATTGCGATGGCCCCTTGTTCAAGGGCAAGCGCGTCGCGGTGATCGGCGGCGGCAACTCCGGCGTGGAGGCGGCCATCGATCTCGCCGGCATCGTCACCCATGTCACCCTGCTCGAGTTCGACAGCAAACTGCGCGCCGATGCAGTGTTGCTGGCCAAGCTGCGCAGCCTGCCCAATGTCACCATCATCGTGAGCGCCCAGACCACCGCGGTCGGCGGCGACGGCGACAACGTGAATGGCCTCGTCTACAAGGACCGCATCAGCGGCGAGGAACGGCGCCTCGAGCTCGAGGGCATATTCGTGCAGATCGGCCTCTTGCCGAACACCGACTGGCTCAAGGGCAGCGTCGCGCTGTCGCCGCGCGGCGAAATCGTGGTCGATGCGCGCGGCGAGACTTCGCTGCCCGGCGTGTTCGCCGCCGGCGATGCCACCACCGTGCCGTACAAGCAGATCATCATCGCCATGGGCGAAGGCGCCAAGGCGAGCCTTTCCGCCTTCGACCACCTGATGCGCAGCTCGGTCCCTGCGACGGCTGCGGCGGCGCTGCCGGCGTAGATGCTGCGGGAGGTCCGATTCCACGCCATGCGCCCGAATTCGGATTGCATGCAAAGGACGACCAAGAAGCAGTAGTATTTGTATGAGCGTTATCAAAGCTGTCATGACCAAGAAGGCTAGGCTGAATTTTTGCTGCAAACTGAGCCAATGCCGGCTGATGCCTTCGTTGGGCTGATTCGTCAACCCGCAACAATGCAAAGGAGAGCGCAATGTCAGACGAAGCAAAGTGCCCGTTCAACCACATCGCCGGCCTCGGCAGGACGAACCAGGACTGGTGGCCGAACCGGCTGCGGCTGGAACTGCTGCATCAGCATTCCTCGAAGTCCGACCCGATGGGCAAGGGATTCGACTACGCGAAGAAATTCAAGAGCCTCGACTACAGGGCGCTGAAGAAAGACCTGGTCGAGCTGATGACCGACTCGCAGGACTGGTGGCCGGCGGACTTCGGCCACTACGGGCCGTTCTTCATCCGCATGGCCTGGCACGCCGCCGGAACCTACCGCATCGATGACGGCCGCGGAGGCGCCGGCCGCGGCCAGCAGCGCTTTGCGCCGCTCAACAGCTGGCCCGACAACGTCAATCTCGATAAGGCGCGCCGCCTGCTGTGGCCGATCAAGCAGAAGTACGGCGCGGCCATCTCCTGGGCCGACCTGATCATTCTCGCCGGCAATGTCGCGCTGGAGTCGATGGGCTTCAGGACCTTCGGCTTCGGTGCCGGTCGTGCGGATGTCTGGGAACCGGACGAGGACGTGAACTGGGGTGACGAGCTCGCCTGGCTGGCCGCCGACATGCGCTTCAGCGGCGAGCGCGACCTGCAGCCGCCGTTCGGCGCTACCCACATGGGCCTTATTTACGTCAACCCGGAAGGCCCGAATGCCAGCGGCGACTACATGGCCGCCGCCAAGGACATACGTGCAACCTTCGGCCGCATGGCGATGAACGACGAGGAGACCGTCGCCTTGATCGCAGGTGGCCATACCTTCGGCAAGTGCCATGGCGCCGTCCCGGAATCGCACAAAGGGCCCGAGCCGGAAGCCGCGCCGGTGGAAGCGCAGGGCCTGGGCTGGATGAGCGACTACGGCACGGGGCACGGCGGGGACACGATCTCCAGCGGCCTTGAAGTGACCTGGACCAAAACTCCGGCGCTGTGGAGCAACAACTTCCTCGAGAACCTGTTCAATTACGAATGGGAGCTGACCAAGTCGCCCGCCGGCGCCAAGCAATGGGTGGCCAAGAACGCGCCGGATATCGTTCCCGACGCGCACGATCCGAACAAGAAACACAAGCCGACCATGCTGACCACCGACCTGACGCTGCGCTTCGACCCGGAATTCGGGAAGATCTCGCGCCGGTTCCTCGACGACCCGCAGTCCTTTGCCGATGCCTTCGCGCGCGCCTGGTTCAAGCTCACGCATCGCGACATGGGCCCGCGCGCCCGCTACCTGGGACCGGAAGTGCCGAAGGAAGCGCTAATCTGGCAGGATCCGATTCCCGCGGTCGATCACAAGCTGATCGGCGTGAAGGAGATTGCGGACCTCAAGAAGAAGATCCTCGCCTCGAAGCTGTCAGTGGCGCAGCTCGTATCGACGGCCTGGGCGTCGGCGTCCACCTTCCGCGGCTCCGACAAGCGCGGCGGTGCGAATGGCGCGCGCATCCGCCTCGCGCCGCAGAAGAACTGGGAAGTCAACCAACCGGCGCAGCTCGCAAAGGTGCTGAAGACGCTCGAGGGCATCCAGGCCGACTTCAACAAGAAGGCCAAGGGTGGCAAGCAGGTTTCGCTCGCCGACCTGATCGTGCTGGGCGGCTGCGCAGCCGTCGAGGCAGCGGCGAAGAAGGCTGACGTCAGCGTGAAGATCCCCTTCTCGCCGGGGCGCATGGACGCCTCGCAGGAGCAGACCGATGTGGTCTCGTTCGCCGTACTTGAGCCGATCGCAGACGGCTTTCGCAACTACGCCCGCAAGGGATGCGAGGGATCGGAGGCTCAACTGCTGATCGACAAAGCGCAGTTGCTGACGCTGAGCGCGCCCGAAATGACAGTCCTGATCGGCGGCATGCGTGCGCTGAATGCGAACGTCGGCCACTCCAGGCACGGTGTCTTCACCAAGCGGCCCGGAACGTTGAGCAATGACTTCTTCGTGAATCTGCTCGACATGAACACGAAGTGGCAAAAGTCCGCCACCTCGGAGGGTGTGCTCGAGGGGACCGATCGGAAGACGGGCAAGCTCAAGTGGACCGGAACCATCGTCGATCTCGTCTTCGGTTCGAACTCCCAGCTCCGCGCCCTCGCCGAAGTCTACGCAAGTTCGGACGCGCAGGAGAAATTTGTCCATGACTTTGTGGCGGCCTGGAACAAGGTGATGAATCTTGATCGTTTCGACCTGGCGTGATCTCAGCGGAAAGGTCTTAAAGGTTCTATAGCTCACAGCCGCAACCTGGCAGCGGCTTATCCCGGACCAGGTCAAGGCTGCGCGAACCCTGTAATCGCATCCCGCGCCAACTTACCAATTTTTCATCAAGGAGAATCGATCATGAGCAAGAAGACAGCCAAGTCCCCCGCAATCGACATCGGCATCGGCGCCGGCGAGCGCAAGAAAATCGCGCAGGGACTTTCCGCCCTGCTCGCCGACAGCTACACGCTCTACCTGATGACGCACAACTTCCACTGGAACGTCACCGGACCGGACTTCAACAGCCTGCACCTGATGTTCATGGGCCAGTACACCGAGCAGTGGAATGCGCTCGACCTGATCGCCGAGCGCATCCGCGCGCTCGGTCATCCGGCGCCCGGGACCTACAAGGAATTCGTCAAGCTGGCGTCGATCGAGGAGGTCGAAGGCGCGCCCAAGGCGACCGACATGATCCGCCACCTGGTCAGCGCCCAGGAAGCCACGGCGCGCACCGCGCGCAAGCTGTTTCCGCTGGTGAACGCGGCCAACGACCAGCCGACCGCCGATCTGCTGACCCAGCGCCTGGAAGTGCACGAGAAAACCGCCTGGATGCTGCGCAGCCTGCTCGAAGAATGAGCCGGTTCCATGTTGCCGCCGAATCCTCGGGCCGACGGTCGCGGTGAACGGCGACGTGAGGTGCTCGCGACCGATGCCTCGCAGCCGCGAGGCCGCGTCCCGGGTCGCCGGTGGCTGCAGGGTCCGGCAGCCATCCTGCGCGCTCGGCGCGCGCTCGTGCTGCTCGCGCTCCTCATCGCGCCGGCGGTCGCCGCGTCGGCGGCAGCCGGCGCGAAGCCCGTAGACATTTACCTCTTCTGGAGCGCCGGCCCCCCCCGCATTGCGGGCGGACAATAGCATTTCTCGACCAGCTCTCCGCACGCGATGAAGCTCTGCCCGTGGTGCAGCTGGTGGCGAGCCGCAACCAGGGCGTGACCGCGCTGATCGCGGCCGCCGAAACGCTCGCGCGCTCACCCGATGCGTTTCGACCTGCGCGCCCGGAGATTGCCGCGCCGCACCGCGACGTGCTCGCGCAAGTCCGGGTGCTGCTCGGCACACACCTGCCATTGCCGTACGACAGCGACTGGATTGCGCTCAAGTTGCTCGAAGGCGACAGCGAGATCACGGGCCTGGCGCGCGTCTGGTTGCTCACCGGCAAGGGAGATAAGTTGCTGGCGAAAGGCGACGTTTCGGCTCACCCCTGCGCGCTGTGATCAGTCCGCACAACTGCAAACCCGAGCAATCCGATTGAGGCCAATGGAGCGCATAGTATGATTTAACGCAAATCCTCTATTTGCGCGGATGCTAGGATCGGCCGTCACTGGTCCGGGGCGCCGCGATGCAAGACGGTCGCGGACCCATGCGGGGGTTCGGTTTGCTGTAACATAGCCACCACAATAGCCTCCGATAATAGACGTTCCATCGACCCAATACGTGCTATCCCTCGAAAGGAGTTCTCCATGAAGATCAAGAAACTTTGTCTCGCACTCGCCGTTGCGTGCACCTTCGCCACCGCCGGCGCCCAGGCTGCCCCGATCGAGATCCAGTGGTGGCATTCGATGACCGGCGTCCTCAACGATCGCGTCAACGACATTGCGAACGGGTTCAACGCGTCGCAGAAGGACTACAAAGTGGTGCCGGTGTACAAGGGCGGGTATACCGAGTCGATGACCGCGGCGATCGCCGCGGTGCGCTCCGGCAAGGGCCCGGACATCCTGCAGGTATTCGAGGTCGGCACCGCCACCATGATGGCGGGAAAAAAGGTGATCAAGCCGGTGTACGAGGTCATGGCGGAGGCGCACGAGAAGTTCGATCCCAAGTCCTACATGCCCGCGGTCACCAGCTATTACAGCGACACCCAGGGCCGCATGCTGTCGATGCCGTTCAACAGTTCCACCCCGGTGTTCTATTACAACAAGGACGCGTTCAAGAAAGCCGGGCTCGATCCGAACCAGCCGCCCAAGACCTGGGACGAAGTGGAAGCGGATGCGCTCAAGCTCAAGGCATCAGGAGCGGCCTGCAGCTTCACCACCGCCTGGCAGTCGTGGGTGCAGTTGGAGAACATGAGTGCCTGGCATAACCAGGAGTTCGCGACCAAGCAGAACGGTTTCGGCGGCCTGGACACCAAGCTCACATTCAACACCGAAGTGCTGGTGCGGCACATCGCCAAGCTCTCCTCCTGGGTCAAATCCGGATTGTTCACCTACGCCGGCCGCACGACCCAGCCGGAGGCCAAATTCTACGGCGGCGACTGCGCCATGCTGACCACATCGTCCGCGGCCTACGCCAACATCAAGAAAAATGCCAAGTTCCAATTCGGCATTTCACAGCTGCCCTATTACCCCGACGTCAAGGGCGCGCCGCAGAATTCGATCATCGGCGGCGCCAGCCTGTGGGTGATGGGGGGCAAGAAGCCGGCAGAATACAAAGGCGTCGCGAAATTCTTCACCTACATGTCCTCGCCGAAGGTTCAGGCGGAATGGCACCAGAAGACCGGCTATGTGCCGATCACCAAGGCGGCCTACGAACTGACCAAGAAGGAAGGCTTCTATGAAGCCAACCCCGGCACCGACGTCGCCATCCAGCAGCTGCTGCTGAAAAATCCGACCAAGGATTCCAAGGGCATACGCCTGGGCAATTTCGTCCAAATCCGCGGCATCATCGACGAAGAACTCGAAGCGGTATGGGCGCAGAAGAAGGGGCCGAAGCAGGCGCTGGACGATGCGGTCGAGCGCGGCAATGTCGAGCTGCGCAAGTTCGAGCGCGCCAACAAGGGCGGGCGCTGAACCCGGGTCAAGCTAAGCTTTGAGGAACGGCCCTGAGGGGCCGTTTCCTCGTTCAACATGGAAAAGCGCACACAGTTTCCCGTCAGCTGGCTGCCTTATGCGCTGGTGGCGCCGCAACTCGCCATCACCATCGTGTTCTTCATCTGGCCCGCGGCGCAGGCGCTATGGCAGTCGCTGCTGGTGCAGGACGCGTTCGCCACGCACACGGAATTCGTCTGGTTCGAGAATTTCAAGGTGCTGTTCGCCGACGAAACCTATATCGAGTCGTTCCGGGTCACCGCGGTATTCTCGTCGCTGGTCGCGTTTTTCGGTCTTTCCATATCGCTGATCCTGGCCGCCTGCTGCGACCACGTGCTGCGCGGCGCCAAGGCCTACCAGACGCTGATCATCTGGCCCTACGCTGTCGCACCGGCGATCGCCGCCGTGATCTGGTCCTTCATGTTCAACCCGACCGTCGGCATCCTCGCCCATGGCATGAAACTCCTCGGCTACGACTGGAATCACCTGCTCAACAGCGGCCAGGCCATGAGCCTGGTAGTGGTCTCGGCGCTGTTCAAGCTTATTCCCTACGACTTCCTGTTCTTCCTCGCGGGACTGCAGTCGATTCCGAAGTCGCTGATCGAAGCGGCTGCGATCGACGGTGCCGGGCCGATCAAGCGCTTTGCGACCATCGCCTTCCCGCTGCTGTCCCCGACCTCGTTCTTCCTGCTGGTGGTCAACCTGGTGTACGCTTTTTTCGACACCTTCGCCATCATCGACGCAGCCACCGCGGGCGGCCCGTCCAGATCAACCACGATCCTCGTCTACAAGGTGTTCCACGACGGCTTCAAGGGCCTCGATCTGGGCGGCTCGGCAGCGCAGTCGGTAGTGCTGATGGCGATCGTGATCACGCTCACCGTAGTGCAGTTCCGCTTCATCGAACGCAAGGTGCAATATTAGTGACTCCCGGTGCAAAACGCGTTTTGCACCGGGCCAACAATATAGGGGAGTTTGAGGGGAGGTATCCCCTCAATTTGAAATAGACCCATATGATCGAAAACCGACCCTGGCTCACGTTCTTCTGCCATGCGCTGCTGATCATCAGCGTGATCGTGATCGCGTTCCCGCTGTACATCGCATTCGTCGCATCTACGCACACGGCCGAGCGCATGTTCGAACTGCCGCTGCCGCTGCTGCCTGGCCGCGAGATGCTGCACAACTACGCCACGGTGCTCACCGAAGGCGTCGCCGGCGCGAGCACCGCGCCGGTCGGCCGCATGATGTTGAACAGCCTGGTGATGGCGCTGACCATCACCTTCGGCAAAATCGCCATCTCGATCCTGTCGGCGTTCGCCATCGTCTACTTCCGCTTCCCGCTGAAGAATTTCTTCTTCTGGATGATTTTCATCACCTTGATGCTGCCGGTCGAAGTGCGCATCCTGCCGACCTACGAGGTGGTGTCGGATCTGCATATGCTCGACACCTATGCCGGGCTGACCATACCCCTGATCGCCTCGGCCACCGCTACGTTCCTGTTCCGCCAGTTCTTCCTCACCATTCCGGACGAACTCATGGAGGCGGCGCGCATCGACGGCGCCAGCGCGCTGCGCTTTTTCTGGGATGTGGTTCTGCCGCTGTCGAAAACCAATATCGCCGCGCTGTGCGTGATCCTGTTCATCTACGGCTGGAACCAGTACCTGTGGCCGTTGCTGGTAACGACGCAGGAGGACATGTACACGGTGGTGATCGGCATCAAGCGCATGATTCCGGGCGGCGACGCCTCGGTGGACTGGAATCTGGTCATGGCCACGGCCATGCTTGCGCTCGCCCCGCCGGCGCTGGTGGTGCTGCTGATGCAGCGCTGGTTCGTCAAGGGCTTGGTGGAGACGGAAAAATAACAGTGGCCGCTGCGGATTTGCCCCAGCGACCCAACTCAGGGGAGGATGAAGGGAGAGATCCCTGCATCGAAAACCAGGTATGGCAAAAGTAGAACTGCGCGACGTCAGGAAAAGCTTCGGCAAACTGGAAGTCATCAAGGGCGTGTCCATGGACATCGCCGACGGCGAATTCGTGGTCATCGTCGGCCCCTCGGGCTGCGGCAAATCGACGGTTTTGCGCATGATCGCCGGGCTGGAAGCGATCACCGGCGGCGAAATCCTCATCGGCGAGCGCGTCGTCAACAATCTCGAGCCCAAGGACCGCGACATCGCGATGGTGTTCCAGAACTATGCGCTCTATCCGCATATGAGCGTGTACGCCAACATGGCCTACGGCCTGAAGATCCGCGGCTTCGCCAAAGACGACATCGAGACGCGGGTGCAGCGCGCGGCCAAGATCCTCGAACTGGATGCGACACTGCTGAAGCGCAAGCCGCGCGAACTCTCCGGCGGGCAGCGCCAGCGCGTAGCCATGGGCCGCGCCATCGTGCGCGAGCCGGCGGTGTTCCTGTTCGACGAGCCGCTGTCCAACCTGGACGCGAAATTGCGTGTGCAGATGCGGCTCGAAATCCAGAAGCTGCACCACAATCTCGGCACCACCAGCGTCTATGTCACCCACGACCAGGTCGAAGCCATGACCCTGGCCCAGCGCATGGTCGTCATGAGCGCCGGACGCACCGAGCAGATCGGCGCGCCGGGGGAAGTCTACCAGCGCCCGGCGACCCAGTTCGTCGCCGGCTTCATCGGCTCGCCCGCAATGAATTTCCTGCGCGGCCGCGCGGATGCCTCCGGACTCACGCTCGCCGACGGCGGTCATCTCGCCGTGACCGTGCCCGCAGGCCTCATCGGGCGCGAACTGGTAATGGGCATCCGGCCCGAGCATCTCGAGGTGTGCGCGCCGGGCGAGGCGCTGTTCACCCTGCAGACGGAAATGCGCGAAATGCTCGGCGCCGACACGCTGGTGCACGGGCTGTTCGGCAAAGAGCTGCTGGTCGCGCGCCTCTCCGCGGCGGAGCACCCCGCGCCGGGTCAGGCGCTGCCGCTGCGCGCCCTGCCCGGCTGCCTGCACTGGTTCGACGCCACCAGCGGGGCGCGGCTGGAGAGCGTTTGACTGATGCCGGGGCTGGCATGAAACCCTGGCCCTATCCGCGCATCATCGCGCACCGCGGCGGCGGCACGCTCGCCCCGGAAAACACGCTCGCCGGGCTGCGCAAGGCAAAGACACTCGGATTCGCCGGCGTCGAATTCGACGTCATGCTCGCCGGCGACGCCACGCCTATCCTGATGCACGACCAGACGCTCGATCGCACCACCAGCGGCAGCGGGCCGATCGCCGCGACCGCGTACCGCGACATGCTGACGCTCGATGCCGGCAGCTGGTTCTCGCGCGAGCACGCAGGCGAACCGGTGCCCAGCTTCGAGCGCGCGGGCCGGCTATGCGTCGAGCTCGGGCTGTGGGCCGATATCGAGATCAAGCCGGTCAAGGGCTTCGAAGCCGAAACGGGCAAGGCGGCCGCGCTCGCGGCACGCGAACTCTGGCGCGGCGCACCGGTGCAGCCCCTCCTGTGCTCGTTCCAGCCGGCCGCGCTCGCGGCGGCGCAACAGGCCGCGCCCGAGCTGCCGCGCGGCGCGCTGACCCGGGACATTCCGCCTGAGTGGAAGCAATGGCTGCAGAAACTCGGCTGCGTTTCGCTGCACTGCGACTACCGCATGCTGCTGCCACAACAGGCGCGCGCAGTGCGCGATGCGGGCTACTGGCTGCTGTGCTATACCGTCAACGATCCGGAAATCGTGCGCGTGCTGTTCGATTGGGGCGTGGATGCCATCATCACCGATCGCCTGGACCTGATCCCGCCCGATTTCAGGTAGCGCGCCAATGGTGGTACGCTGATCCGGTAAGTTCTCACATACTCTGAGATAAGCGGAGTTCAGGTCGGATCGTCCATGCCTATCCTGTATCGCAACCTTCTCGCTCTCATGTGGATTGCCTGGGTGCTGTACTGGTGGGCGCTGTCGTTCAACGTCAAAGCCGCGGCGAAGCGCGAGTCGCTGTTCTCGCGCCTGTTGCACCTGGGCCCGCTGCTCGCCGCGGGGCTGCTGCTCGGGCTTCCGCGCATCCCGCTGCCGCTTTTCGGCATGCGCTTTCTGCCTCCGGCGCCTTGGACCTACTGGGGCGGAACGGCGCTCACCGCGGCCGGCCTGCTGTTCACCGTATGGGCGCGCAGGCACATCGGCAAAAACTGGAGCGCCATCGTGACCATCAAGGAGGGTCATGAGTTCATCGCGAGCGGCCCCTACGCCATCGTGCGCCACCCCATATACGCCGGGCTGCTGTTCGCCTTCGCCGGCAGCGCACTGGCGCTGGGCGAATGGCGCGGCGTGCTCGCCTTCGCCATCGTAGCCGGGTCTTTATGGCGCAAGCTGCGCCTGGAAGAGCGCTGGATGCAGCAGCATTTCGGCGCGGCCTATCAGGACTATTGTCGCCGCGTCGCCGCGCTGCTACCCTTTATCTGGTAAAGGAGCCCCGGGATGACGAACACCGTCGACGCATTGATACTCGATCTGCTGGAGTGGATCGGACCGAAGCCGCGGGCGTACGCCGAAGTCATGGAAGCTTGGCGCACGTCCTGCCCGCGCCTGCCCGTGTGGGAGGAAGTTAACGCGCGCGGCTTCGTCGAGCGCCGGCACGTACAGGGTAAGGCGGCGCTGATTGCGGTCACTGCGTCCGGGCGCGCATTCCTCAGACAACATCGGCCGCAATATCAAGGCAGCGACACCACTTCCGCCGCATGAACATCCGGCCGTTTCAGCCGGACGACGAAGAAGCGGTGATCGCGCTGTGGCAGGTCTGCGGCCTCACGCGCCCCTGGAACGATCCGCACGCCGACATCGCGCGCAAGCTCACCGAGCAGCCCGAATTGTTTCTCGTAGGTACGGTGGGCAATGAATTGATGGCGAGCGCGATGGCCGGCTTCGACGGGCACCGCGGCTGGGTGTACTACCTCGCGGTCGCCCCCGCGCATCGCGGGCGGTCCCACGGCAGCGCCCTGATGCGCGAGGTGGAGCGCCTGCTGCGCGAGCGCGGCTGCCCGAAGCTGAACCTGCAAGTGCGCGCCGCCAACGCCGCTGCCGCCGCGTTCTACCGCAAGCTCGGCTATGCGCAGGACGATCTGCTCAGCCTGGGCAAGAGGCTGATTCACGACGAGACGTCCAGCGATCCGGCGACCCCGCGCGCCCCTTTACCGCATCAGTCCTGAGTCAGGACAGGAGCAAACATGCAACTCATCGGAATGCTCGATTCTCCCTACGTGCGCCGCGTCGCGATATCGCTGCAATTGCTGGACTTGCCGTTCGAGCACCGCTCCATTTCGGTGTTTCGCACGTTCGACGAATTCCATACGATCAACCCCGTGGTCAAGGCGCCGACGCTGGTGTGCGACGACGGCACGGTGCTGATGGACTCCACGCTGATTCTGGACTACGCCGAAAGCCTTGCCGCGCCCGGGAAGTCGCTGATGCCATCCGGTCTGGCCGAACGCCGGCACGCGCTGCGCCGCGTCGGGCTCGCGCTCGCCGCGTGCGAGAAAAGCGTACAGATCATCTACGAGCGCAACCTGCGCCCGCCGGAAAAGCAGCATCAGCCCTGGGTCGCGCGGGTCACGGGCCAGTTGCTGGCCGCCTACGGCGCGCTCGAGACCGAGTTCGCGCGCGCGCCGCTACCCGCAGCCGACGGAGTCATGGATCAGGCCGGCATCAGCACTGCGGTGGCCTGGCACTTCAGCCAGATGACTTTGCCCGAAGTCGTTCTCGCAGCGGATTTCCCGGCGCTGCAGCGCTACTCCGCCGCGGCGGAGCAGTTGCCCGAGTTCATCGCGGCGCCTCATGGCGACAGTACCTATCGTCGCGCCGGCTGAGCCCGGTTCGCGCGAGAATTGCGTACATCCGTGACCAACTCGCATAGCGGAGGCGGCAAATGAACCTGCTCGAATCGGTACAACAAATTCTGCAACCGCTGTTTCCGGGCGTGCTCGGCATCGAACTCGCCGAAGTCAGTCCGGAGCGCGTCGTCGCGTCGATGCTGGTTCGGCCGGATCTGTGCACCACGGGCGAGGTGCTGCATGGCGGAGCGATCATGGCCTTCGCCGACACCCTGGGCGCGGTCGCGACTTTCGCCAATCTGCCTCAGGGCGTACGCACCACCACCATCGAGTCCAAGACGAATTTCCTCGGCGCCGCGCCGGCCGGGACGCGCGTAACCGGCGAGTGCACCCCGTTTCACCGCGGCCGGACGACGATGGTGTGGCAGACGCTGGTCAAGTCCGAGGCCGGCAAGCTATGCGCGGTAGTCACGCAGACGCAGATGGTCTTGCCACAATCCAGAACTTTTCTTTTCAAAGGATAAGGCGCCGCCTGGAATTGCGGCCGATTGCCTTGCCGATTTTGGCAACTGCATCAACGCACTGCGCGTCTCAGGACTGGTGGTGCACCTGCATCGCTTCGAGGAAACGCGACACCAGGTTGTAGCCGGCGATGGTCGCGGTGAGTTCCACCAGATCCTGGGTGTCGAAATGTTTCCGCACCTCGGCGAACAACTCGTCGGGCACCTGGACCTGTTTGGTCATGGTATCGGTGTAGGCGAGCACCGCGCGCTCGGGCGCGTCGAATGCGGGCGAGACCTGCCAGGACTTGAGCGCGTCAATTTGTTCCTGCGTCGCGCCTTCCTTCAGCGCGAACGGCAGATGCGCCTGGTATTCGTAGTCCGCGCCGTTGAGCACGGCCACACGCAGGATCGCGAGTTCGCGATAGCGCCCGGCGAGCTTGGTCTTTTGCCGGATCGCGGTGAACAGGCCGAGCCAGCCCTCCATCACCGCCGGGCTGTGCAGCAGCACCTTGTACAAGTCGAGCAGCTTGCCGCGTTCGGCCTTGATGCGCGCGACGAGCGGCGCGAGATCAGGGTGGTCTTGTTCTTCGATATAGGCAACGCGCGCCATGGTTCTCGCTCTCTTCGGCAAAAAATCCAATTTAGAACGGCAGTTCGGCGCCGGGCTTGGCCGAGCCGAGCACCGCGCGGAATTCGGCCTGGATGCGCGCAATCGCTTCGGGCGTGTCGCCTTCGAAGCGCAGCACGATCACCGGCGTGGTGTTGGAGGCGCGCGCAAGGCCGAAGCCGTCGGCATATTCCACGCGCAGGCCGTCGAGCTTGATGATCTCGCGCGCCCCGGGGAAGCGCGCGCTTTGCTGCAGCCCCGCGATCAGCCGGTGCGGTTCGCCCTCGGCCAGCTTCCAGTTGAGCTCGGGGGTGTTGACCGAGTCGGGCAGCGCATCGAGCACCGCGTCCGGGTCGGGGGAGCGGCCCAGGATTTCCAACAGGCGCGCACCCACGTACTGCGCATCGTCGAAACCGTACCAGCGCTCGCCGAAGAAAATGTGCCCGCTCATTTCTCCGGCCAGGGCCGAATGCAGCTCCTTCATTTTCGCCTTCACCAGCGAATGCCCGGTCTTCCACATCACCGGCCTGCCGCCGCGCTCGGCGATCCAGGAGGCGAGCCGGCGCGTGCATTTCACGTCGTAGATGATTTGCGCGCCCGGATTGCGCTTGAGTACGTCGTCGGCGAACAGCATCAGCTGCCGGTCGGGATAAATGATATGGCCGCGCTTGGTGACCACGCCGAGGCGATCGCCGTCGCCGTCGAACGCGAGGCCCAGCTCCGCGTCGGAATCGCGCACCGCCGCGATCAGTTCCTGCAGGTTCTCCGGCTTGGACGGATCCGGATGATGGTTGGGGAAATTGCCGTCCACTTCGCAGTACAGCGGCGTCACCTTGCAGCCGAGGCGGCGAAACAGTTCGGGCGCGCTCGCGCCGGCGATGCCGTTGCCGCAATCGATGACGATGTTCATAGGTCGCGCGAGTTTGACGTCGCCGGCGATGCGCGCGAGGTAGGCTTCACGCACGTCGGCGGTCGAGTATTTGCCCGCGCCCTGGGCCAGATCGCCGCTTTCGATGCGCGCGCGCAGGCGCTGAATATCATCAAGCGCGAGCGTCACCCCGCCGAGCACCATCTTGAGCCCGTTGTATTCGGGGGGGTTGTGGCTGCCCGTGACCATGACCACGCTGCCGCAGTTGAGGTGATGCGCGGCGAAATAGCCCATCGGCGTGGCCGCCATGCCGATGTCGATGACGTCGACCCCGGCGGCGGCGAGGCCAGCGGCAAGCGCCGCCGAAAGCTCGGGTCCGGTCAAGCGGCCATCGCGGCCGATGGCCACTGCGGTTTGCGCGCGCGCGCGCGCTTCCGTGCCCAGAGCGCGGCCGATGGCCCGGACGACCTCGGGCGTAAGCGCGGTGGCGACGATGCCGCGAATATCGTAGGCCTTGAAGATTTCGGCAGGAACGGAAGTCATGGCTGCGGCGGTCTGTGTCGAAGAGGGTGCGGCATTTTAACCCGAAGCCGGCGGCGGAAACGCCCCACCACGCCACGCCGGCGCTCGCGCCGGTAGAGCCCCGAAGCGGATTTCAATGCAGGATCTTGGGCGCTTCGAGTGGTGCGTCGCGGCGCACCACGGGCGCGGGCGTGTGCGAGCCGTGGTGCAGCACCATGCGCCAGCCGCCGGCCGAACGCAAATAGACGTTGGTCGTCACCACGACGCTGCGCGAGCCAGCGCCCTGCCCGCCCAGAATCAGGATGTTTTCGTGCAGGCTGTGCAGCGACAGCATCATGCCCGAAACGATGACCTAATCGGACAGTTGCACTTGCAGCCGCTGCCCCGACTTGAAAATCCGCGACCAGTTTTCGCGCACCTGCTCAAAACCGGTGATGCGCGCGCCGCCGGGATGAATGCAGCTCACTTCTTCGTCGTCCGACCACACCTGCATCATGGCGTCGAGATCGGCGCGCTGGAGCGCGTCGTAGAACGCGGCTTCCGCGTCCTGCGGCGAGGCGAAAATGGTCTTGTTCAATGGCGTGTCCTCAACGCGGGAGATACTAGCCCAAAAGGATTGTGCCTGCCACAGCGCAAGCCTGCTGCGGTCGCCGGTTCGATGGTTGATGCGCAAGCCGAAACAAGGTTATGCTTGCGCCGGTCACGGAGGCGGCAGAAGCGTCTTCGGCAGACTTATCGTCGATGGCAGCGGCACGGCAGAATAAAAGAAAGCCAAACCATCGTGGCGAAGGAACTATTGAATTCCAATAATCGGAGGAGACACAAATGGCAAATCTATTTCAGCGCGGCGTATTAATTCTCGCGGCGATCGCCGCCATCGGCCTGAGCGGCTGCGCCTCGATGCGCGGCTACGGGCCGACCAAGGTCGTCTATCACATCAACGACTCCACCCGCGCCATGGACGTGCTGCGCAACGTCGGCAATGAATTGAGCGTGGACCCAACGGCCAAGATCGTGCTCGTGAGCCACGCCAAGGGTGTGGACTTCCTCATGGACGGTGCCAAGGACAAGAACGGCAATCCTTACAACATTCCGGTGGAAGCGCTTGCGGCCAAAGGCGTGACCTTCGATGTGTGCGAAATCACGCTCAAAAGCCGCAAGCTCAACAAGGACCAGTTCATTCCCGAGGCCAGCTTCGTTCCTTCGGGCGTGGGCGAAATCGCCAAGCTGCAATACCGCGAAGGTTACGCATACATCCGGCCATGACGCCTTGCCGGCGCCGATGCAAGGAGCGGCAAAGGCACGAACCGGCTTTGCTTGCGCCCATAAATCGGTTAATGTGCGTATAGAAATACTCTAAGCGGAATCGGCGCCAAGAGCTTTAGTATGGCGGCCACGAGCTCCAAGAAGCTCACCGAATGGACTTTTTACAGAAGGAGGAGAACGTGGACCAGACACGCAGGGACGTACTTAAAGCGGGCGGCGGCGCGAGCCTGTTCGCACTGCTCGCCGCCACTGGAATGCTCAGACCGGAAGCAGCGCTCGCCTCCGACTGGGACCAGAAGGCCTTCGCAGCGAAGAACGTGAAGGACGCGCTCGATGCGCTCGGCGCCGGCGGCGCCGTCAATTCGGGCGACATCGTGATCACCGCGCCCGAGATCGCCGAGAACGGCGCCGTGGTGCCGATCGCCGCGGTCAGCAAGATTCCGGGCACGGAATCGATTTCGATCCTGATCGCCAAGAACCCGACTGCGCTCGCCGCAAGCTTCGACATTCCCGCGGGTACCGAGCCCGCGGTGAGCACCCGCGTGAAACTGGCCCAGTCGACCGATGTGCACATCCTGGTGAAAGCGCAGGGCAAATACTACATCACCAAAAAAGAAGTCAAAGTCACCATCGGCGGATGCGGCGGCTGAGCGCCGCTGACCGGCTACTGAAACGAGGAGGAGCAACATGCCAGATCCGATGCGCATCCG
>JAJZPQ010000044.1 GCA_021811085.1 Pseudomonadota bacterium | reverse complement strand
CACCGCTCGCGCAATGCGGCCACGCGCTGTATCCGAACGCCGAGCGCCATCTGCGCCTGCGCCTGCGCCTCGCGAATCTGTATCCGCGCGAGCTGCTGGCTGAAACCCTGAGCATCGCCGCGCGCTGCAGCTTTTCCCTCGATTGCCTGCGCTACGAATATCCCGAGGAAATCGTGCCGCCCGGCACTACGCATTCGGCTTACCTGCGCGCGCTCACCGCAGCCGGCCTCGCGCGGCGCTTTCCCGCGGGCGTGCCGCCGAAAGTCCACGCTCTCGTCGAGCACGAGCTCGCATTGATCGCCGAACTCGGCTACGAGCCCTACTTCCTCACCGTGCACGACATCGTCAGTTTCGCGCGCAGCAAAAATATCCTGTGCCAGGGCCGGGGTTCGGCTGCGAATTCGGCGGTGTGCTATGCGCTGGGCATCACCGAGGTCGATCCGGCGCGCATGAGCATGCTGTTCGAGCGTTTCGTTTCGCGCGAGCGCAACGAGCCGCCCGACATCGACGTCGACTTCGAGCACCAGCGGCGCGAGGAAGTGATCCAGTACATCTACGCCAAGTACGGGCGCGAGCGTGCGGCGCTCGCGGCGACGGTGATTCGCTACCGGCCGAAGAGCGCGATCCGCGACTGCGGCAAGGCGCTGGGTCTGGAACTCGCCCAGGTCGAGCGCCTGGCGAAGTCGCTCGCCTGGTGGGACCGGCGGCAGAACCTGCCCGGGCGTCTCGCCGAGGCCGGCTTCGATCCACACAGCCCCACCGTCTTGCGCCTGCTCGCGCTGGTGGATGCGCTGCTCGGCTTTCCGCGCCATCTGTCGCAGCATGTCGGCGGTTTCGTCATTGCGCGCGGCCTCTTGTCGCGCCTGGTGCCGATCGAAAATGCGGCCATGATCGATCGCAGCGTGATCCAGTGGGACAAGGACGACTTGGACGCGCTGGGCTTGCTCAAAGTGGACGTGCTCGCGCTGGGCATGCTCTCGGCGATCAAGCGCGCGCTCGAGCTGGTCTCCCGGCAGACGGGCACAAGCATGGCGATGAGCGACATACCCGCGGAAGACCCCGAGGTGTATGCGATGGTGCAGCAGGCCGACACCGTGGGCGTGTTCCAGATCGAATCGCGGGCGCAGATGTCGATGCTGCCGCGCTTGAAGCCCGAGAATTTCTACGACCTGGTGATCGAAGTCGCGATCGTGCGCCCGGGTCCGATCCAGGGCGGCATGGTGCATCCCTATCTGCGCCGCCGCCAGGGGCTGGATCCGGTGAGCTATCCGAGCGACGCGGTCAAGGCGGTGCTCGAGCGTACCCTGGGCATCCCGATTTTCCAGGAGCAGGTGATGCAGCTCGCGGTGGTCGCCGCCGGCTTCACCCCGGGGGAAGCCGACCGCCTGCGCCGCTCGATGGCGGCGTGGAAAAGGAAAGGCGGCCTGGAGCATTTCGAGCAGCGCCTGATCCAGGGCATGGGCGCGCGCGGCTATGCGCGCGAGTTCGCCGAGCGCATTTACCAGCAGATCCTCGGTTTCGGCGAATACGGCTTTCCCGAATCGCACTCGGCGAGCTTCGCCCTGCTGGTCTATGTCTCCGCCTGGTTGAAGCGCCACCACCCCGCCGCCTTCCTTGCCGCGCTCCTGAACAGCCAGCCCATGGGCTTTTATGCGCCCTCGCAATTGGTGCAGGATGCGCGCCGCCACGGGGTCGAAGTGCGCCCGGTGGACATGTGCGCAAGCAACTGGGAATGCACGCTGGAGCCCTGCGCAGCTGCAGCGCCGGCCGTGCGCCTGGGCCTCACCATGGTAAAAGGCCTGTCCGAGGCTGCGGCCCAGCGCATCGTGTCAGCGCGCGCAGGCGGCTTCTCTTCGGTCGAAGAATTGATGCGCCGCGCCGACCTCGACCGGCGCGAACTCAAATGCCTCGCGGCGAGCAACGCGCTCAAGGACATCGCGGGCCACCGGCGGCACGCCTACTGGCAGGTCGCCGGCGTGGACAACGCGCGGCACTTGTTATCCGCGGCGGCTATCCATGAAACTGCCCCGTCTTTGCGCGCCCCCAGCGAAGGCGAAAGCCTCATCAATGATTACGCGAGCCTCGGGCTCACCCTGGGCCGGCACCCGTTGGCACTGCTGCGTCCGCGCCTCGCGCGCATGCGCCTTGCTGCCGCCGACGCAGTCCGCCGCCTGCCGCACGGAGCCAGCGTGCGCGCAGCCGGCATCGTGGTCGGCAGGCAGCGCCCCGACACCGCCTCGGGCGTGGTGTTCGTGACGCTGGAGGACGAGACCGGCTGCCTCAATGTGATCGTGTGGCGCGACCTGGGCGAGCGCCAGCGGCGCGAACTGCTCTCGGCGCAGCTGCTGGCGGTCTATGGCACGGCAGAGCGCGAAGGCGAAGTGGTGCACGTGATCGCAAGAAAGCTCATCGATCACAGCGAACTGCTCGGCCGGCTGGCGACCAGCTCGCGGGATTTTCATTAATGTTTGATCGCTGCCGCACTTTGCAGTAATTCTGCTATACTGCAATGCATGAAAGCCAATGTCACCATCACCAGCCGCGGCGTGATCACGCTTCCGGCCAAACTGCGTCAGGCCCTTGGACTGAAGGCCGAAGACCATCTGATCGCCGAAACCACACCGGAAGGATTGCTGCTGCGTCCCGCCGTCACGCTGCCGGTGGAGATGTACACGCCCGAGCGCGTGCGCGAGTTCGACGCGGCCGAGCAGGAACTCGCCGCCTACCTCGGCGCCAAGGCCCCGGCGCTCAAGCGTGCCAAGCAGTCCAAGCGTAAATCTGCCCGCTGAACACAGCGCGGCCACGCCATGCGCGTGTTTCTGGATGCAAACATCCTGTTCTCCGCGGCGAAATCCGCTGGCGCGGTGCGCGAATTGCTGCGTCTGCTTCTCGACGGCGGGCACGAGTGCTGCGTAGACGACTATGTCGTGATCGAGGCACGCCGCAATCTCGCTGCCAAGGCGCCGGATGCGTTGATCGCGCTTGAAGCCTTACTCAAGCGCCTGCGTATCAGCCCCGCACAAGCGCCTGGTCCGGAACTCAAGCTGGTCAACTGGCTGCCCGAAAAAGACCGCATCGTGTTGGCCGCCGCAATACGCTTGCGCTGCGATGCGCTGGTCACGGGCGACCGCACGCACTTTAGGCCAGGTTACGGCAAGATGTTCGCAGGAGTAACGATCCACTCGCCGCGATCGCTGGCAGAATGGCTTTTCGGATAGCCCGAAAGGCCTTGCTGCCATTGCCTTTAAGACCGATCGCTCGCCGCTCAAAAACATCGCGGCGTCAACTCGCCAGCCACTCCGGTCGTTGTTCCTTCAGTGAATCCGCGAGCCTACCTGGATGCTGCGTCCTCTTTGTCCCGAGATTCCCGGCCACCCGCTGCATGTGATCCAGCGCGGCCGTCTGCGCTCGGCGTGCTTTTTCGGCGAAGAGGACTGCCTCGCCTACCTTGATTGGCTCGGCCGCTGCGCGGCTAACTTCAGCTGTTCCGTACACGCCTACGTGCTGATGGGCAATCATGTGCACCTGCTGCTGACGCCCTCGCGCGCCGGCGGGGTCGCCCGCCTGATGCGCTGCCTGGGCGAGCATTACGCAGCTTACATCCACAACGTTCACCGTCGTGACGTGGTCCTGTGGGAGGATCGCTACCAAGCGCGCCCGGTCGACGTCGGTCGCTACCTGCTTTCCTGCATGCGCTACATCGAACTCAATCCGGTGCGCGCCCGCGTGGTTGCCTGGCCAGGGCAGTATCGGTGGTCGAGTTTTCGTGCGAATGCGCTGGGTCAGAACGACCCGCTCGTAACCCCTCACGCACACTATTGCGTCCTCGGGCGCAGTCCCGAGGCGCGCCAGGCCGCATACCGGGCGCTGTTCCGGAACAATGCGCCTTGAGCAAGAACCCCGCCTCACCGCGGGCAGATGAAATTGTGTATATTCCCGGGGTGACCGTCGCAGTGCGGCAAGGCGTGAAGCTGTGTTCCGCTCCAGCCAGCACTAATATAAACCATTTGGAGCAGGAAATGATTGCACGTAGAACTGTTTTATTGGGCACCGCAGCGCTCGCCATGGCCGCGGCTTTCAGCGGGCCTGCGGCAGCACAAGGCACAATCAAGATCGGCGAAATGAACAGCTACAAGGTCTTTCCGGCTTTTCTCGAGCCGTACAAGAAAGGCTGGGAACTCGCGCTCGACGAAATCAATGCTGCGGGCGGCGTGCTCGGGCGCAAGCTCGAAGTCGTCTCGCGCGACGACCAGGGTAATCCGGGCGAGGCAGTGCGCGTCGCCGAGGAATTGCTCACGCGGGAAAACGTCGCGTTCCTCGTCGGCACGTTTCCATCGAATGTCGGCCTCGCGGTAGCGGACTTCGCCAAGCAGAAAAAAGTGCTGTTCATCGCCGCCGAGCCCCTGACCGACAAGATCGTCTGGCAGGACGGCAACAAGTACACCTTCCGCCTGCGCCCCTCGACTTACATGCAAACCGCGATGCTGATCCCCGAGGCGGTCAAGCTGAAGAAGAAGCGCTGGGCCATCGTCTATCCCAATTACGAATACGGTCAGTCGGCCACTGCAGCGTTCAAGGAATTGCTCAAGAAAGCGCAGCCCGATGTCGAGTTCGTCACCGAACAGGCGCCGGCTTTGGGCAAGATCGAAGCCGGCGCGGTGGTCCAAGCCCTGGCCGATGCCAAGCCCGACGCGATCTTTTCTTCGCTGTTTGCCGGCGACCTGGCCAAGTTCGTGCGCGAAGGCCAGACGCGCGGCCTGTTCAAGAACCGGGTCGTATTCAACCTGCTCGGCGGCGAACCCGAATACCTCGACCCGCTCAAGCAGGATACGCCCGTGGGCTGGTATGTGACGGGCTACCCCTGGCAGTCGATCAATACGCCCGAACACAAGAAATTTCTTGCCGCCTACCAGAAAAAATACAACGACTATCCGCGCCTGGGCTCCATCGTCGGCTACGCGATGCTGATGAGCGCGGCTGACGCGATCAAGAAAGCGACCAGCCTGGATCAGGAAAAACTGGTCGCAGCCATGAAAGGCCTGCAGGTCGACACGCCGCTCGGCAAAATCACTTACCGCGCGCTCGACCATCAATCCACCATGGGCGCCTATGTCGGCAGACTCGACCTGAAGGACGGCAAAGGCGTGATGACCGCGTTCCACTTCGCCGACGGCGCGAAGTACCTGCCTTCCGACGCCGAAGTCAGGAAAATGCGGCCGGCGGACTGAGCGCATCACGCGGCATTCCCCTGCGCCGAGGGGGAATGCCGCCTCTCCCTCTCTAGGGGGAGGGAACTCCGGCCAGGCACAATAGAAGTCCATCGATGAGCCTCAGCGCCCTGTTCATCCAACTCCTCAACGGCCTTGCTTCGGCGTCGTCGCTGTTCCTGGTCGCGGCCGGGCTGTCGATCATTTTCGGCATCACGCGCATCGTGAACTTCGCCCACGGTTCGCTCTACATGCTGGGCATCTACACCGCCTACAGCCTGGTGCAGACTTTCGGCGGCGGCATGCTCGGCTTCTGGGGCGGCGTGCTGTGCGCAGGCATCGTGGTCGGATTGTTCGGCGCCTTGGTGGAAAGGCTGCTGCTGCGCCGCCTGTATCACGCGCCGGAGTTGCTGCAACTGCTCGCGACCTTCGCGCTGGTCCTGATCGTGCGCGACTTCGCGCTGTGGATCTGGGGGCCGGAAGACCTGCTCGGACCGCGCGCACCGGGCCTTGCCGGCGCAGTGGCGATCGCCGGGCGCGAATTTCCGCAATACGATCTGTTCCTGATCGCGCTCGGGCCGGTGGTGCTGCTGCTGCTGTGGCTGCTGCTCACGCGCACGCGCTGGGGCACGCTGGTGCGCGCGGCAACCGAAGACCGCGAAATGGCCGGCGCGCTGGGCGTGAATCAGGCCTGGCTGTTCACCAGCGTATTCGCACTCGGCTCCTTTCTCGCCGGCCTCGGCGGCGCGGTGCAGATCCCGCGCGAGCCTGCGGTGCTGACCATGGACCTGACCATCCTGTCGGACGTGTTCGTGGTGGTCGTGGTCGGCGGCATGGGCAGCATTCCCGGCGCCTTTCTCGCCGCGGTGCTGATCGGCGTGATCAAGGCGTTCTGCATCGGCATCGGCAACGTGAGCCTGTTCGGCCTCGATTTCTCCTTTTCCAAGCTCACGCTGGTGATCGAATTCGTCGTCATGGCGGTGGTGCTGGCATTCCGGCCCTGGGGCCTGCTCGGACGCCGGCAAGGCCTGCCGCGCGGCGCGGCCCCGGTCGAAGCACCGCTCCACCTCCCCTCCACCGGCATGCTCAAGGCCCTGGCCGCGATGCTCGCCTTGCTCGCGCTCCTGCCTTTCGTTTCTGACCGCTACACCTTGGTGCTCCTGACCGACATCCTGGTGTTCGCACTGTTCGCAGTCAGCCTGCACTTCATCATGGGCCCGGCGGGCATGCATTCCTTCGGCCATGCGGCTTATTTCGGCCTGGGCGCGTATGCGGCCGCATTGCTCCTCAAGCACGCCGTGCCGATGGAACTCGCGCTTGCACTCGCGCCGCTGGGGGGCGGTCTGGCTGCGCTTTTTTTCGGCTGGTTCTGCGTGCGCCTGTCGGGCGTGTATCTCGCGATGCTGACGCTCGCGTTCGCGCAGATCGCCTGGTCGGTCGTGTACCAGTGGGATGACTTCACCGGCGGATCGAACGGCCTGGTCGGCATCTGGCCGGCGCCGTGGTTGGCCTCAGGCAGCGCGTTCTATTATCTCGCGCTCGTGCTTTGCGCCGCCGCCGTCCTGCTGCTGTGGCGCCTGGTCTACACGCCTTTCGGCTACGCTCTGCGCGCCTGCCGCGACTCGCCGCTGCGCGCAGATGCGATCGGCATCGACGTGCGCCGGCAGCAATGGCTGGGCTTCGCGCTCGCCGGCTTGTTCGCCGGTCTCGCCGGCGCGATCTACGCGTTTTCCAAGGGCAGCATTTCGCCCGACAGCTTGTCCATTCCGCGCTCGGTCGATGGCCTGGTCATGGTGCTGATGGGCGGCATCCAGACGCTCACCGGCGCGGTGGCCGGCGCCGCGGTTTTCACCTGGCTGCAGGACGTCATCACGCGCCAGACCGAATTCTGGCGCGCGCTGCTCGGCGCGGTCATCTTGTTTCTGCTGCTCGCGTTTCCGCAGGGGATCGCCGGCTTTCTGCGCGAGCGCTGGGAAGCGCGCGCGGGGCGGAGCGACGGATGAACATATTGCGCGTAGCCAGGCTATCCAAGGCCTACGGCGGCGTGCAGGCCGTGCGTGAGGTGAGCTTCGAGCTTGCCGCCGGCGAATTGCTCGCGCTGATCGGCCCCAATGGTGCGGGCAAAACCACCTGCTTCAATCTGCTCAACGGCCAGACCGCAGCCGACGGCGGCAGCGCGGAATTCGAAGGCCGCAGCCTGATCGGTTTGAAGCCACGCCAGATCTGGCGCCTGGGTGTTGGCCGCACGTTCCAGATCACCGCCACCTTCGCGTCGATGACGGTGCGCGAAAACGTGCAGACCGCGCTGCTCAATTATCACGGCAAGCTCAATTCGATCCTGGCTCTGGCGGAGAGGCTGTACCTGGACGAGGCGATGGCGCTGCTCGCGCGCGTGGGCATGGCCGAGCAGGCCGCACGCCCCTGTGCGGTGCTCGCCTACGGCGACCTGAAGCGCGTGGAACTTGCGATTGCGCTCGCGAACCGGCCGCGCCTGCTGCTGATGGACGAGCCCACTGCGGGCATGGCACCGGCCGAGCGCGTGGCGCTGATGCGCCTCACCGCCGAGCTCGCACGCGCATCCAACATCGCGGTCCTGTTCACCGAGCACGACATGGACGTGGTGTTCGCGCATGCCGACCGCATACTCGTGCTGAATCGCGGCCGGCTCATCGCCGAAGGCAAACCGGCCGAGGTGCGCGCAAACCGCGAAGTGCAGGAAGTCTACCTGGGTAGCGGCAGTCTTTTCGGGGCTACGCATGCTTGAGATGAAGGGTGTCAACAGCGCTTACGGCCGCGCGCACATCCTCTACGACCTCAGCCTGAAGGCAGGGCGCGGCGAAGTCGTGGTGCTGCTCGGACGCAACGGCGCGGGCAAGTCGACCACGCTGAAGACGCTGATCGGCCTGGTTCCCGCGCTCTCCGGTGAAATCAGCTTAGACGGCCGGCGCATCGAGCGCCTGGAGCCCTACCAGATCGCGCGCCTGGGCCTGGGCTACGTGCCCGAGGAGCGGCGCATATTCACCGATCTTTCCGTGATGGAAAACCTCGAAGTCGGCAAACAGGCGCCGCGCGCGGATGCGCCGCACTGGACCCTGGAAAGGCTGTTCCGGCTGTTCCCGAATCTGGCCGACATGCGCGAGCGACCCGGCGCGCACATGTCCGGCGGCGAGCAGCAGATGCTCACCATCGCGCGCACGCTCATGGGCAACCCGCGCGCAATCCTGCTCGACGAGCCCTCCGAGGGCCTCGCGCCGCTGATCGTGGAGCAGATGGCGAAAACCATCCTGGAACTGAAGCAGGAAGGGCTGTGCGTCCTGCTCTCGGAGCAGAACCTGCATTTCGCCAACCTGGTCGCCGACCGCGCGTATATCATCGAGAAAGGCCATATCCGCTACGAAGGCACGATGGCCGGACTTGCCGCGAATGAACAGATACGCGCGGCCTACCTGTCCGTCTGAAGTATGAATACGCGAAAGCCAGCTTGAAAACCGATCGGTGATCCTATGACCATGAAAGGCCTGCTGCTGACCATGACCGAACCTCCGCGCGAAATGGAGGAGGAATTCAACGCCTGGTACGACAGCGAGCATCTGCCCGAGCGCCTGTCCATCCCGGGTTTTCTCTCCGCCCGCCGCTGGGTGGCGCCGCAAGCGCCCGCGGGCAGCGGCAAATATCTGGCGACCTATGAGCTCGACCGCCCGCAGGTACTGCAGACGCCCGCATACCTCGCGCATGTGGGCGACAATTTCACCCCCTGGTCCAAACGCTGCCTGTCGCGTTGCGTGTTGTTCCGGCGCTGGGCCTGCACGCAGATATTCCCAGGCGACGCCGGCCCGGACGCGCAAGCACAGGCCTTGTTCCTCGCCTGCGGCGACGTGCGGGCGGAACACGAAGCGGAGTTCAACAAATGGTACGACAGCGAGCACATGCCGCTGCTCGAGGCAGTGCCAGGGGTGCTGCGCGCGCGGCGCTTCCTCGCGGTAGAGGGCAAGCCGCGCTACATCGCGCTGTACGAGCTCATCGATGCGGGCGTCGCTGACTCGGCCGCATGGAATGAAGCGCTCGCCACGCCCTGGGCCAAGCGCGTCGATACGCTTACCCAGGATAGCGAATGGATACTCGCGACCTATGTCGCCTACGCGCCCCCGGCTGCAGGCGCATTGCCCACGAAAACGTGATCCTGATCGACAATCCCTGGTTCTACGCAGCGGCGCCGTCACAAAGCGTATCGCGAAAGCGCTGTTCTACCGCCTGTGCTACGGCTTCCTGCTCGTGACCGGAGTCAAGCTGTTGTACGATAGCGCCATTAGGCAGATCTAGCCCGAAACTGGAGAATACGCATGAATCAGCAACCGCTGTGCGAACTCGCCGAACTGGCTGCCGCCGTTCCCGACGGCGCGAAGCTCGTGGTCGCACAGGACAATTGCGGCGTGTCGATGGCAGCCACGCGCGAACTCGTGCGCCGCGGCGTGCGCGGCCTGCATCTGGTATGCGTGCCGGTGAGCGGGCTGCAGGCAGAAATCCTGGTGGGCGCCGGCGCCGTCGCCACGCTCGAGACTTCCGCCATAACCCTGGGCGAATTCGGGCCGGCGCACCGTTTCATCGATGCTTTGCGCCATGGCCGCATCCGCATGCTCGATTCGACCTGTCCTGCCATTCATGCCGCGCTGCAGGCCGGGCAAAAAGGCCTGCCCTTCATTCCCTTGCGCGGCTTGCTCGGCAGCGACCTGTTCGCCTCGCGCGCCGACTGGAAGGTCATCGACAATCCGTTTCAACCAGGCGATGCGATAGCGGTGCTGCCGGCGATCAATCCCGACATCGCGCTGTTCCACGCGCCGCTCGCGGATCGCGCGGGCAATGTGTACATAGGGCGCCGGCGCGAGCTGCTCACCATGGCGCATGCCTCGAAGCAGACGTTCGTCACAGTCGAGGCGATCAGCGAACGCAACCTGTTCGACGACCCCAAGCTAGTGCCGGGCGTGGTGCCGGCAATTTACGTCAACCGCATCGCCCTGGCCAAACAGGGCGCGTGGCCGGTCGGCCTGCCCGAACATTACGGCTGCGACGATGCGGCGCTCAGCCGCTATGTGCAAAGCGCCAAGACCGAGGAAGGCTTCCGCCGCTATCTGGATGAGTGGCTGGGCGAAGCGGCGTTGACCGTATGATGGATCTTTCCTATAGCCGCGCCGAACTGCTGGTCGCGGTGATCGCGCGCCTGCTCGAAGGTTGCCGTCATGTCACCGTCGGCGCGTCCTCGCCCATACCCGGCGCGGCCGCGCTGCTGCGGCGCGAATTGACCCAAGGCGCGATGCGCGTGACCATCCTCGGCTCCAACCGCTACAACGCCTATACCGACGGCGGCGTCGAAACGTTCGACATGGCGGCGCAAGGCCGCATCGACGCCTTCTTTCTCGGCGGCGGACAGATCGACGGCCAGGGCAACATCAACCTCGTCGGCACCGGCACTTACCCGGCAAGCGACGTGCGCTGGCCCGGCTCCTTCGGCTCGGCCTATCTGTATTACCTGGTGCCGAAAGTGATTCTGTTCCGCGAAGAGCATACGCGCAGGGTGCTGGTGCCCAAGGTGGATTTCATCAGCTCGCCCGGCGTGAGCGCGCCCGGCGTCTACCGGCCGGGCGGCCCCTACGGCCTGCTCACCGGCCTTGCCTGGTTTGCGTTCGACAAGCAGCGGCAGCGCTTCCGCCTGGAGAGCGTGCACCCCGGGCACAGCGTGGAGGAAATCCGCGACCAGACCGGCTTCGAGTTCGATTGCCCGGACAAGGTGCCGTACACGCGCGCACCCGAGCCTGACATCCTGGCGCTGATCCGCGGCCGCATACGCAACGCGATCGGCGAGACCTACCCGCGCTTCGCTTCGACGTTCGCCGGCTGAGTTGCGAGCATGAGCAGGCATACGCGCGGAGGATTGCATGGCGACTGAGCGCGACGCCGTTGCCGTCCCGCGCCGCGTCATCCTGACGCTGCTCCTCGGCGGGCTGGTGGTGCTCAGCTACCTGGTGCTGAGCTGGTTCGTGGTGCCCGTAGTCTGGGCTGCGATCCTCGCCTATGTCACCTGGCCCATTTATGCCCGGCTGCGCCGGCTGCTGCGCGGCCATTCCATGAGCAGTGCGCTCGTCATGACGCTGCTGCTGACCGCGGCGTTCGTGCTGCCGCTGTTGTGGCTGTCGTTCCTGCTGCAGGGCGAATTCGTGCTCGCCTACCAGGCTGCCGCAGCCTACATGGCAGAGGGTCCGCACCAACTGCCGGATTTTGTGCTGCACCTTCCCTGGATAGGCGAACGCCTGCAGGACCTCCTCGACCAGTTCGCGAACAACCCTGCAGCGTTGCGCGCCCAGCTCGCAAGCTGGGCGCAGCAATGGCTGGGGCAACTCGGCAATCTGGTCGGCGGTGTGGCGCAAAATGCGCTCAAGCTCGGTTTCGCCCTGCTCACCGTCGTGTTCGTCTATCGCGACGGAGAGAGCCTGCTCGATCAGGTGCGGCGGGTGTTGCGCCGCTTTCTCGGCCGGCGCGTCGACGGCTACATCGCCGCTATCGGCATCACCACCAAGGCGGTGCTCTACGGTCTGGTCCTGACTGCGCTGGCGCAGGGTTTGCTCGCGGGCTTGGGCTATTGGGCCGCCGGCGTACGCGCGCCGGTGCTGTTCGGGGCATTTACCGCACTGATCGCGCTGATGCCTTTCGGCACGCCTTTCGTCTGGGGTTCGCTGGGCGCCTGGCTGCTGTTCTCGGGCAAGACGCTCGAAGGCATAGGCCTGCTGCTATGGGGCACGCTGGTGGTGAGCTGGGTCGACAACCTGATCCGGCCGCTGGTGATCAGCAACGCGACGCACATTCCGTTCCTGCTGGTGATGTTCGGCGTGATCGGCGGCCTCGCCGCGTTCGGCCTGATCGGCATGTTCCTCGGGCCGGTGATCGTCGCGGTGCTGCTTGCACTGTGGCGCGAATGGCTGGAGGACCAGGCCTCGCCCCGCCCGGAGGCGCCGCCGGAGGCTTGAGCCTGCGCGGCAGCCCAACCCGCCTCAACTATCGCGGCCTTTCATCATGCGCAGCGGGTTGTACGCGAGCACCGTCTCGCCTCGCTGATTGACTACCTGGTTCTCGCTGCGCACCAGGCCGCGGTTGCCTTTGGAGGTCGCACGCACTTCGCTCACTCGGCATTCGACATGGATGGTATCGCCGATGAACGTGGGCCCCTTGATGTCCAGCGTCGCGTTCAGGAATGCGAGCCCCGTGCCCTGCATCATCGGCAGCAGCAGACCCTCGGCGCAGGCATAGACCAGCGCGCCGGGCACCACCCGGCCCGCGATCGCCATGCTCTCGCGGTCCTCGGTATTGGTAAACAACTCCTCCGTCAGCCAGGACAGGTTGACGAACTGCACCAGGTCGGCTTCGGTGAGCGTGCGCCCTACGGTGCGAAAACGGTCGCCGACGGCAAGGTCGTTCCAGAACAAGCCTATGCCCAACAACTTCATGTCTTTTTCCATATGCACCTTCCAATTTTCGATGGATGGATGTTACGCTGCGCTGCGCCGCCTGTGAATCGCGCAAAATGCTGTTTTACCCGATACCTTTCCGCAGACTGAAATCATTTTGGCCAAAATACTCGAACTGAACGCGCTCGACCTGGGCGCCCTCGTCCGGCCGGGCGACACGGTGATGTGGGGCCAGGCGGACGCCGAACCCCTGCCGCTGACCCAGGCGCTGATGGCGCAGCGCCACGCGATCGGCCGTTTCAACGCCTTCCTCGGCATCAGCTACTCCGACACGCTCAAAGCCGAATATGCGGACTGCATCCGCTTTTCCGGCTACGCCGGCACCGGCGGCAACCGCACGCTCGCGAAAGCGGGCAAGCTCGATATCCTGCCCTGCCATTACTCGCACTTGCATCAGCTCATGGCGAGCGGGAGGCTGAAGGTGGACGTGCTGCTGCTGCAGCTCGCACCGGCGAACGAGCGCGGCGAGTACAGCCTGTCGATCGCGCACGAATATCTGATCCCGGCGCTGGAGAGCGCACGCGTGGTCATCGCCGAAGTGAACGAGCAGGCTCCCTGGACCTGTGGCGAGCGGCCGGTGCTCGAGACCGATATCGATGTGATCGTGCGCAGCGACCGCGCGCCGCTCGAGGTCGTGCACCCGCAGCCGGGCGCAACCGAGCAGGCCATCGCGCACCACGTCGCAAGCCTGATCGAAGACGGCGCCACGCTGCAATTCGGCCTGGGAGCCTTGCCTGAAGCCATTCTCGGCCAACTCGCCGACCGGCGCGACCTCGGCGTGCACTCCGGCGCCATCGGCGATCAGGTCGCCGCGCTGATGCAGGCCGGGGTCATCAACAATGCGAGGAAGAGCATAGACCGCGGCGTCAGCATCGCCGGCATCATGTTCGGCAGCAAACGCCTGCACGATTTCGCTCACCGCAATGCGCAGATTCAGTTCCGCTCCTCCGCCTATACCCACGGCCCCGGCGTGCTGGCGCAAATCGAGCGCTTCACCGCAATCAACTCCGCTGTGGAGGTCGATCTCTCCGGCCAGATCAACGCAGAAGTCGCGGCCGGCGTCTATGTCGGCGCGGTCGGCGGCGCCGTCGATTTCCTGCGCGCAGCGCACTATTCCAAGGGCGGCTTGCCCATCGTCGCCCTGCCCTCCACCGCCGGCAAGCACAGCCGCATCGTCGCGAAACTGAACGGCCCGGTGAGCACGCCGCGCAGCGACGCCGGCCTCATCGTCACCGAGTACGGCGTCGCCGACCTGCGCGGCGCGGGCCTGGCCGAGCGCGCGCGCAGGATGATCGCGATTGCTCATCCGGACCAGCGCGAGCGGCTGGAGCGGGAGAGCCGCGGCGCTTGAGCATGGCGGCGCGCACCCAGTTCAGCAATCCGCTGCTCACGGGCTGGATAGACAATGTCCCTGAGAAACAGTATCTTGACCCATGGGATGGGCAATAACATCTGCGTTCGCGCGGAATAACAAAGACCCGTATGGATATGCATCACATCAAGACGTTGATTTCATACAACGGGTGACGCGGACCGTGATGGAAACGCCATGTTATTCGGCATTTCGGTTTTGATATTACGTTAAAGGCCAGCATAAGTGACTACCGAAGCGGCTATCACCACCGTGACGCAATGGGGCAGTGTTGCGGATTGGACCGTAGCAACTGCCACGTTCCTCGCCGTCGTAGTGGCGCTATTCAAGGAGGAAATAACGGCATGGTGGAGGTGTCCGAAACTAGTTGTGTCTGTTGCCCTAGAGCCCCCTTATTGCCATCAGACCACGCTGCATTACACCGTCCAAAGAACAGCTCTCACCTTCGCTCAAGCGAAGTGCTACTACTTTCGCATTTGGATCGAGAATCACGGAAGAACACGGGCAACGCAAGTCCAAGTCTTTGCTGCGAAACTGTTGCGCCGGACGGCCGATGGTTCGTTCAAAGAAGATCGCCACTTTCTTCCCATGAACCTTCGGTGGGCGCACGCCCATGCTCGCGGGCCAAACAGCGGTCCGGAAGTTTACGCAGACGGTATCTCTCCAAGCATGGGCAAGCACTGCGATCTTGGGCACATCATCGACCCGGCCAATCGGGTCGAGTGCAAGGAGGACCTACCCGACCTTTCGCCTACCAGCCCGCTGTTCGCGCTCGATCTCGAGTTTCCGCCCAATACGGGTAGTCACCTTCTCGCGCCGGGCGCCTATCAGCTCGAATTAAGGATCGCCGCTGCGAACGCGGCGCCGGTAATAGAACGTCTTGAAATAACTGTTACCGAGAATTGGTTTCCCGATGAGCAGAGAATGTTTAGCGATGGAATCGGCTTGCGTGTCGTGTCGTAGGCTGACCTTTAACTTGGCGGTAGTGCGGACGCGCCGCGAGCCGCGCTGGTTGTTTAGGCGCTGTGTTTTGGCGCGCCGCACACCTCTACGTTGGGCAGCAACGTAAACAGCGTATGACGAAACTATCGTCTCCTTACCGCAGCCAACGTCGGGACGCACCGAGGATCATTACACCGTTGGGCGGCGCGCGAAAGGCCGGGCCGGAAGTTGGTGAGCTCCTTTATTCGCGAAATGCACCACGCTTCTCGGAAACACTCGAGCAAGCCAAAGCGCACAACCGTCGGGTACTCTCACTGTAGGAGCGATCCCAATGTCAATCGCTGATTTTCCTGATCATAAATATCTGATCAACGCACGCGAGCTGGGCGAGCGACTGGGAGAACCTACCCTCATCGACCTGCGTCCGGCTGAGGATTTCTCGCTTGGCCATATTGAGGGAAGCAAGCATCTCGACATCTACGGCGTCAGTCTGAACGATTCCGCGGATGCCCCATTGAACGCCTTCCTGTCGATATTTCGGAATTTGTTCGGAACCCGGGGCGTATCCCAGGATAAGCCAGTGGTAATCTACGACCACGAGACCGGCGAGCGCGCGGCGCGCGCGGTATGGCTCCTTGCGGTTTTGGGTCACCCGGACGTCAGGATTTTGGACGGCGGAACGCAGGCGTGGACCGCGTCGGGCAAACCGCTCGCCCGCCTGACGGCAGCGCCGGCGCCGGCCGACCCGGCAAAAGCGCCACCGGCGTCTCCGCCGTACAAAGGCACGCCAAATCTCGAACTGCTGGCAACCCGATTCGATGTCCATCGCGCCATCGATGATGAACGGTCGGTCATAGTCGATGTCAGGCGCGAGTCCGAGTATCGGGGCACGGAAAGGCGAGCCCGGCGCGCCGGCACAATTCCGGGCGCCGTGCACATCTTCTGGCGCGATCACCTGGACGATCAGGGTGCATTTCGGCCGGCGGAAGAGATACGCGATCTCTACGTCTCAAGAGGTGTAACGCCAGACAAGACCATCATCCCGGTCTGTCAGGGCGGCTACCGCTCGGCCAACACCTTCCTCGCCCTCAAGTCCCTGGGCTATCCGCGCGTGCGCAACTATGTGGCATCCTGGGGAGAATGGGGGAATAGAGACGATTCGAAGATCATCGTGCCGGGGCCGTAGCGGTTCGCGATAACATCCAACCCGGCAATGACCCGGACAGCCCAGCATCGCTGGCTGTTGTCCGGCGGTTTCCCCTGCACGAACTGCCACTTTCAAGGAGGACTCGATGTCCGAGACGAAGATAGCGAAAGGCCGCGCAATGCGCCGCAAGCTGTTGGGCGACGCCTATGTCGACAGGATGGCGGCGACGGCCTACAAAGATCCGCTGATGCAGAGGTTCGTCGACCTCACGAGCGAGACGGTGTTCGGCACGCTGTGGACCCGGCCGGGGCTCGATCTCAGGACGCGCACGCTGATCACTGTGATCTCCGACGTGGCTACCGGCCGCGAGCCCGAGCTCGCGATCCATCTGCGCATGGCGCGGCGCCAAGGCTGGACCGAGGACGAACTGGCGGAGGCGATGCTGCACCTGCAGGGCTACGTCGGTGCGCCGCTGGTGCGCGACGCGATGCTCGTCGCAACTAAGGTATTCGCGGAATTGCGCGCGGAAGAGCCCAAAACTTGAGCATCGTCATAGCCTGCGCTCAGGACTCTGCCACACTCTACCGTGGCGGGCTGGCGCCTAAACTGCGGTACAGCTTGAATCTCATGGCCGACGCACCGGACAAATTCGAAGCTCAAGTAAGGCTCGCGCGGCCGGTGCGCATCCTGCTGGCCACGCTGGTCCTCGCCGCAGCGCTAGTGTTCCTGCTCGCGGGAACGATCATCGTTCTTGGCGACAGGAGCCAGATGCCTTCTCCGCAGGGAGCGCTCGTCCTGGCATTGTTTTTGGCCGCTCTCGGACTCGGATTCGGCTTCGTCGGGCTGCGCCTCATACGGCTAAGAGAGGCGACTGGCTACCTTTTCAGCACCAGGGCAGCACTCATCTCCGGCGCGTTGATCGCGGTGCTCGGTCTCGTCGCGGTGATCGGTGCGACCTTTCACGGAATGACAGACTCCGCGATTGCCGGCATAGCTCTTATCGCCATCGGTTATAGGGTATATCGGTCCGGCCGGCAGCGCCAAACAGCCTCGATGAATTCACTCGCGAATCATGAAGCGATCGAAGTTCAGCTCCCGAAGACCGATGCAGGCGCCGCACCCATCGCCGCAGCGAACTCCGCGGCGCCTGGCGCCGTTCCCAGCAGCCGAAGCCATGCGCTTGGCTGGACCGTGGCGCTTTTTTTGGTGGCCGTGGCCGCTGGCATTTGGGCCACCAAAAGCTATCGCACCGCCCCCAACTCCCAGTGGCTGACCTCAGCCCAATATCAACGGGAGTTCGACACTCGGGGCCCCGAAGGTTTCTACCCGCGCGAAGTGGAGGGCAAATGCCAGAGCGGCGGCGAGAAGTTTCGCGCCGACTGGAAGGCCATTCCCGCGGGCGCCTCCTTCTACGCGCACCATGGGCTGACCAGACAGGACTATGCGCGCAGGGATCAAGAGTACCGCACCAAGGGTTATACACTCGAGTCGGTAAAGCAGTTCAAGGACTGCTCGGGTATCGATAGATATCAGGCAACCTGGCTCAAACGATGACCGAACACGCACCTGGGTCGGCGCGTGCGCCACGCTGCCTTTACTGCGACGGCGCTTGCTTGAAGAAGCGCACCAATCCTGATTTTGCGGCGCATTCGAGCTGGAATGACGTCCTGCGTGCGTTGCTGACCAGCCTGTTGCTGCTCGTTTCGCTTCCGGCATTTGCCGAACCGGACTACGCGCGCGAGCAACGATGGGCCGACGAAATCACGCCGGCCATCGTCGTCGGCGACCCGATGTATCTGACGCAGAAAAACGGGCACAAGTTTCTCGGCATCTATACCGAGGCGGCCAAGCCGAAAATGGGCGTGGTGGTGGTGCATGGCCTGGGCATTAATCCCGACTGGGGCATGATAGGCACGCTGCGCCAGCGCCTTCCCGACTTCGGCTACGCCACGTTGTCGATCCAGATGCCGGTACTTGCGGCGAACGCGAGGGCCGAAGCCTACGCCGGGACTTTTCCCGATGCAGTCGAGCGCATCGAGCTCGCAGTCGCCGCACTGAAGGCCAAAGGCTACCAGCGCATCGCCCTCGTGTCTCACAGCATGGGTTCGCGCATGGCCTATGCCTATATGAAGCACAACCCCGCCGCCATCACCGCCTGGGCCGCGCTGGGCATGCCGCCCGCCCCCGACGGGCGAGACGCCGCGCTTCTCTACATAGGCATCGAGGCGCCGGTGCTCGATCTCTACGGCAGCAAGGATCTGCCGCAGGTCATAGCGGGTGCGCCCCTGCGCCGGGCCTCGCTCCAGGGCAAGGCCGCATCAAAGCAAGTCGTCATCGCCGGCAGCGATCATTTCTACGCCGGCCACGAGGAGGATATGGTCAAGGCGGTGGTTGATTTCCTCGATGGCCTGAAGTAGCAACGCAAGCCCGCCCGCTCGGGAAGCCGCGATAGTCAGGAACCCTGTACTTTGGCCGGCGCTGCGCTGCCCTTGGTGCGTGCGAGGAAACCCTCGGACAAGGCCTTGTACACCGGCCACGGGCAGATCAGGCGCGAAGTGGCGGCGGCCACCAAGGCGGTGGCCATCAAAGGCAACGCCAGCCTGTGGTTGTCGGTCATCTCGATGACGATCACGAAGGCTGTGATCGGCGCTTGCACCACGCCTGCGAAATAACCCACCATTCCGAGCAGCACTACCGCGCCGGCGGGCGCATAGGGCATGATCTCGGAGATGTTGACCCCGAAACCCGCGCCCACTGCAAGCGAAGGCGAAAACAGGCCGCCGGGGATGCCGCTCGCATAGGACACCGCGGTCGCGAGGAGCTTGAGCACGCCGTAAAAGGCCGGCAGGTGTCCGCTGCCTTCGAGTACGCTACGCGCCTCGTGGTAACCGGTGCCATAGGTTGTACTGCCAGACAGCAGACCCAGCACCGCGAGAATCAAACCGCAGGCTGCGGCGAACAGGACTGGGCGACTGCGCTTGAACAAACCCAAGTTCCAAGGTAAGCCTCGCGCCGAAGCAATGATCATGCGGCTGAAGATGCCGCCGGCAAGTCCGCCGCAGGCTCCGCAGACGAGGACCGCAATCCAGGCGGAATCAAACGGCAGGACCGCGGACGTGGAGCCGAAATAAGCATAGTCGCCGAGGACGGCGAGCGATGCGATACCCGCAATGATGACTGCAGTGAGGATGGTACCGCTGGTGCGTTCCTCGAAGGATCGGCTCATTTCCTCGATGGCGAACACGACTCCGGCAAGCGGCGTGTTGAATGCGGCGGCTACGCCGGCCGCCCCTCCTGCGAGGATCAGCCCTCTTTCCGCTTCCTGGCGCGAAAAGCGCGCGAACTTGCCGATCGCGTGCAGGATCGAGGCGCCGATCTGGACCGTAGGCCCTTCACGGCCGATGGCAGCGCCGACGAGCAGACCGAACAGCGTAAGAACGATCTTGCCCGCCGCGATCTTGAGCGAGAGCACAGCCCCGCGCAATTTTTCATCCGGTATTTGCAGCGTCGCGATGACCTGGGGAATACCGCTGCCTTCCGAGCCCGGAAATACCCGCTGCGTCACGTATACCGCCAGCGCCAGACCCGCCGGCGTAATGGCGAGGGGCAAGTAAGGCGAGACGGCAAGCAGGCGATGCAAATAGATATTTGCATGCTCTGCGCCCATCGCGAACAAAATAGCTACCGTGCCGACGCAAACCGCGCCGCCCCAAAGCACTAGACGGCGCAGCCACAACTGCGGCGAGAACCAATGGTGGCGAATCCTTTTCAGCGTAAACAGCGGCACTTGCTTGCGATCTCCACAAAACCCAGCCGCACGCCGGCAGCGTGCACAAGGTTGTAATTATGAAACAAGTTGCCTTGGCATAGTCGCGTATCTCAACTTCTGCTCCGCATTCATTCGGCGAAATTTTGCCGCATTCGTCGCATATCGGCAGTTCGCGTTTGACGCATCAGGCATGCGCATTTAGACTACGAGGCTCCGAATCAACGCCATCCCGGAGTCCTCCTTGCAGGCCAGCACCCCCGCCGCGAACGCATCTCACGGCGAACACCTGCTTTCCCTGTACCGCACCATGGCGCGCATACGCGCCTTCGAAAATGCGGCAGAAGAAGCGAGCCGCGGCAGCGTCGCTGCGTTCGGCGCCACCAGCGATGCGGCTGCGCTGGTGCGCGGACCGCTGCATCTGTCCACCGGCCAGGAGGCCGTCGCAGCCGGGGTGTGCGCCAATCTCGCACGCAGCGATTATCTGACCTCCACGCACCGCGGCCACGGCCACACCCTGGCCAAGGGTGCGGACACCACGGCGATGATGTGCGAGCTGTTCGGCCGCGCCGCCGGCAGCAACAAGGGCAAGGGCGGCTCGATGCATATCGCCGATTTCGGCGTCGGCATGCTCGGCGCCAACGGCGTGGTCGCCGCGGGCATCCCGATCGCGGTGGGCGCTGCGCATTCGGCGAAGATTCGCGGCAGCCGTGCCATCGTCGCCTGCTTCTTCGGCGACGGCGCGATCAATCGCGGACCGTTTCTCGAAGGCCTCAACTGGGCCAAGATCTTCGAGCTGCCGGTGCTGTTCGTGTGCGAGGACAACCGCTACTCGGCGACTACGGCGACCGATGCCATGACCGCCGGCGAGGGCGCCGCCGCGCGCGCACGCGGCATCGGCCTCCCGGCGGAAACGGTCGATGGCAACGATGTGCTAGCGGTGGATGCCGCAGCGCGTGAGTTGGTGGCGCGCATCCGCGCAGGCGGCGGGCCGCAATTCCTGCATGCGCTCACCTACCGCGTCAAAGGGCACGTGTCGGTGGACGCCGCCGCCTACCGCGACCAGGGCGAAGTCGAACAGGCGCTGGAGAGCGATCCGCTCAAGCTGGCCGGCCAGCGGCTCGCGGCGCTGGGCATTGCCGCCGGGCGCATCGCGGCAGCCGATGCCGAGGCGCGTGCGGAAATCGAAGCGGCCGTCGCCGCCGCGCATGCGGCGCGCCCGCCGGAGCCGGCCGAAGCCTATGCCGACATCCAGGATACGGGAGCCGGACAGTGGCGCTGATGAATTACGCGCAGGCCGCCTGCCAGGCGCTGGCCGAGGCAATGCGCGCGGATGCGCGCGTGGTCGCCCTGGGCGAGGACGTCGGCACCGGCGGCGTCTTCGGCCAGTACCGCGGCCTGCAACAAGAGTTCGGCGCGGCACGCGTGATCGACACGCCGATCTCCGAGGCCACCATCATGGGTGCGGCAGTCGGCATGGCGCTGACCGGGCTGCGGCCGGTGGTCGAAATGCGCGTCGTCGATTTTGCGCTGTGCGCGATCGATGAGATCGTCAATCAGGCGGCGAAGAATCGCTACATGTTCGGCGGACAGGGCCGCGTGCCGCTGGTGGCGCGCCTGCCGATCGGCATCTGGAGCGGCTCGGCCGCGCAGCATTCGCAATCGCTCGAAGCCTGGTTCGCGCACATTCCGGGCCTGGTCGTCGTGGCACCGGCGACGCCGCAGGACAACTACAGCCTGCTCACTGCCGCCATCGCCTGCGGCGATCCGGTCGTGTATATGGAACACAAGGAATTGTGGGGCATGCAAGGCGAAGTCGCCGCGCCCTCTTCTGCCGCGTTGGGCCAGGCGCGCGTCGCGCGCGCCGGCAGCGACATGACCCTGGTGACCTGGTCGCGCATGCTGCATACGGCGCTTGCGGCCGCGGAGCAGGCGGCGCAGCAGGGCCTGTCGGTGGAAGTGATCGACCTGCGCACCATCTGGCCCTGGGACCGCGAGCTGGTGCTCGAATCCGCGGCGCGCACGCGCCGCCTGCTGGTTGCGCACGAGTCGGTGCAGGCGGCCGGCTTCGGCGCGGAGATCGCGGCCACCGCCGCTGAAGAACTCGGCATCCCGGTAAAGCGCGTCGGCGGCGCGCGCATTCCGGTGGGTTATGCGCGCGCGCTCGAAGACGCTGCGCGCATCTCCGCGCCGCAACTGCTGCAAGAAATCAAGCTATTCGCAAACGGCGCAGACCGCAGGCGATCCATGGCCTAGCGTGCTACGCTAGCGCCGGAACAGAAGGGTGATACGAACTGCAAAGGAGACGAAAATGATGCGCAGAAAATTGTTGCTGGTCTTGTCCGCGGCCGCACTGGCTTTCGCCCTGCCTGCCGCCGCTCAGCCGGGCAAATATCAGGCGGAATACCGCATGTCGACGGTGGTCGGCACCGCCTTTCCCTGGGGCAAGGGCGGCGAAATCTGGGCCAACCTGGTGCGCGAGCGCACCAAAGGCAGGATCAACATCAAAATGTATCCAGGCGCATCGCTGGTGGCCGGCGACCAGACGCGCGAGTTCACCGCGATCCGCCAGGGCGTGATCGATCTCGCCGTCGGCTCGACCATCAACTGGTCGCCGCAGGTAAAGCAGCTCAACCTGTTCTCGCTGCCGTTCCTGATGCCCGATTACGCCGCGATCGACGCACTCACTCAGGGTGACGTGGGCAAGGACATGTTCAAGATCCTGGAAAAAGACGGCGTGGTACCGCTCGCCTGGGGCGAAAACGGTTTTCGCGAAGTCACCAATTCCAAGCATGCGATCCACACCCCCGCGGACATGAAAGGCCTGAAATTCCGCGTAGTCGGCTCGCCGCTGTTCAACGATATATTCACCGCGCTCGGCGCCAACCCGACGCAGATGAGCTGGGCCGACGCGCAGCCGGCGCTCGCCTCCGGCGCCGTCGACGGCCAGGAAAATCCGCTCAGCATTTTCACCGCGGCCAAGATGCAGACCATCGGCCAGAAAAACGTGACGCTGTGGGGCTATGTCGCCGACCCGCTGATATTCGTCGTCAACAAGGAAGTGTGGGCGAGCTGGACGCCGGAAGACCGCAACATCGTCAAAGAAGCGGCGCTCGAGGCCGGGCGGCAGGAAATCCAGATCGCGCGCAAGGGCCTGATCGCGCCCGACCTGTCCACCATCACCGACGTCGAGAAGCTCGGCGTCAACGTGGTGACGCTCTCCCCCGCCGAGCGCGAGCAATTCGTGAAGGCGACGCGCAAGGTCTACCAGAAGTGGTCGAAGACCGTCGGCCAGGATCTGGTCAACAAGGCCGAGAAGGCCATCGCCGCACGCAAGAAGCTCTGATCGACGCGACAGCGAACGGCGCCGCCACGCGGACGTGGCGGCGTTTTTCATAGCGCAGCCATGGACGAGCATCCGGATCTGGTCAAACCTGCAGGCGAGGAGTCACCGCGCATTCCGGTGAAGATCGAGGAGTTCTTCGCCGCGCTGACGATGGCGCTGATCTGCCTGATCACGTTTGCCAACGTGGTGGTGCGCTATTTCACCGACGAGTCGTTCGCGTTCACCGAGGAGTTTTCGGTGTTCCTCATGGTCGTGCTCACTTTCGTCGGCGCCTCCGCGGCATTCGCGAAGAACTCGCACATACGCATGAGCTTCCTGGTGGAGAAGCTGCCGCCGCGCATTGCCCATTACATCGAGATCGTGGTCATGCTCGCCGCCGCGGTACTGTTCTCAATCCTTGTCTGGTACGGCAGCAAGCTGCTGCTGGACGACTGGAATTTCGACACCACTTCGCCCGGCATCGGCATCCCGCAGTGGATCTACACCCTGTGGCTGCCGCTGTTGTCCGCGGTGATCACGCTGCGTATCCTCGGGCGCATCCTGCGCCTCGTGCGGCGCAAGGTCTAGGCATGCTTGCCCAAGGCAGCCTGATCCTGTTCCTCAGCTTCGCGCTGCTGCTTGCGCTCGGAGCGCCGCTCGCAATTGCGCTCGGCGTCGCCGGCACCGCGGTGATCATGACCGAGGGGCTGGGGGTGATGGCGGTGCCGACGAACGCTTACGCCGGCCTGGCAAAGTATCCGCTGCTGGCGCTGCCCGTATTCGTGCTCGCCGGCATGATCTTCGAGCGCGCCGGCGTCGCTTTGCGCATCGTGAATTTCACCGCCGCGCTGGTGGGCAAGCGCCGCGGCGCGCAAGGCGTTGTAGCGATCCTGGTGTGCATGTTCCTCGGCGGCATCTCCGGTTCCGGCCCCGCGGACGCCGCGGCCGTGGCCATGGTGATGATCCCCGGCATGGCGAAGCAAGGCTACCCGAGGGAATTCTCGGCCGCCCTGATCGCCGCGGCAGGCTCGACCGCAATCCTGATCCCGCCGTCGATCGCGTTCATCGTGTACAGCGTGCTCGTGCCCAGCGCCACCGTGCCGGCCTTGTTCGCGGCGGGCATGATCCCCGGCATCCTTGCCGGCCTGTCGCTGCTGATCCCGGTGCTGTATTTCTCGATGCGCGAAGGCTGGGGCACCCAGGGCGCCGAACGCGAACAGTCGGTGTGGCAAAGCTTCAAGGAGGCGAGCTGGGGGCTGCTCGCTCCGGTGATCATTCTTGGCGGCCTGCGCTCTGGTATGTTCACGCCGACCGAGGCCGCGGTGGTCGCGGTGTTCTACGGCTTTTTTGTCGGCGTGTTCATCTACCGCACCCTGACCTGGCGCAGCGTCTACCGCGTTTTGGTCGAGTCGGCGGAGATTTCCGCGGTGGTGATGATCATCATCTCGCTCGCGGGCGTATTCGCCCATGCGGGCTCCACGCTCGGCGCGTTCGACGCGTTCGCGAAGCTGCTGATCGGCGTGACCTCGACCGAATGGATCATGCTGCTGATGATCATGCTGATGCTGCTGGTCGCGGGCATGCTGCTCGATGCAGTGTCGATTTTCCTGGTGTTCCTGCCGATTCTGCTGCCTATCGCCAATACCTTCCATTGGGATCTGGTGTGGTTCGGCGTACTGCTGACCATGAACATGGCAATCGGGCAGTTCACGCCGCCAATGGCGGTCAACTTGATGGTGACCACGCGCATCGCCGGCGTGACCATGGAATCGACCGTGCGCTGGGTGCTCTGGCTGGTGGCGGCGATGCTGATCGCGCTCGCTCTAGTCGCCATCGTGCCACAGCTTGCGCTGTGGCTGCCGCGCACGCTCGGTTACTGACGCACAGCATGTGCAAATGTCCGCATGCGCAAATTGCCAAGTCCCCCCTGGATTGTTAAGATGCCGCGTTGACTCAACATTCCTGAGGAGGAAACCATGAGAATCATCGCCGCTGCTCTTGCTGGATTCGCGCTCTGCGCCGCTGCCAATGTCCAGGCAGCCTACCCCGATCGTCCGATCAAAATGATCGTGCCCTGGGCCGCGGGCGGAGACACCGACAATATTTTCCGTCCGTTCGTGCCGCCATTTCAAAAGGCGTTGGGCGGAGCGACCGTCGTCATCGCCAACGTCGGCGGCGCCTCGGGCACGGTGGGCGCGCGCGAAGCCAAGAGTTCGCCTCCCGATGGTTACACGCTGTACGCAGTGCATGATTACATCCACTCTACCTATTACACCGGCGTCGCCGACGTCAATTACTGGGACTTCGAGCCCGTCTGCCTGATCGCCTCGACCCCGTCCATCCTCACCGCGAGTCCGAAGACCAAGTGGTCCACCGTGAAGGATATGGTCGCTGACGCCAAGGCGCATCCTGGACAAATATCGGTCGGTGCGACCTTGGGTTCGACCAGCCATTTTTTCCCGGCGCTGGTTGAGAAAGCGGCTGGCGTGAAGTTCAAGTACATTTCCTACGATGGTCTCGCGCAGCGCATGAACGCCATTCTCGGCGGCCACATAGACCTGACCGACGGCAACCTTACGCAAAAAGGCAAAGTCGATGCCGGCCAGCTGAAGTTTCTTGCGAGCGCCACCGAGAAACGCATGGAAGAACTGCCCAACGTGCCGACGCTGAAGGAATTGGGCTACAACGTGGTCTATGCCGTATCCCGCGGCCTGCTCGCCCCCAAGGGCACGCCCAATGAAATCCTGACCAAGCTCGAGGGTGCATGCCATCAGGCCAGCCAAGATCCGGCGTTCGCCGCCTCGATGAAAAGCCAGGGCACGGACGTACACTACCTCGACCGCAAAGGCTACGCCGAATTCCTCAAGAAAAACGACGTCCTGAACAAAGACCTGTCGCGCGAACTCGGCATCCTGAAGCGCTGATGCAAGCGATGATCGGAGTGTCGGGCGCGAGGATGACAGCATGCGCCTGACGCAGAACAGTATTGCCGGGCTCATCTGCCTGGCGCTTTCCATCGGCATGCTCGTGCTGACGCGCGGGCTGCCGCAATCTTCCTTCGTTCCGGTCGGGCCGGATTTTTATCCGCGCATCGTGCTGGTCATCATGGCAGTGCTTTCCGTGCTGCTGATCGTCATCGACCTGCGGCAGCAAGCGCAGGGCACCGAGGCGCCTGCCGCTGCCACGCCGGAAAAGCGCAACTATCGCCTGGTGGGCGTGACCTACGCGATATTCACCGGCTATGTGATTCTGCTGCCTCTCGTCGGGTACCGCGCCGCGACCGTTCTATTCGTGGCTGCCCTGCAAGCCGTGTTCGAGTCGCCGCGCGGCGCTCGCCGCTGGGCCATGGTGCTGGTGTCCGCGCTCGCCTCGTCGTTCGTCACCTATGTCGTATTCAACGATTACCTTTCCGTGCTCTTGCCGCGCGGACACTGGACCGGGTGGTAAGCTATGTATGAACTGCTGCTCGGCGGCGTAGAGAACATCCTGCACCTGCATTTCCTGGTACCGCTATTTCTCGGCACTCTGGTCGGCCTGATCGGCGGCGCGCTGCCCGGCGTCACCATCACCATGACCATCATCATCGTGCTGCCGTTCACGTTCGGCATGGATCCGCTGCAGGGTCTGGCGACCATGACCGGCGTGTATGTCGGCGGCTCAGCCGGCGGCGCGATCACCGCCGCGCTGATCGGCATTCCCGGCACGCCGTCGGCGATCACCACCACCTTCGACGGCTACCCGATGGTCCAGAAAGGCCAGCCGGGACGGGCGGTGTGGCTCGGCATCTGGTCCTCTTTCCTCGGCGGCCTGCTTGCCGGCGTGTTTTTGATCGGCGCCACCGGCCCGCTCGCCTCGATCGCGCTCGAATTCGGACCCTGGGAATACTTCTCCCTGTTCGTGTTCGCATTGTCGATGGTTGCCGGGCTCACCGAGGGCTCCCTGGTCAAAGGACTGCTCTCAGGCGCGATCGGGCTTGCGATTACCATCGTCGGCTCTGATCCGATCATGAGCGTGCCGCGCTTCACCCTGGGCACGGAGTTCCTGCGCAACGGCTTTCCATTCCTGCCGGTGCTCATCGGCATATTCGCGTTCGCGCAGCTGATGACCGACATCGAGAAAATGGGTCCGGCAGATCACGGTGCCGCACCGCTCAAGGCGCCGCCGCTGACCGTATCGCATCTGAAGGTTATCTGGGAGATCCTGTCGCGGCCGTTCCTGCTGGTGTGGTCCACACTGGTCGGCATTCTGATCGGCGTGCTGCCGGCGATTGGCGGCAGCGCCGCGACGGTCATGGCTTACGACCAGGCGAAGAAGTTCTCGAAGACTCCCGAGCGCTTCGGCAAGGGCAATCCGGAAGGCATTATCGCGTCGGAAGCCTCGTGCAACGCGAACGTCGGCGGTTCACTGGTAACGATCATGGCCTTCGGCATACCCGGGGACGCAGTGACGGCGGTGATGCTCGGCGCCATGACCATTCACGGCATCCAGTCCGGTCCGCTGTTCGTGAGCCAGCATCCGGATATCGCGTACGGCATTTACGCCGCCTACCTGGTAGCGCATCCGCTGATGGTATTGATCTGCGCTTTGGGCGCGCGCCTGTTCCTGCGCGTAGTGACGGTGCCGAAATCCATATTGATCCCGAACGTGATGGTGCTGTGCGTGATCGGCGCCTATGCGCTCGGCAATATCATGGACGATGTGGTGGTGCTGCTGCTGTTCGGTTTCATCGGTTACGCGCTGGTCAAATTTCGCTTCCCGCTCGCGCCCTTGATCCTGGGGTTGATACTGGGCGACCAGATCGAGGTGAACCTGCTGCGCTCGATCATGAGCGATCCGAATCCCTGGTTGTTTATTACGCGCCCGATTTCCGGTTCCTTGCTGGGACTGTCGGTCGCATCGGTGGTGTTCGCGCTGTGGCAGCACCACCGGCATAAAGGCCGCATCACCGAGGTCGAGGACCCGGACTTCTGACAGTCTAGGCTAGCCGAGTCGATCACCAGTTTTTGCGTCGTCATGCCCGCGCCCGTGCTCCTGGGCGCGCGGCTTGTCGTCGTCTAGCACCACGTCAAGGCCGGGGCTCTCCAGGTCGTCGAACTGCCCGCCCTTGAGCGCGAGCCAGAACACGACGCCGATCACGAAGACCAGCGCCACGCTCAGCGGGATCAGCAGATACAGGATATCCATGCGCTCAGCCCGCCGCTGCCGCGCTGCGCGGCGCGGATGCTGGTGCGCCATGCCGCTGGAACAGGCGCATGGAATTCAGGATTACGACCAGCGAACTCGCCGACATGCCTATGCCCGCCATCCACGGCGTAACCATGCCCAGCGCCGCAAGAGGTACAGCCGCCAGGTTATAGACCAGCGCCCAAAACAGGTTTTCCCGAACGATTTTCAGCGCGCGTGCCGAGGTTTCGAACGCCCCCTTGAGGTCGCCCAGACGGCCGGAGAGCAGCACCGCATCGGCCTGGCGCTGCGACATCCAGGCGCCATCGCTCATCGCGATCGAAACGCCGGCCTGCGCGAGTACCGGTGCGTCGTTGATGCCATCGCCTATCATTGCCACCACCCGGCCTTCGCGCTGCAATGCTTGTACATAGCGCAGTTTGGCATGCGGCGAAGCGTTGGCGGTGGCGGATTCGATGCCCAGCATCGAGGCGGTGCGCTCGACCGTTTCGGCGCGATCCCCGCTCAGCAGATGCACGCGCTTGCCGGCCCGGCGCATGGCCTCGACAAATTCGCCAGCCTCCGGGCGCAATTCGTCGCCCAGGACGAACAAAGCGAGGCAGCGCGATTCATCGCCCAGGAGGGCGACGGAGTTGCCGGGTACAAGCGCCGGCAGCGGCATCGGCGCCCGGTGCAGCGCCATCACGAATTCCGGCCGGCCCAGGCGATAGCTGTGCCCCTGCAGTTTCGCCTCTACGCCGGAACCCGCAAAATGCTTTGACTCCCCCGCCGCCGTTGCTTGCGGTGCCGCTGCGATCAAGGCCTTCGCCATCGGGTGCATCGATCCCTGCTCCAGTGCGGCGGCGATGCGCAGGCATTCCGTTTCGCTCAAGTCCGCGAGCAGATGCGTAGCCTTGAGCTGCAGTTTGCCTTGCGTCAAGGTGCCGGTCTTGTCCAGCACGACGTCGGTGGCGCGCGCCAGGGTTTCGATTACATGACCGCGGCAAACGATCAAGCCCTGCCGTCCCAGCCTGCCCGTGGCCACCGTCAACGCAACCGGCGTCGCCAGCGACAGCGCGCAGGGGCAGGTCACCACCAGAACAGACACTGCCACCCACAATGCGCGCGCCGGCTCGATCAGCCACCATGCCGCGGCTGCCGCAGCTGCGAGCGCCAGCGTCGCGCCGACGAACCAGCCGGTCACGCGCTCGGCATGGGCAACCAGCCTGGGGCGCTCGCTTGCCGCCTGCTGCATCAGCCGCACGATGGAAGACAGCACGGTATCCGCGCCGATGCGCTCCACCCGCATCAACAGCGGATCGGCGATATTGGTCGATCCGCCGGTAAGTGGGTCTCCAATCTGTCGTGTCACCGGACTGCTCTCGCCCGAGAGCAGCGACTCGTCGACGAAACTCTTTCCCTGTTCGACCACGCCATCGACCGGGACGCGCTCCCCGGAGCGCACCAGCACCCTGTCGCCGGGCCGCAGCGCGGAAACCGCGACTTGCTCGGACGCACCGGCGGCATTCACGCGCAGAGCGACTTCCGGAATCGCGCGCGACAGAAAATCGAGACTGCGCGCGACAGCATGGCGCGCCCTGATTTCGAGATAGCGCCCGCACAGCAGCAGGAACACGAACATGGATACGGAATCGAAATACACCTCCCCGTGTCCTGTGATCGTGGACCAGGCGCTGGCGCCGAATGCGACCCCTATGCCCAGTGCGACCGGCAGATCCATGCCCAGGCGTGCGAGGCGCAGTTCGCGCCAGGCCGACTGGAAAAACGGCCCGGCCGAATAAAGCACCACCGGCAGCGTGAGGATCAGGCCCGCCCAGCGCATCAGCTGCTCGATGTCGGCCGTCATGCTGCCCGGCTCGGCCAGATAGACCGGCAGCGCATACATCATCACCTGCATCATGCCGAATCCGGAAACGAACAGGCGCCACAGGCTTTGCTTGCGCTCCAGGCGCTGCGCGACTTCCTGCTGGCGCGCATCGTAAGGATGCGCGCGATAGCCGATGCGCCGCACCGCGGCGAGAATCTCGCTCAGTTGAATGCGCTGCGGATCCCAGCGCAACTGCGCGCGATGCGTGGTGGCATTGATGCCTACACCGAGTACGCCCGGCAGGCGCCCGAGGACGCTTTGATTCAGCCATACGCAGGCGGTACAGCGTACGCCTTCGAGCATGAGCGCGGCATCGCATTCCCCGCTGGCGGCGGTGTGAACGAATCCGCGCTGCACCTCGGGATCGTCATAGATGCTGAGGTCTTCGTTTTCGTCGCCTGCTGCGGTGGGCGCAGCGCTGCTGCGGTGCTCGTAATAACCCTGCAGCCCGTAACCCAGGATGGCGGACGCCACCGCTTCACAGCCGGGGCAGCATACCGGTTGCCATTTTCCGTCGACCATGACGCCGTGGCGCGCAGGATCGGATACCGGCAGGGCGCAATGAAAACACGCTACCGGCTCAGCTTCCCGCGCCGGTTCGGCAAGCGCGCCCTGAGCGGCGCCGATGGCAGCAGCCTCGCGGCGTGATGAAGTCATACGGATTCGATTGTAGGCGGTCGTGTGCAGGCGCGCTATCGTCGCGGCGTCTCGCGTAAAAGCAAAAAGCCCCGGTTTATGGCCGGGGCTTTTTGTTTATGGGACCTGACGATGACCTACTTTCGCATGGGTAATCCATACTATCATTGGCGCAACACCGTTTCACGGCCCTGTTCGGGATGGGAAGGGGTGGGACCAGCGTGCTATGCTCGTCAGGAATTCTTTGG
>JAJZPQ010000129.1 GCA_021811085.1 Pseudomonadota bacterium | reverse complement strand
TGAAGGCCAACGATATCGACACGATCTTCGGCCTGGTCGGCATTCCCATCACCGACCTGGCGCGCCTGGCCCAGGCCGAAGGCATGCGCTTCATCAGCTTCCGCCATGAACAAAACGCGGGCAATGCGGCGGCCATCGCCGGCTACATGACGCAAAAGCCCGGCATCTGCATGACGGTATCGGCGCCCGGCTTTTTGAATGGCCTCACCGCTTTGGCCAATGCAACGACCAACTGCTTCCCGATGATTCTGATCAGCGGCTCGAGCGAACGCGAGATCATCGACCTGCAGCAGGGCGATTACGAGGAAATGGATCAGCTGGCTGCGGCGAAACCGTTCGCCAAGGCGGCCTACCGCGTCAACAAGGCCGAAGACATCGGCATCGGCGTCGCGCGCGCGATCCGCGCCGCCGTCTCCGGCCGTCCCGGCGGCGTCTATCTGGACCTGCCAGGCCAATTGCTGAGCCAGACGCTGGACGCAGCCCGCGGCAAGAAATCGATTGTGCGCGTGGTCGATCCGGTGCCGCGCCAGATCCCGGCTCCGGAGTCGGTCAAGCGCGCACTCGACCTGCTCAAAGGCGCCAAGCGTCCCCTGATCCTTCTGGGCAAAGGCGCCGCCTACGCCCAGGCCGACGCCGACATTCGCGCCTTGGTCGAAAAGACCGGCATCCCCTATCTGCCGATGTCCATGGCCAAAGGCCTGCTGCCCGACACCCATGCGCAATCGGCCTCGGCCTGCCGCTCCTACGTTCTGGCCGAGGCCGACGTGGTGATGCTGATCGGCGCGCGCCTGAACTGGCTGCTCTCGCATGGCAAGGGCAAGACATGGGGCGGACCGAAGCAGTTCATCCAGATCGATATTGCGCCGACCGAAATCGACAGCAACGTGGCGATTGCCGCGCCCGTGATCGGCGACATCGGCTCCTGCGTGTCGGCGCTGCTCGCGGGCATCGGTTCCGGCTTCGCCAAACCGGACGCCACCTGGACCGGCGCGATCGCAGAGCGCAAGGAAAAGAACATGGCGAAGATGGCGGCCACGCTGGCGCAGAATCCGTCGCCGATGAACTACCACAGCGCGCTGCGCGCGATCCGCGATGTGCTGAAGACGCGTCCGGACATCAACGTCGTCAATGAAGGCGCCAATGCGCTCGACTTCACCCGCAGCATCGTCGACATGTACCAGCCGCGCAAGCGTTTCGACGCCGGCACCTGGGGCATCATGGGCATAGGCATGGGTTATTCCGTCGGCGCGGCAGTCGTGAGCGGCCTGCCGGTCGTTGCGATCGAAGGCGACAGCGCGTTCGGTTTCAGCGGCATGGAACTCGAGACCATCTGCCGCTACCGCCTGCCGGTCACCACCATCATTTTCAACAACAACGGCGTCTACAAGGGCAGCGATCCCAACCTGAACCCGAAGGGTCCCGATGTCGCGGTGACCGCTTTCGTCAAGGGCGCGCGCTACGACAAGATGATCGAAGCCTTCGGCGGCGTCGGCTATCAGGTCACCACGCCGGCGGAAATGACCAAGGCCTTGACCGAGGCGATCGCTGCGGGCAAGCCGGCGCTCATCAACGCCGTCATCGACGAATCAGCGGGTACCGAGAGCGGTCGCCTGACCAATCTGAATCCGAAAAAAGGCGCGACCAAGAATTAGGCCGCCAGTTTCGCGCTCGCCAACCGGTTCAGGCTGACGCCCTGCTCAGCGGCCGTCAACGCCAAGCTGCGGTGCAATTGAGGCGGTATGCGGACGCGAAACTCTCCGCTGTAGTGTCTTTCCGCCAACGGCTCGGGCACGGCTTCGCCGTTGGCCTGCATGTCAGCCACCGCCTCGGCAACCACCTTCTGTATACCCCTGAGCGCGGCCTCGGGCGTCTTCGCGAGCCAACTCAGCGACGGAAACTCGGCGCACAGTGCCACATGCTCTCCGTCTTCGGTCGACCAAGTGACGCGGTATGTATAGTGCTTGATATTCATGGCCTACCTTCCAATTTATCTATGGCCCATAGGACTTGCCTGACCTGATAGGGCTTGGCCTTGCCTTTCGCGTTCTGGATGTTGACGCGCGGATCACCGGGCCATGGTGTTTTGAAAATGGCATGGCTGCTGCCGTCTTGCCGTGGCTTGCCGAAGTAGGCTTGGCATACCTTTTTCAGGTCGCCGAACCTCACATTGGCAGGCTCGCGGCGCATCTGCTCCAGAAGCTTTTCGACGCCGGCCATGGCGGAATAGATGGTGCCACTATTGACACCATTTGTCAACGGCGACGCCATGCCGATTAGGTCAAGATGGCGAGGATCCTGATAGGCGTGGGGCAATCGAATCCATCGTCTTGCAGCTATTGGTTCGCCGCCAAGAATTGTGTCGGCGCCTTTGTAGCATTTCGGATCACGGGTTTGTTGGTGCTGCTGATCGCCTCGTATCGGCCAGTAGTAATCATCCGCAAAGTGACAGTTCGAGCCCTGCGCGGCCCCCCGTTCTCCGCTGCGACGTACTGCTATGAACTGCTCAAGCCTGCCGCTTTCCGCTAAAATAGTCTTTTGCTCTATGCTTTGAAGGAGTTCGCGATAATGTCGATGGCCGACCGCAACGGATACATCTGGTACGACGGCAAGCTGGTGCCCTGGCGCTCGGCTACCACCCACGTGCTCACCCACTCGCTGCACTACGGCCTGGCGGTGTTCGAAGGCATACGCGCCTATAACACCGTGGACGGCACCGCCGTATTCCGCCTGCCGGAACACGTCGAACGCCTGTACAACTCGGCGCACATCTACATGATGAAAATTCCTTATTCCAAGGAGACCATCATCGAAGCGCACAAGGAAGTGGTGCGCGCGAACAAGCTCAGCGAATGCTATCTGCGCCCGATCGCGTTCTACGGCTCGGAGAAAATGGGCGTCTCCCCCAAAGGCGCGACGGTCCACGTCGCCATCGCCGCCTGGCCCTGGGGCGCCTATCTCGGCGCCGAGGCGCTGGAAAAGGGCATACGCGTCAAGACCTCGTCGTTCGCACGCCACCATGTGAACGTGTCCATGTGCCGCGCCAAGTATTCGGGCACCTACGCCAACTCCATTCTCGCCAGCCAGGAAGCGCTCGACAACGGCTATGACGAGGGCCTGCTGCTCGATGTCGACGGCTTCGTCGCCGAAGGCGCGGGCGAGAACCTGTTCCTGGTCAAGAACGGCCGCATCTACGAACCGGAGTTGACCTCGGCGCTGATGGGCATCACCCGCGACAGCGTGATCACGCTCGCGACCGAGCTCGGCTACACGGTGACGCCGCGGCGCATCACCCGCGACGACTTGTACATCGCCGACGAGGCCTTCTTCACCGGCACCGCAGCCGAAGTCACACCGATACGCGAAGTCGACGGACGCAAGATCGGCGCCGGCCATCGCGGCCCGGTCACGAAAAAGCTGCAAAAGGCGTTCTTCGAAGTCGTCAACGGCAAGGACCAGCGCCACGCCGGCTGGCTCGCGCCCGTTGCCGTAGGCAAGTCTCTATCGTCCAAAGGCAAGTCTGCATCCTCCAAAGGCAAGTCTGCATCGGCCAAAAGCAGGCCTGCCGCAGCCAAGCCCGCAACCAAGGGGAAACGCTAATGTCCGCCGCCACGCAGCAACTGCCGCGTACGGTCGAGGTCACGGAAAAAGACCTGCCGCTGGAATGTCCGCTGCCCTCGACCCCGGTGTGGAACCTGCATCCGCGCGTATTCCTCGACGTGGCCAAGTCGGGCGAACTGCTCTGCCCCTACTGCGGCACGCGCTACGTGTACAAGGGCGCCCCGCCCAAGGGGCACTGATCCGCGCCGGGAGCGCGCCCTAGCGGCGAGCACAAGCCGCTGCGCGTTCTGCTCCGACTCCCGCGCCCCAGCCGATGCCGCGCATCCTCATCGTCGCCCCGTCCTGGATCGGCGACACGCTGCTGGCGCAGCCGCTGCTGCGCCGCCTGCACGAAAAACTCGGCCGCGTCAGCCTGGACGCGCTGGCTCCGCCCTGGTGCGGCCCGCTGCTCGAGCGCATGCCCGAAATCGACGCAGTGATCAGCTCGCCGTTCGCGCACGGCGAGCTCAGGCTGCGCGAACGCTGGAAGCTAGGGCGCGAATTGGCCCAGCGGCACTACGATCAGGCCATCGTGCTGCCCAACAGCTTCAAGTCGGCGCTGATACCTTTTTTCGCCGACATTCCCTTGCGCACGGGCTACGCCGGCGAATTCCGCTACGGCTTGCTCAACCTGATGCACAAGCTCGACCCGGCGAAGCTGCCGCTGATGGCCGAGCGCTATGCCCAGCTCGCGGAAAAACCGGGAGCGGAATTGCCGCGCCCGCTACCCCAGGTGCAGCTGCAGGTGGATCCGGTCAACACCGCGCGCACCACCGCGCGCCTCGACCTGGACCGTTCGCGCCCGGTCGCCGTGTTCTGCCCCGGGGCGGAATACGGACCGGCCAAGCGCTGGCCGGCGCAGCACTACGCCGCGCTCGCGCGCGAGTTGGCCGGACGCGGCTATGCCGTCTGGCTGATAGGTTCGGGCAAGGATGTACAGGTCGGCGAGGAAATCCGCGCGCAATCGGACGGCGTCTGCCGCAACCTGTGCGGCCAGACCGACCTTGCCGCCGCGATCGACCTCATCTCCTGCGCCAAACTGGTGGTGAGCAACGACTCCGGACTAATGCATGTCGCCGCCGCGCTGGGCCGACCGCTGGTCGCGCTGTACGGCTCGTCCAGCCCCGCGCACACGCCGCCGCTGTCGCTGACGGCGCAGCCAGCCAGCGCGCGCATCGCCAAAATCGACATCGCCTGCAGCCCCTGCTTCGCGCGCACATGCCCGCTGAACCATTTCAAGTGCATGAACGATCTTCTGCCTGAGCAGGTGCTGGCCGAAATCGACGCGCTGCTCGAGCCGGGCGCCAGCATGAAAATGTGAAGCCGGCCGATAAGCCGGGTTCTGTTACGGGGATTGCTCCCTATGACGGTCATTCCTCTAGGCCCTGGGTTGCCCCAGGGCTCGAGCCACCTACCCGCGGACTCAGCGAGCAGCATCATCGTCCGCCTATTTGGTGTTGCTCCGGGTGGAGGTTACCGCGTTTCACCCCTTAGGGCGCCAGACGCGCGGACAAGTCCGCGCGCCGGTCCTAAGGACTCGTCTCTGTGGCCCTATTCCTCGTCTTCGCCGCAGGCAAGCCCGCGACTAGTACGTACGGCCGTTAGCCGTCACCCTGCTCTGTGGAGCCCGGACTTTCCTCTCCGCACCCGAAGGCGCGCAGCGACCGTCTGGCCAGCTTCACGCGCTGATTCTAGCACCTGGGCGCCCCGTCCCTCTGCCTTTCCTCGCCGGGGCAGGTAGAACGCTGCTACCTGTTCTTGCCCTTGCGCTTCTGGCTTTGCTTCGGCTCCTGCACCTGCGGCCGCTCCTTGTCGCGCGCGCGCCCCGGGCGGAACTGCTGCGTGTCTTCGTAATAGCGCTCGGACTCGTTGTCCGCAGTCCAGCCGGGCACGCCCAGGATGGGCAGCGGCGCGTAGTCCTCGGTCGCCGCGAGCGAACGCATGTCGGCGAAGGAGCGCGCAAGCTGCGCATCGAGCGTAGCGAGCTGCTGCGGCAGCGGCCGCTCGAATTCCTTGGCGGAAACGTCGACGATCACGCTCTTGCCGGTCACGCCCTTGTAGGGCGCGAGCGCCTTCTCGTACAGCGCGTGGCCGAACAGGTGAAAGCGCA
>JAJZPQ010000128.1 GCA_021811085.1 Pseudomonadota bacterium | reverse complement strand
TTGCGAAGCGACCTCTGCGCATCGCTGCGGCGCATCCGATCGACAGCGTAAGCTAGCACAAAGCGCGCAATTGCAGTTCGACCCAGATCAATTCAACCGCGACCCGAACGAAATGCTTTTTGTTTCCAATACTTACGCCATCGCGCGCAAGCTTTGGCGGGCGCCGTGGCAGCGGCTGCAAGCCAAGGCTATGATAGGCGCGTGAGCACGAACAACATCGACCGGCGCTGCCCCTGGTGCCTGGGCAGCGAAGCCTACGTCGCCTATCACGACCGCGAATGGGGAACGCCCGTGCACGACGAGCGCATGCTGTTCGAATTGCTGATTCTCGAAGGCGCACAGGCCGGACTGTCCTGGTCGACCATCCTCAACAAGCGCGACCATTACCGCAAGGCCTTCGACGACTTCGATGCGCGCAAGGTCGCGCGCTACGGCGACGAAAAGCTCGCGCGCCTGCTCGCCGATGCCGGCATCGTGCGCAACCGGCTCAAGCTCGCTGCCGCGGTACAGAACGCGAAGGCGTTCCTGGCGGTGCAAAAGGAGTTCGGTTCGTTCGACCGCTATATCTGGCGCTTCGTCGGCGGCAAACCGAAACAGAACCGGCGGCGCAGCCTGAAGCAGGTGCCCGCGCGCACGCCCGAGTCCGACGCGATGAGCAAGGACTTGCAGGCGCGCGGCTTCAAGTTCGTCGGCTCGACCATCTGCTACGCCTACATGCAGGCCACCGGCATGGCCAACGACCACTTGCTCGGCTGCTTTCGCCACGCCGCGCTGCAGGCACAGCGATGAAACTGGGACGGCTGGCGCTGCTCGCTGCCTTGCTGCTGGCGGCGCCGCTGGCAAGCGCCGAGGGCGGCGAGTCCGCCAACGGCGTATTCCTGGTTGCCGCGCCGGGCCTGGCCGATCCGAATTTCCGCCACAGCGTGGTGCTGGTCACGCAAACGGCCGACGGCGGCAGCGTCGGCTTCATCGTCAACCGCCCGGGCGAACTGTCGCTGGCGCAGATCCTGCCCAAGAACGAAGTGCTGAAGCGCTTCACCGAACCGCTTTACCTCGGCGGACCGGTGGAAGCCGCGGGCCTGTTCGCGATGTTTCGCGCCAAGGACAACCCGCCGGGTGCCCTGCGCGTGCTCGGCGATGTGTCCTTCGCCATGGACCCGGCGGTGGTGGAGCAGCTGCTGCACGCACCGCCCACGAGCGTGCGTTTTTTCAACGGCTACAGCGGCTGGGAACCGGGCCAGCTCGCGTTCGAACTCGAGCGCGGCGGCTGGTATGTGCTGCACGCCGACGCCGATACCGTTTTCCGCAAGAACATGGATACGCTATGGGACGAGCTGCTGGTGCGCGCACGTGCCGTCATGGCCGCGGCGCCCGATCAGCTGTCGGCGGTGAGCAGCGACACCCCCAGGCGCGCGCGGCGCGTGAGCCACAGGTTGGGCCGGTAGCGCGGATCGGCGTAGAGCTTCAGCATGTTCTCGAGCACCTTGAGCACCTTGGCCGGCCCGAGCACGTCGCCGAACGCCATCGGACCGTGCGGGTAGTTGAGGCCTAGGGTCGCGCCCTTGTCGATGTCGGCCGGGGCCGCCGTGCGGCTTTGCGCGAGATAGCAGCCGATGTTGACGATCATCGCCACGATGCGCTGTGCGATGAAGCCCGGGCTGTCCTTGATTACGGTCACCGGCACGCCGTCGCTCGCGAGCAGGCCCTGCGCCGCATCGCGGTAGACCGGGTCGGTGACGGGGGTGGTCATGATGGTGCGCCGCTTGACCAGCGGAAACAGCGTGTCCACGGCCACGGTGCGCTTCGCATCCAGCCCCTGCTCCACCGCGCAGGCAGTCGCATCGTCGCCATAGGGCGTGACCAGGATCAGCGCCTGCGCGCTCGGCTCAGGTCCGCTTTCCAGCGGCGCGTTCAGCGCCTTCAGCAACGCCGTGAGTGCGGCGTGGCCGTCGGGCTCGGCGCCGCTGACCCAGACGCTCTGCGGCCGCGCCGAAGGTGCGGGCAGCTCGGCCGGCACCACAGCCTTGCCGTCGGCATAGTCGTAGAAGCCCTTGTTGGTCTTGCGCCCGAAGATGCCAGCCTCGTAGCGGCTGCGCATCAGCTGCGCCGGACGATAGCGCGCTTCGTGATAGCACTGCTCGTAGATGGCGACGCTTGCCGGCTGGCTCACATCGAGGCCGGTCAGTTCCATCAGTTCGAACGGGCCCATGCGGAATCCCGCAACGTCGCGCATGATGCGGTCGATGTCGACGAAGCTCGCGATGCCTTCGGAGGCGATGTGCGCCGCTTCGACGCCGAAGCCGCGCCCGACCTGATTCACGATGAAGCCGGGCGCGTCCTTGACGCGCACCGGCTCGCGCCCCATGCGCCGCCCCACTTGCATCAGCGCGTCGCCCACTTCGGGTGCGGTGCGCACGCCGTCGATCACCTCGACCAGCTTCATCAGCGGCACCGGGTTGAAAAAATGCATGCCGGCAAAGCGCTCCGGCCGTTTTAGTTTCGCCGCGATGGTGGTCACCGCGAGCGAAGAGGTGTTGGTTGCAAGGATGCAGTTCTCGCCGACGATGCCCTCGAGCTGGGCGAACAGAGCCTGCTTCGCCGCGAGGTCCTCGACGATGACCTCGATCACGAGGTGGCAGGGCGCCATCGCCGCCGGCCCATCGACCACCTCGAGCCGGCCCACGGCCGCCGCATGCGCGTCCTTGCTCATGCTGCCTTTTTCCACGGCGCGCTCGAGCATCTTGGCGACGAAGGCCTTGGCCTCGGCCGCCGCGCCCGCGCGCGCATCGGTCATCAGCACGCGCATGCCGCCGGTGGCGGCGACCTGCGCGATGCCGCGCCCCATCGCGCCGGTGCCGATGATGCCCAGGGTCAAATCACTGCGTTTTGGATCGAACTGCATGGCTGCTCCCGCTAAAGAAAAAACGTATGGCATGGTCCATCCACACGCCTATTCTACCGCCAGGCGGGGTTCGCTAAATAATGTCGCACCGGGAGCGGACATCTTGGGCTTGCTTTTCTACAAGATCGCCGCTTGCGCGCGGATGTGCTTTTCATCCGTGCGCAAGCGGCGATCCGCGCGGACGGATTGCCGTCCGCGCAAGTTCGAAGGCTATCGATCGAGGAATCCGCCGATGTAGACGAACAACCATTGCGCGCTGCGCGCGCTATGGATAAAGGCAACGACGACGTCTCCGCGTCGTCGACAATCAGCCCTTGCCGAATTGGATCACGCCGCCCTTGGCCGCGATTTTGACCGTGTCCTTGGCGCTGAACTCGCCTTCGAGGATGCGCTTCGCCAGCGGGTTCTCGATTTCCGACTGGATCGCGCGCTTGAGCGGGCGCGCGCCGTACACCGGATCGAAACCGGCGCGGGCGATTTCCACCAGCGCGCTGTCGGCCACCTCGAGCTTGATTTCCATCCCGGCGAGACGCTTGCCCAGGATGCCGAGCTGGATCTTGGCGATGCTCTTGATGTTCTTCTCGTCGAGCGCATGGAATACCACGATCTCGTCGATGCGGTTGACGAACTCGGGGCGGAAATGCGTCTTCACTTCGCCCATCACCGCGAGCTTGATCACCTGGTAGTCGTTCCCGCTCATCTGCTGGATCATCTGCGAGCCGAGATTGGAGGTCATCACCACCACGGTATTTTTGAAGTCCACGGTGCGGCCCTGGCCGTCGGTCATGCGCCCGTCGTCCAACACCTGCAGCAGCACGTTGAACACGTCCGGATGCGCTTTCTCCACTTCGTCGAGCAGGATCACGCAATAGGGTTTGCGCCTGACCGCTTCGGTCAGATGTCCGCCTTCCTCGTAGCCGACGTAGCCCGGCGGCGCGCCGATCAGCCGCGCGACCGAGTGCTTCTCCATGAATTCGCTCATGTCGACGCGGATCAGATGCTCTTCGGAATCGAACAGGAAGCCGGCCAGCGCCTTGCATAGCTCGGTCTTACCCACCCCGGTGGGCCCGAGGAACAGGAACGAGCCGTAAGGCCGGTTCGGATCGGCCAGCCCCGCGCGCGAGCGCCGGATCGCATCGGACACCAGGCGCACCGCCTCGTCCTGCCCGACCACGCGCTCGTGCAGTTTCGCCTCCATCTGCAGCAGCTTCTCGCGCTCGCCCTGCATCATTTTCGACACCGGGATGCCGGTCGCGCGCGAAACCACTTCGGCGATTTCCTCGGCGCCGACCTCGGTGCGCAGCAGGCGCGCCTTGCCCGGCTTGGGCCCCGCTTTTTCCTCTTTTTTCAGCTGCGCTTCGAGCTGGGGAATACGCCCGTATTGCAGCTCCGACATGCGCTGCCAGTCGCCTTTGCGCTTGGCCGCCTCCATCTCGAGCTTGAGTTTCTCCAGTTCTTCCTTGATGTGCTGCGCGCCCTGCACCTCGGCCTTCTCCGACTTCCACACGCCTTCCAGGTCCGCGTACTCGCGCCCGAGTTTGTTGATTTCATCCTCGATCAGCGCCATGCGCTTCTTCGATGCCTCGTCCTTTTCCTTTTTCACCGCTTCGCGCTCGATTTTGAGCTGGATCAGGCGGCGGTCGAGCTTGTCCATGACCTCCGGCTTGGAATCGATTTCCATCTTGATGCGCGAGGCCGCCTCGTCGATCAGGTCGATCGCCTTGTCCGGCAGGAAACGGTCGGTGATGTAGCGGTGCGACAGCTCGGCCGCGGCGACGATCGCCGGGTCGGTGATGTCCACGCCGTGGTGCACCTCGTATTTCTCCTGCAGCCCGCGCAGGATTGCGATCGTATCTTCCACGGTGGGTTCGCCCACCTGCACCTTCTGGAAGCGGCGCTCCAGCGCCGCATCCTTCTCCACGTATTTGCGGTATTCGTCCAGCGTGGTCGCGCCGACGCAATGCAGCTCGCCGCGCGCGAGCGCGGGTTTCAGCATGTTGCCGGCATCCATCGAGCCCTCGGTCTTGCCCGCGCCGACCATGGTGTGCAACTCGTCGATGAACACGATGGTGCGGCCTTCGTCCTGCGCCAGTTCCTTCAGCACCGCTTTCAGGCGCTCCTCGAATTCGCCGCGGTACTTGGTGCCGGCGAGCAAGGCAGCCATGTCGAGCGACAGCACGCGCTTGTTCTTCAGCGTTTCCGGCACCTCGCCGTTGACGATACGCTGCGCCAGGCCTTCGACGATCGCGGTCTTGCCCACACCGGGCTCGCCGATCAGCACCGGATTGTTCTTGGTGCGCCGCTGCAGAATCTGGATCACGCGGCGGATTTCGTCGTCGCGCCCGATCACCGGATCGAGCTTGCCTGCGCGCGCGCGCTCGGTCAGGTCGAGCGTGAATTTCTTCAGCGCCTCGCGGCTGCCCTCGGCCTCGGGGTTGGACACGTGCTCCGTGCCGCGCAGGGAGCTGACCGCCTGCTCCAGCGCTTTCTTGCTCCCGCCGGCCTCTTTCAGCAGGCGGCCGGCCTCGCCCTTGTCCTCGCCCAGCGCCAGCACGAACATTTCCGAGGCGATGTACTCGTCGCCGCGCTTCTGCGCTTCCTTGTCGGTCAAATTGAGCAGGTTGGTGAGTTCGCGCGAAATCGACACCTCGCCCCCGGTGCCTTCCACCTTGGGCAGGCGGCCGATGGCGCCTTTGAGCGCTTCGCGCAGCCGCGCCACATTGACCCCGGCGCGCGCAAGCAGCGAGGCGGTGCCGCCGTCCTCCTGCGCAATCAGGGCGGCGAGCACGTGCACCGGCTCGATATAGGGGTTGTCGCTGCCTACAGCC
>JAJZPQ010000127.1 GCA_021811085.1 Pseudomonadota bacterium | reverse complement strand
GCAAGGTGCGACAATGGTTCAACACGCAGGCCTTGGCCGAAACCACCGCGCAGGGACGCGCGATCGTGGAACGCGAACTGCAGCGCGTAGGCATGACCAGCGCCAATCTGGACCACCTGGCGCAACAGCTCGGCTACGCCAAGAGCGAGGAATTGTTCGCCGCGGCCGGGCGCGAGGAAGTCGGCACGAAGCAGCTGCAAAATGCGCTGCGCGGCGCAGAGCCCGAGGCCGAGCCGCAATCCTTGCTGCCGGGCAAGAGCAAAGCCGACGCCCAGGGTAGCGGCATACTGGTGGTCGGCATGGAGAAGCTGCTCACGCAATTGGCCAAGTGCTGCCGGCCGGCGCCGCCCGACGCGATTGCCGGCTTCGTCACCCGCGGCCGCGGCGTGTCGATACACCGGCGCAATTGCCGCGATCTGCAGCGCCTGGCCGCGCTGCAGCCCGAGCGCATGATCGAAGCCGCCTGGGGTGCGCAAAAAGACGGCGTGTTCTCGGTGGACATCGTGGTGCAGGCGCACGATCGCCAGGGTTTGCTGCGCGATATTTCGGAGGTGCTGTCGCGCGAGAAAATCAATGTGACCGGCGTCAACACGCAATCGAAGCAGCACCTGGCCTATATGTCTTTCACCGTCGAAATCTCCGACCTGGAGCAGTTGCAGCGCACGCTGGCGCAGGTGAGGGAAGTGCAGGGCGTGCTGAGTGCGAGCAGGCGCTAGTGGAAACCGAACTCAAGCTGCTGCTCGCGCCCGAGGAATTGCGCCGGCTGCGCCGTGATCCGCACATCAAGGCGCTGCAGCAAGGGCGCGCCGCCACCCGCCGCGTGCACAGCGTTTATTACGACACCCCCGAACACGCCTTGTTGCGCGCCGGGCTGGCGCTGCGCCTGCGCTCTGACGGCGGGCGCTGGCTGCAGACCCTGAAGACCGAAGGCCAGTCCACGGCCGGGCTGCATCTGCGCGAGGAATGGGAATGGCCGCTCGCGCGCGAGGCGCTGGACTTCGGCCTCCTCGCCGAGACGCCGCAGGCCAAAGTGTTTCGCGCCCCGCGGCTGCGCGCGGCGCTCGCGCCCCTGTTTGCGACCGGATTCACGCGCACCAGCCTGCACCTGGGTTTGTCCGACGGCAGCCTGATCGAATTGTGCCTCGACAACGGGGAGATCCGCAGCGGACGGCGTACTGCAGTCATCAGCGAGGCTGAACTGGAGCTGCTTGCGGGCAGCCCGCTGCGCCTGTTCGAGCTGGCGCTGGAATTGAACGAACGCCTGCCGCTGCGCCTTGGCCATGCGAGCAAGGCTGAGCGCGGCTACGCGCTTGCGCGCGGGCTGCCGGCGCGGCCGGTCAAGGCCGCCGACCTGGCGCTGGATCAGCAGGGCAGTGTGGCCGCGGCCTTTTCCAGCATCGTGCGCAGCTGCATTGTCCACCTCCAGGCGAACGACGCCGGATTCCGCGCTGGCCGCGATCCGGAGTATCTGCACCAGGTGCGCGTCGCCCTGCGCCGCATGCGCGCCTGCTTCAGCCTGTTCAGGGCCGCGCTGCCGCAGCCTGTGTTCGCCCCTCTGGTCGAGCAGATGCGCGAACAGGGTGCGGCGCTGGGGGCGGCGCGCAACTGGGATGTGTTCGTGCACGATGCCTTGCGCGCGCTGCGCGCGCAGTGCGCCGACGAAACGGCGCTGGCCGCGTTCGAGCGGCGCTGCATCCGGCTGGGGCGCGCGCGCCTGCATGCCGCGCAGGCTGTGGTGGCCGCCAACGCCTGGCAGCGCCTGTGGCTGGAACTGGGGCGGCTGCTCGTCGATGCGGCCTGGCAGCAGGACCAGGCGCAGCTGGCGCTGCCCTTGAGCGGCTTCGCTGCGCGCGTGCTGCAGGAGCGCGCAGCCGTGCTGAAGAAGCGCGGCAAGCGCCTGGACCAACTCGATGCCGAAGGCCGGCATCGCTTGCGCATTGCGGCGAAGAAGCTGCGCTACGCGGCCGAATTTTTCGCTGCGCTGTTCCCGAAGCGGCGCGTGCGGCCCTACGTGCAGTCGCTGGCCGCGATGCAGACGGTGCTCGGCGGACTCAACGACGCCGCGACATTGCTGCGCCTGCTGCCCGAGGCGCTGTCGGGCGCGCGCGCGCCGGATCGGCGCGTGGCCGGAATGATCCAGGGATGGTGCGCGGCCAGCACGCACCTGCAGCTCGATGCGCTGGGCCGCGCATGGAATCATTGGGAGAAGCAAAAGCCGTTCTGGAAATCATCATAGGCAATTTCCGATAAGGGGGTAGTCATGTTTGAGTCTGCAGAGCTTGGCCACAAAATCACGAAGCAGGTCTATGCCAGGCAGGAGCCGAAGTTGCGCGAGGCCCTGCTCAACGCGCAATTCGATCTGGCAGAGGCAAAGAAATTTCCGGTGCTGATTCTGATCGGCGGGGTGGACGGAGCGGGCAAGGGCGAAACCGTCAATCTGCTCAACGAGTGGATGGACCCGCGCCACATCCAGACGCGCGCGTTCGGCGACCCCACGGACGAGGAAGCGGAGCGCCCGCGCATGTGGCGTTTCTGGCGCGAGCTGCCGCCCAAGGGCAAGATCGGCATCATGTTCGGCTCCTGGTACACCGCGCCTATCGTGAGCCGCGTGCTCGGACAGTCGGACGACGCGGCGCTGAAGGGCAGCCTCGAAGAGATCGTGCGCTTCGAGAAAATGCTCTGCGACGAGGGCGTGCTGCTGCTCAAATTCTGGTTTCACCTGTCGAAGAAGCAGCAAAAGGCGCGCATGCAGGAGCTGGAGAAGGACCCGCTCACGCGCTGGCGCGTGACCAAGCTCGACTGGGAGCGCTTCAAGATATACGACAACTTCCGCCAGATTTCGGAGCGCGCGCTGCGCGAGACCAGCGTTGCCAATGCGACCTGGACCGTGGTCGAAGGGGCGGACGCGCGCTATCGCAGCATCACCGTGGGCAAGCTGCTGCTCGAAGCGATGAAAAAGCGGCTGGAGAAATCGAGCTACAAGGAGCGCCGGGTGCAGGCGCCGCCGCTGGCGTCGGACAATCTCGGCCTGCTGCGCGAGCTCGACATGACGCAGAAGGTCGCGAAAGAGAAATACGACACGCAGCTGGAGAAATGGCAGGGCCGGCTGAATCTGCTGTCGCGCGAGAAGCGCTATTTCAAGAAGCACTCGCTGATCCTGCTGTTCGAGGGGTCGGACGCGGCGGGCAAGGGTGGCGCGATCCGGCGCATCACCGGCGCCATCGACGCGCGCCATTTCCAGGTGGTGCCGGTCGCGGCACCGACCGAGGAAGAGCGCGCGCAGCCCTATCTGTGGCGCTTCTGGCGCCATGCGCCGCGTCGCGGGCGCATCACCATCTTCGACCGCTCCTGGTACGGGCGCGTGCTGGTGGAGCGCGTGGAGGGGTTTTGCGGCGTCGCCGACTGGATGCGCGCCTACAGCGAAATCAACGATTTCGAGGAGCAGATGGCGCGCGGAGGCGCCATCGTGTGCAAGTTCTGGCTGCAGATCACGGCGGAGGAGCAGCTCAAGCGCTTTACGCTGCGGCAGAAGACCAGCTTCAAGCGCTTCAAGATCACCGAGGAAGACTGGCGTAACCGCAAGAAATGGAACGAATACGAGCAGGCGGTGTGCGACATGATAGACCGCACCAGCACCGATATCGCGCCGTGGACCGTGGTCGAGGCCGAGGACAAGTATTTCGCCCGCGTCAAAATCCTCAAGACCATCGTCGAGCGCATGGAACGCTGTCTGTAGGCGGGAGGACGCTGCACGCGAATTGAGCTGGGCCTACGCCTGGGGCCGCATTGCGGGGCGCGGCAAATTGTCATCTGCCGGTCAACAAACGGCGATACAATCGCGCCCTTTGCGCTTTGCCGCCGTCATCTGACCAAGTCTCGCTATGCTGCATAAGAACCTGCATATTGTGGCGGGCTGCTTGCTGCTTCCCGGTTTGCTGCCGCAAAGCGTGCACGCCGAAGACACGCAGGCGATGGACGCCCGCTTTCAGGCCACCTACGTGTGGCAGGGCAAGCCCGCGTTCCCGGCGGCGTATTCGGGGCAAAACAGCCTGGCCAGCGCTGCCGAGCGCAGCCACTCCTTCACTGCGACTGCGTTCCTGGGCGCGCGCACCTGGAGCGGCGGAGAAGTCTATTTTGACCCTGAGGTCGCGCTGGGTGCGCCGCTGTCCAACCTCACCGGGCTTGGCGGACTGACCAATGGGGAGATGGCCCGCACCACCGGACGCAATCCGACTTTCTATCGCGCACGCCTGTTCCTGCGCCAGACCTGGGGGTTCGGCGGGGAAGCCGAGCAACTCGATGCCGATCAGAATCAGCTTGCCGGCAAAGTCGATTCGAGGCGCCTGGTGCTGACGGCGGGGAATTTGTCGGCCTTGGATATTTTCGATGGCAACGCCTACAGCCATGAGCCGCGGCGGCAGTTTCTCAACTGGGCGTTATATACCCACGGCGCCTGGGATTTCCCGGCCGATGCGCGCGGCTATAGCTGGGGCGCGGCGCTGGAATACATTGCGCCGGGCTGGGCGCTGCGCGCCGGGCGCTTCTTGCAGCCGCGGCAATCCAACGGCCTGCAACTCAATTTCAGCATGGCCAACAGCTATGGCGACGCGATCGAACTGGAGCGCGGCTATACGCTCGGCGCGCAGCCCGGGCGCGTGCGCCTGCTCGCGTTCCATAACCACGCGAACATGGGCGGCTTTCGCGATGCGCTGGACCTCGCCGCGCCAGGCGCGGCGCCCGATCTATCCTTGACCCGCCGCTTTCGCGACAAGCGAGGTTACGGACTCAACGTCGAGCAGAGCCTGGGCAAGTCGGTGGGCGCTTTTCTGCGCGCGAGCCGCAACGACGGCGACACCGAAACTTACGCCTTTACCGAAATCGACCGCTCGCTCTCCGGCGGCGTGCTGATCAAAGGCGCGGCCTGGCACCGCGGCGAGGACAATGTGGGCTTGGCCTGGGCCAGGAACGATTTGTCCCAGGCGCATCGCGACTATCTCGCTGCCGGCGGCATGGGCTTTTTCCTCGGCGACGGCCGCCTCAACTACCGGCCGGAGAAAATCGTCGAGGCTTTCTACGCGCTGCAATTGCATAAGCGCGTCTCGCTTGACTTCGATTGGCAGCGCGTCGCGCATCCGGCCTACAACGCCGACCGCGGGCCAGTGACCGTGTGGGGATTGAGGTTGCATAGCGAGTTCTAGCGCGAGCGTGCCGGGCCGTGGCCGGCGGATTTGTGGCAGACTGGCTGCACGAGGAGTGTCCTGGGCGCAGTGCGGGGCGGCAATTCTGATCGATGCGAAGCGGAGGTGACCAATGAAATCGGCATGGCTGCTGTTGCTGCTGGGATGTTTGTTTCAAGTGCAGGCGCGGGCCGAGGACAGCGCCACCTATTCCACGCGCAACCTTACCGTGGAGACTGCGCTCAAGGCGGCGCAGGCGGCGCTCAAAAAGTGCCGCGACAGCGGCTGGCAGGTGGCGGTCGCGGTGGTCGTGAAGTAATGCGAAGTCAGAGAAAGGCCCTCCCGCAAAGGAGGGCCTCCCCTATCATTACAACCTGGTTGGATACGCCATGGCGTCAACTACCCGATTGTTCATTACGCTGCTCTGCGTCTTGAGTCTTAACACCACGGCCGTTGCTTCAAATAGCGCAGCCGAACTGATCGCCGACGGCACGCGCTTGCTGGAACAAGGCAAGCTGGAGCCAGCGCGGGCGGCCCTCGAGGCCGCCGCCAAGGCCGACCCGCGTTCCGTTGAAGCCTATATGAAACTGGG
>JAJZPQ010000043.1 GCA_021811085.1 Pseudomonadota bacterium | reverse complement strand
CCATGGTCGTCTATCACCAGAACATGACCTACCTGAATGCCTGGCTGGGCATGCGCGAAGTCGGCAGCCTGGAACCCAAACCCGGCGTGCCGCCGACCACCGCGCATCTTGCCGATCTGGTCGCGCGTATGCAGGCCGAACCGGCCAAGGTGATCGTGTACGTGGCCTACAATAATCCGCAGGCGGCCGAATTCCTGTCCGAGCGCACCAAGATCCCGGCGGTGATGCTGCCCTTCACCGTCGGGGGCAGCGACAAGGCGAAGGATCTGTTCGGCTTGTTCGACGATACCCTGGCGCGGCTGCTGGCGGTGGTGAAATGAGCAATCCGCTGACGGTCCTGTCCATCCTGGGGCCGGCGTTCATCGCCGGACTGCTGGTGACCGCAGCCCTGGTTCCGTTCGGGTTCGAGGTGCTCAAGCGCGGCATCGTGTTCATCGACCTGGCCGTAGCGCAGATCGCGGGCGTGGGGGTGATATTCGCCGACTTCCTCGGCTGGGAGCCCCAGGGCCTGGCGGTGCAGGTCTCGGCGCTGAGCGCTGCGCTGGCGACCGCACTGTTGCTTACCTGGACCGAGCGGCGCTGGCCCGAAGTGCAGGAGGCGATCATCGGCGTGGTGTTCGTCCTGGGCGCGAGCGGCGCGATCCTTCTGCTGGCGAGCAACCCGCATGGCGGCGAGCACTTGAAGGACCTGCTAGTGGGTCAGATACTGTGGGTAAATCCGTCCAAGCTGCCGCTGCAAGCCCTGATTTATGCCGGGATACTGGCGCTCTGGCTCGGACTGGGGGCGCGCCTCGGACGCGCTGGCTTTTACGCGCTGTTCGCCTGCGCCGTGACGTTTTCGGTGCAACTCGTGGGGCTGTATTTGGTTTTTGCTTCCCTGGTACTGCCCGCATTGGCAACTTACTACGCCTTGCGCCGGCGCCGGCTCAAAGCCTATTCGGTCGGCCTGCTGGGCTACGCGCTGGGCTTGGCTGGGTCGTTGTGGCTGGATCTGCCTTCCGGCGCCATGATCGTCTGCGCCATGGCGGTGGTTGCAGCGCTGGCAGCGAGTTTCGAGCGGCGCCGGGCGGCCTGAGCAATTTTCTGGCTTGATTCCCGCAAAACCGCCCCAAAATGGATAAATTGACCGTTCCGGACGCCAAAATGGAGCAATTTCGTGGCACCACCATCCTGTCCGCGCGGCGCGGCCACAGCGTCGCGCTCGGCGGGGATGGCCAGGTTACCCTGGGCAATATCGTGATCAAGTCCGGCGCGCGCAAGGTGCGGCGCCTCTACCACGACCGCATCCTGGCCGGGTTCGCCGGCGGCACCGCGGATGCGTTTACCCTGTTCGAGCGCTTCGAGGCCAAGCTGGAGAAACATCAGGGCAACCTGCTGCGCTCGGCGGTGGAACTGGCCAAGGACTGGCGTACCGACCGCATGCTGCGGCGCCTGGAGGCGATGCTGGCCGTGGCCGACCGCGAAAGCTCGCTGGTCATTACCGGCATGGGCGATGTGCTCGAACCGGAGCTGGGCCTGCTCGCCATCGGGTCGGGTGGACCCTATGCGCAATCGGCGGCGCGGGCGCTGCTGGAGAACACCGAGCTCGGGCCCAGGGAAATCGTGGCCAAATCGCTGGGGATCGCCTCGGATATTTGCATCTACACCAACCAGCAGATCGTGATCGAGACGCTCGAATGAGGAAACGGGAGCAGGACCGGCGCTGTCCAACCTACTTCGGCCATCAGCCATGTCGCACATGACGCCTCAGGAAATCGTCCACGAACTGGACAAGCACATCATCGGCCAGGACCGAGCCAAGCGCGCGGTCGCGATCGCGCTCAGGAACCGCTGGCGCCGGCAGCAGGTGGCCGAGCCGCTGCGCCACGAAATCACGCCGAAAAACATACTCATGATCGGGCCCACCGGCGTGGGCAAGACCGAGATTGCGCGGCGCCTGGCGAAGCTCGCCGATGCGCCTTTCATCAAAGTCGAGGCGACCAAATTCACCGAGGTCGGCTACGTCGGCCGCGATGTCGACACCATCGTGCGCGACCTGGTCGAAATCAGCGTGAAGCAGACGCGCGAACTGGCCACGCGCAAGGTCAAAACCCGGGCCGAGGATGCGGCCGAGGAACGCATCCTGGATGCGCTGCTGCCGCCGGCCCGCGCCGTCGGCTTCGATCGGCCGGACGCCGCTGCTGCGGCGCCCGGAGAGGGCACGGAAGCGTCGGCGACGCGGCAGAAGTTCAGGAAAAAGCTGCGCGAGGGCGAGCTCGACGACAAGGAAATCGAAATCGAAGTCGCTGCGACCGCCGCGCAAATGGAAATCTTTGCGCCGCCCGGAATGGAAGAGCTGACGTCGCAGATCCAGGGCATGTTCCAGAATATTTCGGGCAGCCGCAAGAAGACGCGCAAGCTGAAAATCCGCGAAGCGCTGAAGCTGGCCGCGGAAGAGGAAGCTGCCCGGCTGATCAACGACGAGGACCTGAAGACCAGCGCGCTCGCCAATGCCGAGCAGAACGGCATCGTGTTCATCGACGAGATCGACAAGATCGCCAGCCGCTCCGAGATGTCCGGCGCCGACGTATCGCGCCAGGGCGTGCAGCGCGATCTGTTGCCCCTGGTCGAGGGCACCACGGTCACGACCAAGTACGGCATGGTCAAGACCGATCACATCCTGTTCATCGCCAGCGGTGCGTTCCACATGGCGAAGCCCTCGGACCTGATTCCCGAGTTGCAGGGGCGCCTGCCGATACGCGTGGAACTCGATTCGCTCTCGGCGGCGGATTTCGAAAGCATACTCACCCAGACCGATGCCTGCCTCACGCGCCAGTATCAGGCGCTGCTCGCGACCGAGGGGGTCAAGCTCGAGTTCCGGCCCGAAGGTATCAAGCGCCTGGCCGAAATCGCCTATGCCGTCAACGAGAAAACGGAGAACATCGGCGCACGGCGCTTGTACACCGTGATGGAAAAGCTGCTGGAGGAAATTTCCTTCGATGCGGGCAAGCGCAATGACCAGTCCATAACCATAGACGCCGACTATGTCGATGCGCGATTGAGGGATTTGGCGCAATCGGAAGATCTGGCGCGGTACGTATTGTAATTTTCTAATGGAGACAGACATGAAACATTCCACTCGAGCCGTGCTGTTCGGTTCCATCGGGCTGGTACTGGGCGGGGGGCTTCCGACCAGCGTCGTGCATGCGCAGGAAGTGACCATCAAGGAGCCCTGGGTGCGCGGCACGGTGCGCGGGCAGAAGGCGACCGGCGCGTTCATGCAGCTCACCGCGACCGAATCGGCCACCCTGGTCGCAGTGGAGAGTCCGGTTGCGGGTTCGGTGCAGATTCACGAAATGAAGATGGAGAACAACGTGATGCACATGCGCCCGATCTCCAGGCTGGACCTGCCCGCGGGCAAGGCGGTCGAGCTCAAGCCCGGCGGCTATCACGTCATGCTGATGGACCTGAAGCAGCCGCTGAAAAAGGGCGAGGCGGTGCCGATCAAGCTGCGCTTCGAGGCCAAGGACAAGACGTTCAAGACCATAGAGGTGCAGGCGCAGGTGCGTGAGCTCGGCGCGGCTGCGAAATAGCCGCCTCTTGAAACAGCCAGGGTGCTCCCCATATTCAGATTACTGGCCGCAAGGCCGCTAACCGATAATTGTGGAAGGAGCATGACCATGGCGAATATTTCGCGGTATGAACCTTTCGGAGACGTGTTCGACGATCTTCTTAAGGGCTTTTTCGTGCGACCGATGACGTATGAGGGGCAGCCCGCGGCGCCCGGGCGGATCAAAATCGACGTCAGCGAGAAGGACGGCGCGTATGTGGTGCACGCCGAGATTCCCGGCGTGAAGAAGGAAGACATCCAGGTCAACATCGACGGCGACCAGGTTTCGATCAGCGCCGAAGCGCGCGCCGAAAAGGAAGTGAAGGAAAATGAGCGCGTATTGCACCGCGAGCGTTACTACGGCAAGGTGGCGCGCGCGTTCAGTCTGGGCACGGACATCGACCAGGCAGCTGCCAGCGCGAAATATGCTGACGGCGTGCTCGAGTTGACCCTGCCGAAGAAGGCCGAAGCGGCGGGGCGCCAGCTGACCATCCAGTAAGCGTTTCGTTCGGTATCGGGAAAAGGCGGCCGCGTGCCGCCTTTTTTCGTTCCAGGGGCGGTAAAATGCGCGCGTCCCCCTTTCGTGGCTAGTTCCATGTCCAAGCCAGCCGTAGCCGCACTCAAGGCCCAGACCCTGGCCGAAGCGCTGCCCTACATCAAGCGTTTTCACGGCAAGACCATCGTCGTCAAATACGGCGGCAATGCCATGACGGAGCCCGCGTTGCAGAAGAGCTTTGCACACGACGTAGTGCTGTTGAAGCTGGTAGGCATGAACCCGGTGGTGGTGCACGGCGGCGGCCCGCAGATCGAGGCCCTGCTCAATCGCATCGGCAAGAAAGGCGAGTTCGTCCAGGGCATGCGCGTCACCGACGCCGAAACCATGGATGTGGTCGAAATGGTGCTCGGCGGCGCGGTCAACAAGGACATCGTTACGCTGATCAATCAGGCCGGCGGCAAGGCGGTCGGACTCACCGGCCAGGACGGCACCTTCATCCGCGCGAAAAAGCTGATGCTGCCCGACAAGGACAAGCCGAAGCAGATGCTGGATATCGGCCAAGTCGGTGAAATCGAATCGATCGATCCGCAAGTGATATCGGTGCTCGAAGCCGGCGGCTTCATCCCGGTCGTGGCGCCGATCGGCGTCGGCGCGAACGGGGAATCGTTCAACATCAACGCCGACCTGGTCGCGGGCAAGCTCGCCGAAATCCTGAAGGCGGAGAAGCTGGTGCTGCTCACCAATACCCCGGGCGTACTGGACAAGGACGGCACGCTGCTCACCGGGCTCACGGCGAAGGACATCGATGCCCTGTTCGCCGATGGCACGCTCTCCGGCGGCATGCTGCCAAAAATCAGCTCCGCACTGGATGCGGCCAGGAGCGGCGTGAAAAGCGTGCACATCATAGACGGCCGCGTCGAACATGCGCTGCTGCTGGAAATCCTCACCGATCAGGGTGTGGGAACACTGATACGTGGCAAGTGACTTTGCCGGGCCCGCCCCGGCAAAGTCATCCCGAGGCGCGTCGCGCCGAGGGATCTGCTTTCTCCCCGCGCTGCGATTCTAGGACGCGCAACGATGCGAACAAGTTTGACCTGGGTGTTCGATCTCGACAACACCCTGCACAACGCCTCGCCGCACATTTTTCCGCATATCAACCGCAGCATGACGGCCTATCTGCAACAGCATTTGCGCCTGAGCGAGGCGGACGCAGGCAAGCTGCGCGCGCAATATTGGCGCAGCTACGGCGCGACGCTGCTGGGCATGATGCGCCATCACGGCACCGATCCCGAGCATTTCCTGCGCGAGACGCACGCGTTTCCCGACCTGTCCAATATGGTGGTGTACGAGCGCGGGCTCGCCGCCATGCTGCGCCGCCTGCCCGGGCGCAAGCTGGTTTTGTCCAATGCGCCCAGCGCCTACGCCCGCGCGGTGCTGCAGCTGATCGGCGTGGACAGCCATTTCGACGGCCTGCACTGCATCGAATCCACCGGCTATCAGCCCAAGCCGTCTCTGGCCGCGTTTCACAGCCTGTTGCGCAGCTACGGCCTGATCGCCTCGCGCTGCGTCATGGTCGAGGACAGCCGCGAAAACTTGCGGCCGGCCAAACGCCTGGGCATGAGGACGGTATGGGTCACGCGCGAGCCGCGCACGCCTGCCTATGTCGATGTCAAGATCGCGTCGGTACTCGCCTTACCGCGCCTGCTGGGGCGCCTGGCGCTCTAAAAGGTTAGCGCTTACCAACTGTATGAGCTAGAATTCGCGCACGTCTGGAAATCCAGGGAGGAGATCATGGCGAGCCGTTCAGGCGAACGAAAAAACCAGATTCTGCAAGTGCTGGCGGAGATGCTGCAGGCGCCCAAGGGCGAGAAGATCACCACCGCTGCGCTCGCGGCCAAGCTCGACGTGTCCGAAGCCGCGCTCTACCGCCACTTCGCGAGCAAGGCGCAAATGTACGAGGGCCTGATCGGCTTCGTCGAAGAGACCGTGTTCGGGTTGATCAACAAAATCAGCGCGGAGCAGGAAAGCGGACTGAAGCAGGCGCATGCGACCGCCGCCATGCTCCTGTCCTTCGCCGAGAAGAACCCCGGTATGACGCGCGTGCTGATAGGCGATGCGCTGGTGAACGAGGACGCGCGTCTGCAGGCGCGCATCAACCAGCTGCATGACCGGCTCGAGGCGACGCTCAAGCAGGCGCTGCGGCTGGCGGCGACACAGGGCGAGATCGACAAGGACGCCGATACGGCCGCCCAGGCGAACCTGATGCTCGCCTATATCATCGGCCGCTGGCACCAGTATGCCAAGAGCGGCTTCAAGCGCCTGCCGACTGAGTTATGGCAGCAACAGGGGCCGCTGCTGCTAGGCTAGGCGTAGCCACTGACTTGGGGGATCTAAAAGGGGGCGTCGCCCCCTTTTTCCATTAGGTCAAAGAGCGGTTTCAAACGCCTGCCGACTGAGATGTGGTAGCAACAGGGGCCGCTGCTGCTAGGCTGAGCCGCAGACCTTGCACGCCGGGTCTTTGCTGAGCCTGATCGAGCGCCACTCCATCGCGAGGCAGTCGAACAGCAGCAAACGGCCATTGAGCGATTCGCCCGTGCCGCAGAGCAGCTTCAAGGCTTCCGCAGCCTGCATCGTGCCGATGATGCCGGTCAGCGGCGCGAACACCCCCATTACCGCGCAGCGGGTTTCCTCGGCCTCGGTATCTTCCGGAAACAGGCAGTTGTAGCAGGGAGCGCTGCTTTGGCGCAGGTCGAATACGCTGAGCTGTCCGTCAAAGCGCACGGCCGCGCCCGAGACCAGCGGTTTGCGCTGCGCGACGCAGGCGCGGTTGACCGCGTGGCGGGTGGCAAAATTGTCGCAGCAATCGAGCACGACGTCGGCGCTGGCCACCAGCGCGGCCAGGCGTTCGCCTTCCAGGCGCTCGGGGATGGCCGCGACTTCGATTTCCGGGTTGAGCTGCGCCAGCGTATCCTTGCCCGAATACGCCTTGGCGCGTCCCACCGCCGCGGTGGTATGCAGAATCTGGCGCTGCAGATTGGTGAGATCGACCGAATCGCCGTCGGCGAGTGAAATGCGTCCTACGCCGCCGGAGGCGAGGTACATGGCGGCAGGCGAACCGAGGCCGCCGGCGCCGATCACCAGGGCATGCGCTGCCTGCAGTTTTTCCTGTCCCTCGATGCCGATTTCGGGCAGCAGGATATGTCGGCTGTAGCGCAGCAGCTGCTGGTCGTTCATGGGGAGGCGAGCGCAAGGCGCCGGCTTTGAACCGTGGGTCCCCCCGCGCGTCTCATGCGATAAATGTTAACCGACCCTAGTTCTTCCGGATGATTTGCAGGCCCTTGAGCATGTTGACGGCCTGAACCAGCTGATAGTCCTTGTCCGAGCCGAACTCTATGGGCTTGACCGGTTCCTCGCCGTTTTCGCCCTTGGGCTTTTCGTCGGCTTGCGCGCTAGGCTTGGCCGCTCCAGCCGCAGGGTCCTTGTCGTTGGCCAGGTGCCGGTCCAGGTCCGCTTCGCGCAGGAATGCATGCGTATCGATGCCGGGCTCTTGGACCACGATATCCGGCGTGATGCCTTTGAGCTGGATCGAACGGCCGCTGGGCGTGTAATAGCGCGCAGTGGTCAGTTTGATCGCGGTATGGTTGCCCAGCGGCATGATCGTCTGCACCGAACCTTTGCCGAAGGTCTGGGTGCCCATGATCAAGGCGCGCTTGTGGTCTTGCAGCGCGCCCGCGACGATTTCGGAGGCGGAGGCGGAACCCCCGTTCACGAGCACCACCATGGGCACGGTTTTGACCGCCGCCGGCAGCTTCTTCAGGTAATCTTCACCGCCGCCGCGCAGATAATCCTCCGTGCTGGCAAGGTACTTGCGCTTGGCATCCTCGGTGCGGCCGTCGGTCGTGACGACCACCGACTGGGGCGGCAGGAACGCGGCAGACACGCCGACAGCGCCGTTGAGCAGGCCGCCCGGATCATTGCGCAGATCCAGCACCAGACCCTTGAGCGGGCCGGCTTTGTAAAGATTGTCGATGTGCCGCACCAGGTTTTCAGCGGAATGCTCCTGGAACTGCACCACGCGCACGTAACCATAGCCCGGCTCGAACAGTTTGGACTTGACGCTTTGCACCTTGATTACGTCGCGCATCAGGGTGAATTCCAGCGGCTTGGTTTCGCCCTTGCGCAGCACCGTGAGCTTGATCGGAGTCTTGGGTTTGCCGCGCATGCGCTTGACCGCATCGTTCAGGCTCATGCCCTTCACCGGCGTTTCATCCAGCTTGATGATCAAGTCGCCCGGCTTGATGCCGGCGCGGTAGGCCGGGGTGTCTTCGATCGGCGAGACTACTTTGACGAATCCGTCCTCCATGCCGACCTCTATGCCCAGGCCGCCGAATTCGCCCTGGGTACCGACCTGCAATTCGCGGTAGGCGTCCCGATCGAGGTAGGCCGAGTGCGGATCGAGGTCGGTGAGCATGCCGTTGATGGCACCGGAGATGAGTTTCTTGTCCTCGACCGGCTCCACGTAATTGCTCTTGATCGCGCCGAATACCTCGGCGAACGAACGCAGTTCCTCGACCGGCAGCGGCGAGCGCGCGCCTTCCTTCTGCGCGACCGCGGAGAAATTGAGCGACAGCAGCACCCCGGCCACCGCTCCGAGCAATACCAGCCCCACCTTCTGTAATTTGCTTTTCATGAACGCTACCACCCTTCTACTTCAAAGACACCCAACGCAATGGATCGAAGGCTTTGCCTTGATACCGGATCTCGAAGTATAAACCCGAATCCGGGTTGCCGCCGCTATTGCCTACCGTTGCGACCACATCGCCGGCCGCGACGGTATCGCCCACCTGTTTGAGCAGTGATTCGTTGTTGCCGTAGATGGTGAGATAGCTCTGTCCGTGGTCGATGATCAGCAGATTGCCGAAGCCGCGCATCCACTCGGCGAACACCACCCGGCCGGCCGCGACCGCGTGCACCTCCTGGCCGCTGGCCCCGCGAATGAACAAACCCTTCCAACTCAGCCCACTGCCACTACGTGGACTGCCGAAACGGTTCATTAGTTCCCCGCGGGTCGGCAGTCTGAGCTTGCCTTTGAGCGAGGCGAACGTGCCGCCGCGGCCCGATTCGGGCAGTTTATCGTTGCGCCACCAGCCACCGCCGGGGGCGATCGCTTTTCCGATTTCCTCGACCAGGCGCGACAGGCGTGCCTCGTCGCGCTGCAGCGATTTGATCTCGCGCCGCTGGGAGCGGATCTGGGTCGAAAGCTTGGCCAGCACCCGGCGCCGCTCTGCCTGCTGTGCGAGCAATTCCTTGCGGCCTGCACGCTGGCGCGACTCCAGATCGGCCAGCTCCGCGCTCTTGCCGCGCGCTTCGCGCGCGAGCTGCGCCAGACCGGCGAGGTTGCTGCGCAGTGCGCGGATGAAATCGGCCTGGGCGCGCGAGATGTAGCCGAAATAGTAAAGTTCGCGCGCGGTCCGGTTCGGGTCGCCGCCGGACAGGAGCAGCCTCAGGTAATCCTGCTGGCCCGAAACATGGCGCAGGGCGAGCAGCTGCCCGAGTTCGCGCTGCTGCAAGGCGATCGACTGCTCCAGCAGGCGCGATTGCTCTTCCACCCGATTGAGGTCGGCGCGCGTCGCGCGTTGCTGTGCGCCGATGTTGCGCAGCTCGCGATTGGCCTCGGACACACCGCGTTCCGACTCGCGCAGCGCGTCGCTGGCCTCCGATCGGTTCCCCTCGGCGCCGCTCAGGTTTTTTTTCAGCGTTTCGATGCGCTCGCGCAGCGCGTCCAGATCGGCTTTGTCGGCCGCATGGGCCGCGGGCGCCGCACTCAGGGCGACGGCCGGAAGAAAGGCGCAGGCGCAAAGGAGGCGCAGTACGCGCAGGAACCGCATGCCGCTCCTGCACGCGCCGCGCATCCCCGGCGCCGGATTCAAGTCCTCGCCTTGCCCTGGTTCGCGACCGCCTGCATCGCTTTTTCGACTTCGGCCGCATCACCGAGGTAGTAGTGGCGCAGGGGTTTGAGCGCATCGTCCAGCTCGTACACCAGCGGCACCCCGGTGGGAATGTTGAGACCGACGATGTCGGTATCGCTCACCTTGTCCAGGTACTTCACCAGCGCGCGGATCGAATTGCCGTGCGCCGCGATGAGGATGCGCTTGCCTGCGCGTATGTCCGGGGCGATGGACTGGTTCCAGTAGGGCAGCACACGTGCCACCGTGTCCTTGAGGCATTCGGTGAGCGGTACCTGGTTCGGCGCAAGCCCGCGGTAGCGCGGGTCGGCGCCGGGATAGCGCGGATCGTCTGCGGCCAGCGCCGGCGGCGGAATATCGTAGCTGCGGCGCCAGGCAAGTACCTGTGCGTCGCCGAATTTGGCCGCGGTTTCGGCCTTGTTCAGGCCTTGCAAGGCGCCGTAGTGGCGCTCATTCAGGCGCCAGGAGTGCGCTACCGGAATCCACATCAGGTCCATGCGCTCCAGCGCCAGCCACAGAGTCTTGATCGCGCGCCTGAGCACCGAAGTGTGCGCGAGGTCGAACACCAGCCCCGCCTCGCGCATGAGCTCGCCCGCGTTTCCTGCCTCTTCCACGCCCTTCGCCGTCAGATCGACGTCGGTCCAGCCGGTGAAGCGGTTTTCCTTGTTCCAGACGGATTCGCCGTGTCTGAGCAGAATCACCTTTTTCATGTCTGTCCTTTTTTACCGTACGGTAAGCCTGCGAATATTTTATAATATTCCGGTAGCAGAAACCGTGAACTGGCCGGCTGCGCGCGAGATATTTGCGATCTGGCGGACGAGCAAGGCCCCTTGAGCGTGCTGCGCGCACCGTCATGCCGGTCGACAGGATCGGGCGAAATCTCCGGCGCAATTCGGCCCAACATTTAGGAGCAGGCGTGAAATTCGTAATGGACAACATTTACCTCGTCGCAGTCGCGTGCGTAAGCGGCGCGATGCTGATCTGGCCGCTGCTGCGGCGCGGCGCGGGCGGCCCGTCGGTCAATACGCTGGAGGCGACGCAATTGATCAACCGCGAGGATGCACTGGTGCTGGACGTGCGCGAGCAGGCCGAGTTCGCGCAAGCGCACATCCTCAATTCGCGCGGGTTGCCGCTATCGCAGCTGGAGACGCGGCTGGTCGATATCGAGAAGTTCAAGGACAAGCCGGTGATCGTGTATTGCGCCAGCGGCAGTCGTTCCGCCACCGCCGCCGCGACGCTGAGGAAGCACGGCTTTTCCAACGTAGTCAACCTGAGCGGCGGCTTTAGCGCGTGGCAGCAGGCCGGACTGCCGGTGCAGAGGTAGGCGCCCATATGGGCAAGATCCGCATGTACAGCACCGCCGTGTGCCCTTACTGCCAGCGCGCCGAGATGCTGCTGAAGTCCAAGGGCGTGGCCGAAATCGAGAAAATCCGCATCGACCTCGATCCCGCGCGGCGCGAGGAAATGATGGAAAAGACGGGCCGGCGCACCGTGCCGCAAATTTATATCGGCGAGGTCCACGTCGGCGGCTTCGACGATCTCGCGGCGCTCGATCGCGCCGGCAGGCTCGATCCGCTGCTGCGCGGCCAGGGCTGACGGCAGCAGCACTCCTTCTTCAATCACTGGAACCAAAATGAACGAACCGCAGCAGCAGCCGGTATTCGGCATCGAGAAGATTTATGTCAAGGATCTGTCCCTGGAAATCCCGCATGCGCCCGAAGTGTTTCTTTCCGGCGAGCAGCCGCAAATCGACGTGCAGCTGCATAACGAGGGCGGGTCCATAGGCGAGGGCCTGTATCAGGTGGTGTTGACGGTTACGGTGACGGCAAAGGCGGGCGAGAAGACCATGTTCCTGGTGGAGGCGGCGCAAGCCGGCATTTTCCAGATTCGCAACGTGCCCGAATCCGACCTCGAACCTCTGCTGGCGACCGCCTGCCCGAACATACTCTTCCCCTATGCGCGCGAGGCGGTATCCGATGTCGTTGCCCGCGCCGGTTTCCCGCCGGTGTACCTGGCGCCGGTGAATTTCGAGGCGATCTACCTGCAGCGGCTGCAACAGGAGCAGGCGCAGGCCGCGCCCAAGATCGAAATCGCGCACTGATTGCACCGCATGCGCCGACTTTGCCTGCTGCTCCTGTTGCTTGCCGCGCCGGCGGCCTGGGCGGGGGAATACCGCTCCATCGGCGACAACGCCGTGATCATGTACGATGCGCCCTCGCTCAAGGCGAACAAGCTGTTCGTGGCGAGCAAGCTCTACCCTGTGGAAATCATTGTCCAGGTGGATAATTGGACCAAGGTGCGCGATGTCGCCGGCGATCTTGCCTGGGTGGAGAAGAAAGACCTGTCCAACACGCGCACGGTGCTGGTGACCGCGGCGCTGGCCGACATAAGGCAGAAACCCGACGACGGCGCACCGCTGGTGTTCCAGGCCAAGCAGGGGGTGGCGCTCGAAGTGGTCGAACTCGGCGCGGGCCTCTGGGTCAAGGTGCGTCACCTCGACGGCCAGACCGGTTACGTCCGCGCAAACCAGGTCTGGGGCCTGTAGCGCGGCGCCGCGCCTGCGATGCGGATCAGCGTACTCGGCGCCGGCGCCTGGGGCACGGCAATCGCCGCCAGCCTTTGCGCCAGGCACGAGACGGTGCTTTGGGGCCGCGATCCCGCGCAATGCAGCGCTATCGCGGCCGTGCGCCGCAACGAGCGCTATCTGCCCGAAATCGAGCTGCCGCCGCAGCTTGCGCTCGAAGCCGAATTCGACGCCGCCGTTGCCGCGGCTGAGCTGGTGCTGGTGGCGACGCCGACGGCGGCGCTCTCCGACATGCTGGCGCGGCTTGCGCCCATGGGCAAACCCCTGGTGTGGCTGTGCAAGGGCTTCGAGCCGCAAAGCGCCGAACTGCCGCACCAGATCGCCGCGCGCATTCTGCCTTCCGGCAGCGCCTACGGGGTGTTGTCGGGCCCGAGTTTCGCGCTCGAGGTTGCGCGCGGCTTGCCGACGGCGCTCACGCTTGCCTCAGCCGACGCCGGGTTCAGCCGGGCCACTGCGCGCGCCCTGCACGGCTTGCGCCTGCGCGTCTATTTCAGCAACGATATCACCGGCGTCGAGGTCGGCGGCGCGGTAAAAAATGTCATGGCCATCGCCACCGGCATCGCCGACGGCCTGGGTTTGGGCGCGAACGCGCGCGCGGCCCTGATCACGCGCGGCTTGGCCGAAATAACCCGCCTCGGAGTGAAGCTCGGCGGGCGTCCCGAGACGTTCACCGGACTCACCGGGGCCGGGGATCTGATCCTGACCTGCACCGGCGAGCTGTCGCGCAACCGGCGCGTGGGCCTCGGCCTGGCGCAAGGCAGGAAGCTGGATCACATCCTGCGCGAACTGGGGCATGTGGCCGAGGGCGTGCATACCGCTGCGGCGGTGGCGAAGCGCGCGGGGCAGCTGGGCATCGATATGCCGATTACGCAGGCGGTATGCGCTGTCCTGTTCGGCGGAGTTGCGCCGCGCGAGGCCGTGGAGCAATTGCTCGCGCGCGACCCCAAGGGCGAAATCTAGAGGCAAACCCGCGCGACGCTGCTACGGTCCGCTACTTCGCGCCGGCAAAGCCCTGCTGCCGCCAGGCTTCGTATACCGCCACCGCGACTGCATTGGACAGATTGAGGCTGCGGTTGCCGGGGCGCAGCGGCAGGCGCAGGCGCTGTGCGGCCGGCAGGCTGTGCAAAATCTCCGGCGGCAGGCCGCGCGTCTCCGGTCCGAACAGCAGTGCGTCGCCTGCATGGTAGGCGGGCTCGGTGTACAGGCGCTCGGCGCGCGTGGAAAAAGCGAACACGCGTTTGCCCTGCAGCTGCGCGCAGGCTGCCTCCCAATCCTTGTGCACCACCAGGCCGGCATACTCGTGATAATCGAGGCCGGCGCGCTTCAATTCGCGGTCCTCGAGGCGAAAGCCCAGCGGCTCGACCAGGTGCAGGGTGGCGCCGGTGTTGGCCGCAAGACGGATGATGTTGCCGGTATTGGGCGGGATTTCCGGCTGGTACAGAACGATGTTAAACATCGCGCGCCGTGCGTGCGACCACCCAGTTCTCGACGCGCGCGGCACCGCTGTGCTTGAGCGTACGCGCGAACTCGTCCAGCGTGGCGCCGGTGGTCATGACGTCGTCCACCACGGCCACGCGCAAGCCGCCAAGATCGGCGTCGCAGGCGAAGGCGCCGCGCATGTTGCGCGCACGCTCGCGCCAGGGCAGCGCGGCCTGCGGCGCGGTGTTGCGCACGCGCTGCGCAAGCTGCGCATCCATGGCGATGCCGTAGTGGCGCGACAGCAGCTTGGCAATCTCGGCCGACTGATTGAAGCCGCGTTCGGCCAGGCGCGCCGGATGCAGCGGCAGGGGCAGGATCAGGTCGACGCCGCCGGCAGCGCCGATACGCTGCTGCAACGCCTGCGCGAACCATCCGGCCAGAGCGAGCTGGCCGCCGTACTTGAGCGCCTGGATCAATGCGTCCACCGGGTGTGCGTAGACGAACGCGGCGCAACTCGCATCGTAATGCGGCGGGTCGGCGATGCAGGCGCCGCATTCGGCGTTGCTGTTGCCGGCCGCGGCGCAGCGCGGGCAGGCCGGTCCAATCGACGGCAGTTCGCGCGCGCAGGCCGCGCACAGCAGCTGCCCGCCGCTTGCTGCCTGGCATAGCAGGCAGTCTTGCGCCAGCAGGCCGTGCCCGATCTTTGTGCCCAGGGCCAGCAGCGCGCGCAGCGAAATTGACAAGTGGAAATGCTTCCCTGAAGATGCGTTGGTCATCCAAGACGAGAGTAACCATGAACCCGACAGCGGTCAAATCCGACGCCGCGCAGCTGCTGCGCCTGGGCGCGCGCCAGCGATGAAACCCATCATGGCGCTCGCGGCCGAACTCGCCGCGCGCAAGACCAGCAGCCAGGCTTTGATCGAGGATGCGCTCACGCGCATCGCGGCCCCCGCGGGCGAGGGTGTGCGCGTGTTCCTGCGCACGCACCGCGAATCGGCGCTGGCCGAAGCCAAGGCCAGCGATGAATTGCGCGCGCACGGGATCGTGCCCTCGCCGCTGGCGGGCATCCCCGTATCGGTGAAGGATTTGTTCGACGTTGCCGGCGACATCACGCGCGCGGGCTCGAAGGTGCTCGCCGATGCCGCCCCCGCCGCGAGCGATGCGACCGCGGTGCGGCGGCTGCGCCAGGCGGGCGCGATCATCGTCGGCCGCACCAATATGGTCGAGTTCGCGTTCTCCGGACTGGGCCTGAATCCGCATTACGGCACGCCGCGCAATCCCTGGGATCGAGCCACCGGCCGCATTCCGGGCGGCTCGTCTTCCGGCGCGGCGGTGTCGGTCGCGGACGGCATGGCGGCGATGGGCCTAGGCAGCGACACCGGCGGCTCGGTGCGCATTCCTGCCGCATTGTGCGGTCTCACCGGATTCAAGCCCACCGCCAGGCGCATCGCCACAGACGGCACGTTCCCGCTCTCGACTACGCTCGACTCGATCGGCCCGATCGCGCGCAGCGTCGCCTGTTGCGCGCTGGTCGACAGCATACTCGCCGGAGTAGCAGCGCAAGTGCCGCCGCCGCTGCCGCTCAAGGGCCTGCGCCTGGGCGTAGTGCAGGATTATGTGCTGGATGGTTTGGACAGCGCGGTGGCGGCGGCTTTTGCTGCGGCGCTTACGCGTCTGTCGCGGGCCGGCGCGCTGGTAAGCGAGCTGCGCTTCGAAGCACTGCGCCGGCTGCCGCAGATCAATCACAAGGGCGGCCTGGTCGTGGCCGAGGCTTATGCGCTGCACCGGGATCTGCTCGCGCGGCGCGAGGCCGAGTATGATCCGCGCGTCGCCTCGCGCACGCTGCGTGGCGCCGACATCAGCGCGGCCGACTACATCGACGTGCTGACCCAGCGTGCGGCGCTGATCGCCGAGAGCGCGCGCATCGCGGCGCCCTTCGATGCGCTGCTGATGCCGACGGTGACGATGGTCGCGCCCGCGATTGCGCCGCTGGAGACCGACGATGGACTCTACGGCAGGACCAATCTCGCCATGCTGCGCAACCCGAGCGTGGTGAATTTTCTCGACGGCTGCGCCCTCACCCTCCCCTGCCAGGCGCCGGACACGGCACCGGTGGGCCTGATGCTCGTGGGGCAGGGCGGCGAGGACCGGCGCCTGCTCGCAGTCGGACTGGCGCTGGAAGCGGCGCTGCGCGCGTGAGGCGCGCGCCCGGTCCGGACGACGCAGTAGCGGCCGGGGGGCGGCGCTGAGTCCAGCGGCGATAGATCGGCAGGCCGCGCGCCGCGCCAGTGCACGCGCGGCCGCGACCTATGCCGGCGCCGCGATGCTCGCGCGCGAGGTCGAAGCGCGCATGCGCGAGCGCCTGCAATACATCAAGCTCGCGCCGCAGCGCGTGCTCGATGCGGGCTGCGGCGATGGCGATGGCGCCAAACATCTGGCCGAAATCTATCCGCAGGCGCAACTGTTGGGACTGGATTTCGCTTATCCGATGCTGCGGGCAGCGCGCGGTGCCTGGCTGCAGCGCCTGTTTGCGCGCGAGCGCGTGGCGCGCCTGTGCGCCGACATGGCCGCGCTGCCGCTGGCAGCGGCGAGCGTGGATCTCGTCTGGTCCAATCTGGCCCTGCACTGCAGCGGGGATCCGCTGCCTGCGCTGAAGGAAATGCAGCGCGTGTTGCGCGTCGGCGGGCTGCTGATGTTCAGCTGCTACGGCCCCGATACTTTGAAGGAGCTCAGAAGCGCATTTGCCGCGCGAGACGGCGCCATGCACGTGCACGACTTCATCGACATGCACGATCTGGGCGACATGCTCTCGGCCTGCGGCTATGCCGAACCGGTGATGGACATGGAACTCATCACCGTGACTTATGCCGATGTCGACGCGCTGATCAAAGACCTGCGCGCGAGCGGCCAGGTGAACGCGCTCGCCGGGCGCCGGCGCGGGCTCACCGGCAAGGGCATCTACCGCGCGATGCGCGCGGCCTACGAAAAGTTGCGCCGCGGCGGCAGTTTGCCGGCGAGCTTCGAAATCGTCTACGGCCACGCGTGGAAGCCGCAGCCGCGCGTAAGCGCAGACGGGCGCGCGATCGTCAGATTCGAAACGGCGCGCCCGAAACGGGGTTGATTCGGTTCATTGATACCGCGATCAGCCGCGGAAATTTCAGCCTAGAGCTTGATTTAAGCCCTCTGTTCGTGCTACGTTACCGCACTTTTTTTGCCGGGCCCCCGTCTTTAGAAGGAGCGGGGACGTCCATGCCGGCGCGCTAGCGCCGGCATGGACCGAGAATAAGCCAGAACTGGCGTGCCCCCCGGGCCGAACTCGCGCTGTCGTTCGCGTAGAGAGCTGCAGCTATTACTATAAATTCCGCTACCGGGTTTTTGATGCTATGAGGAAATCATGAACAACAAACTGGGACGACTGACTGGGGGCCTGGCGCTCGCGCTCTACGCCGGGCTGGCATCGGCCGGCTACCAAATCAATTTTCAGCCGCCTGTGACCCGGATCGCCAGCGAAATCTACGATCTGCACATGCTGATGATGTACGTCATCCTGGTGATTTTCTGCGTCGTGTTCGGCGTGATGTTCTATTCCATCTATGCGCATCGCAAGTCGGTCGGCCACAAGGCGGCGCAGTTTCACGAGAACACGACGGTGGAAATCATCTGGACCGTGATCCCGTTCCTGATCCTGGTCGGCATGGCCTGGCCCGCGACCAAGACTCTGATCGCGTTCAAGGATACGTCCAATCCGGACATCACGATCAAGGCGACCGGCTACCAGTGGAAATGGGGCTACGATTACCTCAAGGGCGAAGGCGAGGGCGTAGGCTTTCTGTCGGCCCTGTCCACGCCGCAGGACCAGATTCATAACCAGAAACCGAAAGACGAACACTATCTGCTCGAAGTGGACAACCCGCTGGTGGTGCCGGTGGGCAAGAAAATTCGCGTGCTGACCACCGCCAACGACGTGATTCACTCGTTCTGGGTGCCGGCCTTCGGCATCAAGCAAGACGCGATTCCGGGCTTCGTGCGCGATACCTGGTTCCGCGCTGACAAGGAAGGCACTTATCGCGGGCAGTGCGCCGAACTGTGCGGCAAGGATCACGGCTTCATGCCGATCGTGGTGCAGGTGGTGTCGGCGGAGAAATACACGCAGTGGGTGGCGGAGCAGAAGAAGAAGGCGAGCGCCGCCGCCGAGGACCCGAACAAGCAGTGGACGCCGGCCGAACTGCAGGCGAAGGGCGAGAAAGTGTACGCGGCGAACTGCGCCGCCTGCCACCAGCCGACGGGCAAGGGCATGCCGCCGGCGTTCCCGGCGCTCGACGGCTCCAAGATCGCGACCGGCCCCAAGGCGGGCCACATCGAGCGCGTGCTGAACGGCAAACCCGGCACCGCGATGGCGGCGTTCGGCAAGCAGCTCTCGGATACCGACATCGCGGCCGTGATTACCTATGAGCGCAACGCCTGGGGCAACAAGACCGGCGACATGGTGCAGCCCGCGGAAGTCAAAGCGGCGCGCGGCAAGTAAAGAATCGAATTCCAGGAGAAACGCATGAGCGCAGTCATCGATACTCACGGCCACGGCCACACCGATCACGACGGGCACGAGCATCATCCCTCGGGGCTGATGCGCTGGGTCACCACCACCAACCACAAGGACATCGGCACGATGTACCTGTGGTTCTCGTTCACCATGCTGCTCATCGGCGGGGTGCTCGCGCTGACCATCCGCGCCGAGCTGTTCGAGCCCGGCCTGCAGATCGTCAATCCGGAGTTCTTCAACCAGCTCACCACCATGCACGGCCTGATCATGGTGTTCGGCGCGATCATGCCGGCGTTCGTCGGTTTCGCCAACTGGCAGATCCCGCTGATGATAGGCGCGCCCGACATGGCGTTCGCGCGCATGAACAACTGGAGCTTCTGGCTGCTGCCGGTGGCGGCGCTGCTGCTGATCAGTTCGTTCTTCGTCCCCGGCGGCGCGCCCGCGGCCGGCTGGACCATCTATGCGCCGCTGTCGCTGCAGATGGGCCCGGGCATGGACCTCGGCATTTTTGCGCTGCATATCATGGGCGCCTCCAGCATCATGGGTTCGATCAACATCATCACCACCATCCTCAACATGCGCGCCCCGGGGATGACGCTGATGAAAATGCCGATGTTCGTCTGGACCTGGCTGATCACGGCCTATCTGCTGATCGCGGTGATGCCGGTGCTCGCCGGCGCGATCACCATGACGCTGACCGACCGCCATTTCGGCACCTCGTTTTTCAACGCCGCCGGCGGCGGCGACCCGGTGATGTTCCAGCACATCTTCTGGTTCTTCGGCCACCCCGAGGTCTACATCATGATCCTGCCGGCGTTCGGCATCATCAGCCAGGTGATCCCGGCGTTCGCGCGCAAACCGTTGTTCGGCTACGCCTCGATGGTGTATGCGACGTCCTCGATCGCGATCCTGTCGTTCATCGTCTGGGCGCACCACATGTTCACCGTCGGGCTGCCCACCGCCGGGCTGCTGTTCTTCATGTACGCCACCATGCTGATTGCGGTGCCTACCGGCGTGAAGGTGTTCAACTGGCTCGCGACGATGTGGCAGGGCTCGATGACGTTCGAAACGCCGATGCTGTTCGCCGTCGGTTTCATTTTCGTGTTCACCATGGGCGGATTCACCGGGCTCATGCTCGCGATCATGCCGGTCGACGTGCAGATGCAGGACACCTACTACGTCGTCGCGCATTTCCATTACGTGCTGGTGGCGGGCTCGCTGTTCGCGATCTTCGCCGGCACCTATTTCTGGATCCCGAAGTGGACCGGCATCATGTACGACGAGACGCTGGGCAAATGGCACTTCTGGCTATCCCTGGTGTTCTTCAACGTCACGTTTTTCCCGATGCACTTCCTCGGGCTCGCCGGCATGCCGCGGCGCATCCCCGATTATGCGAGCCAGTTCACTGAGTTCAACCAGATCGCGAGCGTAGGCGCGTTCGGCTTCGGGCTGACGCAGCTGCTGTTCCTGTACATCGTGTTGAAGTGCAGCGTGCTGCGCAAGGGCGAGAAAGCGCCGGCGCGGCCGTGGGAAGGCGCCGATACGCTGGAGTGGACGCATCTGCCCAGCCCGGCGCCCTACCACAGCTTCCACGAGCAGCCGGAAGTAAAGTGATGCAGGGCGCCAGCATGGACCGTGGCAACGCGAACAACAAGAAAACGGGGCTGATCCTGGCTGCGGTCGCGCTCGGTTTCTTTTTCGCGATCATACTCGAATACTGGCTCGCAAAATGAACGCGCCTGCCGCCGCTTCCGCCTCCAACCGGCGCATGCTGAAGAAGCTGCTGGTGGTCGCGCTGGGCATGTTCGGCTTCGGCTTCGCCATGGTGCCGTTCTACAACAAGCTGTGCGAGGTCGCGGGGCTGCGCGAGCTGTGGCAACCGGGCGAAGCCAATGCCGCCGCGGTGAACACCCAGGTGGACCTGACGCGCAAGGTGACGATTGAATTCGACTCCAACGTGCGCATGCTGCCGTGGACGTTCAAGCCGATGGCCTCGAGCGTGGAAGTCCACCCCGGCGAACTGACGCAGATGATGTACGAGGTGAAGAATACGCTGAACGAGCCGGTCACCGGGCAGGCGGTGCCCAGCTATGGCCCGAGGCAGGCCGCGCTGTATTTCAACAAGCTGCAGTGCTTCTGCTTCACGCAGCAGACGCTGGCGGCAGGCGAAGTGCGGCAGATGCCGGTGGTATTCGTGGTCGATCCGGCCCTGCCCAAGGACATCGGCACGATCACGCTTTCCTACACGTTCTTCCGCGTCGACGGTGCGGACCGCAAGGCGGCAAAGGGGTGACGGTGGCGCAGGTGCAAAAGAAGGCGTCGCTGCCGCAAGTGGCGAAGGCCGTGTTCTGGTCGTTTCTCGGCATACGCAAGCGCCGCGACTACGAGACGGACAGCGTCGAGCTCAAGCCGCAGCAGGTGATCATCGCCGGCCTGATCGGGGCGGCGCTTTTAGTTTTTACGTTGATATTGCTGGTGCGTCTGGTCATCAGCAAGCTGGTATAAATCGAGGAGAGGAAACATGAGCGAACATGCTCAGCGTCATTATTTCGTGCCGCAGCCGTCCCATTGGATGATCGTCGGCTCGTTCGCGCTGCTGTTCATGGCGGGCGGCGCGGCGATGTGGTTCAACGGCGCGGAGTTGGGCCGCTACGCCGTGCTCGCCGGTTTCGCCCTGCTCGTGTTCATGATGGTGCGCTGGTTCGGCGATGTCGTGCGCGAATCCGAAGGCGGCAAGTACGGCAAGCGCGAGGACGTCTCGTTTCGCTGGGGCATGAGCTGGTTCATTTTCTCGGAAGTGATGTTCTTCGCCGCGTTCTTCGGTGCGCTGTTCTATGCGCGCGTGCTGTCCGTCCCCGATCTGGGCGGCCTCACCAGCCGCGAATTGCTGTGGCCGGATTTCAGCGGCCAGTGGCCGAGCGCGGGCCCCGCATTCAAGGACCCGTTCTCGCCGATGGCCGCCTGGGGCGTCCCCGCGCTCAACACCCTGCTGCTGCTGTCCTCGGGTGTGACGCTAACGATCGCCCACTTCGGCATGCTCGAGGGCAACCGCGCCAAACTGAAACTGTGGTTGTTCCTGACAATCGCGCTGGGCGTGACCTTTCTCGGTTTCCAGATGTTCGAATACCACCATGCCTATTCCGAGTTGAACCTCAAGCTCAGCACCGGCATCTACGGCACGACGTTCTTCATGCTCACCGGATTTCACGGCTTTCACGTGACCGTGGGCGTGATCATGCTCACCACCATGCTGTTCCGCTCGTTCGCCGGCCACTTCAAGCCCGATCACCATTTCGCGTTCGAAGCGGTAGCCTGGTACTGGCACTTCGTCGACGTGGTGTGGCTGCTGCTGTTTATTTTCGTCTACTGGCTATAACGCGGTCGTTCCGGTTACAGGCAGTCCAAAGGGGCAAGTAGAACGAGGAGGAGCGGTCCCGCAAAGGGTCTTGGACGCGCCGCACACTGTGCGGCGCTCTTTTTTGAGTGCTTAAGAAACCGTTGCGATTTTGCCGCGGCGGTCTCTAGGAAACCTTTCCCGGAATCAGGCCGAAGTAATAGCCCGCCATCAACAACAGGAACAGGGTCAGCGACAGCCCGACGCGCATCGCCAACGCTCTGGCAGTGCGTTTGGATCCGCCGCGGTCCTTGATCAGGAAGAACAGCGCCGAGCCCAGGCTGGCCAGGATCAGTATGATGAACAGTATGACGACGATTCTCATTGCGGCTACCGACGGAATTTTGCGAGTGTATCCCAGTCAAACCAGCGTTGCCAGAAAAGCGTCCCTCTCATGCTAGGAAACCGTCGTTTTCGTCCCGCGTTCCTGCCCGGTTTGGCGGCGCTCGCCGGCATTGTGCTGACCGTTTCCCTGGGCAATTGGCAGACGCGCCGCGCCGAGGAAAAAATCGCGCTGGCGCGCGATCTGGATGACGCCGCACGCCATGCCGTGCTGGCGCTGCCGTCGCAGCCGGTCGACGCGCATGACTACGAATTCCGGCGTGTCAGCGTGCGCGGCGAGTATTTGCCCAAATACACGATCCTGCTCGACAACAAAGTGCTCAACGGAAACGTGGGCTACCAGGTGCTCACGCCGCTGAAGATTGCCGGCGGCGATATGTACGTGCTGATCAACCGCGGTTGGGTCAATGCGGGACTGCGGCGCGATATCCTGCCGCAGGTCCCGCTGCCGGCGGTGAACGCCAGCGTCGAGGGCATCGCGATGGTGCCCAGCAGCCATTTTTTCGAGCTCGACGCGAAGACCGTGGAAGGCAGCGTGTGGCAGAACCTCGTGCTCCCGCGCTATGCCAAGTGGTCGGGGCTGAAACTGCAGCCTATCGTGCTGCAGCAGACCAGTGACGCGACCGACGGCCTGGTACGCGCCTGGGGCAAGCCCGACACCGGCGTGAACATGCACCGCGGCTATGCGTTCCAGTGGTACGCGCTTGCAACCGCCATCCTGATTACCTATGTCGCACTCAGCTTCAAACGCGCGGCCTGATCCGCGTCGCGGACGCAGGACCATGCTGGCGATCGCGGCCTTGTGCCTCGCGCCTTTTGTCGCCGCCGTGATCGTCTATTTTTACTGGCAGCCCCGGGGCGGCGCGAATTACGGCGAGCTCATACCCGCGCATGTGCTGAGCGACCCGCCGCTGCGCCTGCTAGACCAGCGCCCGTTCAAGCTGTCCGCGCTGCGGGGCAAATGGGTACTGCTGCAGCTGGATCGGGCCGACTGCGATGCGGCCTGCCAAGCGAAGCTGTACGACATGCGTCAAGTGCGCCTGGCGCAAGGGCGCGAGATGGAGCGCGTCGAACGCGTGTGGCTGATCCTGGACGAGGCGCCGCTGGAAACGCTGCTGATGCGCGAATACGACGGCACGCACATGCTGCGCGCGGGCGGTAGTCCGATCATCGCCGAGTTTCCGCCGGCGGGCGGGGCGCGCGACCATATCTACCTGATAGACCCGCACGGCAACCTGATGCTGCGCTTTCCGAAGAACGCCGATCCGCGCAAGATGTACAAGGATTTGTCGCGCCTGCTGCGGGCCTCGCGCATAGGCTAGGGCCGCGACCCAGCGTGATAAACTTCCCTCCCTTTTCTCCCCGCTAGACTCATGGCCACACAGCTCATTTTGCACGACACCGCGCAGCGCATGCGCCAGTTCTACGCGCTGACCAAGCCGCGGGTAACCATGCTGGCCGTGTTCTGCGCGGTGATCGGCATGTTCCTCGCCACGCCGGGCATGGTGCCCCGGCGCGTGCTGTTCGCCGGAACCGCGGGCATCGCCCTGCTCGCGGGCGCGGCGTTCGCGATCAATTGCCTGATCGAGCAGGAAATCGACGCGAAGATGGCGCGCACACGCGCGCGCCCGCTGCCGCGCGGCGAGCTCAGCTCCCTGCAGACGGTCGTATTCGCCGGCGTGATCGGCGGCATCGGCATGCTGCTGCTCTACCGCTACGTCAATGCGCTCACCATGTGGCTCACGTTCGGCACTTTCGTCGGCTACGCCATCATCTATACGATTTTGCTCAAACCCGCCACGCCGCAGAATATCGTCATCGGCGGGCTGTCCGGGGCGATGCCGCCGCTGCTGGGCTGGACTGCGGTCACGGGGCAAGTGGCGCCCGAGGCGCTGCTGCTGGTGCTGATCATCTACGCCTGGACGCCGCCGCATTTCTGGGCGCTGGCGCTGTACCGCACGGAGGAATTCCACCGCGCCGGCCTGCCGATGCTGCCGGTCACGCATGGGCAGAAATTCACGCGCCTGCACGTGCTGCTGTACACCCTGATTCTGATCGCGAGCACCTTGCTGCCCTTCATCTACGGCATGAGCGGCTGGATTTATCTCGCGACGGTGCTGGTCCTGGACGGCATCTTCCTGTATTACGCGGTGCGCATCTACACCGCCTACAGCGACCGCCTGGCGCAGCAGACGTTCCGCTACTCCGTGCTCTATCTTGCCGGTCTGTTCAGCGCGCTGCTCATCGACCATTATGTTTAGATTTCTGCGCCTCATCGGCGCAGCGCTCTTCGTAATTTTGCTTGCCGGCTGCGATTCGCCGCAGCCGAGCTTCAAGAACGCCGACGTGACCGGCAGCGACTGCTGCCACGATTTCCGCCTGACCGACCACCACGGTCAGGCGCGCACGCTCGCGGATTTTCGCGGCAAGGTAGTGGTGATGTTTTTCGGCTATACGCAATGTCCCGACGTCTGTCCGACGACCATGGCCGAAATGAAGGCGGCGATGCAGCAGCTCGGTGCGGACGCGAAGCGCGTACAGGTACTGTTCGTTACCCTGGATCCGGAGCGCGACACGCGCGAGCTGCTCGCCAACTATGTGCCGGCGTTCGATCCGAGCTTCCTCGGGCTATACGGCGACCTGGCGACGACGGCGAAGACCGCCAAGGAATTCCGCGTGTATTACCAGAAGCAGCCCGGGCCCACGCCCGACAGCTATACGCTGGACCATACCGCAGGCAGCTATGTATTCGATGCGCAGGGAAGGGTGCGGCTGTTCGCGCGCTACGGCGACGGCGGGGCGAACCTGGTTGCCGATCTGCGCACCCTGCTCAAAGAAAACTAGACTGTTGCGTCAGCCTCAGGCGGCTGAAAGCAGGCCCTTCATCTTCTGCATGGCCTTGGCCTCGACCTGGCGGATGCGCTCGGCCGAAACCTTGAATTCGGCCGCCAGGTCGTGCAGCGTCGCCGGATTCTTCTCGCGCAGCCAGCGCGCCTCGATAATGCGGCGGCTGCGCGCATCCAGGCTCGCCAGCGCCGTGTGCAGGCCCTGCGTGGCCACGCGCTCGTTTTCGTCGACTTCCAGCATTTTCGAGGGCTCGTTGTCGGCATCGGACAGGTAGGCGATCGGCGCGTAGCTGTCCTCGTCATCGTCGTTGGCTTCGAGGGCGAGGTCCTGGCCCGAAATGCGCATTTCCATTTCCCGGACTTCCTCGGGTTTGACGCGGAGCTGCCTCGCCATGTCTTCGATCGCGTCCTGCGACAGCGGGCCCATGCCCTTTTTCATCGAGCGCAGGTTGAAGAACAGCTTTCTTTGCGCCTTGGTGGTGGCGATCTTGACCAGGCGCCAGTTCTTGAGGATGAACTCGTGCATTTCGGCCTTGATCCAGTGGATCGCGAACGACACCAGGCGTACATTGCGTTCCGGGTCGAAGCGCTTCACCGCCTTCATCAGGCCGATGTTGCCTTCCTGAATCAGATCGGCGTGCGGCAGGCCGTAGCCGAGGTAGCCGCGGGCGATGGCTACGACCACGCGCAGGTGCGAGACGACCAAAGCACGTGCGGCATCGATGTCGTTTTCGTCGCGCAGCTTGCGCGCCAGGCGCAACTCTTCCTCCGGCGTCAGCAGCGGAAAACGATTCACCGTCGCAATATAGGTCTCCAGGCTTCCAACCAGGGAAGGCACCGGCAAGGCCATCACTTGATTCATGTCTACGCTCCTCTTCAACGCGGCGTGCTGCGGCCTGGCCTATAAGTCCAGGTGCCGAAGCCCACCCCGAATCACGCTATGATTTTAGCACTCTAGGTCTTCGAGTGCCAACGCCCCGAAAAAGTTCCGCTACCCGCTACGGGGTCGGGCCGATTCGTATCGTCGGAGCCCCTAGCGGGGCTCTATTCCAGATAAGTGCCTGCTCACTGACATATAGGCGCCCAGCCAGCCGAGTATGGCGGCAAACGCCAGCAGCGCGAGGCAGTCGCCGGGGCCGAAAAAGCTGAGCCTGAAGTCCGAACCGTAAAGCTGGGCCAGTTCGCCGATGCTGCGGTTGAGGATAAGCGTGCACAGGTACACGATGGCGAGGGCCGCCAGGCCGCCCAGGGTGCCTTGAATCAGGCCCAGGTGGAAGAAAGGCCGGCGGATGAAGGCGTCGGTCGCGCCGATCAGCTTGCTCACTTCGATCTCGTCCTTCTGCGTCAGGATCTGCAGGCGTATGGTGTTGAACGTCACCGCGACCAGGCCGCAGGCGAGCAAGGCGGCGAGGATCAGCACCGCGGTCCGTCCCAGCTGCAGCAGGCTTTCCAGCCGCTTCACCCAGGCCGAATCGAGCTGCACATGGGCGACTTTCGGCAAGGCCTTGAGCTGCGGTTCCAGCTGTTCCAGCTCGGCCGCGCCGCCGGCGGTCTCGAGCACGAAGGCGTCGGGCAGGGGGTTGGTCTGCAGCGCGGAGAGGACGTCGGCGAAGTTTTCCGACTGCTTCAGATCCTGCAGCGCCTGCTCGCGCGAAATGAAGCGCAGCCCGCGTACGCCGGGAAGCCGCTTCAGGCGCGCTTCCAGCGCGGCAATGTCGGCCTTGTCCGCGTCGCGGGCGAGGAACAGGCTCACTTGAGGCGTACCGGCGACCCGGTGCGCGACCGCGCCCAGATTCTGCAGCAGCATGTAGCCGCCTAGGGGCAGAGCCAGCGCAATGCCGATCACCATGACGTTGAGCAGCGTGGCGCCGGGACTGCGCCCCAGGCGCCTGAGCGTCAGGACCAGGGTCTGCCAGTGCTGGCGCAGCCAGTTGCTCATGACTCCAGCCTGCCTTGTTTGAGCGCGAGCACGCGCGGATTGAGGCGCTGCACCAGGCCTTCGTCGTGGGTGGCGATCAGCACGGTCACACCGACCTGATTGAAGGAGCGGAACATTTCCACGACTTCGGCAGCCGAGGTCGAGTCCAGGCTGGCGGTCGGTTCGTCGGCGAGCAGGATGCTGGGGCGGTTCACCACGGCGCGTGCAATGCACAGGCGCTGCTGCTCTCCGCCCGAGAGCGTGACCGGATTGGCCTTTTCCCGCGCGAGCAGGCCCACCTTGTCCAGCGCGGCGCGCGCACGCCGCGCCGCATCCTTGTAGGCATGGCCGGTGAAGGCGAGCGGCAGCATGACGTTGTCGAACACGCTGCGGTCATAGAGCAGCTTCTGGTCCTGAAATATGAGTCCGAGATTGCGCCGCAGGTAGGGAATGGCGGCGCGGCGCATGCTGCCTATGTTCTGCCCGTTCACGAGCACGGTGCCGCTGGTCGGACGCTCGATCGCAGGGATCAGCTTGAGCAGGGTGCTCTTGCCCGCACCGGAACGGCCGGTAATGAACACCAGCTCGCCGCTGTCTATGGCGAAGCTGAGTTCGGCCAGCGCCTCATGGCCGCCGCGATAACTCTTGCGCACCTGGCTGAAGCTGATCATCGAGGCTGGGTGTACAAGTGCGGGCTCAGTCCGAATCGACCAGGGCGGCGGCGAAATCCTGCGCGATGAAAGGGCGCAGGTCGTCTATGCCCTCGCCGATGCCGATGAAGCGTATCGGCACCGGGCGCTCGCGCGCGATCGCGGCGACGACGCCGCCTTTGGCGGTGCCGTCGAGTTTGGTCAGAATGAGCCCCGTCAGCCCCAGCGCATCGTCGAAGGACTTGACCTGGCTGAGCGCGTTCTGGCCGGTGTTGGCATCGAGCACCAGCAGCACTTCATGCGGCGCGCTCGCGTCCGCCTTGGCGATCACGCGCTTGACCTTGCGGATCTCCTCCATCAGGTGCAGCTGGGTCGGAAGCCGCCCGGCTGTGTCGGCGAGCACGATGTCGATCTTGCGCGCGCGCGCCGCCTGGATCGCATCGAAGATCACCGCCGCGGGATCGCCGCCCTGCTGGGTGATCACCGCAACCTGGTTGCGCTCGCCCCAGATGGTGAGTTGTTCGCGCGCCGCGGCGCGGAAGGTGTCGCCCGCGGCGAGCAGCACGCTCTTGCCCTGCGCCTGGAAAAACTTGGCCAGCTTGCCGATGGAAGTGGTCTTGCCGGCGCCATTGACCCCGGCCAGCATGATGATGAAAGGCTGGTGACCCTCGATCAGCAAGGGCCGCTCCAGCGGCGCGATCAGCGTGGCCAAGCCCTCGCGCAGCGCCGCCTTGAGCTCGCGGCTGTCGCTGAGCCCTTTCTTTTTCACTTGCTGGCGCAGATTGTCCAGCAGGAACTGGGTGGCCGCCACGCCCGTGTCGGCGCACAGCAGCGCCTCTTCCAACTCCTCGTACAGCGCGGCGTCGATCTTGCCGCCGCCGAACAGTCCGCCGATCTGTACCCGCGTACGCGCAAGCCCGGCCTTGAGTCTTTCGCCCCAGGACGGAGCCGGCGCAGCTTCGGCGGATTTTTTGAGGAAACTGAACATGGAGGCTCGCGCGCAGGGGGCAAAACCCGCTAAGATGGGCCCCGATTTTAACAGAAGGGTGTGGATGAAAAACCGGATGTTTCGCTGTTTGTTTGCGTTGTTCGCGGCGTTCGCCGCGGCGGCGGCCGGCGCGCAAAGCGGCATGCATGAATACACACTCGCCAACGGACTGCGTGTGATCGTGAAGGAAGATCATCGCGCCCCCACCGCCGTGCACATGGTATGGTACCGCGCCGGCAGCATGGACGAGGTGAGCGGCACCAGCGGAGTCGCGCACGTGCTCGAACACATGATGTTCAAGGGCACCAGGACCGTGAAAAGCGGCGAGTTCTCGCGCCGCATCGCCGCGGCCGGTGGGCGCGAAAACGCGTTCACCAATCGCGACTACACCGCCTATTTCCAGCAGGTGCCGAAGGCCGCGCTGCCGCTGCGGCTGGAGGCGGATCGCATGTCCAATCTGCTGGTGACTGAGCCCGAGTTTGCGCAGGAGATCAAAGTGGTGATGGAAGAGCGGCGCCTGCGCACCGAGGATCAGCCGCACGCCCTGGTGTCCGAAGCGCTCAATGCCGAGGCCTATTTTGCCCATCCGTATCGGCGGCCGGTCATAGGCTGGATGAACGACCTCGAGCACATGAGTTATCTGGACGCGCGCAACTGGTACGCGCGCTGGTACGTACCCAACAACGCCTTCGTCGTGGTGGTGGGAGATGTCAAGGCGGACGAGGTATTTGCACTGGCGAAAAAATACTACGGGCCGATCAAGACCCGGCCTCTGGCCGAACGCAAGCCCCAGCTCGAACCGCCGCAGCGCGGCATACGCCGCTTGGTGGTCAAGGCGCCGGCGGAACTGCCTTATCTGCTCATGGGCTGGAAATGCCCGGTACTGCGCGATGTGGACAAGGATTGGCAGCCTTACGCGCTGGAGGTGCTGACCGGCGTGCTCGACGGCAATGAATCGGCGCGGCTCAATCAAACGCTGGTGCGCGACAGCCGCCTCGCAAGCGAAGTCGGCGCGGGCTACGACCTGACTGCGCGCGGACCGGGCATGTGTTTCCTCGAAGGCACGCCCAGCCAGGGCAGGAGCGCGGCCGAACTGGAAGCGGGGCTGCGCGCGGAGCTCGCGCGCCTCGCGCGCGATGGCGTGAGCGAGGACGAGCTCGCGCGGGTCAAGGCGCAAGTGATCGCGGCCCAGGTATTCAAACGCGATTCGATTTTCGGCCAGGCGATGGAAATCGGACAATTCGAATCCGCCGGTCTGTCTTATCGCGATATCGAGCGTACGCTCGAACACGTCAAGGCGGTGAGCGCCGAGCAGGTGCGCGCCGTGGCCCAGCAGTATTTCGTCGACGACCAGCTCACCGTGGTCGTGCTCGAGCCGCAAGCGCTGAAGCCGCCGCGGCCGGCGCCGCCAGCTGCGGGGCGTTAGCGTGAGCACAAACCAGAACCGCGTGGGAAAGAAACGGCTCCGGCTGTTCGCGGCGGTGCTGTCGTTCGCAGCCTGTGCGTTCGCCGCAGCTGCGGCGCAGGCAGCGCTGCCGATTCAGCATTGGATTGCGACCTCCGGCGCGCGCGTCTACTTCGTCGAAAGCCGCGGCCTGCCGATGCTGGACATCAATGTCGATTTCGACGCCGGCGGGCGGCGCGCCCCCGCCGACCGCGCCGGGCTGGGCGGGCTCACCCATACTTTGCTCAAGGCCGGGTCCGCCGCGCACACGGAAGAGGAGATCGGCCGGCGCCTGGCCGACGTGGGAGCGCAGCTGGGCGGCAGCATCGATCGCGATCGCGCCGGCCTGTCCCTGCGCACCTTGTCCAGCGAACGCGAACGCGGGCAGGCGCTCGCGACGTTTGCCGAAATCCTGCAGACGCCCGCATTTCCCGATGCCGCCTTTGCGCGCGAGAAGGCGCGCCTCCTGGCTTCGATCCAGGAGGACGACACCAAGCCCGAAGTGCTGGCGAGCAAGGCTTTTTACCGCCTGCTGTATGCGGCCCATCCCTACGCGCTCGCGCCTGCGCCAGAGACCGTGCAACGCATCGAACGCGCCGATGTCGAGCGCTTTTACCGCGAGAACTACGTCGCCTCCCGCGCCGTGCTCACCATCGTCGGCGACGCCGACCGCGCGCTCGCCGAACGCATTGCCGAGCAGTTCAGCGCAGGGCTGCCGCGCGCGAGCGGCGCGCCGCCTGCGCTGCCGCCGGTGACCCAGCCTGCGAGCCAGACGCTGCGCATCGCGCACCCGGCGTCGCAAAGCCATATCCTGCTCGGCCTGCCGGCGCTGGCGCGCCACGACCCCGATTATTTCCCGCTGCTGGTGGGCAATTACGTGCTCGGCGGCGGGGGCTTCGTCTCGCGTCTGATGATCGAAGTGCGCGAAAAGCGCGGCTATGCCTACAGCGTCTACAGCTATTTCCTGCCGCTGGCGCAGGAAGGCCCGCTGCAGATCGGGCTGCAGACCAAGAAAGAGCAGGCCGGCGCGGCGCTGGCGCGGGTACACGCGGTGCTGGACGAATTCCTCGCGCACGGGCCGAGCGCGGCCGAATTGCGCGCCGCGAAACAGAACCTGGAAGGCGGCTTCGCGCTGCGCATAGACAGCAACCGCAAGCTGCTGGAGCAGGTCGCGCTGATCGGCTTTTACGACTTGCCGCTTACTTGGCTGGACGATTTTGCCGGCCGCGTGGAGAAGGTCAGCGTGGCCGAGGTGCGCGCCGCATTCGCGCGGCGCGTGCGGCCGGAACACCTGGTGACCGTCGTCGTCGGCAGTGGCGAAAACTAATCAGGTCCGCATCATCGGCGGCGAATGGCGCAGCCGCCGCATCGCATTTCCCGATCACGAAGGATTGCGACCGAGCGCCGACCGCGTGCGCGAAACCCTGTTCAACTGGCTGGGACAGGACTTGAGCGGGGAGCGCTGTCTCGACCTGTTCGCCGGCAGCGGCGCGCTCGGTTTCGAGGCGCTGTCGCGCGGCGCAGCCTCGGTGGTAATGGTGGAGAAAAGCCGCAGCGTATGCGCGGCGCTGCGCCGCAATGCCGAACTGCTCGGGGCGAAAAACCTGCAATTGCACTGTGCGGATGCGCTAGAATTCGCCACTGCCGCAGCAGCCGATGCGGACGCGCGCTTCGACGTGGTGTTTCTCGATCCGCCGTTCGACTCGACGCTGCTGGCGCAGGCGCTGCCGCTGCTGCGTCCGCTGCTGCGGCCGGGGGCGCGGGTCTACGTCGAGAGCGCCGCGGCATTCGCGCCGAGCGACCGCTGGCGGGTGCTCAAGCAGGGCCGCGCCGGACAGGTGCACTACACTTTGGTGACATATGGCGACTAGGGCGGTTTATCCCGGAACGTTCGATCCCCTCACGCGCGGCCACGAGGATCTGGTGCGGCGCGCGGCCCTGGTGTT
>JAJZPQ010000042.1 GCA_021811085.1 Pseudomonadota bacterium | reverse complement strand
GTGTTAACGGTGTCGCATTTCCGCAGAAACCCGGCGGTGAAGAGTTTTGTAAGTGGCAAGCGAGCGCAAGCCGGATGTGATTTTGGTTTTTGAATTTCAGGCATATTTATGCCGGTTTTGGGGGTTGGCTGCCCGCAGGGCTTGCGGCGGATGGATTGCAAAGCAATCCATCGTCTGGCAAGCGAAGCGCGGCAGGGATCGCCAGAGGACCGTGTCATAGTGAGCTGAAGCGCTCGAACGAAGAGCCCGCTTAGTCTGCGTGAAGGTGGCGCCCGTGTCGGCGATGGAGTAGAAAGCCGACTGGCCGGTGGAAACGCAGGCGCGACACCGGTCCCAACCGCCAAGCCAGTTCCGATGCCGCGCCCCGCAGCCCCAACAGCGGCGACGTTGCCTGCATAGTATTTCACGAAGCGCACGTCGCCGTCGACCCTCCATTGGCCCTGAGTGCCAATGGATATTCCCGGAAGACGCTACCTGTGCGCCGGCTGCCGCACCCCGGTGCTGATGTGCAGCCTCTGTGATCGGGGCAATCGCTACTGCGCTGATGGTTGCGCGCCGCAGGCACGCCAGCAGTCGATACGGGCTGCCGGCCGTCGCTATCAAGACACGCATCGTGGCCGTCTCACCCATGCCCAACGCCAGCGTCGATACCGCGCTCGGCAGCAGAAAGTGACGCATCAGGGTTCCCCACCACCGCCCCTGCCTGTTCAACTGGCGACCGAACCGATAGTGAAGAAATCCACGTCGCCGCCGCCCTGGCACTGCCACTTGTGCCACCAGGTGCTCGCGGAATTTGTGCGTCAGGACTTTCTGCGCTCCTCGGTTCGCCGATCCCATCCCGACAGGAGAGCTCCCTTTGGTCCTTACCCCCGAAATTGAAGCGCAGATCCTGCGCTACTACCATGCCGAACGCTGGCGCCTCGGCACGATCGCCACCCAACTGCGGTTGCACCGCGACACTGTTGCCCGGGTCCTGGCCCAGGCCGGCCTGGCGTTGATGGGCCCGGTGCGCCGGGCCTCGGCCATCGATCCGTATCTGCCGTTCATCCGCGAGACGCTTACGCAGTTCCCAACCCTCACGGCCAGTCGCCTGTATGCCATGGTGCAAAGCCGCGGGTACCCCGGCCGCCCTGATCACTTCCGGCATCTGATCGCCCGCCACCGGCCGCGTCGACGCACAGAAGCCTATCTGCGTCTGCGCACCTTGCGGGGCGAACAATGCCAGATCGACTGGGGGCACTTCGGTCACATTGAGATCGGCCGCGCCCGCCGCCCCCTGATGGGCTTCGTCGCGGTCCTGTCCTGGTCGCGGCAGATCTTCCTGCGTTTCTATCTGGATGCCCGCATGGAGAACTTCCTGCGCGGCCATGTCGCTGCCTTCGGCGCATGGGGCGCCGTTCCGCGGGTCGCGCTCTATGACAACCTGAGGAGTGCGGTGCTCGAACGCCAGGGCAACGCCATCCGTTTCAACCCGACGCTGCTCGCACTGGCCGGGCATTACCGGTTCGAGCCACGCCCGGTGGCCGTCGCGCGAGGCAATGAGAAGGGGCGCGTGGAGCGGGCAATACGCTATATCCGCGATGCCTTCTTCGCCGGGCGCAGCTTCACCGATCTGGACGACTTGAATGCCCAGGCCGATGCCTGGACGTGCGGGCCCGCCAGCGAGCGTCGCTGCCCCGAGGACGAGAAGCTGACGGTGAAGGCGGCCTTCGACCAGGAGAAGGCGTGTTTGCTTGCCTTGCCGCCCAACGCCTTTGCAACCGACGAAGTAAAAGCGGTGTCGGCTGGCAAGACCCCGTATGTGCGCTTCGATCTGAACGACTACTCGGTGCCCCATGCCTATGTTCAGCGCGCACTGACCGTGCTCGCCGATCCGCGTCAGGTGCGCGTCCTCGATGCAGCAGAGGTGATCGCGACGCATCCGCGCTCCTATGACCGTGGTCAGCAGATTGAAATCCCGGCGCATATTGACACCTTGGTCGAGCACAAGCACAAGGCCAGCGCGCATCGCACCACCGACCGTCTGGTGCAGGCGATCCCGCAAAGCCGGGAGTTGTTGCGCCAAGCGGCACAAAGGGGTGAACCGCTCGGTCGCATCACGCGCACGCTGCTCGATCTGCTTGATCGCTATGGCACCGCAGAGTTGGAGGCCGCGATTGGCGACGCACTGGCGCGCGAGGTACCGCATCCGAACGCGGTGCGTCTGGCACTGGAAGGCCGGCGTCAGGAACAGGGTTCTCCACCACCGGTTGGCGTCACCTTGCCCGATCACCTCAAACGGCGCGATGTCACGGTCCGGCCGCATCCGCTGGCCGGCTACGATCAACTAACGCAGGCCAATGATGACGACGAGTGATGCCCGCCGAAAGCGGGCCATGGCCTTGCAACTGTATGGCGTACTGGCGCATTGGGCAGAGTGCGTCGAGCAACCCTGGCTGGAGCCCTTGCTGGCGTGGGAGGAGTCCGAGCGCTCCCGTCGTTCTCTGGAGCGCCGCTTGCGCTATGCGCATATCGGCCGTTTCAAGTCCCTGGCGGACTTCGATTGGGCCTGGCCCGAGCAGTGTGATCAGGCCGCCATCGCGGAATTGATGACCCTGGACTTCCTGCACTCGGCCACCAATGTCATCCTGGTCGGTCCCTCCGGCCTGGGCAAGACCACCATCGCCCAGAACATCGCGCATCAGGCGACGTTGCAAGGGCATACGGTTCTCTTCGCCACCGCCGGCCAGTTGCTGGGCGAACTGGCCTCCCTCGACAGTGATTCGGCCTTGCGCTATCGCTTGCGCCGCTATGCCGCGCCGTCTCTCCTGGTGGTCGACGAGGTCGGCTACCTGTCCTATTCGAACCGTCACGCTGATCTGCTCTTCGAGCTGATCAGCCGGCGCCACGAGAAAAAGAGCACGCTGATCACCACCAACAAGTCGTTTGGCGAATGGTCGGAGGTGTTTCCCAATGCCGCCTGCGTGGTCGCGCTCATCGACCGTCTGGTGCATCACGCCGAGATCATTGCGATCAAGGGCGAATCCTATCGTCACAAGGAAGCTCAGGAACGCGCCGAGGCCAAGACCAAAAAGCGCAAGATGGCGCGCAGCAAGTCATGAAACGCTGCCATCCGCCTTCCGGCATCAAGCAGGGCCTTGAGCTTCTGATCGATCCGAACTGGTCGCCCGATCAGGCCATGGCCGTAATTGAGCTTCTCGATGACCTGCGTGATCGGATCTGGTCACACTACAAAATCGTCTTGCAGCAGAAGCTTCGCGACGAGCGCGTCACACACCAAAACGTCGTCATCTCCGATCCGCCGTTCTGATCACCCACGACTGGTTCTTCTCCAGGGGCCTGCCGGTCCCTGTTTCGTCTATTCGTCAAACGCCCACCGACGCCAAATTCCGCCGCCAAAAATCCGCGCCGTCTACGTGCGCTACGACGCGACCGGCAACAAAACGCGAATAGCAGAAAGGTTGCACCTTATGCTATGGAGCCGACGGCAAAGGTAACAGCCCGGCAGTACGCACGAGGCAACGCGGTAGTCAACACCATCGTTTAGGAGGATTAGCGATGAGAGACCTTCTTCATAAATCGGGTATCGGTATTGGTTTCGCGCTGCTTTCCACCGCGGCGGTTGCGGCACAGCTGGAGGACCTGCAGATGTTCATCAGCTTAGTGGCGCAGGGCACGTTCATTCTATTCGTGATCATGGTCGCGGGCTATGTGTACTTCAAGAAAGTCCGCGACAAGCGCGAGGCTCCGTTGAACAAAGTATTCGAGGGGAGCGACGCGATACATTGCGTTGCACCCGATACCCTCGTCACAGAGTGCGTGCGCACGATGACCACCGAGAAGATCGGCGCCCTGATCGTCATGGATGGCGAGCGCTTGGTAGGCATCTTCACCGAGCGGGATGCGCTTAACAGAGTACTGGCCGCGCGCCTTGATCTACGCAGCACTAAAGTCTCCGAGGTGATGACCACGGACCCATACTGCGTCTCGCCGACCACGACCGTCGCCGCCGCCATGGAATTGATCACCAAGCGACGGTTCCGGCACCTGCCGATCGTGGAAAACGGCAAGGTGCTTGCGCTCATATCGAGCGGCGATCTAACGCACTGGCTGGTAAAGGACCGGATGGGAGAGGTTCAAGAACTTGTCGACCTTGCTGCCCAATCCTGACCGGCCGCCGCCTGCGCGCACGCTTTTCAGACGCAATAGGAGTTTTGCTTCTGCGCCCCATGGAATACTCATGACAACCGCGATACAGATTCTTAGTTCGAAAGCTGATAAGACTCTCTACAAGACAACACCTGCGGCGTCCGTGTTCGACGCCGTCAAACTGATGGCGGAGAAGAGCATCGGCGCGCTCGTGGTAATGGAGGGTGAAACAGTCGTCGGACTCATTAGCGAACGCGACTATGCGCGAAAGATCGTTCTCATGGCTAGATCTTCAAGAGATACCCAAGTACGAGAAATCATGACATGCCCGGTCATGTATGTGCAGCCAAGCCAGACCAGTGAAGAATGCATGGCGCTGATGACGGAAAACCGCTTGCGCCATCTGCCCGTCATGGACAAGGGCAAGCTAATCGGTCTTGTCTCCATCGGCGACCTGGTGAAAGACGTCATCTCCGATCAAAAATTCATTATCCAACAACTCGAGCACTACATCGCGGGGGACCTCGGTTGAGCGTCTTGTTCGAAGAGGCATCAAACTTCGGAGCATTACTGAACGATTGTTCCGGGGGGGTCTTGCCATAGAGTACCGTCCAAGCGTCACTTGCATATGCGGGCGCCATTTGAGGAGCAGCCATGACCATCCGCCACCTACCGACCGTCCAGGAATTCATGGATAAATACGTGGACACTCTGTCGCCAGAAACTGACATTATGGACGCGGTTAACTTCCTGTTGCAGAAGCGCATCACCGGCGCCCCCGTGACCAACAGCAAGGGGAAACTGGTGGGCATCGTCACCGAGTTTGATTGTCTCAAACTCCTCACCTTGGGCGGCGCGAATTATGAAACCCCCACGGGAACCGTAGAAAATTTCATGACGTCAGAAGTTCAGACCATACCGCCCTCCATGGATATCTATTACGCTGCTGGTCTTTTCATGAACGTAAACTTTCGTCGCTTCCCGGTGATGGAGCATGGCCGCTTGGTGGGTGTCATCACTCGATTTGACATCTTGCGCGCCGTGCAACGCGGTCTGGCAGAGCTTTTTCCGGACCGCTCGCCCGAGGTTACAAACCCAACCAGCGTCGGCTGACGAGGACACGCATCCTCGCAATCCACCTCATCGCAGTCACCCGCCACGCATCAAGCGCAGGGAGATTCGTCGCCGCACGCCGTGGACACGGTATTCGTTACGCTCTATTTGCTGAAGTGTAAATGAGCGTAAGGCGTCGGGATATTGGTCCGAGTAATTCTCGCTAACGCGATGAAGCCGTTAAGCAGCTGCTTTTTTGGAACGCCGATCGTCTCCTGCGGGTCGCCTGCTGTCCCCGGCACGCTTTGAATGCAGACGCTGGCCGGAATTTCGGTAGGTCGCGGGTGCCAGGGAAAACAACCGGCCTTGAGCGGACGATCGCGGCAAGCCGCTACCGCACCCCAAGATCATCTGCTCCAGTCTTCATTTTCTTGGCATTTCCCGATCGGTGTCTATAATTCAATCGCAAACAGTGCGTAATTTGACTTTGCAATCACAGAAAAGGAGGGATCATGAGCTTCTTTACCGTGGTGGTTTTGGCGGCCGTGGTTGCCACTGTCGTCGCGCTGGTATCAGGGATTTCTTCCATGGCCACCGACCACCAGGTCGGGCATCTTGATAGCGCTCACTGGATGGTAAGGCGCGTTGAATTTCAGGCTATCGCTTTCCTGCTGGCGCTGCTCGCAATCTACTTGACCAGTTGACGGGACAATTTTCTCCTTTAGTCTGAACCGTCAAAGGGGATGCCGAAATGATCGAAACAACGAAACCGACAAACGTTGAATTGGTGAAATGTGAGGTTTGCCTTAAGGAAATACCGAAGTCCGAGGCGCAAAACGCGGAAGCCCGGGACTACGTGGCCCATTTTTGCGGCCTCGAGTGCTACGCAAAATGGAAGGCGGGGGACGAGAAGTCGGGGGAACAAGGCGGAACCGCTGGCTCCAAGTGATCTCGCCGGCGTCAGGTCGTTGCCTCGGCACGCCCCTCCGCCCTACCTTGGACGCCGGCAGCTTCGAATAGGTCATACGGCCCGAGGATTACGAAGCATGGTATCGCGCGCCACGGGGGCAATGGATCGGCGAGCGGCTCCACCTGTTCCACGTCGCCGGCATGGCGATGATCTTCGGCGGTATCTGGCTCACCAGCCGCGCCGACAATCCCGAAGCCGTAGCCGGGATGAAGAACTGAACGCCATCGCGCGGAATCAGTCTTCCAGGGTGAAGCCCACCTTGATCGTCACCTGCCAGTGCGCCACTTTTCCGTTTTCCACGTGGCCGCGCGTCTCTACGACCTCGAACCAGTGGATGTTGCGCACGGATAATGATGCCTTGGCGATGGCGCCGCTGACGGCATCCTCGATACTCTTGGTCGAGGATCCAGTGAGTTCGATATTTTTGTAGACGTGGTTGCTCATGCTGCTCTCCTGAAGACAAATGGCCGATGCCAGAGAGAGGGTTGCCCGAGAAGCAGATGAATTGTCCGCCTTTCTTCTCTGGCTGGCAAATCGAATCAAGGCCGGAGCATTAAAGCTCGTTAACTTGAATGGCTGCTTTCAGGCAATGCGGCCGGCAGCAATGGGTCGCTATGTAAAGCTTTACATAGCGACCCTGAGCAGCCCCACAGCTAAGACCTTGGGGGCGGCCGGTTCTCGGCAAAACCGGGCACGGGCGGTCTACCCAAGAGCTAGTCGGCGCTTCCGATTTGAGCGTCCGCTCTCGGAAAAGACGAATTCACACTTTCGACCGAGGCTGTGTGAAAACGCTAACCCGATTTTTTGAAATGGGAAACAGGCGTTGGTTTAAGGAACAACAGTAGCGACCGGTAGTGCCGGCAATTGCTAATGGACGTAATTCTTGGGTCGACGTGGGAAATATTTTTGGCGAAGCGCAAATTTTTGCGTTTTCACACAGCCTCGACCCAAAGCGGAAGTTCGATTTCTTCGTTATCGATAGTCCGCTGCCAGAGTTAAAGCAGCCACCTCGAAGATACGCTGGCTGGCAGTAGCTCGCGACCTAGGTTGTGCGACGTGTTCAGAGCTCGTACAGCTCGCCCTCTCCCGCCAGGGCGCGCTCGATCAGCTTGCGGTTCAGGGCCGGGGCGAACAGTTCAATGAATTCGTAGGCATAGCCACGCAGCAAGCTGCCGCGCTTGATCGCCACGCGCGTGGTGTTGGAGCGGAACAGGTGCGCGCATTCAATCGCGCGCAGCTTCAGATCGCGTTTGGCGTCGTAGGCCATGGCGGCGATGATGCCCACGCCCAGGCCCAGTTCGACGTAGGTCTTGATCACGTCGGCGTCGATCGCCGACAGCACCACGTCCACGGCCAGGTTGCGCGCGGCAAAGGCGGCATCGATGTGCGTGCGGCCGGCGAATGCGATGTCGTAAGTCACTATCGGGTACGTCGCCAACCTCTCCAGGGTCAGGGTCCCGGCCTTAAGCAAGGGGTGCCTGGGCGGCACCACTGCGCAATGGCTCCAAGTATATCCGGGTAAGGCGAGCAATCCTGGGAAATCCTCCAGCGCCTCGGTGGCGATGGCGATGTCCGCCGTCCCGGCCTGCACCATCTCGGCCAATTGCAGCGGGTTGCCCTGCTGCAGCGTCAGGTGAACCCGGGGATAGCGGCGTTTGAATTCGCCCACCACGCGCGGCAAAGCGTAACGCGCCTGGGTATGGGTAGTGGCAATGGTGAGCCCGCCCGAATCCCGGGCGCTGAAATCGTGCGCCGCGCGTTTCAGGTTGTCTGCCTCCTGCAACACGCGCTCGATGATGGCGAGCACCACCTTCCCCGGTTCTGTGATGGCGGACATGCGCTTGCCGTGGCGCACGAATATGTCGAAGCCGAGCTCGTTTTCTAGTTCGCGAATCTGCTTCGACACACCCGGCTGGGAGGTATGCAGGGCGTTGGCCGCCTCTGTGAGGTTGAGCCCGCGTCTCACGGTCTCTCGCACATAGCGCAGCTGCTGAAAATTCATGGCCTTGGCCTAAATACTACCTGATTATATAGATATCTCTATTTATTCGTTCTTCTTATAACTAGAGTTTATTACGCTGCGGCCTGTATTGGCAAATTCCATAACCGCTTGCCCGCGAGAGCAGGCACGCCAGCACGCTGAGAGCACTATGTACCTATACGACCAGATCGACCAGCGCATCGTGGACGAGCGCGTGCGCCAGTTCCGCAACCAGACGCGCCGCCACCTTGCGGGCGAATTGTCGGTGGACGACTTCCGCCCGCTGCGGCTGCAAAACGGCCTTTACATCGAACGCTACGCGCCGATGCTGCGCGTGGCGATCCCCTACGGACTGCTGTCTTCAGTCCAGCTGAGAAAACTCGCCCATATAGCGCGTACCTACGACAAGGGCTACGGTCATTTCTCCACGCGCCAGAATATCCAGTTCAACTGGCCCAGGCTGGAGGACGCACCCGAGATCCTGGCTGAACTGGCCGGGGTGCAGATGCACGCAATCCAGACCTCGGGCAGTTGCATCCGCAACACCACCACCGACCATTTTGCGGGCGTGGCCCTGGATGAAATCGTCGATTCGTTTGTCTGGTGCGAGTTGATAAGGCAGTGGTCCGCCCTGCACCCGGAATTCGCCTACCTGCCGAGGAAGTTCAAAATCGCGGTGTCCGGCAGCGCTGCCGACCGCGCCGCGACCTGGGTGCACGACATCGGTCTGCATGCGCTCCGCGCTGCCAACGACGAGATCGGCTTTCGCGTTATCGTCGGCGGCGGGCTCGGCCGCACGCCCGTGGTCGGCCACGTGATCTGCGAGTACCTTCCCTGGTGCCACTTGCTGACTTACCTCGACGCAATTCTGCGCGTGTACAACCGCCATGGCCGGCGCGACAACAAGTACAAGGCACGTATCAAGATTCTGGTCAAGGAACTCACACCCGCGGTCTTCGCACAGCAGGTCGAGGAAGAATGGTCGCATCTCAAAGACGGCCCGGCGACCCTGATCGAGGAGGAAGTGCGGCGCATCGAAGGCCGCTTTACCCGTCCCGCCTACGCCGAATTACTGGCAGAGGACACCTTCCTCAATGCCATGCTGGCGGCGGAGAAGCCTTTCGCCAACTGGCACAGGCGCAACGTCCACCCGCACAAGGTGCCGGGCTATGCGGCAGTGACGTTGTCGCTCAAGCGCACCGGCGCCGCGCCCGGGGACGCGAGCGCCGAGCAGATGGACGCGATCGCCGGTCTCGCCGAGCGCTATTCCTTCGGCGAACTACGCGTCTCCCACGAGCAGAACCTGGTCCTTCCCGACGTGCGCGTCTCCGATCTGCACGCGCTATGGCGCGAAATCCGGCCGCTCGGCCTGGCCACGCCCAACATCGGCCTCCTGACCAACATCATCGCCTGCCCCGGCGGCGACTTCTGTTCGCTCGCCAACGCCAAGTCCATCCCCGTGGCCGAGGCGATCCAGCAGCGCTTCGACGATCTGGACTATCTGCACGACATCGGCGAGCTTGACCTCAATATCTCGGGCTGCATGAATTCATGCGGCCATCACCACATCGGCCACATCGGCATTCTCGGCGTGGACAAGCAGGGCGAGGAGTACTACCAGATCTCGATCGGCGGCGCACAAGGGGTGGACGCGTCGCTCGGCAAGGTCATCGGACCTGCGATCGCACAGGACAAGGTGCCCGAGATCGTCGAAAAGTTGATCGAGGTCTATCTTGCCGAGCGTGACGGCGAGGAAGAGCGCTTCATCGACACAGTACGCCGCATCGGCATCGAACCGTTCAAGGACTATGTATATGGCACAAATTATCAAACACCGCGCCGTCATTCAAGACAGCTGGCAGCTGCTTGAGCAGGACCCGATCGGAGCATTGCCCTTCAGCGGCGATGTGATCGTACCGCTCGATCTGTGGACGCGGGAGAGTGACACGCTTTCGTTTCGCCTTGGGCGCATCGGCGTTTGGTTGGAAGTAGACGCGGACCCGGCGGCGATTGCGCCAGATCTGGATCGCTTCGGTGTTATTGCAGTGCGCTTTGCCCAATTTACCGACGGTCGCGGCAATTCGCTGGCACGGCTCTTGCGCGAGCGTTATGGCTACCGTGGCGAGCTGCGCGCAATCGGGGACGTGTTGCGCGACCAACTCTACTATCTCTCGCGCTGCGGCTTTGATGCCTTCACGCTGCGTGCGGATCAAGATCCGCAACAGGCCCTCTCTGCCTTTGACGACTTGAGTGAGGCCTACCAAACCTCGGTGGAGCGGCCCCAGCCACTGTTCAGACGGCGCTCGAAGGGGCACTTGTAGACCTCCGCGACGGGACCTCTGACCGGCCGTGCCCTGACCGGAAGCGGTTATTTGTGCAACCGATTCCCGCGTACTTCCATGTCTTGGTCCATTTCGCCTTCCGGCAAATCAAGGAGCCGAGCGACCAGGAGCCGGTGATCGCGATATAAAATAACGCCACCCTGCTCCCAATCTCCCCACGTTCCCGGATCCACCCCAAGCTGCCGGGCAGCTCCCTTGATCGACCAGCCCATTGCCCGGCGTTTGGCGAGTAGGCGCTCTGGAATGTTCTTCGGCTCCGGGAAGGGGTCGTAGTCTAAGAACCGTATAATGGCGGGCATGGACTCAATCGGCGGCTCGGTGTGGTCTTTCTCCCAGTTCAGGACCGTCCAGGGTTTGACGCCTAGCCGCTCGGCTGCCTGCTTCTGGGTCAGCCTCAATTCCAGCCGCCGCTTCCTGACGTACTCTCCCAAGGTCTGTGGCTCAAAATCCGTTTCCTTTGGTTTCAGTGCTTTAAGAGTGATGGGCACGAACTGCAAAAGAGCAACGCGTCCCTGCCCGTGCGGCTATCTCGGGCATTTCAATGGACGCTGCCGCTGCACGCCGGATCAGGTCGCACGCTATCGCGGCCGCGTCTCCGGTCCGTTGCTGGATCGCATCGACATCCACATCGCGGTGCCGGCTGTGCCGCAGGAAGACCTGTTGCGCCAGAGCGCGGGCGAAGCCAGCGGCGCGGTGCGCGCGCGCGTCGCCACGGCACACCGGCTGCAGATCGAACGCCAGGGCAAAAGCAACAGCAGCCTCGGCACGCGTGAAATCGAGCGCTGGTGCCGGCCGGAGACGGCGGCCGAAGGTTTGCTCAGGCAGGCGATTGCGCGGCTGAGCCTGTCGGCGCGCGCCTATCATCGCGTGCTCAAGCTCGCGCGCACCGTTGCCGATCTCGCGCGCAGCGAAGCGATCGCCGTGGCGCATGTGGCCGAGGCGATCCAATACCGCAAGTTCGACCGCGCCGCCTGAACATATGGCGACGTACGCGATCGGCGACGTTCAAGGATGCGCAGACGCGCTGCGGCAGCTGCTCGCCGCGATCGGCTTCGAGCGCAGGCGCGACCGGCTGTGGTTCGTCGGCGATCTGGTGAACCGCGGCCCGGATTCGCTGGCGACGCTGCGCCTGGTGAAGGATCTGGGCGAGCGCGCGGTAACGGTGCTCGGCAATCACGATTTTCACCTGCTCGCCGTGGCTTGCGGATACGCGAAGCAGCACCGCAACGACACGCTCGGCGAGGTGCTCGCGGCGCCGGATCGCGATGAGCTGCTCGCCTGGCTGCGGCAGCGGCCGATGTTGCATGTCGAGGGCAGCTGGGCCATGGTGCACGCGGGCCTGTTGCCGCAATGGGACCTCGCGCAGGCGCAGGCCCTGGCGCGGGAAGTGGAGGCGGCGTTGCGCGGCGCCGGCTGGCGCGCGTTCCTGGCGCAGCTCTATGGCGATACGCCCGATACCTGGAGCGAGGACTTGCGCGGCGCCGACCGCTTGCGCGTCATCGTCAATGCCATGGCACGCATGCGCTTTTGCACGCCGGGCGGCAGGATAGAATTGCGCACCAAAGGCGAGTCGGCCAAGGCGCCGCCGGGATTTTTTCCCTGGTTCGATGCGCCGGGCCGCGCCAGCCGCGACCACACGCTCGTCTGCGGCCACTGGTCCACGCTGGGACTGAAGCTGCGGCCGGACCTGCTTGCGCTCGACAGCGGCTGCGTCTGGGGCGGACAGCTGAGCGCGGTGCGCCTGGAGGACCGCAAGCTATTCCAGGTGCAGTGCAAGCAGCGCCAGGTGCCGGGGCAGTAGGGTGTTGGCGTAACCTGCGTCCGCCCACAGGTTTTCCAGCATTGATCATCGACCGAGGAGGAAAGCTGATGAGCGATTGCGTGTTCTGCAAGATCGTTGCCGGGCAGATCGCTTCGACCAAGGTGCACGAAGACGAACTGACGCTCGCATTCATGGATATCGGCGAAGTCAACCCGGGCCACATGTTGGTGACGGTGAAGCCGCATGTGGAGAATATTTATGGCCTGGACGAGACGCTTGCCGCGGCCGTGTTCCGCACCGCTGCGCGCGTGGCGCGCGCAGCGCAAAAGGCCTATGCGCCCGAGGGGCTGACGCTATACCAGGCCAACGGCGTTGCCGCGGGGCAGACCGTGTTTCATTTTCACCTGCATCTCGTGCCGCGCTACAGCCACGACGGCATGCGCCTCAGCTGGCCGGCGAAAAATCCGCCGCGCGAACAACTGGAGGCCAATGCCGCCAAGCTGCGCGCGGCGCTCGACTAAAAGCGCACTTCCGCGCTAATGCGTTACCCGCGTCACGCCGTTGCCGGAAAGCAGGCGCACACGCTCGCCGGGCCTGAAGCTCTCGTCTGCGTCCTGGGTGATGGCGCGCAATTCGCCGTTGTCGAGCTTGACCGTGATCTCCAGCCCCGGCTTCTTGGTCGCGCCCTCCTCGATCGCATTGCCGGCCAGGCCGCCCGCCACGGCGCCGAGGATGGTGCCGACGGCGCTGCCTCTGTTGCCGCCGCCGATATTGCTGCCGGCGACGCCGCCGATCGCGCCGCCGGCAAGCGTGCCGACGCCGCTCCTGGGGCTTTCGATGGTGACCTGGCGCACGCTTTCAACCACACCCAGGCGTACGGTTTGTTCCCGCCCTGCCTGGCTGCTGGAATAGACGCTGCCTGAAGTGGTGCTGGCGCAGCCGCTGATGAGCGCGGACACGGCGACCACGCCGGCAATGGTGATTCTCGCGAAAACTTTCATAGACTATCCTTTTATCCAAGTTGTGCGTTGAAGTGCTGGCGGTAAAGCACCTCGATTTCGGCGCGGCTGGCGCGATGGTTCTGTCCGCCGCGCGCGCCTATCTTGAGCGCACCCATGAGCGAGGCGAGCTGGCCGGTCGAACGCCAATCCATGCCTGCGGCGATGCCATACAGCAGGCCGGCGCGATAAGCATCCCCGCAGCCGGTCGGATCCACGATGTTGTCTGCTTTAACGCACGGGATTTCCAGGCGTTGACCCTTGGCGTAGATCTCCGAACCCTTGGCGCCATGCGTCACTATCAGTGCCTGCACTCTTTGCGCCAAATCCGCGAGCGATTTTCCGGTGCGCTCTTCCAGCATCTTGCTCTCGTACGAGTTGAGCGCAACGTAGCTCGCGAGCTCGACGAAATCGAGCAGCTCGGCGCCGGAGAACATGGGCAGGCCCTGACCGGGATCGAACACGAACGGGATGTTCTCCTCGCTCAGTTCGCGCGCATGCTGCAGCATGCCCTCGCGCCCGTCGGGCGAAACGATGGCGAGGCCGACTTTGCCCGCTGCCGCGACGTTGTTGAGATGTGAATGGCCCATCGCCCCCGGGTGGAAGGCGGTGATCTGATTGTCGTCGAGATCCGTGGTAATGAACGCCTGCGCGGTGTAGGTGCCGGCAACTTCACGCACGTGTGTGCGCGCGATGCCCAGCGTATCCAGGCGCCGGTAATAGGGCTCGGCATCTTCGCCCACCGTGGCCATGATCAGCGGCTCGCCACCGAGCAGGCGCAGGCTATAAGCGATGTTGGCAGCGCAGCCGCCGAATTCCCGCCGTAACGCAGGCACCAGGAACGCTACGTTGAGCATGTGTATCTGGTCAGGCAGAATGTGCTCGCGAAAACGCCCCTCGAACACCATGATGTTGTCGTAGGCGATTGAGCCCAGTAGCAGAATGCGCATGGTTTGATAGTTCCTAGTTGTGAGACCGGCGGCAGACGCGCTCGTCGCCGCAAAAACCGCAGAGGATACCCGAAGTCGGTCTTAGGGAAAAAACAGATACAGGCGATAGCCGGTGGCCTTGACCTGCGAACCCTCGATGTACACCTTGATCGCGATTTCGCTGGTGGCAGCGAAGCCGGCCGCTACATTGGCGTGCTTGCCGATGTAATCCTGCGGCGCCAGCACGCGCCGCACCACCGGTTGGTCCTGCGCGTCGGTGAGCGTGAGCTCGAGCAAGGGCAGCTGCTGGTCGAAAACGGCCCGGTTCTTGAGCGTTGCCGACAGCACCATGATGTTCGGATTGGTCGTGTCCGCCTGCAAATCCGAGGCTTCTATGCTCATCATTTCTATGCGTCGCGGCAGCGGCAGGTCGCAGCCGAGTGTCGTGCACAGCGCGGTGGCATAAGGCTTGACCTGGGGTAGGAGCACAATGACCGCGCTGCGGTAATAATAGGCCGCCTGCGCCAGCAATACCGACAACAGCAACAGCGCACCGAGCAGCCAGGGCCAGCGGCGCGTGCGCGCGGCCGGGCCCGCCCCGGCGCGCGGTCCGAAATCGAATTCGGCTAAACCGACCGCGATGCCCGGATCGACGCTCGCCGGCTGCACCGGCGCGAACTCGGGCGGCGGTGCGGACATTGCAGCAACGGCTTGCATGGCTGCGGACTCCGCGTCTGCGTCTTTCTCGCGCGCAGGCGCCGACGCTGCGTCGCCGGCGGGCGGCGCTGCTGGCGCCGCGGGTTGCGCCGGGCGGGCTTCCTCGATCAGATATTCGAGCGCGTCGAATACCCGGCTACATTTGCCACAGCGCACTTGACCCGCGCGCACCGCGAGCTGCTCCGGGTGCACGCGAAAGTGGGTATGGCAGGAAGGGCAATGCGTGATCATGCACGCAGGCCCTCGAGCAGCACCCAGTCTGCGTCGCGCTCAGACACACGCAGCGCGAACCAGGGCGCGTAGGCCTGCATCACCTCCTGCGCCTGCGCCTCGAGGATGCCGGACAACGCAATGCGTCCGCCTTTGCGTGCGTACCCGGCGAGCAGGGGCGCGAGCAGTATCAGCGGGTTGGCAAGGATATTCGCGACCACGAGGTCCGCCTGGAAATCGGTAGCCGTCTCCGTGTCGATAAAGCGGGCGTCGACCCGGTTACGCTCGGCGTTCGCCCGCGCCGCAAGCAGCGCCTGCGCATCCACATCCACGCCGAGCGCGGCGCCGGCGCCCAGGCGCAGCGCGGCGATGGCTAATATACCGGAACCGCAGCCATAGTCCAGGACGCGCTCGCCGCCGCGTAGCGTGCGTTCCAGCCACCGCAGGCACAGCCGCGTGGTCGGATGGCTGCCGGTGCCGAATGCGAGACCGGGGTCGAGCACGAGGTTGATCGCGTCCGGGTCGGGTGCCTGCGCCCACGACGGCACGATCCACAGTTTGGCCGAGATGCGGATCGGTTCGAACTGCGACTGGCTGCGCCGCACCCAGTCCTCCTCGGCCACCGGCTCCATACGGTAATCCGGCGTTTGCGCCAGACCGATCTGTGCGCAGGCGGCGGCGAGGAGCTGGCCGGGGTCTGCGTGCCGCTCGCACAGCGCATTGATGAGGCTTTGCGGCCAGGCGGGTTCGACCGCCATGCCCGGCTCGCCGTACAGAGGCGCCTCTGCCGCAGTACCGGCCTGCGCGTCTTCGACACTGACCGACAGTGCGCCCTGCGCCAGCAGCGCGTCGCTCAAGGCATCCGCGACGCGCGCATCGGTTCGCACTATGAGCGCTACCCAAGCCAGGGGATCACCCTTTCTCGAGTTTCTGCTGCGCGAGCTTTTGCTCGAGATAGTGGATGCTGGTGCCGCCCTTGACGAAGCGCTCGTCGAGCAGCAGCTCCTGGTGCAGCGGGATATTGGTCTGGATGCCCTGCACCGCCATTTCCGACAGCGCAATGCGCATGCGCCGCAGCGCCTGATCGCGCGTCGCCCCGTAGGCGATGACTTTGCCGATCAAGGAATCGTAATTGGGCGGCACGAAATAGCTGTGGTAGATGTGCGAGTCGACGCGGATGCCGGGCCCGCCCGGCGGATGGTAGGACGTAATGCGGCCGGGCGAGGGCGTAAACTTGAACGGGTCTTCGGCGTTGATGCGGCATTCTATGGCATGGCCGCGCAGCACCACGTCGCGCTGGCGCAGACGCAGCTTTTCGCCGGCGGCGACGCGGATCTGCTCCTGCACCAGGTCGATCCCGGTAATCATCTCCGTCACAGGGTGCTCGACCTGGATGCGCGTATTCATTTCGATGAAATAGAACTCTCCGCCCTCGTACAGGAACTCGAACGTGCCTACGCCGCGATAGCCGATCTTGCGGCAGGCTTCGGCGCAGCGCTCACCGATGCGGACACGCTGACGCTCGGTCATTCCGGGCGCCGGCGCCTCTTCGATGATTTTCTGGTGCCGGCGCTGCATCGAGCAGTCGCGCTCGCCCAGATAGACGGCGTTTTTGTATTCGTCGGCGAGCACCTGGATTTCTATATGCCGTGGGTTCTCGAGGAATTTTTCCAGGTATACCGCGGGATTGCCAAAGGCGGCCTGTGCCTCCTGCTGCGTCAGGTTAACCGCTGCGAGCAGCGCCGCCTCGGTGTGCACGACGCGCATGCCGCGCCCGCCGCCACCGCCCGAGGCCTTGACGATCACCGGATAGCCGATCTTGCGCGCGGCTTTTACGATTTCGTCGTTTTGCTCAGGCAGCGGCCCTTCGGAGCCGGGGACGCAGGGCACGCCGGCTTTGAGCATGGCGGCCTTGGCGTTGATCTTGTCGCCCATGAGCCGGATGGTTTCCGCGCGCGGGCCGATGAAGACAAAACCGCTTTTCTCGACGCGCTCGGCGAAATCGGCGTTTTCCGAGAGGAAGCCGTAGCCGGGATGGATGGCCTCCGAATCGGTGACCTCCGCCGCGCTGATGATAGCCGGGATGTTGAGATAACTCGCGGCGGAGGCGGCCGGGCCGATGCAGACCGATTCGTCGGCGAGCTTGACGTACTTCGCCTCGCTGTCGGCTTCGGAATGCACCATCACGGTCTTGATCCCGAGTTCGCGGCAGGCACGCTGGATGCGCAATGCGATTTCGCCGCGGTTGGCGATGAGTACCTTTTTAAACATGGTAGTGGGCAAAATCCGCGGCTGTGCCGGTGCGCGCGCCCGGACCGGGGATTCGGGACTTCATTTTCACGCCTCGCCCCTTACTCAATGACCACCAGGGGCTCGCCATACTCGACGGGCTGACCGTTCTCGACCAGTATCGCCTTGATGACACCGTCTTTGTCGCACTCGATTTCGTTCAGCAGCTTCATCGCCTCGATGATGCAGATAGTGTCGCCCGACTTGACCGTGTCGCCGACCTCGACGAAGGCCTTGGCGCCCGGAGAAGGCGAGCGGTAGAACGTGCCTACCATAGGAGACTTGACTAAATGACCCTGGATTTCGGCCGGCGCAGCCACGGCGGCAGGTACAGCTGCGGCGGGGGCGGCAGGGGCTGGAGCCGGGGCGGCGTAGGCGACAGCTGCGCTGCCGCTCTTGACGATTTTGACTTTCTCCTCGCCCTCGGTGACTTCGAGTTCGGAAATTCCCGATTCCTGCACCAGGTCGATCAACTTCTTCAGTTTGCGTAGATCCATGGGGTTCCTCCTTGCGGCACGGCAGGCGCCCTGCGCGCCCGAATGCAATATCAGCTCTGGTGCAGAATAGCCTGCAGCGCCGACTCGTAGCCACGGCTGCCCAGTCCGCAAATCGTTCCCGCGGCCAGATCGGAAAAATAGGAATGGCGGCGAAATGGCTCTCGGGCGTGGATATTGGAAAGATGCACTTCGATGAACGGGATCGCTGTTCCTGCCAGAGCGTCGCGCAAGGCGACGCTGGTATGCGTGAAACCGGCGGGATTGATGACAATGAATGCGACTCCCTGCTTTTTCGCGAGCTGCACCCGGTCGATGAGCGCTCCCTCATGATTGCTCTGGAAGCAGGTCACCGCCGCACCCGCACGCTTGCCCTGCGCAATCAGGCGGCGATCGATATCGGCCAGCGTTTCGTGGCCATAAATCTCCGGCTCCCGGGTACCCAATAGGTTCAGGTTGGGTCCATGCAGGACAAGGATTTTCTGCGCGGTGCGCCGAGTTCCGTCAGCGGTTTTGGGCGCCGCAACGCTAGGGGTCTTCTTCGGCATACTCGCAAGTTTGCCGCAAATCGATGCTAAATGTCCAGTTTTTCAGCGAAGTTCTGGCTTTAGGATCACCGGAAATCCGGCACACCTAGAGCAAGGGCTTGAGCACCGACTCCAGAGTTGCTTCCGTCATAGCGCCTGCGTGCGTATAGATTACTTTTCCGCCTCGGTCCAGCACCACCGTGTAGGGCAGGACTCCAGCCTGATTGCCGAGATCCCTGCCCAGCGCCAGGGTTTGCGCGCCGGCAATGAGCAAAACGTAATCCATACCCAATTTCGTGGAATATTCCTGCACTTTAGAAGCATTATCGAACGCGATGCCTACCAGTTCGACACCATTAATAGCATATTTCCGATTGACTCGCATCAGCGCTGGGATTTCTTCGCGGCAGGGAAGGCACCAGGTGGCCCAAAAATTGACGACCAGTACCTTGCCGCGGCGGCGCTCCAGCGTCTGCGTCTTGCCGCTTAGGTCGGCGAATGGCGCTTGCAGCAGCTTCGGCCCGGCGTTTGCGCTTGTCGGCCCGTTCAGGCTGGAGCGGTTGAAATAGTAGCCGGCAAATCCCGCAAGCGCCGCCACCAGAAGAAAGGTCGCGGCCTGAAGTCCCCTATTCACCGCTGGCAACCAAAGTCCGTACCGCGTCCAGATTTGCGCGCTCCAGCGGACGGCCCTGGGGGGAGGTTTTGACGCTGCGACGCTCGTCGCCGGGCCAATAGATCGCGACCCGCACCGGCGTGCCCTGCCAGTCCATGGACAGCACGCTCACCGCACGTTCCTGGTTGCCGCTGTAGTGACGCGACTCCGAGGTTTGGTAAGGAATATTGCGGTTCAGAAGAAAGATTTCCAATTCCTTGCCGCTGTCGGCAAAGACCTGCAAATCGATATCGGCGTAGCGCCCGGCCGTGCCCTTCAGCACCGGGCCGGTGAGATAGGGTTTGAAATCCGCCAGCTGCTCCATCGCCGCCAGCGCCTGGCTGCGCAGGTAGCGCAGGCGTTCACGCTGCTCCTCGCCCTGATACAGGGACTGATATACCCGCAGCTCGGCTTCGATCTCGTCGTTGTTGGGCAGGGACTGGGTGTCGCCGGCGCCGAGTTGGCGCGCCGCCTTGCGCTTGGCCATGGCGAAATCTTCAATGCCGTCTTCGGCCATAATGCGCGCGGCGACGGCGGCGATCCGGGCGCGCATCTGTTGTTGTTTGAATTTTTGCTCCTTGGGCATCGCCGCGCTCCGCGCTTCCGCATGCAGGAATAATAGCTCAGCGGGGTGGCGAGCGAAATACGGTAAACTCCAGAGTGGCATCGTATAGAAAGCCAAAGGCCGGCGTATCTGCCTCGAACTGAGAGTTGCGCCTGAGCCGCAAGCACACACCAGACTCCGGACCTCGCTTCCCCAATGCACATCCATATTCTCGGCATCTGCGGCACCTTCATGGGGGGCTTGGCGACGATAGCAAGGCAGGCAGGCCACAAGGTAACGGGCTGCGATGCCAACGTCTACCCGCCGATGAGCAGCCAGCTCCAAGCCCAGGGCATAGATCTGGTCGAAGGCTATGGCGCCGAGCAACTGGAGCTGCAGCCCGATTTGTGGGTTATCGGCAACGTAGTCACGCGCGGTACACCCTTGATGGAGGCAATCCTCGATCGGGGCGAGCCCTATGTGTCCGGCCCGCAGTGGCTGGCGGAGAACATCCTGCGTGGTAAGTGGGTACTCGCAGTAGCCGGGACCCACGGCAAGACAACGACTGCGGCCATGCTCGCCTGGATACTGGAGGCCGGCGGGAAGCAGCCCGGCTTTCTGATCGGCGGCGTACCACGGAATTTTGGCGTTTCTGCCCGACTCAGCGAATCGCCCTATTTCGTGATCGAGGCGGACGAATATGACACGGCCTTCTTCGACAAACGGTCCAAATTCCTGCATTACCACCCAAAAACGGCGATCTTGAACAACTTAGAGTTCGATCACGCTGACATCTTCGCCGATTTGGCCGCAATCGAGCAGCAATTTCACCACTTCGTGCGAACCATCCCGAGGTCGGGGCTAGTGCTGGAAAACGCGGCAGATCCGGCCCTCGAGCGGGTGCTGAGCCGCGGTTGCTGGACGCCTGTAGAAAAATTCGGCGATGGTGGCAGCTGGCGCGCGGAGGTGCTGGATGCTGACAGCTTTGGCGTGCGCTACAACGGAAAAGAGCAGGGAAGGGTACGCTGGGGTCTGCTCGGGGAGCACAACCGCTCCAATGCGCTCGCCGCCGTCGCTGCCGCCCGCCACGCCGGGGTAGATCCTGCCGCCGCCTGCGCCGCGCTAGCGCGCTTCGACAACGTCAAGCGGCGCATGGAGTTGCGTGGCGTCGCCGCCGGAGTAGCGGTCTACGACGACTTTGCGCACCATCCCACCGCGATCGCAACCACCCTCGCGGGCCTGCGGCGCAAGGTGGGCAAGGCGCGCATTCTGGCAGTGCTGGAACCGCGCTCCAATACCATGAAACTCGGCGTGATGAAGAATGCGCTCCCGGCCAGCCTGTCCGACGCCGATCGCGTGTATTGCTACAGCGCCAAGCTGGGTTGGGATCCCGCGAGCGCGCTCGCCCCGTTGGGTGCCAAGGCGGTCTGCCACGAGGATCTGGACGCTTTGGTTGGCGCCATATCGGCGGAGGCACGGTCGGGGGACCAGATCCTGGTCATGTCCAACGGCGGCTTCGGCGGCATACACCAGAAGCTGCTCGACCGGCTGCAAACGCATGGCTGAATACAGCTACCGCATCGTCAACGTGTTCGCCGAGGAGCGCCTGGCCGGAAATCCGCTGGCGGTGTTCGAGGACGCGCGCGGCATGGACGCGGCCACCATGCAGGCGCTCGCCTTGCAATTCAATCTTTCGGAAACGACGTTCCTGCTGCCTTCCGCGCAGGCGAGCGCGCGGGTACGCATTTTCACACCCGCGAACGAAATGCCTTTTGCCGGACACCCGACGCTGGGTTCGGCCTACGTCGTGCGCGCACTGACGCGTTGCGGCGACGCGCTCAGCCTGGAAATGGCCGCCGGAACCATACCCGTCAACGCCGCCGGCGACGTCTTCACGCTGCAGGCGAAGGCCGCGAAAACGCGTCCCGTGCGCCTGACCCGCGACAACCTGGCCAATATGCTGGGCCTCGCGCTGGCCGATCTGGGCGAGCGGCCGCTCTGGGTCAACACCGGCAATGAACAATTGCTGGTGCCGCTGCGCTCACCCGATGCGGTAGCGCGCTGCCAGCCCGATCCGCGCCTGGCCCAGCGCCACGCCAACGAAGCCGGCATGGTCAAAATCTACGTCTGGGCCGAGACTGGCGACGAGCAGATCGTCGCGCGTTTTTTCTTCAGCAAACATCCGGGCTCGATCGAAGAAGACCCCGGCACCGGCTCGGCTTGTGCCAATCTGGGCGGCTGGATGATCGCCGCGAAACAGCCGCTGCCGCTCACCCGCCTGATTTACCAGGGCGACCGCGTAGGCCGACCCTGCCGCCTGCGTCTGCACCTGGACGAGGCAGGAGAAATTTTCGTCGCCGGCCGGGTGATCGAGCTCGGTCGGGGGACGGTTTCCATCTGACATGCTGATCTACCTGCATGGCTTCAACAGCTCGCCCGGTTCGCACAAGGCGCAGCTGCTCAAGCGCTATATGCAGGAGCGCGGCATGGGCGGCCAATACTGCTGCCCCGCTTTGCCGACGCTGGGCCTGCAGGCCATCGCCGCAGTCGAGGCCGAGATCGCGCGGCATGCGCGCGAGTCCGTCACCCTGGTCGGCAGCTCCCTCGGCGGCTTCTACGCCACCTACCTCGCCGAGCGCCACGACCTGCGCGCGGTCCTGATCAACCCCGCGGTGCGTCCGCACGAAGACTTACGCGCCTATCTCGGCACCCAGCGCAACCTGTACACGCAGCAGCAGTATGAACTGACCGAAGAGCATCTGCGCCAATGGGAAAAGCTTTATCTGCCGACGCTGCGGCCGCAGCGCTACCTGCTGCTGGTCGAGACCGGCGACGAGGTGCTCGACTATCGCGAAGCGGTGGAAAAATACCGGGGCGCGCGCCAGATGGTCATCGAGGGCGGCGATCACAGCCTGCAAAGTTTTCCAGAGCATATTCCGCTGATCCTCGAATTCGCGGGCCTGGCACAAGCCTGAATTCAGGCCGGAACCATTGCAGCCGCACAGACCTGCGCTTCAGGCGGCTTGCGCGCTGGGCTGGAAACCCTTGGGCAAGCCGGCTTTGGCGATATGCCCGTAGAGTTCGGCCTCTGGAAGCGCCGCAAATGCCGTCCGGCGCACTTCGATCAGCTTGCCGAGGTCTATCCCCGTGTTCACGCCCATGGACTCGAACATGAACACCAGGTCCTCGGTGACCACGTTGCCCGATGCGCCCGGCGCGAAAGGGCAGCCGCCCAAGCCGCCCAGCGTGCTGTCGAAACGGCGCACGCCCACTTCGTAGGCGGCCAGCGCGTTGGCCAGTCCCAGGCCACGGGTATTGTGAAAATGCGCTTCGATCGGGAAGTCCTCCCCGATCGCCTTGCGCACTGCCCGGAACAGGCGCTTCACTTGCTCCGGATTGGCGTAGCCGACGGTATCGGCGAGACTGATGGCATCAGCTCCGGCGGCGCGCAGCGCAAGCGCGACCCGCAGCACGTCGGCTTCTGCCACCGCACCTTGCAGCGAGCAGCCGAACGCGGTAGAGCATGCGCCCACCAGTTGCGCGCGCTGCGCTTGCACCTTCACCAGATCGGCCATGCGCGCGAAGTCTTCGATCGCCTGCGTCGTAGTCTTGCGCACATTGCTCATGCTGTGCGCCTCGGACACGGAAATCGGCACCATGATGCGGCGCGCGCCGGCTGCGAGCGCGCGCTCGCAGCCTTTGACATTGGGCACCAGCACCACCGGCTTCAGTCCGGCGAGGGAATTCGCGTACGCCAGCACTTCCTCGGCATCGACGAACTGCGGGATCAGCTTTGCCGGCACGAAGGAACAGACCTCGATCGCGGGCACGCCGGCTGCGGCCTCGGCGCTGATCCAGGCCTTTTTCGCCGCGGTCGGCATGAAGCTCTGCGTATTCTGCAGGCCGTCGCGCGGGCCGACTTCGGTGATGACTACATCGCGTGCGTCCATATCATTTCCCCTGCGTGCCGTGGCAATTTCCAAGTATCGCATGGCGCGCCGCCACGTCGGCGAGACGCAGCTAGAGTATAATTTCGGTCCACTGCGGCTAGACGGTCGCGGCATGAGCGCCGTAACCTACAAGCTGCCCGTCGGGCGCGGCGGCGGCGCTCGACCAACCCTATTCCTTCGGCTTTGATCCCATGAATGTGCTGTACGAAGAGACCGGCTCTTTCAAAGTCGGCAACGTGCTCGCCGAGAGCGACAGCTCGCTGCAGGTGGAAGCTGCGCATGGCAAGCGCAGCAAAATCAAGGCCGCCAGCGTGCTGCTGCGCTTCGAGACGCCACCGCTGACCGAACTCATGGGCAAGGCCGAAGCGCTGGCGGCCGAGATCGACACCGATTTCCTCTGGCAATGCTGCGGCGAAGCGGAGTTCGGCTTCGCTGATCTGGCACGCGAATATTGCGGCCATGCTCCCAATGCACTCGAGGCCGCCGCAATTCTGATAAAGCTGCAGTCGGCGCCCATGTATTTCTACCGCAAGGGCAAGGGGCGGTTTCGCGCCGCGCCGGCCGACACGCTCAAGGCGGCGCTGGCCGGGGTGGAGAAAAGGCGGCTGCAGGAGGAACAGATTCGCAGCTGGGCGCAAGAACTGCAGCGTGGCGTCGTGCCCGAGGCGCTGCGCGCCCTGTTGCCGCAGCTGCTGTACCGCCCCGACCGCAACCGCATCGAAACCAAAGCGCTGGAACTCGCCTACGAGGCGAGCGGGCTGTCGGCGGCCAGGCTGTTCGAGCGCGCGGGTGCCTTGCCCTCCAGCCACGACTATCATCTGGGCGCATTTCTGTTCGAACACTACACCGGCGACGCCGAATTTTCCGCGGACGCCAGCCCCGGCGAACCACCGGAATTGCCGCTCGCCGCGGTCACTGCGTTCAGTCTCGACGACGCCAGCACCACCGAAATCGACGACGCCTTTTCGCTGACGCGGCTCGCCAACGGCCGCTATCGCGTAGGCATCCACATCGCCGCGCCCGGCCTGGGTTTCTCTCCCGCATCGGCGCTGGACAAGATCGCGCGCGCACGCATGTCGACCGCCTATATTCCGGGGCGCAAGATCACCATGCTGCCGCCGCAGGTGATAGAGCGCTATACGCTCGCCGAAGGCCGCGCGTGTCCGGCGGTGTCGCTGTATCTGGATATCAATCCGCTGTCGTTTCTGGTGGAGGGCCAGGAAACACGCGTCGAGCGCGTGAACATCGCCGCCAACCTGCGCCATCATCAGGTGGAGGCGCTGGACGCGGCCTTTCTTGCCGGTGAAGAACGCGGCGAATTGCCGTTCGAGGCCGAACTCTTCTTCCTGTGGCGGCTCGCGCTCGAACTGGAGGCCGCGCGCGGGAAACCCGCGACGCAGCAGGATCGCGTCGACTACAATTTCTACGTCGAAAACGAGCGCGTCAGCATCGTCGAGCGCAGGCGCGGCGCGCCGCTGGACAAGCTGGTGGCGGAGCTGATGATCAGCGCCAACAACAACTGGGGCAGGCTGCTCGCCGACCGCGGCGTACCTGCCATCTACCGCACCCAAGCCAACGGCAAGGTGCGCATGACGACGGTACCGTCTCCGCACCAGGGCCTGGGCGTGTCGCATTACATCTGGGCCAGTTCGCCGCTGCGCCGCTACATCGACCTGCTCAACCAGTGGCAGCTGCTCGCCTGCCTGGCGGGCAGCGCACCGCCGTTTTCGAAAAATTCCGCCGAACTGCTCGCGTCGATGCGCGAATTCGAGCTGACCTATGCGGCCTACGACGAATTCCAGAGCAAGATGGAGCATTACTGGTGTCTGCGCTGGCTGCTGCAGGAGCAGGTAACGCTGGCCAGAGCGCAGGTGCTGCGCGAGACCCTGGTCAAGTTCGAAGGCATTCCCTTGTATGTGCGCGTGCCCTCGCTGCCGGATCTGGAAATAGGCAGCCGCGTGCTGCTTGAAATCGAGGGGATAGATCTGATCGACAACTCGGTCAAAGCCCGGTACAAGGGACCGGCTGAGGATTGAGCAGAAAGTTAAGATAATTTCTCTCGAAAAGCATAGAATACATTGATTTCAAGAGATTTTGAGGTCTGATTGCACAGTGTCAATTCGCTCGGTTTCATGCGCTTGCGCTGGCCTGGGTTCATGGCCGGCCTGGATGCTCCGTCGCGTAATCTAGCGCTCGCGCTGGCGCTGTCCATATTCCTGCACGCGCTGGCGCTGTCCATCCATTTCCGCCTGCCCGACATCATCCGCGACAAATACATCGCGCCGTCGCTGGACGTCGTGCTGGTCAACAGCAAGACGCGCGCGAAGCCGGTGAAGGCGAGCGTGCTGGCGCAGGCCAATCTCGACGGCGGCGGCAATACCGACGAGAACCGACGCGCCAGGACGCCGCTGCCGGTGCTGAAAGATGCGGAGGCAGGCACCGATACCAAGCGCGCCGCGCAGAGAGTGCAGGAACTGGAGGCGCAGCAACTGAGAATGATGACGCGGCTGCGCGCGGCCAAGAGCGTCGCCGCCACCGAGCAAGCGAAAGCGGCGCCCGCGACCGACGCGCCGCAGCCCCAGGTGTCGGGCCAGGACCTCGCAAACAGTGCACTCGCAATCGCGCGCCTGGAGGCGCAGATCTCGCGCCAAACCGAGGAATATCAAAAACGCCCGATCCGGAAATTCATCGGCTCGAGCGCGCAGGAATACCGTTTCGCGCAGTATGTCGAGGACTGGCGCCTGAAGGTCCAGCGCATCGGCAACCTGAACTACCCGGAGGGCGCGCGCGGCAAAATCTATGGTAGCCTGGTGCTCACCGTTTCGATCAAAGCCGACGGCAGCCTGGAGTCGGTCGAAGTGCAGCGTTCCTCCGGCCACCAGATTCTCGATCGGGCGGCAGAGCGCATCGTGAAAATGGCCGCGCCCTACGCCCGCTTCCCGGCTAACATCCAGCGCGACACCGACATTCTCGTTATCACCCGAACCTGGACGTTTGCTCCGGGGGACACTTTGCGAGGGGAGTGATTTCCCGTCATGCCGGACCAATACGCCGTCATCGGCAACCCGGTCGCGCACAGCAAATCGCCGCTGATACACGCCGCGTTCGCGCGCCAGACCGGGCAGGACCTGGTCTACGGGACGCTGCTCGCGCCCAAGGATGCATTTGCGGCGACGGTTGATGCGTTCCGCGCCCGCGGCGGCCGCGGCCTCAATGTCACCCTCCCGTTCAAAGGCGAGGCCTGCCGCTACGCCAGCGTGCTCTCTTCGCGCGCGCGCGCGGCGCAGGCGGCGAACACGCTGAAATTCGATGGCGCTGCAATTTTTGCCGACAACACCGACGGCGCCGGGCTGGTGAACGATCTGCTGCACAACCTCGGCTTTGCCATCGCCGGCCGGCGCATTCTGCTGCTGGGTGCAGGCGGAGCGGCGCGCGGCGTCATCGAACCCTTGCTGCTGCTGCAGCCGGCGCAGTTCATGCTCGCCAACCGCACGCCGGACAAGGCGCAGCAGCTGGCACAAAGCGTTCACGGCGCGATCGAGGCCGGCGCGTATGCTGCGCTCGCCGGCAGACAATTCGACCTCGTCATCAACGCCACCTCCGCCAGCCTTGCCGGCGAACTGCCGCCGTTGCCATCGGGGGTGTTCGCGCGCGGGGCACTAGCCTACGACATGATGTACGACAAGGGCGAGACGCCGTTCCTTGCCTTTGCCCGGGAGCAAGGTGCGGCATTGTCCGCCGACGGCCTGGGTATGCTGGTCGAGCAGGCGGCCGAATCGTTTTTCATCTGGCGCGGCGTGCGCCCGGACAGCGCGGCGGTGTTGAAGCTGCTGCGGCAGATCTGAAATGCTCAAGGCCATAAGGCGGGCACTGCTGGCGCTGTGGAAGGCGTTCAGCTACACGCTGGGCGTGATGTTCATCGTACTGCTGCTGTACCAGGGATGGTTCGCAGCGCATATCTGGTATTGGGTCGGACACAATCCCGAGAGCACCAGCTTCATGCAGGCGCGGCTGGAGCGCATGCGCGCAAAGAACCCCAATGCGCAGCTGCAGCAGCGCTGGATCAGCTACGGGCGCATCTCCGTGGAATTGAAGCGCGCCGTCATCGTGGCCGAAGACGCCAAGTTCTCCGAGCACGACGGTTTCGACTGGGAAGGGATACAGAAGGCGCTCGAAAAAAATCAGCGGCGCGGAAGAGTCGTCGCCGGCGGCTCCACCATCAGCCAGCAATTGGCGAAGAACCTGTTTCTTTCCGGCGAGAAGAGTCTTTGGCGCAAGGGCCAGGAAGCGGTCATCACCTGGATGCTGGAATCGCTGATGGACAAAGAGCGCATATTCGAGATCTACCTGAACGTGGCGGAGTGGGGCGAAGGCGTGTTCGGCGCCGAAGCGGCGGCGCGGCATTACTACAACGTGAGCGCGGCCGGCTTGAACTCCGAGCAAGCGGCGCAGCTGGCGGCGATGTTGCCGCGGCCGCTGTACTACGAGCGCAACCGCAACTCCGAATTCCTGCAGCGCTACAGCGCAACCATACACGCGCGCATGCCTTCGGCTGAACTGCCGTAAGCGGCGGTCAAAGGCGTTTGAGCGCGGCGCGCCGGCCGCGGCGCGCGTCGATACCATGCAGGATCAGCAGTCCGAGCACGAAGAAGCCGCCGGTGATCAGCATCGCGAGGCGGTGGTTGCCCGCCGAGACCCAGCTCACCGCGCCATAGGTAATGGGCCCGAGGATGGAGGACAGGTTGGTCGCCAGCCCCCATAGGCCGAAGAACTCGGCGCGGCGGGCCTTGGGGCTCAGATAGCCCACCAGCGCCCGGCCCGCCGATTGGGATGCCCCCAGGCACAGTCCGGCGAGATTGGCCGCGATCCAGAATAGCAGGCGCGTGTCGGCCACCCAGGCAATCAGCACCATCGCGATCCAGCCCACGAGCGTGAGCGCGATGGTGGGGACGTGGCCGATGCGGTCCTGCACGTTGCCGAGGAAAAATGCGCCCAGCGCAGCGGTGACATTGACCACCAGCACCAGCACCAGCGTGTCGCGCGTATTGAAGCCCATTGCCTGCTCGGCATAAATCGCGGCAAGCGTGATCACGGTCTGCACCCCGGCTTGATAGAACACGATGCACCAGAGGAAGCGGTGCAGATCCTGATACAAGGCCGCATGACGCAGGGTGTCGGCCAGGCGCGCGAATGCCGCGCGTACCAGAGGCAGGCCTGCCGGGAGGGGTTGGGGCAGGGCGCGCTCGCGCAACAGAACAAACGTCGGCAGGCTCGCCAGCGCAAACAGCCCCGCCGTAATAAGCATGGTCACAGGCACGAACTGCGCGGCCGTTTGGCCGGCCGCCTGCGCCCAGGATACGTAGACAAGACAGGCGCCCAGCGTAAGCAGACCGCCGATGTAGCCCAGGCTCCAGCCCCAGCCCGATACCTTGCCCAGGTCCCTGCCGCGTGCAAGTTCCGGCAGGAACGCGGCGATCAGATCGCAGCCGGTGCAGAAAAAGAAATTCGAGACGACCACGCCGAGCACCGCGATCGCCAGATCGCCCGGGCCGGCCAGCGCCAGGATCGCGGTGCCGAGCACGCAGCCTACAGTGCTTGCGAGCAGCAGGCTTTTCTTGTTGGCGCGCAGATCTGCATAGGCGCCGATCACGGGCGCGCTGACGATCACCAGCGCGTAGGACAACGACAGCGCCGCGGTCCAGGCGAACGTGGCCCAGGGCGCGCCGGCCGCCACGACCGCGACAAAGTAGGCGTTGAAGATCGCCGTGAGCACCACCGTGGTATAGCCCGAGTTGGCGAAGTCATACATCGCCCAGGCCCAGATTTCCAGCGGAGCCGCATCTGTCGAGAGTCCGTTGCGTGCACGCGCTTCAGCCATGGAGGAAAAGCCCCAGAAACCGGTTTTGCAATCATAACCCCGCTGCTAGAATCGGCCGCGACCCGGTTCTTGCTATAGCCGCGACGGTGTGCGATCGTCACTCCCGCGCGCGGCGCCTGCCGCAGCCGCGAAATTTTTGACCTTATCAGCGCAAAGGAAACCGAACCATGCTCAAAGAATTCAAGGAATTTGCACTCAAGGGCAATGTAATGGATCTGGCCGTAGGCGTGATTATCGGCGCAGCCTTCGGCAAGATCGTCGACTCCGTAGTGAACGATCTGATCATGCCGGTGATTGGCCGCATACTGGGCGGCCTGGATTTTTCCAACTATTTCTTCGCGCTCAAAGACATTCCGCCAGGCACGGCGATGACGCTGGAAGCGGTGAAGAAAGCGGGCGTGCCGGTGTTCGCCTACGGCAACTTTCTGACCATCGCCAGCAACTTCGTCATCCTCGCGTTCATCATTTTCATGCTGGTGCGCTGGATCAACAAGTTGAAGCGCGCCCAGCCGCCGGCCCCCGCGCCGGCACCGGCGGAGCCGGAGGAAGTGAAGCTGCTGCGCGAAATCCGCGACAACCTGAAAGCGCGCTGAGCGCAGCGCCAGGCAGGCGCTGCCGCTTATTTGCCCATCGTCGCGAACACCGCTTCGGCCGCGCTGACGGTCGCTGCGATGTCCTGCGCGCCGTGTGCCGCGGAAACGAAGCCGGCCTCATAGGCCGAAGGCGCAAAGTGCACGCCGCGCTCGAGCATCGCGTGAAAGAAACGGTTGAACGCTTCCTTGTCGCATTGCATGACTTCGGCGAAGCTCTGCGGTGCGCTGGCGCGGAAATAGATGCCGAACATGCCGCCGACGGCCTGTGCCGAGAACACCACGCCGTGCTTTTTCGCCGCCGTAGCCAAACCTTCGGTCAATGCGAGCGTATTGGCGCCTAATTTTTCGTAAAAGCCTGGGGTCTGCACCAGTTTCAAGGTTGCCAAGCCCGCCGCCACCGCCACCGGATTGCCCGACAGCGTGCCGGCCTGATAGACCGGCCCCAGCGGGGCGATTTTCTGCATGATCTCGCGCCGCCCGCCGAAAGCGCCGACCGGCATGCCGCCGCCGATGACCTTGCCCAGCGTGGTGAGGTCGGGCTCGATGCCGTAATGCCCTTGCGCGCCGGTGAGGCCCACGCGAAAGCCGGTCATTACTTCGTCCAGGATCAGCACCGCGCCGTGCTTGCTGCACAGCGCGCGCAGGCTGCGCAGGAATTCGGGCTTGGGCGCGACCAGGTTCATATTGCCTACCACCGGCTCCACGATCACGGCGGCAATGTCCTTGCCGTTCTCGGCGAAGCAGCGCTCGAGCTGCGCGGCATCGTTGTAGTCGAGCACCAGGGTATCGGCGGCTACCTGAGGCGGCACGCCGGAGGAACTCGGCTGGCCAAAGGTAAGCGCACCCGAGCCCGCTTTCACCAGCAGGCTGTCGGCATGGCCGTGGTAGCAGCCTTCGAATTTGATCACGCGGTTGCGGCCGGTGTAGCCGCGCGCCAGGCGCAGCGCGGTCATCGTGGCCTCGGTGCCCGAACTCACCAGGCGCACCAGTTCCATGCCGGGCAGCAGCTTGCACAGGAGCTCGGCCATTTCGATCTCGGCTTCGGTCGGCGCGCCGAACGACAAGCCTTTCTTTGCGGCTGCGCACACCGCCGCCACCACTTCGGGATGCGCATGGCCTGCCACCATCGCACCCCAGGAGCCGATGTAGTCGATATAGCGCCGGCCTTCGGTGTCCCACATGCAGGCGCCTTCGCCGCGCGCGATGAAGCGCGGCGCGCCGCCCACGGCACGAAACGCCCGCACCGGGGAATTGACCCCGGCGGGAATGAATTGCTGGGCCCGCGCAAACAAAGACTCGTTGCTCATGGTTCGATCCGCTGTTGTTGATAAACTTGGGTAAATGCAGCCGCGCACTCGGCGATATCGCCTGCGTCGAACAAGGCGCTGATCACGGCGACGGCATCGGCGCCCGCGGCAAACACTTGAGCCGCATTTTGCAGGTTTATGCCGCCGATCGCCACCAGCGGCAGCTGGAAGCGCCGCTTGGCCTGGGCGAACAGCGCGAGCGGCGCGCGCACTGCGGCGGGTTTGGTGGCGGAACTGAACACGCTGCCGAAAGCCAGGTAATCCACGCCTGCCTGCACCGCGGCCGCAGCCAGCTCGATGCGATCGTAACAGGAGGCACCGAGCAGCTTACCCGGCCCCAGCCGGCGCCGCGCCTCGGCCAGGTCGCCGTCCTCCGCACCCAGATGCACGCCGTCGGCATCGAGTGCCAGCGCCAGCGCGACATCGTCGTTGACGATGAAGGTTGCGCCCGCGGCGCGGCACAAAGCCGCCAGAGCGCGTCCTTGCTCGAGTTTGAGTGCGGTCGTGGCGGCCTTGTTGCGGTATTGCAGCGCCGCGGCCCCGCCGGCCAGCGCCTGGCCTACCTTGCGCAGCAGTATGTCGGTGCGCGGTTCATCCGGCGTGATCGCGTAGAGTCCCGCGAGTTTGCGCTGCACGCCTCAGTCCTCCGGCTTGTTCCCGTCGCCCTCTGCCTCGCGCGCCCAGAAGAAACGGTCGGGAATGTGCTGGCCCATGCCCGGGCGGAAACCGGAGTTCAGCGTCTGCCAGGTGTATTCCTGCGCCTCGCGCACGGCTTCGGGAATGTCCAGGCCGTTGGCGAGCGTGGCGGCGATGGCCGAAGCCAGGGTGCAGCCCG
>JAJZPQ010000041.1 GCA_021811085.1 Pseudomonadota bacterium | reverse complement strand
GCGCCCAGCGCCTGCATCAGCTTGGGCACGATCAGGTGGTCGGTCGCGAGCGAAGACACGCCGATCACGTCCACGTCCTCCTCCAGCGCCAGCTTGACCACCGTGGGGATGTCCTGCCACGGCGGCGTATACACCACTTCCATGCCCGCATCGCGCAGGTAGGAGGCGACCACGCGGCTGCCCCGGTCGTGGCCGTCGAGGCCGATTTTGGTGACCAGTACTTTGGGTGGTTGCGTAGTCATGGCATTTTGCCTCGTTGAGGATTGCGCATCTTCACGGCTGCTGCGCCTCGCGCAGCAGGCGCAGAAAGCTGCGCGCGATACTGCGCGGGGAATGCCTGCCGCTGTCGCGAAACCAGTGCTGGCTCCAGTTGAGCGCGCCCAGCAGCAGCAGGCGGAAACTCTGGCGGTCGGTCTCGGGCGGCAGCGGCAGTGCCGCCACCAGTTCGGCGAACAAGGCATCGTAGCCGTCGCGCAGTCTAACCAGGCGCGCCGCGGCCTTGGGCACATCCTGCGGCAGTACCCGTATCACCACCAGCGCGTAATCGCCGGTCTTGAGCAAGGCCTCCAGATGGGCCACCGCCGCAGCCTCCAGCCTGTGCCAGGGTTCCTCGTGCCGGGCAATCGCGGCGCGCACCTTTTCGGTGATCAGGCGCACCCCCTGTTCGTACACGGCGACCAGCAGGTCTTCCTTCGCGGCGAAGTGGTAATACAGCGACCCCGGCAGCATGTCGACCGCCGCCGCGATGTCGCGCATCGAGGTGGCGGCATAGCCTTTCTCGCGGAACAGACGCGCCGCCTCGTCCAGAATCTGCGGCAGGCGGTTGTCGCTGCGCGGTATGCGTAGTGTTTGTGCCATAAGCTCGAGGTATAAACAAAACAAACGACTGTTTGCTTTATAGTCGAATTTTCCCGGCCGGTCAAGCCGCCCGCATCACGCCGCGCGCATAGGCCACAAGCTGCGCACCCCATCCGACCGACTCCGGCGCCGCGGCAGCGCGCCGGGCAGGCGACGTCACCCGGACAAGGGCGGATTATTAAAAATATTGTTAAATCGACCTGTCCGCGCTGCCCGCCGGCGCATAATCCCCCGATAACTGCGTCGTCGTCCTCTGACCGACATCCTGCCGAGAGCGCAACGAATCACATGTGGTCTACCGTGTTCCGAGCGGAACTGATTCCGCTGCTGCCGTTGCGGCGCGGCATTGCGCCGACATGAAGCTGGCCGAAGTCCTGCTTCCGTCCACGCTCGATGCGAAGCAGGCCCTGCGGCTGCGCCGCCTCGGGCTCGCCGCGCTGAGCTACTTGCTGGCGGCCGGGCTGGTTGCCCTGGCCTGGGCGTTCGACGTGCTCGCGCCGGCGGCGGCGCTGCAGATTACGGCTGCGTATGTCGCGCTCAACCTGGCTTTGTACGCGGCCATCCGCTCGGACTTCAATCTGCGCTTCGCCGATCCCAGTCTTACCCGCTTCCAGATTCTGGCCGCGATCACCCTGCTGATGGTCGTAACCTACAACATGAACGACGCGCGCAACCTCGCCTTGTTCGGTTGTTTCATCGTGCTGCTGTTTGGCGTGTTCCGCCTCGACACGCGCGGATTCACGCTGATCACGCTCTACACGCTGGCCGCGTACGCCCTCGTCATCGACCTGCTGATGTATCTGCGGCCGCAAGCGATCCACGACGTGCCGCTCGAATGGATGAGTTGGCTGACGCTTGCCGGACTTCTGCCGGGATTCACGATCATCGGCGGACAGATCAACAGGCTCAGACGCCGCTTGAGCGAAAGCGAGGCACGTTTTCGCAGCCTGACGGAGATGTCCTCGGATTTCTATTGGGAGAGCGATACGGAACATCGCGTGACGCGGCTCGATTCGGGCGGCACGGCAGGCGGGGTGCCGGCGTTCCGGCGCAGCGTGCAGACCGGCCAGCGCCGCTGGGAAATACCCTATCTTTCGCCCGATGCAGCGGGTTGGCAGGCGCACCGGGCGGTGCTCGACGCGCACCAGCCGTTCCGCGGTTTCGAGCTCTCGCGCCTTGGGGCAGAAGGCACCGAGCGCTTCATCTCGATCAGCGGCGATCCGGTGTTCGATGCCTCCGGTGCATTTCAGGGTTACCGCGGCGTCGGCACCGACATCACTGCGCGCAAGCAGGCAGAGCAGGAATTGCGCGACAGCCTGGCGAAGTTGCGCCTGTTCGCCGACAACGTCCCGGTCATGACTGTATTGTGGGACGAGAACCTGCGCTGCCGCTTCGCCAATAAAGTGTTCACGGGGTTTTACGGCGTCGCACTCGAGCAGATCATCGGCAAACACGTGAGCGAGGTCCTGGGGCAGGAAGCGTACCGGGAGATTGAAGCGCATTTGGCGCAAGCGCTGCAAGGACAAGCCGTCACCTACCAGAGGATGACCAGAGCTGGGAACGATGAGCCGCGCTATATCGAGATCAGGCTTCTGCCACACCTCGGCGACCAGGGCAAGGTGCTCGGCTGTTTTGCGGTCACCACGGATATCACGGAACACAAGCTGACCCAGGAGCGTATCCAGCGCGTGGCACATCACGACGACCTGACCGGGCTGCCGAACCGCCTGCTGTTTAACGACCGGCTGCACCAGACACTCAGCCTGGCCAAACGCGACTCGCGTCAGTTCGCGCTGCTCTATCTCGACCTGGACCATTTCAAGCCGGTGAACGACAGCATGGGACACGCCGCCGGCGACGAGCTGCTGCAGGGAGTTGCGGCGAGAATCCGGAACCAGGTACGCGAATCCGACACCGTAGCCCGCGTCGGGGGCGACGAATTCACCGTGATCCTGCCCGACATCGCCAAACGCGAGGAGGCGGCAGTCGTAGCCGGCAAAATCATCAGCGCGCTCGCCCTGCCGTTCCGGCTCAGCCCTCAGGGGCAAAGCATTGCAATCGGGATCAGCATCGGCATCGCGGTCTACCCGGGCGACGGGCGCGACGCGGATGCGCTGGTCACGGCCGCCGACACCGCCATGTACGCGGCAAAGCAGGCCGGGAGCAGTTTTCGCTTCTGCGGCAGCTAGGGCTGGGGCGCGCGGCTACGCCCCTCTTGCCGCCGGCGGCGAATTTTGCGGCGCACTTGCGCCGCGCTTGGTGGTCTAATATGCAAATGCTTAAGCTGCGCTCTGTCCTGATTTCGGCCCTGCTGCTGTCGGTGTTGGGCTGCGCCTCCGTCCCGCCGGGCGGAAACGGCGCGATCGCGCGCATTTCGCCCGAGGATCTCGCGCGCATTCTGCCCAAGCCCGAGCCCAAGCTGCCCCCGGCAGAGCTCGTACGCCTGTCGCGGGAAGGCACCGCCGCACAAGACATCATCGCCAAGATCAAGCAATCCGGTTCGACCTACGCCCTCAGCGCATCGCAGCTGATCGAACTGCACGGCCAGGGTGTAAGCGCCGAAGTGCTGGACTACATCCAGTCGGCGCGGGAGCAGGAGCTGCGCGATCGCATGGCGGAGGAAATCAATCAGCGCGAGCAACGCCACGCCGAAGAGCTGCAGCGCGAGCAGGAGCAACTGCGCAACAGCTATTTCTACGACCCGTGGTGGCCGGGTTATCCCGGCTGGCGCTTCGGCTACCCCTTCCAGCCCTACGGTGGCTACTACTACTGGCGTCGGTAGACCACCAGAGCCACGCCGATCGCAGCCAGCACCATCCCCGCCATGGCCGCAGGGCTGAGCGTTTCGCCGAACATCGCGTAGGCCATCAACGCGGTGGTCGGGGGAACCAGGTAGAACAGGCTCGCCACCTTGGTCGCGGCCCCCTTGCGAATCAGAATGTACAGCAGGGAAATCGCGCCTATGGACAGCACCAGCACCAGCCAAGCGAGGGCGCCGATGAATTCGACGCTCCAGTGCACACGCATGGTTTCGAACGCCAGCGCCAAGGGCAGCAGCACCAGACCCGCGGCGCAGAACTGGATCACCGAGCCGGTGCGCAGGTCCACCGCGCCGCAATAGCGTTTCTGGTACAGGGTGCCCGCGGTGATCGATACCAGCGCGAGCAGCGACAACGCCAGGGTCACCGGCGTAATGCCCGATAGCGCCGAGCGCCCGGTCACGACCAGCAGCACCCCGACGAAGCCGAGCATCAGACCCGACCATTGCCGCGCATGCAGCCTTTCGCCGAACAACGGCGCGCTGGCGAAAGCGGTGAGGATGGGCTGCAGGCCGACGATCAGCGCGCTCACGCCCGCCGACATGCCCAGATGGATCGAGTAGAACACGCCGGCGAGATAACCGCCCTGCATCAACACCCCGACTACGGCGACATGCCCGGCCTGCGTCAGACTGCGCGGCCAGGCCGCGCGCATCGCGAGCGCAAGCGGCAGCATCAGCGCCACGACCGAGGCCAAGCGCAACAGCAGAAAAGTCAAGGGTTCGGCGTAGGGCAGGCCGTATTTGGCGCCAACAAAGCCCGTGCTCCACAGCAGCACGAATAAGCCGGGCATGGATTGCAGCCAGAGCCGTGCGGCCCCGCGCTCAGCAGCCGGCATGGCGGCCGCGAAGGCGCAGGAAGGAAGGAAATTTGATCGGCATTGAGGAGCGCTCGGAAAGCCGCGCAGTATAGCAAGCCCGCCCGCGGCAGGCTTGGTGAGTCCGGTTTCACGCAAGCGAAGTGAGTCCGCGCCAACCCGCTTCGCGGTCGATCGCAACGCAAAAACTGTAATACATTGATTTCGTTATATTATTTATTTGCCGCTGGAGCCGGCGGCCTAAGATTACGCGCTAACCCAATGATTTTCCGATAATTTGTGCGACACATCAAACCAGAATCGGCAATCGTTAAAAAACACTTGACAGGCAATCAGTTGGGTGTAGAATTCAAATTGTTGCAGTGCAATATCTTCGCAGTTACGAGGCGATTGCACCCAAAGATTGCTGGACACTTTCGTAACTTATCTGGAGATTGAAAATGTACGCCACCCCGGAACAATTTGCTGCCGCCAACAAGGCCAGCGTAGACGCCTTGTTTAGCATCGCCCAAGCCCAGTTCGCCGCGTTCGAGCGCCTGTCGGCCCTGAACTTCAACACGACCAAGACCGCGTTCGAAGACAGCGTCAGCCAAGCCAAAGCGCTGCTGTCGGTGAAAGACGCGCAAGAATTCGTGAACCTGAGCGCCACCTCGGCCCAACCGGCCCTGGAAAAGGCGATCGCCTACTCGCGCAATGTGTACGAAGTAGCGACCCAGACCCAGGCCGAAGTCACCAAGCTGGCTGAAGCCCAGGCCGCCGAAATGAACAAGACCGTCGTTTCGCTGATGGACAAACTGACCAAGAACGCGCCCGCCGGTTCGGACGTCGCCGTGGCCGCAGTCAAGTCCGCCATGGCTGCCGCGAACTCCGCCTACGACAGCTTCACCAAGGTGGTGAAGCAAGCGACCGACATGGCCGAAGCCAACGTAACCGCCGCCACCGCTAGCGTGGTGAAGCAAGCGAGCAAAAAGAAAGCCGCATAGGCTTTCTGCAGGAAACGCTGACGGCTTCCCTCCTCCTCCTTGGCTGTCAGCGGCCCCGAGCGCAAACTCGGGGCAATCCAAACCCCGGGCTCTTACCCGGGGTTTTTTTCGCCCTCACGACCCGAGCGTCGATAGGCGCTTGTATTAGGCCCCCGACGCCCGCATATCCTTGTGATCGGGATCAAGCGGGCGGCGCGGACGCGGCTCACACTATCCCCAACGCACTGGGAATATCAACTATGCGATCGCGCGATCCGAGATCGTGGATGTGGGCCGAGGCACTGGAACTGTTGCAGGACGCAGAACGCCTGCAGCGCCAGTTCTTCCGCATCGGTGTGCTGCAAGGCGCACCCTGCTGGGAGCCGCCCGTGGATGTATTCGAGAGCGGCGACGAATTGCGGCTGCTGGTCGCCTTGCCTGGCGTCACTGCGCAGCAAGTGGAAGTCGTGCTGGCGCCGAACCTGATCATCGTCCGCGGCGAGCGCTCATTGCCGGCAAGCTCCCGGCGCGCACTCATCCATCGGCTGGAGATTCCCTACGGGCAATTCGAACGCCGCATCGCGCTTCCCGCCGGTGCGTTCGAGCTGGTCGACCGGCGGCTGGAGCACGGCTGCCTGGCGCTTGACCTGCGCCGCCTGAGCTGAGAGAGAACCCTATGCAACTCGAAAAGACAGCAGTACAAGTTCCGGGCGAGCCCGCCGCAGCCGCAGCGATCGATGGCGCGCGCGGTGCGTTCACGCTGCCCGAAGACGCGCTCATCATCGTGCCGGTGCGCAATATGGTGCTGTTCCCGGGCATGATCCTGCCGATCACGATCGGCCGCGAAAGCTCGATCGCGGGCGCGCAGCAGGCGGTCAAAGCCGAGCGTCCGATCGGCATCATCCTGCAGCGCAACCCCGAGATCGACCAACCCGCCCTCGACGATCTGCATGTCGTGGGAACGCTGGCCAATGTGCTGCGCTACGTCACCACGCCGGACGGCACCCATCACATCATCTGCCAGGGCCAGCAGCGTTTCCGCATAGTCGAAATGATCCAAGGCTATCCGTTCATGGTGGCGCGCGTCGGCCGCATCGAGGAACCCGAGGCGAGCGGCAAGGAAATAGAAGCGCGCTTCATGCAGCTGAAGGAACGCGCGCTCGAGGTGCTGCAGCTCATGCCGCAGGCGTCGCAGGAACTGGTGAGCGCGGTGCAAAACGTGGCCTCCGCGGGCGTGCTCGCGGACATGGTCGCCGGGCTCATGGATATCAAGGCGCCGCAGAAGCAAAAGCTGCTCGAAGCCGTCGATCTCGAGCGGCGGCTGGACGGCGTGCTCGAACTGCTGGCGCAGCGCATCGAAGTGCTGCGGCTTTCGCGCGAGATCGACGAGCGCACCAAAGCGAGCATGGACGAGCGCCAGCGCGAATACCTGCTGCGCGAACAGCTCAAGTCGATCCAGAAGGAACTGGGCGAAGGCGAGGCGGGCAATGCGGCCGAGATCGCGGAACTGACGCAGGCCATCGCCGACGCGCAAATGCCGGAAGAAGTGGAAAAACAGGCAACCAAGGAACTGAAGCGCCTGGAACGCATGTCCGACGGTTCGGCCGAATACTCGATGGTGCGCACTTATCTTGACTGGCTGATCGAGCTGCCGTGGAAGACGCCGGCGGCGACCGCGATCGACATCGCCGAGGCGAGGCGCATCCTGGGCGAGGACCATTTCGGCTTGGATATGGTGAAAAAGCGCATTCTCGAATTCCTCGCGGTGCGCAAGCTCAATCCGCAGGGGCACGGGCCGATCCTGTGCTTCGTCGGCCCGCCCGGCGTGGGCAAGACTTCGCTCGGCCAAAGCATCGCCCGCGCACTCGGGCGCAAGTTCGTGCGCGTGTCGCTCGGCGGCGTGCACGACGAGGCCGAAATCCGCGGGCACCGCCGCACCTATATCGGCGCGCTCCCGGGCAACGTCATCCAGGCGCTGAAAAAGGCCGGCACGCGCGATTGCGTGATGATGCTCGACGAGATCGACAAGGCCGGCACCGGCATCCACGGCGACCCGTCGGCGGCGCTGCTCGAGGTGCTCGACCCGGAGCAGAACAACACGTTCCGCGACAACTACCTCGCCGCGCCCTTCGATCTGTCGCGCGTGCTGTTCATCACCACCGCCAACGTGCTCGACACGGTGCCCGGACCGCTGCGCGACCGCATGGAAATCGTGCAGCTTCCGGGCTACACGCAGGAAGAAAAGCTGGAAATTGCGCGCCGCTACCTGGTCAAGCGCCAGCTTGCCGAAAACGGCCTGCTAGCTGCGCAGTTCGACATCTCCGACACCGCGCTCGCCGCCATCGTGCGCGACTACACGCGCGAGGCCGGTGTGCGCTCGCTCGAGCGCCAGATCGGCGCCGTGTGCCGCCGCATCGCGGTGAAAATAGCCGAAGGCGAACTGACGCAAGCGCGCATCGAAGAGAGCGATCTTGCCGACATCCTCGGCCCGGCCAAGTTCGAGAACGAGCTTGCGCTGCGCGTGGCCATGCCCGGCGTGGCGACCGGTCTCGCCTGGACTCCGGTGGGCGGGGACATCCTGTTCATCGAAGCGAGCCGGAACGCGGGCGGCGGCAAGCTGATCCTGACCGGCCAGCTCGGCGACGTCATGAAGGAAAGCGCGCAGGCCGCGCTCACTCTGGTGAAGTCGCGCGCCGCGAGTCTGGGCATAGACGCCGCCGCGTTCGAGCGCAGCGACGTGCACGTGCACGTCCCGGCCGGCGCGATCCCGAAGGACGGCCCCAGCGCCGGCGTGGCGATGTTCATCGCGCTCGCCTCGCTGTTTACCGGGCGCAAGGTGCGCACCGATACCGCGATGACCGGCGAAATCAGCCTGCGCGGCTTGGTGCTGCCCGTGGGCGGGATCAAGGATAAGGTGCTCGCCGCGATGCGCGCCGGCATCACGCGGGTGATGCTGCCCGCACGCAACCGCAAGGACCTGGAGGAAGTGCCGGCCGAGGCAAAGCAGAAGCTGGAATTCGTATTCCTCGATGACGTGGATGACGCAGTGCGCATGGCGGTCGAGCCCGCCGGCGGCGCAGCACCGACCGCCGCCGCAAGCTGAAGCGGTCTGCGCCAGGACAGCGATCTGGGCAGCAAACCCCGGCGCTGTTTGACTTTTGTCACGACGGGGACGGCCTGCGCGGTGTAGCGTAACTGCGTTGACAAGTCAGTGCTTGCGCCTTCTATCGTCAACCACAAAAGGAGCGTCATCATGGCTAACCTCACTCGTTGGGATCCGTTCGGTGAAATGGCGCGGTTCGACCCGTTCCGCGACATGAACGATTATTTCAAGGGCTTCATGCTGCGGCCGGTGTTCCAGGGCCTGGAAGCCGAACCGGAGATCAAGCTCGAGATCTCGGAAGCAGACAAGGCCTACACGGTCAAGGCGGATGTTCCGGGGGTGAAGAAAGAGGACATCCAAGTATCGATCGACGGCAACCAGATTTCCATCAGCGCCGAAGTCAAACATGAGAAGGAAGAAAAGGAAGGCAAGAAACTGGTGCGCAGCGAACGCTACTACGGCAAGCAGTTCCGCAGCTTCACGCTCGGCCACGACATCGACGAAGCCAAAGCCGAAGCCGAGTACAACGACGGCGTGCTGAAGCTGACGCTGCCGAAGAAAGCCGGCACCGAGTCGAAGAAGCTCACGATCAAATAATAGCGATTCAAATTTGACACCAAGCCATGGCGGCCGAATAATCGGCGGCCATGGCAATCCTCAGCGGGCTACTGCAGCAGATCCTGGTACGTCCTCGGCCGGTTCCGCTGTTGATGCTGGACCAGGCTTTCCCCAGTCCCCTTTCCGCCTACCGCTACGCCGAATTCACGCATTACCTGACGCAAATGCCGGGCTCGGTCGCTCTGAGCACCCTGCCCGGCTTCGCGCAGCACCATGCGCTGTTCGCGGCGCATCACGCCGCTCTCGCGCCGCAGGTGCGCGCATTCGCGCCCGAGGACCCGCTGCCCGCAAGCCGGCTCGTCTATAACGTTTTTCTCAACTCGGCGATCGCCTTTCTGCCGCATGTGGCAAGCCAGGGATTGCCGCTGGCAATGACCCTGTACCCGGGCGGCGACTTCGGCATCGACGATGCGTCAAGCGACGCCAAGCTGGCGCAGCTGTTCGCCTACGAGGGGCTGCGCAAGGTGATCGTGACCCAGATCGCCACCCTGGAATACCTCAAGACGAAAGGCTACTACGACGCCGAGCGCGTCGAGCTGGTCTACGGCGCAGTGATCCCGGGCGAGTATTTTGGCGCCGCGCCGAGACGGCAGCGCTACGGCCTGGACAAGGCGACGCTGGATATTTGCTTCGTCGCGTACAAATACATGCCGCAGGGCCGGGACAAAGGTTATGACACCTTTATCGCCGCAGCGCATGCGCTGGCGCAGCGCATCCCCGAAGCGCGCTTCCACGTCGTCGGCAACTACGGTCCCGAAGACATCGACGTCTCCGCCCTGGGCGATACGATTTTCTTTCATGGCATCAAGCAGACGCCGGAATTCCCGGCTTTCTACGCGGGCATGGATCTGATCGTGTCGCCCAACGTCGCGCATCTGCTCGGCGGCGGCAAGACCGACGGCTTCCCCACTGCGGCCTGCGTCGAAGCCACGCTATGCGGTGTAGGCCTGATGTGCGCCGACGTGATGCGGCAGAACATCTATTACGCCGACGGCAGCGAGATCTGCATCATCGCGCCCGAAGTCGATGCCATCGTCGAGCGCGTACTGCACTACCGCGGCGATGCGCAGGCTTTGGCAAACCTGGGTGAACTGGGCCGCGCCCGCAGCCGGGCGCTGTTCGATCCCGCGGTGCAGCTGGGCGCGCGCGTGAACATCCTGCGCCAACTGATCCAAAGTTAGCTCGCCAGCCACTCCGGCTTGTCGTAACCCAGCGGCACCGGCGGCTGCGTCCAGTGCGCGGGCGTCTCGCCCAGGATCGCCACCGGCCGCAGGTGGCGGATGCGCCCCAGCGGCGCCTGCGTTTCCATGGTCAGCCGCGTTATCTCCTCCGGCGTCAGCTCTTCGGCAACGCCGCGTAAAGCATCCGCGCCGAGCTCGCCCCGGTCCGTGATCCAGCGCCCGGTCCGCGCCAAGGCCACGCGTACCAGCCAGCTTCCACCCTCTTTAGCCCGGCGCTCAAGCGCGGCCATGGTTCCCAGCGCCATTAGGTAGCCGCTGACATAATCGATCGCCGACACTGGCAGATACTGCGGCTTCCCGCCCGAGGCGAGCGCCATGCCGCTGACCGTCTGCACGATGGTGTCGAAGCCGCGCCGCTCGCGCCAGGGGCCGCTGCCGCCCCAGGCCGACAGGCTCACGCAGACGATGCCCGGACGCAGCCGCGCGAGATCCTCGGGTGCAAAGCCGCGTCCGGCCAGCGCCCCGGGCCGATAGGACTGGGAGAAAACATCGGCCGAACGGACGAGTCCCTGCAGCGTCGCCGCGTCGCGCGCCTGGCGCAGATCGAGGAAGGCCGCGCGCTTGCCGATGCCGGTGTCCATTTCGTAGGCGCCTGAATCCGGCAGGTGCGGCCCGCTGATCTTGAGCACTTGCGCGCCGTGCTCGGCGAGCGTACGCGCGCAGGTCGGTCCGGCGAGCACACGCGTGAGATCGAGCACGCGCAGCCCCGCGAGCGGCCGTGCGCCGGGCGGCAGGGGCTCGGGCGGCGCATCGCCTATGCGCAGGATTTCGAGCAGCGGCTGCGCCGCCACTGCGGCCGCGTGCGGGTGCAGCGCCCATTCGCTTGCGCTGCGCGCAAGCCCGGCGCAGCCGCCCGCGGCATGGATCGCATCTTCCAGTTCGAGTCCGTCCCAGGCCGCGCTCGCGCGCATTGCCGCTGCGCGCTCCTGCGGCGCAGCCAGCACCTTCATCGCAGCATCGCGATGATTCGGAAAATTGCAGTGGATGCTGACCCAGCGGCCGTCGCGCACCGGGTAAAAGCCGGAAAGCGGATCGAACGGCCCGTCCGGCTTGCGCCCGTCGAGCTGCAGATAGCGGTTGCTGCGCAGCGAGGCCGCGGCCGCGCGCGCATCGACGCTGACGCTTTGCCTGTGTCCGCTGCGCAGGCGCCACAACTCCGCCGCCGCATAGCCCACCGCTGCCGCGGCGGCGGCGCCGGATGCAGCGATGCGATAAGGCGTCGGGAACACCGGATCGTCCCCGGCGATCCGGATCTGCCCGGCTTCGGGCTCGGCCAATCCGGCCAGCGCGATCAATTCGCGCAAGGCTACATGCGGCATGGATGCATACCTCGGTTGCGTATCCAACTGTCGTACGCGCCACTGTCGCGCGATTTTCGCGCGAGGGCAAGAGCGGCGGACCAGAGCCCGCCGCCAGTGCTCACATTCCCAGCAAGCGCGGCAGGAACAGCGACAGTGCCGGGACGTAGGTCACGATCGCCAGGAACACCAGCATGGTCAGTAGCCACGGCCACACTGCGACCGTGAGTTCGGTAATGCCCATGCGCGCGATGCCCGATGCGACGTACAGGTTGAGGCCTACCGGCGGATGGCACAGCCCGACTTCCATGTTGACCGTGATCAGGATGCCGAAATGGATCGGATCGATGCCGAGCTTCATTGCCACCGGGAACAGAATCGGCGCCATGATCAGGATGATCGAGGACGGTTCCATCAGATTGCCCGCCGCGAGCAGCACGATGTTGACGATAAGCAAGAACCCGATCCAGCCGAAACCGCGTGCGACCATCCAGTCGGCCATCGCCTGCGGGATGTTCTCGTTCGACATGACGAACGAGAACAGCACCGCGTTGGTGATGATGTAGAGCAGCATCGCGCTCAAGTTCGCCGACGACAGCAGCACGCGCGGCACGTCCTTCAGGCGCATGTCCTTGTACACGAACACGGCGATGAAAAACGCATATACGGCGCTCATCGCCGCGGCCTCGGTCGGCGTGAAAATGCCGGTATAGATCCCGCCGATCACGATCACGATCAGCAACAGGCCCCAGGCCGATTCGCGGAACGCCGCGAGTCGTTCCCGGCCGGTGGCGCGCTGCATGCGCGGGTAGCCGAACTTCCGCGCGCGATACCAGGTGGTGAGGCCGAGCATGGTGGCGAGCACGACCCCCGGGACGATGCCGGCGATGAACAGTTTGCCCACCGACGTGTTCGTCGACACGGCGTACAGCACCATGGCGATCGAGGGCGGGATCAGGATACCCAGCGCGCCCGAGGTGGTTACGACGCCGGCACCGAAGCGGGCCGGGAAGCCCTGCGCCACCATGGCCGGCATCACCACCGAGCCGATCGCGACCACGGTGGCGGGAGATGAGCCCGACACCGCGGCAAACAGGGCACAGGCCAATACCGCGGCGAGGGCAAGGCCGCCATGCCAGTGCCCGACCAGGGAAGTCGCGAATTTGATCATGCGCCGCGCCACGCCGCCGTGGGTGAGGAAGTTACCGGCGAGAATGAAAAACGGGATGGCCATGATCTCGAAGTTCTCGATGCCCGTGAACAGCTTCATCGCGACCGAGGCGATCGGCACCTCGGTCAGGGTGAACATGAACGTGAGCACCGTGAGGCCGAGTGAAATCGAGATCGGCATGCTGGTCAGCATCAGCGCGACCAGCAGCGCGAACACGAGGCCCGTGCGCAAGCCGCCGCCGATCTGCACCACGCCGAATTTCGAGGCGAAGGCCAGACCCGCGATCGCGAGCGGTAGCAGGATCAGGAACACGCTCATGCGGCCGCCGCCGGTGAACACGGGCTCGATTCGAGCCGGCGCCGGCGCCGCAGCCGCGTCTACGCCGTCGACATGCCCGACGTCATGATGCGGCAGCTCGCCCTTGCGGTAAAAGTGCCACGCGACCTGCAGGAAGCGATAGCACATCAGCGAGGAACCGAGCGGGATCGCGAGGTAGACGATCCACATCGGGGCCTCGAGGTCGCTCGAGCGCGTGCCGGCGTGATACACGCCGTAGACGAAATCCGCGCCGAAGGCGGCGATGACCCCGGTGAACAGCGCGCCCAGGCCGAGGCCGAACAAAATCACCTTCTTTGCCTGCACCGGCGGCATGCGTGCGGTGAAAACATCTACTCCGATGTGAATGCCGGTGCGCACGCCGTAAGCGGCGCCGAACTTGGCCATCCAGATGAACAAGTAGATACAAAGCTCCTGCGCCGAGGACAGGTCTAGCGAGCTCAGCCAGTCGTAAATCGCCTGCAGCGGCGGTGCGACCCAGGGCAGGCCGTGCGCGATGGCCCATTTGGCCGTATCGATCGAGAGCGAGGTACCGTAGCGGTGCACCACCGCGACGACCACCACGCCGGTGGCGACTCCGATGAGGGCGGTAATCAGCCACTCCTCGAGGTGATTCAGGAATTTGTTGAACATGGTTGCCCTATTCGGGGGCGATACGCAAACAGGCCGCCGGGGGCGTAATGCGCCGCCGGCGGCCCGAACCAGACTGGCGTTTAGCTCTTGAAGCCGGCTGCCGCGTGCAACTCGTCGATGATCTGCTTGCCCACCCGGCCTTCAGCTGCCTTGTGGACCGGCAGCAGCTTGTCCATCCACGCCTTCTTCTGCGCCGGAGTCAGGTAATGCAGCGTGGCCTTGCCGGAAGCCTTGATCTTGGCCAGGGCGTCCTCGTTCTCTTCCTTGGCGATCGAATTGGTGTAGTCGGTCGCCTCTTTCATCGCCTTTTCCAGCTGGCCGCGGATATCTGCCGGCAGGCCGTTCCAGAACTTGGTGTTCACGATCACCGCATACTGCAGGTGGGCGTGGTAGGACACCGTGATGTCCTTCTGCACCTCGTAGAACTTCTGCGTGTAATAGTTCGATGCGGTGTTCTCGCAGCCGTCCACGACGCCGGTCTGCAGCGCCTGATACACCTCGGAGAAGGCCATGATCTGCGGCAGTGCGCCCATCGCGCGGAAATACTGGTCAGCGACCTTGGAGCCGGAGATGCGGATCTTTAGACCCTGGAAGTCGGCGGGCATGAGCAGCGGCCGGTTGGCCGAGACCATGTGGAAACCGTTGTCCCAGAACGCAAGCCCGGTGATGCCCTTGGCTTCGAGCTTCTTCAGCAGCGACTTGCCCACCGGCCCGTTCACCACTTTGTAGTAGGTGGCCTCGTCGGGGAAGATGTAGGGCAGGTCCATCGCCTCGAATTCGGGCACGCCGATCGGGCGGAACTTGGCCGTAGACGGGGCGAGCATCTGCACCGAACCCAGCTGCAGCGCGTCCATTTCTTCCTTGTCCTTGTACAGCGTCGAGTTCGGGTAAACCTCGACCTTGACCTTGCCGTTGGTGTATTTCTCCGCGAGCTCCTTGAATTTCAGCGCGCCTTTGCCTTTGGGCGTGTCGTTGGTCACGACATGGCTGAACTTGATCACGATAGGCTGTTGCGCGAAGGCCGTAGTGGCCGCCAGGATGGCCGCCAGGCCCAGGCCCAGTATTGAACTTTTCATGCTTCTCCCCCTCAAAAAAAATTTACTTTTTGTGTTACCGGCGCGATTGTACCCCGGATAAAAACTGCGCGCCTTGCGCGCCGAGTCGGACCCAGCAGGAGGGAACCCGAGGGAAATTCCGCAGGGGACCTTGCGGAAATGCAGATAAGACGGGCGCCGCTTAGGAGCCGAATACCGCGTTCGGCAGCCACAGCGTAAGCTGCGGCACATAGGTGATGATCATGAGCACCGCGAGCAGCAGGATCAGGAACGGCAGGATGCCGCGGATCACCTCGCCCACCGGTGCCGTGGAGATGGTCGAGAGCACGTAGAGGTTCAGTCCCACCGGCGGATGCACCAGCCCGATCTCCATGTTGTGGGTGAAGATGATGGAGAAATGTACCGGATCGACGCCCATCGATTTCAGCACCGGCGCCAGGATCGGCAGCACCAGCAGCAGCGTCGCGATCACTTCGAGGAAGCAGCCGAGCACAAGCAGCAGGATGTTGATCATGAGCAGGAACTGCCACTTCGCGAAGTTGTGGCTCACGATGAATTCCACGAGCTTCGCGGGAATTCCCGATTCGGTCATCCAATGGCCGAATGCGAGCGCAGTGGCCACGATCAGCATGATGGTGCCTGCGCTACGCAGGCCGTCGGCGATCACGTCCAGGGTCTTGGTCCAATGGAAGCCGCGATAGAACAGCAGCGACACCAACAACGCCGTGACCGAGGACAGGGCCGCCGCCTCGGTCACCGTGACGAAGCCGCCGTAGATGCCGACCAGCACCACGATCGGAACCGCGAGCGCCGGCAGCGCATGCATGGAAACGCGCAGGCGCTCCTGCAGTGGCTTGCTCGGCTCCACCGGAAAATTGTGCTTGCGCGCGTAGTACAGCACCCACAGGAAGAACACCGCCGCCTGCAGCAGCCCGGGAAGCACGCCGGCGAGGAACAGGCGCGGCACCGACTGCTCGGCGACGATACCGTAGAGCAGCAGCGCGAGACTGGGCGGAATGACGATGCCGATGGTGCCCGAGGCGCCGACCACACCGAGCGCGAACGAGCGCGGGTAGCCGCGCTCGATCATCGCCGGGATCAGCAGCGAGCCCATCGCGAGCGCGGTGGCGACGCTCGAGCCGCAGATCGCGGCGAACAGCGTGCACGACACCACGGTGACCAGGCCGAGCGAGCCGCGGACGCCGCCGAGCCAGACCGTCGCGAGGTCGACCAGCGCCTTGGCCACACCGCCGGAGCGCATGAACGCACTCGCCATCACGAACAGCGGCAGCGCCATCAGCGTGGTCGAATTGAGATCGTTGATCACGCCCTGCGCGAGCCCGATGAGCGGCTGGCCGGTGACGTAGTAGAGCACGCCGGCGCAGGTGCCGAGCACGAGGAAAATCGGCATCCCCGCCGCAAGCAGACCGAAGAACAGCGCGAGGAACAGGAAGGTCATTGCGTCGCGCTCACTGGGATTTTGGCGCTTCCAGGCCTTCGACCGTCTCGTGCACGACGTGTCCCGGCTTCATCGTGCGCGGATCGTAATGGAACAGGTAGCGGAACAGGCGGATCACGTAACGCACCGCCATCAGCGCGCCGCCGGTGGGCAGCGCGAGGTAATAGATCCACATCGGAAACTGCAGATCGCTCGAGCTGCGTTCGTCGATCGCGAGCGAGCCCTGCACGATCTGCACGCCATACCAGACCATCGCAGCGGAAAACACGATCGCGACCAGGCAATTGAACACTTCCATCCAGCGCGCGACCTGCGGCGACAGCAGGCGCAGCACCAGGTCCGGGCGCACATGGCCGTCACGTCGCGCGAGCTGGCTCGAAATGATCATGACCGCCCAGATGACGAGGTAGACAATCACCTCCTCGGCATAGCTGATCGCGTGAGTGGGCGTCACGTAGCGCCCAATGATCTGCCACAGAGCGACGACGAGCGCGCAAAGGCCGAGCAGCCCCGTCAGGGTCTGCTCGACCCAGTCCCAGAACTTCATTGCGCAGTGCCGATGGCGCTCAGCCCGCCTTGCTGATTGCGGACATCACCAGCTTGACCATCTCCGGCGAGATCTTAAGCGTCTTCACCAGCTCGTCCTGCTCCTTCATCATCAGCGTACGCTCGGCCAGGGTCTGCTCCGGCTTCGGATCCGCGAACTTGATCTTGTGCGACTCGAGCGTGCCACGCGCCTTGGCCTGCGCCGCAGCCATGTTGGCGCGGTAGGTGGGAATGTTCTGCAGCCAGATATCGGTCATCATTTTCTGCAGCTCGGGGGTGAGCTTCTTCCAGAAAATCTCGCTTACCATCGGCACGTACATGGCGACGAATTGATGATCCTCCAGCACGTACTTGACGCCGGCATCCCACAGCTGCGCGCTGACCACGCTTTCGTCGGAGCTGACGAAGCCGTCGAACACGCCCTGCGACAGCGCAAGCGGCACTTGCGGCCAGGCAGTGGTGTTCGGGATTGCGCCGAGAAAGCGTGCGCGCCAGGCCTGGCCGGCGCCGCCGGAATTGCGGATCTTCATGCCCTTCAAGTCGGCGAGCGAGTTGAGCGGCTTGGTGGCGCTGAACCAGTTCTGGTAACCGAGGTCGAGCCAGGGGCCGAGCACATGCGTATGCAGCTTCTGCTCGGCTTCCTGGCCGAGCAGCGCGCCGGCCTTGCCGTCCATCGCGCGATGCACCTCGTCCACCGTGCGGCCGTAGAACACGGGCAGCTGGAACACGTCCGCATCCGGGACGATGCCGGTAATGGTCCAGCTCCCCGGGCAGGCCATTTCGACCTGCCCCTGGATCAGCGCCTTGCCGACTTGCAGGTCGGGGAACAACTGGCCGCTCTCGTACAGCTTGGTCTTGATCTTGCCGCCCGATGCGGCCTCGACCTTGGCGAGGTAATCCCTGCACGCGACGTTGCGCAGGTGGCTGGGTGCGGTATCGAGCGAGCAGCGCAAGAGCAGCGGCTCGGCGGCGGCGCGCGCCGTGCGCGACAGCACCGGGGTGGCAAGCGCGGCGACGGATGCGGCGATGAAATTGCGGCGGGAAATGCGTGAAGTCATCGAATCCTCCTATTGGCCAACTTATGTTTAACTTCTTGCGTTTAGTGCGGGGATTATAAATTTGCGGGGCGACCTGACTACTAGGGGTTTACCCGATGCCGCAAAAACGTCCCCGTCCGCTTGCCGGGAGGACGGCAAGTCGGACTCACTGGGATGAACGCTTACTGCTTCAGTTCGGGGAAGTCTTCCTCGAAAAACTCCCACTCGGCGCGCTCGCCCTTCGCGCGGCGTTCGGCTTCGACACCGCGCAGCTGCACCCGGCGTATCTTGCCGGAAATGGTCTTGGGCAAATCGGAGAACTCGATGCGGCGCACGCGCTTGTAGGGTGCGAGATTGCCGCGCACGAAAGCGAATATCTCCTTCGCCAATTCGCGGCTGGGCTGCGTGCCCTGGGTCAGAATCAGAAAGGCCTTGGGCACCGCGAGGCGCACCGGATCGGGGCTGGGCACGACGGCCGCCTCCGCCACCGCCGGATGTTCGAGCAGCGCGCTCTCGAGTTCGAACGGGCTGATGCGATAGTCCGAAGCCTTGAACACGTCGTCGGCGCGGCCGACATAGGTAATGTAACCGTCGGCGTCGCGGCTCGCCACGTCGCCCGTGCGGTAGTACCCGCCGCGCGTAGCCTCGGCGGTTTTCTCGGCGCTGTCCATGTAGCCGACCATGAGTCCGAGCGGGCGCGGATCGAGCGCAAGGCACACCTCGCCTTCGTCCGCCTCCTTGCCGTCCGCATCGAGCAGCACCACGCGGTAGCCCGGCAGCGGCCGGCCCATCGAGCCGGGCTTCAGCACCTGGTTGGGCGAATTGCCGACCAGCGCCGTGGTTTCGGTCTGGCCGAAGCCGTCGCGCAGCGTGATGCCCCAGGCGTTCTTCACCTGTCCGATGATTTCGGGATTGAGCGGTTCGCCCGCGCCGAGCAGTTCGCGCAGCTTCAGCCGGCCGCGATAGGCGCTCAGGTCTTCCTGGATCAGCATGCGCCATACCGTCGGCGGCGCGCACAGCGTGCTGACACCGCAGCGCTCGAGCACTGCGAGCAGTGCCTTGGCGTTGAAGCGGCTGTAGTTGTAGATGAAAATGCAGGCGCCCGCGTTCCACGGCGCGAAGAAGCAGCTCCAGGCATGCTTGGCCCAACCCGGCGAAGAAATGTTGAGGTGCACGTCCCCCGGCTGCAGTCCGATCCAGAACATGGTCGACAAGTGGCCTACCGGATAGCTCTGCTGCGTGTGCAGCACCAGCTTGGGCTTGGAGGTCGTGCCCGAAGTGAAATACAGCAGCAGCGGATCGTTCGCCTTGGTCGGACCGTCCGGCTTGAACGCAGCCGCATGCGCATCGGCTTCGGAAAAGCTGTGCCAGCCCGCAACGGCGGCGCCGATCGCGATGCGCGTATAGCCGCCGGGCACGGCGGCGAATTTGTCCGCGTTGGCGCTGCCGGCGACGACATGGCGCACGTTGCCGCGCTCGAAGCGGTCGATGAGGTCGTCCGGCGCGAGCAGCGTCGTGGCCGGAATGACCACGGCGCCGAGCTTCATCGCCGCGAGCATGGTCTCCCACAGCGGGATCTCGTTGCCGAGCATCAGCAGGATGCGGTCGCCGCGCGCCACGCCGAGCGAGCGCAGCCAGTTCGCGACTTGATTGGAGCGCGCCGACATCTGCGCGTAGGAGCGCTTGTGCTCGCTGCCGTCCTCGCCCACCAGCCACAGCGCCGGCCGCTCGTTGCCCGCGGCGAGCGCGTCGAAGTAGTCGAGCGCCCAGTTGAACTCGGTCAGCACCGGCCAGCGAAAATCGCGCGTCGCCGCGAGGTAGTCGTTGCGGTGCTGGAGCAGGAAATCGCGGGCTTCGATGAAAGGGCGGGCAGCGGACACGGGAGTCTCCTTTTTGCGCACGGTCGAGTCGCGAGATTATCGGGCCGCTTGCCGTTCAGGTCAAAGCCTCCGGCCATAAGCTGCTTATATTCGCGCAGCAATCGAAGCTTGAAACGATCGAGTGCCCCGGAAGTACAATCGAGTCAGGCTAAGGCGCGGGCGAATACGCCCAGCGGGGCCATGAACCACGACTAGAGGATTAGCATGAAAGTTAGCCAATACATGAGCCGGCCGGCATTGACGATCGCGCCCCAGACCGAGTTTCGCCGGGCATTCGATCTCATGCACAGCCGCCGCATCCATCACTTGCCGGTTGTCGAAGGCGATCGCGTGCTCGGCATCGTCGCCGAGCGCGACTTGCTGCTCGCGGCCGCGAACTTCGGCTCCGCCGAAGTACCCGTCGCCGAGATCATGCGCGGCGCGCCGGTCTGCGTCTCGGAGAACGCTGCGCTGAAGCAGGCGGCCCGGCTGCTGGTGGTCAACCACATCGGCAGCCTCCCCGTTCTGAACAGCCGCAAGGTCCTGGTCGGCATCATCACCGAGACCGACATTTTCAAGATAGCCGCGGGGATGTTGCATGCCCGACAGACGACGAAAAAACCGGCGAACAAGGCAGCGGGAAAGCCCGTCGCAAAAAAGAAAGCGGTGAAGGCGAGCCCCGCGCGCAAGCGCAAGACTTAGAACTACGCCGGCGCGGGCGGAGCCGCGTGCGGCTCCCATTTTCCGCCGACCGCGGTCACGCCGCGCTTGAGTTCCTCCAGCGCAGAGGGCACCTCGTCGGGCGTGCCGCGCACGCCCAGTTCGATATGCCGGCGCCGGCCGCCCTCGCCCACGCTGGGCAGGCTGAATACCTTGAGCCCGCGGTATTTCGCCTCTACCGCCTCCATCAGCGGCGTCAGCGTACTCTCGGCCGAGTCATACACCATGATCGAAGCCTCGGCTTCCGGCCGCCGGTGAAACAGGTGTGCGTAGCGCGTCTCGAGCACCCACTCGACCATGGGCCAGGCCATGATCGGGAAACCCGGCACGAAGTGATGCTCGCCCAGGGAAAAGCCGCGGATGCGATTGTAGTCGTTGGGTATGGTGTCCGCGCCGCGCGGGAACTCGCCCATCTTCAGGCGGTTGGGCGTGGTGTCGGCGCCGAAGCGCGCGCGGATCTCGGCTTCGGCCTCGGGGTGCAGCACCAGATCCACGCCGGCCGCGGCGGCGGCGCAGGCGCGCGTATGGTCGTCCGGGGTCGCACCGATGCCGCCGAAGCTGAACACGACGTCGGCGCCGGCGAATGTGCGCCTGAGCGTGGCCGTGATCAGTTCGGGGTCGTCGCCGAGGTACTCGCACCAGGCGAGATTGAGGCCGCGGCTGCGCAGGATCGCGATCAACTGCGCCATATGCTTGTCCTGGCGCTTGCCGCGCATGATTTCATCGCCGATGATCAGGGCGCCGAAAGGCATCGATGTTCTCCTTCGAAGTTCCTATTGTGTCGCGACCGGCTCGTCGCGCAACTGCGCCAGGCGCGCGAGGCAATAATGAATGAAAGCGAGGCCGCCGTACACCGGCGCAAAAAACCCGAGCAGCGGGATCATGCCGAACAGCGCCAGCGCGATGCCGAGCAGGAACAGCTCGCCGCGGTGGCGCCGCATGAGCGTCGCCATTTCCCAGCTGCTCGCATGCTCGCCCAGTGCGTCGTAGCGAAACACGCGCTGGTTGAAGTCGGCGAACAGCAGCACGGGCAGCAGCGGCCACAAGGGCGGGAATAGCCACAGCGGCAGCGACAGCAGCGCGAGCAGGACGAGCCAGACCAGCGCGAGCACGCCGTTCCACAGGCTGCCGGTGAAGCCGCCGCCCTCGCGGCGTTCAAGCCGGGGATAGCTGCGCTCGGCCACGTGCTTGACCATCGCCGGCATCGCGAACACGCCGATGATCAGTACCGCCGTGACCAGCACCAGCGGCACGAACAGCAGCGCGAGCAGGATCCAGGCGAGATGCGTCGCAATGAGCGTCAGCGGCCACACGTTGATCGCCCAGCCGATCGCGCTCGATTGATCGAACTGCAGCTGCAGCCAGGCGGCTGCCTGCGACCAGAACGCGAACGCGAGTCCGAGCCATAGCACCAGTGCGATCGCCACCGGCCACAGCAGCAGCAGCAGCATGCGCGGATGCAGCAGGTCCCCCAGCGCGCGCAGCAGCGCTTTGCCGATTTCACCCATGCATGCCGTCTTCGCAGGTCACTGCTGCATACTCTGCCACATTTTCTGCAGCCGCTTCACCGACACCGGCACCGGCGTGCGCAGCTCCTGCGCGTACAGCGATACGCGCAGCTCTTCCAGCAGCCAGCGTAATTGATCCAGCTGCGGGTCGGCCACGCCCTGCTTCCTTTGCTTCGCGTCCTCGCGCTGCCAGGTCTGCCACAGCGGATTGAATTCGGCGGAAAAGCGCGCATCGCGCGCGGGGTCGGCGCGCAGCTTGTCCAGGCGCAGCGCCACCGCCTTGAGATAGCGCGGGAAATGCTGCAGGCGCTCCCACGCGGTCGCGGCGACGAAGTCCTTCGGCATGAGGCGCGCGAGCTGCTCTTCGATCTCGCGCTCGGCTTGCGGAAAATTCTTCAGCCCCTGCAGCTTTTTCTGCAGCGCCTGGTATTCGGTGAGGATGTTGCCGACCAGGCGGCAGATCTCCTGCGCCAGCAGCGACAGCCGCGTCTTGCCTTCTTCGCAGCGCTTGAGAAACTGCGCCTGCGTCACGGGCAGGGGCTCGGCCATGCAGGCGCGGTCGAACGTCACGCGCAGCAGCTGGTCCTTCAGCGACGCCGCGTCGCCGAACGGCAGGAATTGCATCGCCAGATCGCGCAAGCCGGGCATGTTCTTCTCGAGATACTTCGTCTGCTCCTTCAGCTGCAGCATGAACAGCCGCCGCAGGCCGTCGCGGTGCTGCGCCCGCGCTTTCTGCGGCGCATCGAACACTTCCAGGTCCACGCTCGCGCCGCGATCGACCAGCGCCGGATAGCCGATCAGGGTTTGCGCGCCCTGGCGTATTTCCATGATCTCCTGCAGCTCGCCGAAGCTCCAGCCGGTGATGCCCGACAGCGCGGCCTTGGGCTGGGCGATCGCGCTGAACTGCTCCCCTGCCCGTTCGCCCAGCTCGGCGCGCAGCTGCGCCAGGTTGCGGCCCAGGGCGAGCTGCCGGCCGTGCTCATCCACGACAAGGAAATTCATGGCGAGATGCGCCGGCAGCAGCTCGGGGCAAAACGCATCGAGCGGCACGACCAGGTTCAACTCCTCGCGCGCGTGGCGGGCGATGGCTTCGGCGAGCGTGAGCTCATCCGCACGCCGCGCAGCCCCCGCGGCCGCAACAAACGCTTCGGCGAATTCGGGCAGCGGCCCGAGCTTGTGGCGGATTTTCTGCGGCAGCGTCTTCGCCAGCAGCGCGACCTTTTCCTTCAGCAGGCCGGGCACCAGCCAGTCGCAGCGCGCCGCCGAAATCTGGTTCAGCGCGATCAGCGGGACGGTCAGCGTGAGCCCGTCGCGCGCGTTGCCCGGATCGTGCAGGTATTCGAGCGCGTAGCTGCGTCCGCCGATATCGAGCTGGTGCGGAAACAGCTCGGTGGTGATGCCGGCGGCCTCGTGCCGCATCAGGTCCTCGCGCTTCAGATAGAGCAGCTTCGGGTTCTGCGCTTCGGCGTCGCGCCGCCAGTGCTCGAACGCCGCGCCGTTGTGTATGCCCTGCGGGATCAGGCTGTCGTAGAAGGCGTAGATCAGCTCCTCGTCCACGAGCACGTCGGGGCGGCGCGATTTATGTTCCAGCGTCTCGATGTCGCGGATCAGTTTGCGGTTGTGCGCGAAGAACGGCGCGCGCGTCTCGTACTCGCCCTCGACCAGCGCCTGGCGGATGAATATCCGGCGCGACTCCGCCGGATCCAGCGGACCGTAATGGATGCGCCGGTTGGCGTAGAGCAGGATGCCGTACAGGGTCGCGCGCTCGAACGCGGCCACGTGCGCGGGTTTCTTTTCCCAGTGCGGCTCATAGCGGTGGCGGCGCACGAGGTGCGCGCCTATGCTCTCCAGCCATTCCGGCTCGATCTTCGCTGTGCAGCGCGCATACAGGCGCGTGGTCTCGGTGATCTCCGCTGCCATGATCCAGCGCCCGGCTTTCTTGCCCACGCCCGAGCCGGGGTGGATCAGGAACTTGATGCCGCGCGCGCCGAGGTAGTGTTCGCTGTCCTCCGACTTGCAGCCGATATTGCCCAAGAGGCCGGCGAGCAGCGCGCGGTGGATCTGCGCATAGCTCGCCTCTTTCTCCGACACTTTCCAGCCTAGTTCGGCGACGAAGGTGTGCAGCTGGCTGTGGATGTCGCGCCACTCGCGCATGCGGTTGTACGAGAGGAAGTGGTCGCGGCAGAGCTCGGCCAGCTTGCGCTTCGATTTCTTGTGTTCGAGCGCGTCCTGGTAGAACTTCCACAGTTTGAGGAAGGCGAGGAAATCGGATTTTTCATCGTCGAACTTCGCCTGCGCCGCGTCGGCTGCGCCGGCGCGCTCCAGCGGGCGCTCGCGCGGGTCCTGCAGCGACAGCACGGCGGCGATGATCAACACCTCGGCCAGGCTGCCCTCCTGCTTCGCCGCGAGGATCATGCGCGCGATGCAGGGGTCGAGCGGCACGCGCGCGAGCTGCCGGCCGATCTCGGTCAGATCATTCGCGTCGTCCACCGCGCCGAGTTCGGCGAGCAGGCCGTAGCCGTCGCTGACCGCTTTGGGCAGCGGCGGATCGAGGAACGGAAAGTCCTCCACCTCGCCCAGATGCAGCGACTTCATGCGCAGGATCACGCCCGCGAGCGAGGAACGCAGCAGTTCGGGTTCGGTGTAGGCCGGGCGCGCGCGGTAGTCGTCCTCGGCGTACAGGCGGATGCATACGCCGCTCGCGACGCGGCCGCAGCGCCCGGCGCGCTGGTTCGCGCTCGCCTGGGAGATCTTTTCCACCTGCAGCTGCTCCACCTTGCTGCGGTAGCTGTAGCGCTTGATGCGCGCCTCGCCCGGATCGACGACGTAGCGTATGCCCGGCACCGTGAGCGAAGTCTCGGCGACGTTGGTCGCGAGCACGATGCGCCGGCCGGTGTGCGCCTTGAACACGCGCTCCTGCTCCGCCGCCGACAGGCGTGCGAAGAGCGGCAGGATTTCCGTGTGCGGCGGGTGGTGCTTGCGCAGCGCCTCGGCGGTCTCGCGGATCTCGCGCTCGCCCGGCAGGAACACCAGCACGTCGCCGGGGCCACAGCGCGCGGCCTCGTCCACCGCGTCGACGATCGCCTCGACCGGATCCTGCGCCTCGCGTGGTACGGCGCCGCCCGCCGTTTTCGTCTCCGCCTGAGGCCGGTAGCGCACCTCCACCGGATACAGCCGGCCCGACACTTCGATCGCCGGCGCCCCGCCGAAATGCCTGGAGAAGCGCTCTGCGTCTATGGTTGCGGAGGTCACCACCAGCTTCAGATCGGGCCGCCGCGGCAATAATTGCTTCAGATAGCCGAGCAGGAAATCGATGTTGAGGCTGCGCTCGTGCGCCTCGTCGATGATGATCGCATCGTACTGGCGCAGGTCCCGGTCGCCCTGGGTCTCGGCGAGCAGGATGCCGTCGGTCATGAGCTTGATGTAGGAGCGCGGGCTCGTCTTGTCGTTGAAGCGGATCTTGTACCCGACTGCGCCGCCGAGCTCGGTCTTGAGCTCCTGCGCGATGCGCGCCGCGGTCGCGCGCGCCGCGATGCGCCGCGGCTGGGTATGGCCGATCAGCCCGGCGGTGCCGCGCCCGAGTTCGAGCAGGATTTTCGGCAGCTGGGTGGTCTTGCCCGAACCGGTCTCGCCGCAGACGATGACGACCTGGTGTTCCGCGATCGCGCGCGCGATGTGGGCGCGGCGCGCGCTGACCGGCAGCTCTTCCGGGTAAATCGGTTTGGGGCACGCCGCGCGGCGCAGCTCGAGTTCGGCTGCGGAATAGCGGTGTTGCTGCGGGTTCATGCGCCTGCGATCGATTTGCTCGGGTTTCACCCCGCGCATTCTACCGGCTCTGGAAACGTGGCCCGAGCAGGGTGCCTCGACACCCAGGCGGCCGCTGCTTGAAGCGGTCAGGCGGCGCGTAATGCAGAGGCGCGTTTTACCTTCGGTGCGCCGGCTTTTCGAGCCTGCCACAGGTCATAGCTGGCCTGCTGCGCAATCCAGAGGTCGGCGCGCCCACCGTTTTTCGCACCTAGCCACCCCTCCAGGCGCAGCGCCATTTCCGGCGAGATGGCGGCGCGGCCGTTGAGGACGCGAGACAGCGCCGCGCGGGTCACCCCCAATTGCGCGGCGGCATCGGTCACGGTCAGACCCAGCGCAGGCAATACATCCTCGCGCAAGGTTTCGCCTGGGTGGGGCGGGTTGTAAATTCGCGTCATTTCGAATGTTCCTTAGTGATAGTCCTGATAATCCACCAACACGGTATCGGTCCCCTCGAAGATGAACGTCACACGCCAGTTGCCATTCAGGCTTGCGGCGGAAAGGCGCGAGCGCGAGAACGTAGATCTCCGATTCGCGAACTACGTACACGACAGAAAATGGAAACTTCTTCGGGAACACCCTGCGCGCACCATATTTGTATGAAGCGCCCATTTCGGGAAACTCCGATGCCAGTTGCGCTGCTTTCTCCACCGCGGCTGCAAGTGCCTCGCCAAGACGCGGGCTGATACTGGCGTAGTACAGAACCTCGCTGACCAACTCGGCACGCGCCGCATCGTGAAACCGAATAGGCTTCACTTGAGCAGCCGGCGAACCTCTGCAAAGACCTCCTCGGCAGGTATGAGTTTGGCCGTACCGCTATCGATCTCGGCGATTCGACGCCTGATCTCTTCTTCCCACGCAGCCTCAATCTCGGTGTCAGCTTCCTGGACGGTGGCCAGAAGTTCCTCAGCGAGGCGCACACGATCTTCGGCCGGCAAGGCACGAGCCTTCCTGGAGAGTTCTTCGACGAGACTGGACATTGGAGCCTCCTTTGAAACAGCAATAGCTTACATGGATACGCGCCTCTATGCTGGCACGGATCGAGCCGTAACGGCTAAGGTCGCCGTTCAGCGCTCAGCAGCACTCAATCTGCTGTGCCAGCGCATAGCGCGGCAACAGCGCCTGCGCCATCGCCAGAGCGCTTCCGCCCGCCAGCGCAATCGTCGCCGCGCGGCCGAGGAATTCGCGCCGGTCGATGCGTCCATGACAATACGCATCGTACAGGTCGAACACGCGCTGATCGATTTCCGGTTTACTAATGCTTCGTCCTCCCGCGACCGATAACGCGCACCTACCCTTGACGTTAGGCCGCACAAATAAAAAGGGCGCAAAGGCGATCAGCCTTTGCGCCCTGCTGCTTCCTCCCGCTCCTTGTTATTTCGCCGCCTCCACCGCGCGCCGCGCCATCACCGTGATCAGATGCGCACGGTATTCGGCGCTCGCATGCAGATCGGAGTTGAGTTTGTCCGCCGGCACGCTGATGCCCGCCACCGCGTCGGCTGACCACTTCGCGGCGAGCGCTTTCTCCATTGCCGCGACGCGGAATACGCTCGACGCCGCGCCGGTGACCGCCACGCGCACGCCGCTCGCGGTTTCCGCGGCGAGCACGCCGACGATGGCATAGCGCGAGGCCGGGTTCTTGAACTTGATGTAAGCGGCGCGCTTGGGCACGGGGAAACTCACCGACACGATGATCTCGCCCGCGGCGAGCGCGGTCTCGAACATGCCTTTGAAGAAATCGTCCGCGGCGATCTTGCGCTTGTTGGTATGGACCGTTGCGTTGAGGCCGAGCACCCCGGCCGGATAATCCGCCACCGGATCGTTGTGCGCGAGCGAGCCGCCGATGGTGCCCATGTTGCGCACCATGCGGTCGCCGATGCCCCCGGCGAGGCTCGCGAGCGCCGGGATCTTCGCCTGCACCTCCTTCGATCGCGCGACTTCGGCATGCCGCGTCATCGCGCCTATGCTAATGTTGTTGCCCTCGACCTTGATGCCGCTGAGTTCCTTGATGCCGCCCAGATCGATCAGATCGGTGGGTGCGGACAGGCGCAGCTTCATCGCCGCAATCAGGCTCTGCCCGCCCGCGAGCAGCTTGGCATCGCCGCCCTTGCTCAGTGCCGCGGCGGCATCGGCCACGCTTTTCGGGTTCTGATAATTGAATGCGTACATGTTTCCTCCCTATGCTTTCTTGTTAGAGTTGGCGGCGCGCCACACGCGTTCGGGCGTGGCGGGCATTTCGATTTCGCGGATGCCCAGCGCATCGGTGATCGCATTGATCAACGCGGGCGGCGAGCCGATCGCGCCGGCTTCGCCGCAGCCCTTCACCCCGAGCGGGTTGTGGGTGCAGGCCGTCACTTTGGTGCCGACTTTGTAGGAAGGCACGTCGTCGGCGCGCGGCATGCAATAGTCGAGATAGCTGCCGGTCATGAGCTGTCCGCTCTCCTTGTCGTAGACGCAGCCTTCGGTCAGCGCCTGGCCGATGCCCTGCGTGAGTCCGCCGTGCACCTGGCCTTCGACGATCATCGGATTGACGATGTTGCCGAAGTCGTCCACCGCGGTGAAATTGACGACCTTGGTGATGCCCGTGTCCGGATCGATCTCGACTTCGCAGATGTGGCTGCCCGCGGGGAACGTGAAATTGGTCGGGTCGTAGAATGCCTGCTCGTTCAAGCCCGGCTCGAGCTTGTCGTGCGGATAGTTGTGCGGCACATAAGCGGTGAGCGCAACCGCGCCGAAGGGCACGGCCTTGTCGGTGCCCGCGACCGTGAACACGCCATCCTTGAACTCGATGTCGGTGTCGGAGGCTTCGAGCAGATGCGCGGCGATTTTCTTGCCTTTGTTCACCACCTTGTCCAGCGCCTTCACGATGGCGGTGCCGCCGACCGCGAGCGAGCGCGACCCATAGGTGCCCATGCCGAACGCAATGCGGCCGGTGTCGCCGTGCACCACGTCGACGTCATCGACCGGGATACCCAGGCGCGAGGCCACCACTTGGGCGAACGTGGTTTCATGCCCCTGGCCGTGGCTGTGCGAGCCGGTGAACACGGTCACCTTGCCGGTGGGATGCACGCGCACCTCGCCCGATTCGAACAGGCCCGCCCTGGCGCCGAGCGCGCCCGCAATCGAGGAAGGCGCGAGGCCGCAGGCCTCGATGTAGCAGGAATAACCCAGGCCGCGCTTCTTGCCGCGCTTCGCGGCTTCGGCGCGCCGCGCCGGGAATCCGGCGACGTCCGCGATTTTCATCGCCTCGGCCAGCGTCGCCTCGTAGTCGCCGATGTCGTACTGCAGCGCCACCGGCGTCTGGTAGGGAAAGGTCTTGATGAAATTGCGCCGGCGGATTTCGGCCGGATCGAGTTTCATCTCGCGCGCCGCGGTCTCCACCAGGCGCTCGACCACGTAAGTCGCCTCCGGCCGGCCGGCGCCGCGATAGGCATCGACCGGCACGGTGTTGGTGAATACCCCCGTCACTTCCGCGTAGATCGCGGGCGTGGTGTACTGGCCGGCGAGCAGCGTGGCATAGAGGATGGTCGGCACCGACGAGGCGAACGTCGAAAGATAGGCACCCATCGCGGCGGCGGTGCGCACGCGCATCGCGAGAAACTTGCCGTCCTTGTCCAGCGCGAGCTCCGCAGTGGTCACGTGATCGCGCCCGTGCGCATCCGACATGAAAGACTCGGAGCGCTCGGCGGTCCACTTGATCGGGCGGTTGACCTGTTTCGACGCCCAGGTCAGCACCACGTCCTCGGCGTAGAGGAAAATCTTGGAGCCGAAGCCGCCGCCGACGTCGGGTGCAATCACGCGCACTTTCTGCTCGGGCAGGCCGAGCACGAATGCGGTCATCAGCAGGCGCTCTACGTGCGGGTTCTGGTTGGCGACGTACAGCGTATAGGACTCGTCGTGGCGCGCATAGCTCGCATTCACCGCGCGCGGTTCGATCGCGTTCGGGATCAGGCGGTTGTTGACGAACTCGAGCTTGGTGACATGCGCGGCCGCGGCCATCGCCTTGTCCACCGCGCCCTTGTCGCCCAGCGCCCAGACGTAGCAGCTGTTGCCCGGCGCAGCGTCGTGGATGACCGGCGCGCCCTGCTTCAGCGCCGAAACCACGTCCACCACCGCCGGCAGCACTTCGTAGTCCACTTCGACCAGTTCGGCCGCGTCCCGCGCCTGGTCATAGGTTTCCGCGATCACCACCGCGACCTGGTCGCCGATATGGCACACCTTTCCCTGCGCCATGCAGGGATGCGCCGGCTCTTTCATCGGCTGTGCGTTGACGTCGGTGATCAGCCAGCCGCAAGGCAGGCCGCCGACTTTGGCCGCGGCGAGATCCTCGCCAGTGAAAATCGCGACCACCCCCGGCGCCTTCAGCGCCTTGTCCTTCCTGATCGATTTGACCTTCGCGTGCGCGTGCGGCGAGCGCACGAACGCAGCGTAGCTCTGATGCGGCAGCGTCACGTCGTCGGTATACGTGCCGGCACCGGTGAGGAAACGGTAATCTTCCTTGCGTTTGACCGAGACGCCGATGGAATTCATGTCACCCATGATCGTCCCCTTACATTTTCGCCGAGGCGGCTTTCACCGCCTTGACGATGTTGTGATAGCCGGTGCAGCGGCACAGGTTGCCGTCGAGTTCGGCGCGGATGGTTTCCTCGGACGGATTGGGATGGTTCTTCACCAGGTCGACCGCGCTCATGACCATGCCCGGCGTGCAGAAGCCGCATTGCAGGCCATGATGTTCGCGGAAAGCTTCCTGCATCGGATGCAGCGTGCCGTCGGCCTTTGCCAGGCCTTCGATGGTGACGATGTCGGCGCCCTCGGCCTGCATCGCCAGAATGTTGCAGCTCTTCACCGCGCGGCCGTTCAAGTGGATGGTGCAGGCGCCGCACTGGCTGGTGTCGCAGCCCACGTGGGTGCCGGTCAGCCGCAAGTTTTCGCGGATAAAGGTGACCAGCAGAGTGCGTGCTTCGACCTCGGCGCTGACCGGCTTGCCGTTTACGGTCATCGATATCTTCATGAAGCTCTCCTTCTGTGAATGGATCTTGTTGTGTATTGCCATTTCTGCAGCAGGCTCGGCGGCGAAAGCTTCCTCCACGTTTCGCGCGCCGGGTGAGGAATGATGCATGCACCGGAGAAAAGTTCCGGCGCGCCCGAACGCAGGGAGCAAATCCTAGACCATGCGATGCTGTGAATCAACTGCGATCAAATGACGGCGCGGCTTGACCGGTGTCGGAACGAAGCATAACCTTGAACGCCTCGCGCAAAGGGCGTACCAGTTATGTTGCGTCCTTCATATTTATAACCACAACGTGGTTGTGGGATTGACGCCGACTTCGCCAATCCCGCTCAAATCAGCAGAGGTGTGAAATGGACAGCGTCGATCTGGAAGTTCTGCGCAGCGCAAGCCGCTGGTTCAAGTCGGGTCATGCGGTAATCCTGGCCACCGTGGTCAAGACCTGGGGCTCCTCGCCGCGCCCGCTGGGGGCGATGCTCGCGATCCGCGACGACGGCCAGGTATCAGGCTCCGTGTCCGGCGGCTGCGTCGAAGACGACTTGATCGAGCGCGTGCGCGAGCACAAGCTCGCCGGCGACAAACCCGAAGTCGCAACCTACAGCGTGACCAAGGAGCAGGCCGAACGCTTTCGCCTGCCTTGCGGCGGCACGCTGCAACTGGTGCTGGAGCCGGTCAAGGACGGCGCCGGCCTGGACGAATTGCTGGGCGCGATCGAGCGCCATGAACTGGTCGCGCGCACCCTCGACATCGAGACCGGCAAGTCGCGCCTGGAGGCGGGACGCTGGTCGGACGCGCTCGAATTCGACGGCAAGCTGCTGAAGACCGTGCACGGCCCGCGCTGGCGCCTGTTGATCATCGGCGCCGCGCAGCTGTCGCGCTATCTGGCGCAGATGGCGCAGGCCCTGGACTACCACGTCACGGTATGCGATCCGCGCGAGGAATACGCCGAGGCCTGGGACGTGGCCGGCGTGCACATCGACCGCGGCTACCCCGACGACGTGGTGCAGGCGATGAACCTGGACGCGCATTGCGCGGTGGTCGCGGTCACCCACGATCCCAAGCTCGACGACGCGGCGCTGCTCGAGGCGCTCAAGTCCCCCGCGTTCTACGTCGGCGCGCTCGGCTCGAAAGCGAACAACGACAAGCGCAGGAAGCGCCTCGCCGAATTCGACCTGTCTGCGGGAGAGATCGCGCGCCTGCACGGACCGGTGGGCTTGAAGATCGGCAGCCGCACCCCGCCCGAGATCGCGGTGGCGATTCTGGCCGAGATGACCGCCGTGCGCCGCGGCGTGCAGCTGCCGCAGACCGTAGAGCCGCCCAAGGCGGGAATCGAATCCGGTTGCGGCGTTTCGCAGAATTGAGTCCGCTCTGCCCTCACCGCTGCGGCGCGCTGCACGCAACCTGCCGGCGCAAGGGTAAAGTCCCCGGCGCATAAGCGATGGCCGCAAACATTTGCGGCATTCTGCTCGCCGCCGGCGCGTCGAAGCGCTTCGGCTCGGACAAGCTGATGCATCCGCTTGCGCGGGGCGTACCGGTCGCCGTCGCCGCGCTCGCCAACCTGCGCTCAGCCATTCCACACGTCATCGCCGTGGTGCGTCCGGGGGGGGCCGCGCTGGAGAACCTGTTGCGCGAGTCCGGCGCCAAGGTGATCCTGTGCGCCAACGCCGACGAGGGCATGGGCGCGAGCCTGGCCGCCGCAGTGAGTGCCTCGGGCGATGTCGCCGGTTGGGTGATCGCATTGGCTGACATGCCCTACATCCGGCCGGAAACCATAGAGAAAATCGCCGCGTCCCTGGCCGCCGGCGCGGCCATCGCCGCACCTGCCTACCGCGGTGAGCGCGGCCACCCGGTGGGCATGTCGGCGCGCTTTCGCGCGCAACTCGAAGCCCTGCACGGCGACGAGGGCGCGCGCGCGCTGCTCAAGCAGAACGCAGGTCTCATCGAACTCATCGAAGTGGACGATCCCGGCGTTTGCCGCGACATAGATACGCCGGACGACCTGTAGCTCCGGTGCCTCCCAAAGCCTTTGCGCGCCGCTTATACTTGCGCAATTGGTTGCAGCACCC